>JABMNH010000019.1 GCA_013205245.1 Flavobacteriales bacterium | reverse complement strand
ATTTTAAAGTTAAATAATCACTAGGTGTACAAATATAAAACAATCCTTCTAATTGACTATGATTGTAGTGCTAAGAAAACTATTTCAAGCAAATATAATTCCTTTAAAGGACTAAGTTCAATTAATAAGTGCAATAGTTTGATAAAAATCATATAAAATAAAATAAATTCTCGTAAATTTAACTCCCTTATTTTCGCTTGTGAAATTTATAAGGAACTTAACCAAATTTAATTATGAAAAAACTATTTATTAGCACCTTTCTGGTAATCCAAGTGGTGTTTAGTTACAGTCAATCAATTACTGGTGTTACGGGTAAAATTATTGATTCGAAAACACTCAAACCGATAGAAAGCGCCATCGCTTCTATTCAAAACACAAATTTATCGCAAATTACAGATGTAGGTGGAGAATTCTCCATAACCAATGTGGTTTCTGGAAAACAATTATTACTTGTTAAAAGTAATGGCTATAGAGATCTCTTAATTCAAATTGAACTTATTGAGGGTGAAATCTTAGAGCTGGGAGATATCTCTTTAGAGGAAGATCTTACCCAAGAAAAACTTTATGGCTTAATAACACTATCTGAAAATGATTTATCTGATGATAACAGTGGCTCAGAAAGTACTGCCGGAATGCTTCAAGCAAGTAAAGATGTTTTTTTACAAGCTGCAGCCTATAATTTTGGCCAAGCACGATTTAGGGTGAGAGGGCTCGACAACAAATATGCTTCGGTAATGATAAATGGCATTGTTATGAATAAAGTTGCAAATGGTAGGCCTCAATATAATGATTGGGGAGGCTTAAACGACGCAACTAGAAATCAAGAATTCACAAACGGTTCTGCGGCTTCAGATTATACTTTTGGAGGCATTGCTGGAACTCAAGAAATAAATACAAGAGCTTCTGTTTACCGCCCTGGAACCAGAATTTCTTATTTAAACACCAATACTAATTATAGTTCAAGAACAATGGCAACGCATGCTTCTGGCATGAATGCAAATGGTTGGGCTTATGTATTTTCGGCTGGCAGACGCTGGGCTCAAGATGGGTATTACGAGGGTACATCATACGATGCAAATTCTTTGTTTGCGAGTATAGAAAGAAAATTAAACGATAACCAAAGTTTAAATTTTACAGCAATTTACGCTCAAAATAAACGTGGTAAAAGTTCGCCAAATACAGCTGAACTAAGCGATTTATCAGGGGTTAAATACAATTCGTATTGGGGAACTCAAGAAGGTGAAAAAAGAAATTCTAGGATTAAAGAAACAGAAGAACCCTTGTTTATGTTATCTCATTTTTGGAAAATAAATCCTGAAACAAATTTAACCACAACCGTTTCTTATCAAATAGGTCATATAGGCAATAGCCGTATTGATTATACAAAGGCCGATAATCCTGACCCAACTTATTACAGAAAACTCCCTAGTTACTATTCCAATTCTTTTTTTGATGGCGTTTATACGGGCAATACTCCAGAAAATATTGCTAATACAGAGGCAACACGCGTTAATTTTCTTTCAAATAGTCAGCTAAATTGGGGTGAGATTTACCGTGTTAATCAAGAAAACTTGACTAACGGAAGCCGTTTTGTTTTATACGAAGATCGTAATGACGAAAATATTGCAACCTTCAACACCAATTTATCTACACAAATTTCTGAAAATGTTTTAATGACGGCGGGTGTAAATTATGCGCAATCGTTAACAAAGAATTTTAAGAATATGCTAGATCTTTTAGGTGGCAATTTCTATACGGATATTAGCACCTTTGGTTTAACCGAAAATCAACAACAATCCGATTTAAATAACCCTTTTAAAACTGTAGGTAAAAATGACCATTATGGTTATAATTACAATATTGACGCTAAAAAATTAGATGTTTTTACACAGTTTAAATTTATTTACAATAAAGTTGACTTCTATTTAGCACAGACTTTTTCGCACTCTAGTTATCAAAGAGATGGTTTGTATAAAAACGGCTATTACCCAACAAATTCTTTCGGAAAAAGTAAAAAAATGATTTTTGATAATTTTGGTTTCAAAGGCGGTTTAACTTATAAATTAACCGGGCGAAATTTTATCGACTTTAACGGAATTTATATGACCAAAGCGCCAAGTACCAAAGATGTTTTTCCTAATTCTCGTGTAAACAATAGTGTTACAGATGGCATCACAAGCGAAACCATTAGGGGGGTAGATTTGAGTTATATTGTTAAAGCGCCAAAGTTTAAAGCCCGATTTACTGGTTATTTCTCAGAAACTTTAAACGCAACAGACATCAATTTTTATTATGCCGACGCTGTGAGCAACAGTGGAAATGGCGCTTTTGTATCTGAAGTTGTAACGGGTATGAATAAAAAGAATATGGGAATTGAAGCTGGTCTTGAATATCAATTAACCTCAACCGTAAAAGTTACTGGTGTTGCCGCTTATGGCGATTATACCATTACAAATAATCCAAATGTCCGTTTAACAAATGACGCCTCTTCAACAGTAATAAATTATGGCGAAACAAAATTAGCTGGCTTAAAACAATCGGGGATGCCTCAAAAAGCTTATTCGGTTGGTATTGAATATAGAGCTCCAAAATTTTGGTGGATTTCATTAAACGCCAATTACTTATCTGATAATTATCTCGATGTATCATCAATTAAAAGAACCGATAATTTTTATACAAATATCGATAATGCAGGCCTAACCATAGATCAACCTTTGGCAGATAGCTATTTAAAACAAGAAAAATTCGATTCCTTTTATCTCTTTAATCTTATTGGTGGAAAAACTTGGAGAATCAAAGGTAAAACCTTGGGTCTTTTTGCTGTTGCAAATAATATTTTTGACCTTACCTATAAAACAGGAGGTTTTGAACAATCGAGAAACGCTACTTACCGACAAGAATTTGAAGACCATCAAAGTACTGGCGCAAGTGTTTTTGCTCCTAAATATTTCTATGGATACGGTAGAACATTTATGGTAAATCTTTATTTAACCTTCTAAAAAAAAAGTTATGAAAAATATATTTAAAAACTTGATTGTTCTTGTACTTGCCTCAACCCTATTTTCGAGTTGTGTGAACGATACTTTTAACACGCCTGTTCAAGAAAATTGCGTGAGTCCTAGTTTGACAAAAACAAAAGAAGTAGCCGATCTTTATGCTACGGCAACAAACGCAACCCAAATCTATACCGATGATGATATTATTGAAGCTTATGTTATTTCGAGTGACGAAGGTGGTAATTTTTATAAAAGCATGTACTTTCAGCCCATTGATGGCTCAAAAGGTTTCAACCTTTCTGTAGATGAAGTTAATGCTTACACCAAAAACCTTCAGCCAGGTAAAAGAGTATTTTTAAGATTAAAAGACTTGGCTTATGCAAATCCAACGGGTTATGGTAGAGGTCTAATTTTTGGGGCGCCTCCAACCGAAATTTTTACTGTAGATCGCTTATCAGGTTTAAGCTATAAAAACTTTCTTATACCTACTTGCGATGTGGTAAATGAAGATGATATTGTACACCACATTAGCTTATCTCAAGCAAGTAGCGACACTTATTTAAACACCTTGGTAGAGATTGATGATGTTCAATTTAGTGATGAAACTGCTGGTGGAACTTATGATACCGATAGAACCGATAATTATGATTCTAGTATTTATATTACCAATGATGGCGCAAATTCTCTTACCGTTAGAACCAGTAGATTCGCCAACTTTGCAGGCCTAAAAGTGCCAACAGGAAAAGGAACATTAAGAGGTGTTTTAGCACGATACAATTCTACTTATCAAATTATTTTAAGAACAGAACGCGATGTAAATATGCTAAATGAAAGATTAGATTTTAACTTACCTATAGGCGGAACTGATATTCAGTATTTAGCAACTTTTACCGAAGATTTTGAAAGTTATGACACCTCAAGTGGGGGCGCAATCTTCCCATCATATATAAATGATGCATTTATTGGATCAAGGTATTGGGATGTAAAATCTTATAGCAATAATAAATATATCCAAATGACATCGTATAGTTCTGGTGGAAGCAACAAAACTTATTTAGCAATACCTGTTGCTTTTACACCAGGAAACAAATTGTCTTTCAAATCTAAAGATGGTTATAACAAAGGCGATGTATTAAAAGTATATTACACTACCAATTATGTTCCGGGTGGCGATATGAGTCAAGCAACACTTGTAGATATTACAACTAGCTTTGCAATTGCAAGTGGATCTACTTCTGGTTATGCCTCTAATTTTACAAATAGTGGAGATTATGTTATTCCAGCAAGTTTAACCGGAAATGGCTTCTTTATATTTGAGTATTTTGGCACTTCTAGCATTACAACAACCATTCAAATAGACGATATTATTGTAAATTAATAGTTGTAAAAATTAGAAAAAGGCTTCCTTTTGGAAGCCTTTTTTGTTTTCAAGACTTTGATTGTTATAATTTTTAAAAGTAGTTTCGTAAATAATACAAGAAGTCTACATCTATTTTAAAAACAGAAACTTGCCACTTCAGTTTATTTATTATTAAACGTATTCATGGCATTTGCCAAACCTTCTGTCCCAAAAGATTTTATGCAATCACAAGCTTTGTCTAACTTTTCTGATAAAATCAGTATTTCATCAGCTTCCCAATTACCCAACACATAATCTACTTGGTTTCCTTTAGAAAAATCGGCACCAACACCAAAACGAAGTCTGGGATATTGGATTGTTTGCAACACTTCTTGAATGTCTTTTAAGCCGTTATGACCGCCGTCACTTCCTTTAGGTTTTAATCTAATCGCGCCAAGCGTTAAATTAATATCATCGCAAACAATCAATAAATTTGAAGTCTCTATTTTTTCTTTTTGCATCCAATAATTAACAGCTTTACCACTTAAATTCATAAAAGTAGAAGGCTTAAGTAAAATAAATGTGCGTCCTTTAAAATTGAAACGCGACACATCTCCTAATTTTGATGTTTCGAAAACGGTCTTTTGTTTGGTTGCTAAGGTGTCAAGAATTTTAAAACCAATATTGTGTCGTGTATTTATATACTCAGCGCCAATATTACCCAAACCAACAATAAGATATTTTTTCATAAAGCTAATTTTGTGTTTTCAAAGTTTAGGAAACACATCATGTAAATATATAAAAAAAGCTTTTTGCTGGCAAACCAACAAAAAGCTTTAATAAAATGTTTATTCTAATACTATTCTTGTGCAGTAGCTTCTTCTGATGAAGACTCTTCTCCTTCGCCTTCTTCGCCTTCTTCACCTTCTTCGCCTTCAACAATAGCTTCAACAATAGCAGCTCTAGCCATTCTAACCTGAACAACAACAGTATTGTCTGGATGATTTATTGTGAATTTGTCATTAGTTAATTCACTTACCGTAACCTTACTTCCTATTCTTAATTTAGAAATATCGGCTGTAAGAAAATCAGGTAAATCTGCAGGTAAAGCACGAACACTTAACTTACGTAAGTTAAAAGCAAGAGACCCTCCGTTCAAAACACCAGGAGCGTTTCCCTTTAGTTTTACAGGAATATTCATTGTAATTAACTTATCTTCAAATAACTGATAAAAATCTATGTGTAAAATTCTATCTGTAACAGGGCTAAACTGAATATCTTGTAAAACAGCGTCAAATACTTGACCGTCTTCCAATTCAATCTTAGCTGTATATACGTTAGGCGTGTACACTAAGTTTTTAAATGCTTTTTCTTCTGCCGCAAAGTGTATTGTTTGTTTTCCTCCGTATAATACGCAAGGCACCATGTCAGCATTACGTAAGGCTTTGGTTGCTACCTTGCCTACGCTTTCTCTTTTAGATCCTTTGATTGTAATAAATTTCATTTTTACTATTAATTATGGTTTACATTAAAAATTTTCCGCTTATCGATGTATTGTTGTGAACTTTATGCATCACCTCTGCGAATAAAGGGGCGCAAGATACAACTTTTATTTTGGAATTTTCCACTTTAAGTGGGATGGTATCAGTTACTATAAGTAACTCTAACTTAGAGTTTAAGATGCGTTTGTGAGCCTCACCAGATAAAATTGCATGCGTGGCAATGGCATAAACAGCTTTTGCGCCTTTCTCTAACATAATTTCGGCGGCCTTGCATAATGTTCCAGCTGTATCAACCATATCATCTATAATGATTACATTTTTGCCTTCAACTTTACCTATCAGTTCCATTCTGCTAATAACATTGGCTTTTTTACGTTGCTTGTAACAAATAACAACATCGCTATGCAGAAATTTTGAGTAAGCATAAGCGCGCTTTGAGCCACCCATATCTGGAGAAGCAATTGTTAAATTATCTAGGTTTAACCTTTTTATATAAGGTAAAAACATGGTTGAGGCAAATAAATGATCTACAGGTTTTTCAAAAAATCCTTGAATCTGATCTGCATGTAAATCCATTGTCATGATACGTGTTGCGCCTGCAGCTTGCAATAAATTCGCTACCAATTTAGCAGCAATTGGTACGCGCGGTTTGTCTTTTCTGTCTTGTCTTGCCCATCCAAAATAAGGCATCACAGCTGTTATATGTCTAGCCGATGCGCGTTTGGCAGCATCAATCATCAATAACATTTCCATTAAATTGTCTGTGCTCGGAAAAGTTGAGCCGATAATAAAAATGCGTCGTCCACGTATAGACTCTTCAAAGGAAACTTGAAATTCACCGTCGCTAAAAACGGTTTTTTTCGACAATCCCATTTCTGCACCATAAGCTTCGGCAATTTTTTTGGCTAATTCAATACTTTGCGAACAGGCAAAAATCTTAGGTTCTAGAATTGTATCTTTCATGTAATTAGCTGTTTTTTAGTAGGTTGTTTATTACATTTATTGCTGGGTACAAAGCTAAAAAATATTAGCAATTTTAGAGTAAGATTTTTGATTAATCTAATAATTACTTTCGCTTAAAGCGGAAAGAAAAGCTCAGAAAGTATAGCGCTAATTTTAGCAAATAAATTATATTTGCAAACGCTTTTGCTCGAGTGGCGGAATTGGTAGACGCGCTGGATTCAAAATCCAGTTTCTTCGGAAGTGTGGGTTCGATTCCCACCTCGAGTACTTTAAAAATCGTCCTGAATAATCGGGGCGATTTTTTTATGCTTTATATTCATATTATTTAGGCTAATAAATTATCTAATCCTTATATTTGTTAGCATTTAAAATGATTATGGCCAAAACCAAAACAACTTTTTTCTGTCAGAATTGTGGGGCGCAACACGCCAAATGGATGGGACAATGTGCCTCTTGTGGCGAATGGAATACCATTGTAGAAGAGGTTATTGTAAGAGAAGAAAAACGTAGTTGGAAACAAAGCCCCAATAAAAAACATGCACAAAAAGCTTTGGCTTTAAGCCAAATACAATTTTCTAAAGAAGATCGTATTGCCACCAATAATAAAGAATTAGACAATGTGCTTGGTGGTGGTCTTGTAAAAGGCGCTGTCGTTTTATTAGGTGGCGAACCTGGTATTGGCAAATCGACTTTAATATTACAAGTGGCGCTAGGCTTGTCTCAAAGAGTCCTTTATGTATCTGGCGAAGAAAGTCAGAATCAAATTAAAATGCGCGGCGAACGCTTGGGCGCAAAAAATAATGAATGCCTTATCTTAACCGAAACCAATACCCAACAAATTTTTAGCGCTATTGAAGAAGTACAACCAGAAGTTGTGGTAATTGACTCTATTCAAACACTCCACACCAGCGTGGTTGATGCGCTTCCTGGAAGCATTACACAAATAAGAGAAACAGCTGCAGAACTTATAAAATTTGCCAAAGAAACCAATACACCTGTCATATTAATTGGTCATATAACCAAAGAAGGCACTATTGCTGGACCTAAGATTTTAGAACACATGGTGGATGTTGTGCTTCAATTTGAAGGAGATCGCAACCATCTGTATCGCATTTTACGTGCGCAAAAAAACAGGTTTGGAGCTACGTCTGAACTCGGTATTTACGAAATGCGACAAACGGGTTTACGCGAAGTTCTTAATCCGTCAGAATTACTGATTTCAGAAAAAGATACGGCTTTAAGTGGTTCTGTTATTGCCGCAACTTTAGAAGGGCATCGCCCGTTTATGATAGAAGTTCAGGCTTTGGTAAGCAGCGCTGTTTACGGTACGCCGCAACGCTCTGTCACTGGTTACAACATTAAACGTTTACACATGATGTTGGCGGTTTTAGAAAAACGTGCCGGATTTAGGTTGGGTGCCAAAGATGTGTTTTTAAATATTGCCGGAGGTATAAGCGTGAATGATCCCGCCATAGATTTGGCTGTTATTGTGGCTATTTTATCTTCGAATCAAGATGTGGCAATTCCACAAAATTATTGCTTTGCCGCAGAGGTTGGTCTGGCAGGTGAAATTCGCCCCGTTAACCGGATAGAACAACGGATTTTGGAAGCAGAAAAACTCGGTTTTGAAGCTATTATGATTTCAAAATTTGCTAAAATTAATGAAAGTAAACACAAAATTACAATCTTAAAGGCTTCTAAGGTTGAAGATATTGTTAAGGCATTGTTTTAAAGGATTTATTCCCTCACAAAATTACTAAATGCATATCTTTGCAGTATGATTGATAAACAAGTAAAGGCAATAGAGCAAGCCGTATTAGTAGGTGTTATAACGCAAAATCAAAATGAAGAACAAGCCGAGGAATTTTTAAATGAATTGGCCTTTTTAACATTAACTGCTGGTGGAGAAGCGGTAAAACGTTTTACTCAAAAATTAGAAATGCCACATCCTAAAACTTATTTAGGGATTGGTAAACTCGAAGAAATTTCAAAATATGTCAAAGAACACAGCATAGAAACGGTTATTTTTGATGATGAATTGAGCCCGGCTCAATTTCGAAATATCGAAAAAGTTTTAGAATGTAAAGTCATAGATCGCACCAATCTTATTCTCGATATTTTTGCACAACGCGCCCAAACTTCTTACGCCAGAACACAGGTAGAAAAAGCACAATGCGAATATATGCTGCCACGCTTAACGCGCTTATGGACGCATTTACAAAAGCAAAAAGGAGGTATGGGCATGCGGGGTCCTGGTGAAACAGAAATAGAAACCGATAGACGTATTATTCGCGATAAAATTGCTTTACTTAAAGAGAAGCTGAAAACCATTGATAAACAAATGGCGGTGCAGCGTAAAAATCGCGGTAAAATGGTACGTGTTGCCTTAGTGGGCTATACAAATGTTGGTAAATCTACCTTAATGAATGCCATCAGCAAAAGCGATGTTTTTGCAGAAAATAAACTGTTTGCCACTTTAGATACCACGGTTAGAAAAGTGGTTATTAAAAATGTGCCGTTTTTGATGACCGATACTGTTGGCTTTATCAGAAAATTACCTACACAATTGGTAGAATCGTTTAAATCTACTTTAGACGAAGTGCGTGAAGCCGATTTGTTATTGCATGTTGTAGATATTTCTCATCCAAATTTTGAAGATCATATTGCATCGGTCAACCAAATTTTAGCCGATATTAAAAGTGACGATAAACCCACTATTCTAGTCTTTAATAAAATTGATGCTTATACACATCAAACTATTGACGAGGATGATTTAGAAACCGAAAAGACAACATTACATAACACTTTAGAGGAGTGGCAAAAAACTTGGATGTCTAAATTAAATGGCGATTGTTTGTTTATTTCTGCCTTAGAAAAAGAAAATTTCGACAATTTTAAAGAGGTCATTTTTGAAGCAGTTAAAAAAATTCACATCACACGTTTTCCTTACAACGACTTTCTGTATCAAGAATATGATGATGAAAATTAGCTAATTTTGGCTTAATTCTTCTTAAAATTTATAATTAAATCCCGCGCCAAAAACCTCTCTTATTTGAAAGCCTCTATAAGAGTTGTTGTCATAAACTGTTTGAAAAGTGAAATTTGTAGATAAATGGCTGTTTACTTTCATTAAAATGTTCATTGTATAATCAATATCTACATTTTGTGGGTTTTCTAAGTAGTCTGAGAATAGTATTAAAATGTTTTCCATGGTTACATTTTCAACTATTTCAAATTTAGCAAAACCTGCGGCGCTAAAACCCAATTCAAATTTAGTGCCTTTCCCTTCTTCAACACCAAAATAAGCATTGTTAGGCAAAGTAAAATTTTTATCAACGATGATTAATTTAGAAGTTGCAGGGGCAATATTAAACTTTAATTCGTTGCTTTTTTTCCATTGCATACCAGGTCCTAAAGACAATTCTGCGGGCGATAAAAAATTGGTATGTTCAATTCTAATTTCCTTGCCATTATCATCTTTTTTATAAATATAGCCTTTAGAAAATTGCGTTTTAAAATTAAAAAAAGCCGAATAATACCAATTTTTACTCGCTTTTATACCAACAACAGAATTCAATTCAAAACGGTCATCTGTTTTCTTTGCAAATTCACCATTTTTGGTTTTTGTTAAACCATACGAAGCTAAGGCTTTTGTATCCCAAGTTGTATTCTTCTTTGCGTAATTAAAATCGTAATCTAAACCCAAATTACCCGCCACATTATTTTCACCACCAGTAATCCAATTAGAGAATCCAAACTGGCTAAATAACAAGGTAACTTTTCCTTTCTTAGACCAACCTTCTTTAATTATTATTTTTTTGCCTTGTGCAAAAGTTAGGCTAAAACTCAAAACCAATGCAACACTTAAAATCCTTTTTTTCATCTCCTTTTTTTTGAAGACGCAAAATTAAAAAATAAATAAATAAAATAACAGCGTTTAGTTGATCTTTTTATACAAAGGCACATTAGAGCAAGCCTCGCCATACATAATGCTTTTTACGTGTGGTTGTAATTTCTGAACAAGAATTGTGTAAGCCGATTGAGGGATTGTTTTTGTGGAACATCCTTTAATAATAACTGGTTTGTCTTTATAAAGTGATAAATCAATTTTATCAATTATTTCGGCAAAAAGAACGGTTTCTAAAAGATTCAAATCGCCAACAACTATTACTTTTGCAAAAGGTGCCAATTTAGAACTTATAAATAAATAAGCCCACGAAGGAATAATGGCATCGGCACTACATGTTAATGCCACAAAACAATTGGTGTATTGTTCCCATGAATTTTCTGAAACAAAGTTTCTGAAATCTTTTTCTTTAAGGATTAGTTCTTCATATAGCCATGGCGCAATATCTAACACAACACGATTTCCAGAAGGGTAAAAATCTTCTAAATCAATAGTTATTAAGGCACTATTTGCAACTCTGTTTGTGATGGCATCCATCTGGGTTTGTATAAGATTTAAAGGAATCCTAACTCAAGTTTTGCCTCTTCGCTCATTAAATCTTGCGTCCACGGAGGGTCGAAAGTAATTTCAACTTCGGCATTATTAACCTCTTCGAGCGTCTTGATTTTTTCTTCAACCTCAACAGGTAAAGTTTCTGCAACAGGGCAATTTGGCGATGTTAAAGTCATTAATACTTTTATATCGCTATTTTCATTTACAAAGACATCATAAATTAAACCCAATTCGTATATATCTACAGGTATTTCGGGGTCGTAAATAGTCTTTAAAACTTCTACTATTTTCTCACCTATTTCCTTCTTTTGTGCGGTATCCATAAAACTGTTGTTTATAACCAATCTAAATAAGGTGCAAATATAAACAATTAGTTTTGCTTTTTAACTTGGTAAGCCAATGCGTATAATTTAATTTGTTTTACCATAGAAACCAAGCCATTTGCACGTGTTGGCGATAAATGCTCTTTTAATCCAATTTTATCTATAAAAAAAGTGTTGGCTTCAATAATTTCTTGTGGTGTTCTGTTAGAAAAAACACGTAAAAGCAAAGCAATTATTCCTTTTGTAAGAATGGCATCGCTTGCTGCAGTATAAACAATTTTGTCGTTATTAAAATCGGCGTGAAGCCAAACTTTACTCTGACATCCTCTTATTAAATTATCATCTGTTTGGTGTTCAGGCTTTATGGGCGCTAATGATTTTCCTAAATCTATTAAATATTCATAGCGTTCCATCCAGTCATCAAACATAGAAAACTCATCTATAATTTCTTCTTGTATTACTTTGATACTCATTTTTAAAACTTATTTTTGCAAAGTTAATGACAAATTTTAGAAACTAAATTTATAATGAGTAAACTTTTAATTGTTGGGACAGTTGCCTTTGACGCCATTGAAACCCCTTTCGGTAAAACCGATAAAATATTAGGTGGTGCTGCCACATATATAGGCCTATCGGCCTCAAAATTTGGTATAAAATCTGGCATCGTATCGGTTGTTGGAGGCGATTTTCCTCAAAGCAATCTTGATATGCTAGAAAAAAATGGCATTGACACCACAGGCATTGAAATAAAAAAAGAAGGTAAAACATTTTTTTGGAGTGGTAAATACCACAACGATTTAAACGTGCGAGATACTTTAATTACTGAGCTTAATGTCTTAGCAGATTTCAACCCAATTGTCCCTAAAGATTTTATTGATTCAGAATTTTTAATGTTAGGTAATTTACATCCTGCTGTACAAATGGCTGTTATAAAACAAATGCCTAAACGTCCTAAATTGGTAGCCTTAGACACCATGAATTTTTGGATGGACAACACACTTGATGAGCTAATGGAAGTCATCAAAAAAGTGGATGTGATTACTATTAATGATGAAGAGGCACGTCAATTAAGCGGTGAATATTCTTTGGTAAAGGCGGCACATAAAATTCATGAAATGGGTCCTAAATACGTTGTTATTAAAAAGGGAGAGCACGGTGCATTGATTTTTAATAATGGCAGTGTCTTTTTCGCCCCTGCTTTACCTTTAGAAGAAGTTTTTGATCCAACTGGCGCTGGAGATACTTTTGCAGGTGGTTTTATGGGTCATTTAACCAAAACTGAAAACTTATCTTTTGATAATATGAAAAATGCCATTATTTATGGCTCAAATTTAGCTTCCTTTTGTGTTGAAAAATTTGGCACTCAAAAAATGGAAGCTTTAACGCAAACAGAAATTCAAGAGAGATTGATACAATTTAAAGACTTAACCCAATTTGATATTCAATTAGATTAATAAATTACATCTTAAAACCTACTTTCTATGAGTGATGCTATAAAACATGAATGCGGCATAGCGATGCTTAGGTTACTTAAGCCTTTACAATATTACAAAGACAAGTATGGCACCTCTTTTTACGCCATTAATAAGATGTATTTAATGATGGAAAAACAGCACAACCGCGGTCAAGATGGGGCTGGTTTTGCAAGCATTAAATTTAACGAAGTGCCAGGGACAAGGTATATTAGTAGAATTCGTTCCAATCAAAATTTACCTATAAAAGATATCTTTCAGCAAATAAACGAACGTTTAAATACCATTCTAGAAGAAAATCCTGACAAAGCTGATGATGCCGAATGGCAAAAACAAAACATGCCTTATTTAGGCGAATTGTTTTTAGGGCATGTGCGTTATGGCACTTTTGGAAATAACAGCATTGAAAGTGTGCATCCGTTTTTAAGACAAAGCAATTGGAAGCATAAAAACCTAATTGTTGCTGGTAATTTTAACATGACCAATTCAACAGAATTATTACAAGAGCTTATAGATATTGGTCAACATCCAAAAGAACATACCGATACTGTAACGGTAATGGAAAAAATAGGACATTTTTTAGATGATGAGGTAACTAATTTGTATCTCAAATTTAAAAATCAGGGTGTTAATAAAAAAGAAGCTTCTCCACTTATTGGCAAGGAGTTAAACATTCAACGTATTTTAGAACGTTCTTCAAAAAACTGGGATGGGGGTTATGCTATGGCTGGATTAATTGGTCACGGTGATGCTTTTGTGTTTAGAGATCCTGCCGGAATTCGTCCTGCTTATTTTTATAAAGATGATGAAATTGTAGTAGTGGCCTCAGAGCGCCCTGTCATCCAAACGGTTTTTAATGTGGCTTTTGAAGATGTTAAAGAGTTGGCGCCTGCTCATGCTATAATAGTTAAAAGAGATGGCCAAGTTACTATAGAGCAAATTCTAGAACCCTTACCAAAACGCGCTTGCTCTTTCGAGCGTATATATTTCTCTCGTGGTAGCGATGCCGAAATTTATGAAGAGCGTAAAAATTTAGGAAAACTAATTTTTAAAGATGTGCTTAAAAGTATTGATAATGATATGAAAAACACTGTTTTTTCTTTTATTCCTAATACAGCAGAAACATCTTTTTACGGCATGACTGAAGCTGCAGAAGATTATTTAAATCAGCGAAAGCTTAAAACAATATTAAATGGCGAACGCAATATTTCTGCTGCAGATCTGAGCACTATTTTATCAGAACGGCCACGTATTGAAAAAATAGCGATTAAAGATGTTAAATTACGCACTTTTATTGCTGATGATAACAGTAGAGATGAGCTTGTTGAACATGTTTATGATGTTACTTATGGCGTTGTAAAACCAACCGATAACTTGGTAATTATTGATGATAGTATTGTTAGAGGTACCACCCTTAAAAAGAGTATTATTAAAATTTTAGACCGCTTAAATCCAAAAAAAATAGTGGTGGTTTCATCGGCGCCACAAATTCGTTATCCCGATTGTTACGGTATTGATATGGCACGTTTAGACGATTTTATCGCCTTTAAAGCAGCTTTAGAATTATTAAAAGACACCAACCAACAAAATATTTTAGAGGTTGTTTATCAAAACTGTAAAACAAAAAATGTAGATGGCAATACAGAAAATTTTGTAAAAGCTGTTTACAATCCATTTAGCACTGAACAAATATCAAATAAAATAGCCGAAATGCTAAAAACTGACAACATTAAAGCAGATGTTAATGTTATTTACCAAAGTGTTTCTAATTTACATATTGCCTGTCCAAAAAATAAAGGCGATTGGTATTTTACTGGAGATTATCCTACAAAAGGTGGCATAAGAGTTGTTAATAATGCTTTTGTTAACTTTTACGAAGGCAATAAAAAACGCGCTTATTAAAATGAAAAAAATCGGTTATATATTAAGCTCTATACTTATTTTGGGTTTGCTATTTAATTGTAAATCTGGCAATTTAAAAAACAACCCTTCTTTTAAAGTAATTTCTAGTACTTATTATAATTGGACAGGAGGTCAGCCTGGTGTTAAAGGCACAAATGTGGTTATTAAATTACTTAAAGTTGACTTAATTAATTTTAAAGCCGACTCTATTTATTTTAATAATAAAGGTACAAAAGCAGAAATGCATCCCAAAAACGATACGCTTGTGTTAATGGGGTATTTTAGCACACCTCGTGTGCCCATTTATCTAGAAATTGAACCTTCTCAAAATAATTCTTCAAAAATAAGCCCAACTAAAATTCCTTATACACTTAAAACAAACGAAGCTATTCTGACGTATTTTAATGATGGAATAAAAAAAGTTTTAAGACTTTCTGATGTCGTTAAAACGAATAATAAATATTACCCTTAAGTTTATAACAGCCTGTTTATATATTGGTTATATTTTCCTTTTTGTTATAGATTTTCTTTGGCATAAAGTTTGGATTAAGATATCTGAACTTAAAGTCAAAGCTTATGAAAACAAGACTACTTTTTTTGTCAATCGTAATAATAGGATTCTTAGAATCTTGTAACATTACAGTAATTGAAAATATTGAACCAGAAATTACGCTACAAGAACAATTGCAAAGTTATGAATTGTGGTATGTAGATATTAACGCTACGCAAGGCAATGGCGAAATACCATTTCTACAAAAAGCATTTACCGTTTCGTTTTTAAACAGTGGGTTTTACGCCAATAACAATTTGGTAAACCTAGGAAGCAATGGCAATGGTTTTGGTTTAAATGTAGGTGGTTACAGTACTTTTGGCAACACTTTAAATGTCAATCATATTGCAGATGGTTTTTACAGCCTAAGGGTTTATGCTTCAAATTCAGATGAAATTGAAATCTATGATCCCTTAACAGACACCAGTTATTTTTTAACCGGCTACCAACGATCTGAATTTGATTATGATGCCGTTTTTTACGATAATATCGAATACTTTTTACAAGAATATGAAGCTTGGCAAAAGATTTCGACAAGCAATTTTGGTGCTTTAAATGCCTTTGATGCAGAAAATCATTTGCGCTTTTTCCCTGACGTGATAAATATATTTCAATCGTCTCAAGACAAAGCTGGCACAAATATTGATTTATTGACATGGGATTTTGAAGGTAATTATGACGTTTTTGATGTTGTAGGAAATTCATCCGTAAAAATCTTAAAATTAGATTACGATTTCTTTGATAATGAATCCTTTGAATTAACAATTTTAGACGATGCAACTATACAATTATATCATGCTGCATCTGGAACAGAATATATTTTTAAAGGCCGGTATAACATACAATATTTAAAAGGTGTTGTCCCAAAAAAAGAAAGAAAACGTTTTAAAGTAAAAAGAAAGATTAAAACAATATAAACGATAGGTTTGGTTAGTTGATTTGGTTACACGTTAACCAAAAAAAGGGTTCAGAAAATTTTCTGAACCCTTTTTTAATAAGAATAATTAGTGGTGTTCTTTTATTTTTTTAAGCTAGCTATAAAATCGGCATGCATAAACACATAGTCGTTACTTGCAGCAAACACATGGCAATTGGCACAAAATTTTGCCCATTTAGAAGTGCCTGTGCTTACTTTACCTTTAGCTCCCATAACAAAACCCCAATCGCCTGTCTCTGGAGAACTACCTGCTTTTTGTTTAATCATAACGGTCAAAACAAATTTTTCTCCATCATCTAGAGCGTCTTTGCTTTTATAGGCTTCTTTAACCAAAACTGTTCCTTCTGGATATTTATAGGGCGCGTGGCCTTGTTGTACAGCAGCGCCAATATCGTTTATATAAATGTCTCTAAATCCACTCTTTCCATTATGTCTCTTGGTCACAAATCCAGTAGGGTCTCCTGTGTTGGGATTATCTTTGGTTATTTTAAACCATGTTCTGTAACCATCCCAAGGGCTAGCGCTAGTTACTATCTTTTCAAGAGGTATGTATTCGGTTTCTTTGTTTGGTGTAAATGCAGTTAAACTGATAAAACCAACAGCTAAAACTACGGTTAAAAATGATAATTTAAATTTCATAATTGCTTTTTTAAGTTAATTTTTAAGTGTTCTGATGTAATTTACCAAATCCCAACGGTCTGATTCATTTATAATAGGACCCCATTTAATCATTGGGCCTCTCCCGTTTGATATCTTCCAAAAAATCTCACCATCTTTTTGATCTTGAACTTTTAAAGATGTTAAGTTTGCTGGTTTAGGTGTTAAAGCTTTGCCCCCTGGTCCATCTCCCAATCCTGCAGCGCCATGACATACAATACAAAATTTATTAAAAGTGATTGCGCCTTTTTTAGCAGATGCTTTTACTTTTTTTTCTGATACTGGGTTTTTTGTAGATTTTGATGACTCTGGCGCTTTCCAAGATTCTTGCGAGAAACCTGAAAAACTTAAAAATGTAAATGCAATGATTGTAAAAACTGCTGTTCTTTTCATAGTGTATTTTATTAAATCTTATGCTTAGACGGTGCTATTAAAGAATCATTACAGCTATTATAATCACTTTATACAAAAAGAAAAGCCACTATAAAAGTGGCTTTTGAAAAATATTGATATGTTAAAAATCTTTCTAAAAATCGAATTTTATACCTTGCGCTAAAGGTAATTCTGTAGTATAATTTATTGTATTTGTTTGACGTCTCATATAGGCTTTCCAAGCGTCAGAACCCGATTCGCGTCCGCCACCTGTTTCTTTTTCGCCACCAAAAGCACCCCCAATTTCAGCCCCAGATGTCCCAATATTTACATTAGCAATACCACAATCTGATCCAACTTGAGATAAAAAACGTTCAGCATCGCGCATATTGGTTGTCATAATAGCCGATGACAATCCTTGTACAACGCCATTTTGAATCGCAATAGCGTCATTAACATCGCCGCTGTATTTTATCAAATAAAGTAAAGGCGCAAAGGTTTCGTTTTGTACAATCTCGTAATGGTTTTCAACCTCGGCAATAGACGGCGAAACATAGCAACCACTTTCGTAACCTACGCCTTGAAGTAGATTTCCTTCAACGAGCAGACTTCCGCCTTGAGCTTTAACTTTTTTAATAGCCGACAAATAAATTGCCACAGATTCTTTATCAATAAGTGGCCCAACATGGTTATTTTCGTCAAGCGGATTTCCAATACGCAATTGACCATAAGCACTCACTAATTTATCTTTTACTTGATTGTAAATACTTTCGTGGATGATGAGACGTCTTGTAGAAGTGCAACGTTGCCCAGCCGTACCAACAGCGCCAAATAATGCGCCAACGATTGATATTTCTAAATCGGCACTAGGCGTGATAATAATGGCATTGTTACCACCCAATTCAAGAAGACTTCTGCCTAAACGTTGTGCTACAGCTTGCGCCACAATTTTACCCATTCTTATAGATCCGGTGGCAGAAATTAAAGGAATTCTGCTATCGGTAGTCATCATTTCACCCACTTTATAATCGCCATTTATCAAACAAGAAATACCCTCTGGCATGTCGTTGTCTTTTAAAACTTGAGCGATAATATTTTGACAAGCAACCCCACATAAAGGTGCTTTTTCTGAAGGTTTCCAAATACAAACATCACCGCAAACCCATGCTAAAGCAGTATTCCATGCCCAAACAGCCACTGGAAAATTGAAGGCAGATATAATCCCTACGATGCCAAGTGGATGGTATTGGTCGTACATGCGATGCCCAGGACGTTCTGAGTGCATTGTAAATCCGTGCAATTGACGCGATAAACCAACGGCAAAATCGCATATATCTATCATTTCTTGAACTTCGCCCAAACCTTCTTGAAGCGATTTACCCATTTCGTATGAAACAAGTTTCCCTAAAGGCTCTTTTAATTCGCGTAATTTTAATCCAAATTGTCTTACCATTTCGCCACGTTTAGGCGCTGGTATTAATCTAAAAGATTTAAAAGCTTCTGAAGCTGTTTGGGTAACTTTTTCAAAATCTTCTTTAGATGTGGTCGAAACTTTTGCAATTAAAGCGCCATCAACTGGCGAATAAGAGGGGATAATATCGCCCGACCCAAAATAATTTTGTCCTGTTGAAGTTCCCTGATTAACCTGTTTTAAACCTAGGTCTTTTAGTATTTCTTGAATAGTGTTGTTTGAAGTAACTTTTGTCATTTTTTTTAATTTAAAGCGTTTGCTAAATTACGAAAAAAGAGGCTTAAAAAATGAATTATCAGCAATGAACTCTATAAAGTCACCGAAAAAATAAAAGCTTTCTTAAAAATTGAATTACTTTTGATTTTTATATGAATCCCATAGATAACATAGCGCTTTTTAACAGCCATACCGCGTCTGAGTTTAACAAAATAGCACTGTCTGTTTTTAGATTTCAGGCAGAGCGTAACGCTGTTTATAAAACTTTTTTAAAATATCTGGGATGTAATCCTAATGAGATCACAAAAATTGAAGACATACCATTTTTACCTATTCAGTTTTTTAAAACACATGCCGTTTTATCGGTTGACAAACCCATTCAAGAAACTTTTTTAAGCAGTGGCACAACGGGCACTGAACAAAGCAAACATTTGGTTACCGATGTTTCTTTATACGAAACTTCTTATTTAAAAGGGTTTTCACATTTTTATGGCGATATGAAAGAATACACAATTTTGGCTTTATTGCCTTCGTATCTTGAACGCAATGGCTCGTCACTTATCTATATGGCTGCCGATTTAATTAAAAAATCGGGCAAACCAAAAAGTGGTTTTTACCTAGATAATTTAGAAGGCTTGTCTAAAACACTTTTAGAACTTGATAAGAATGGCGAAAAAGTGCTTCTTATTGGTGTGTCTTTCGCTTTGTTAGATTTATTAGAGACTTACTCTTTTAATTTGAAGAATACCATTGTGATGGAAACTGGCGGTATGAAAGGACGCCGAAAAGAATTGGTGCGTTCAGCATTACACGAACAATTGTGTAAAGGTTTTGGTGTGAAAATGATTCATTCGGAATATGGCATGACTGAGCTATTAAGTCAAGCTTATTCTAAAGGAAATGGCGTTTTTAATGCACCTCCGTGGATGAAAATACTTATTCGCGACACCGAAGACGCCCTCCGTTTATTGCCGCACGGAGAAACTGGCGGTGTGAATGTGATTGATTTAGCCAATATAAATTCGTGTGCGTTTATTGCTACACAAGATTTGGGAAAAATCCATACAGATAATTCTTTTGAAATCTTGGGTCGTTTTGATTCTAGCGATATAAGGGGCTGTAATTTGATGGTGGTTTAAACTTTTTAAAAAAATAAAAAAAAGTTAATCTATTATTTAATAATTCTTATATATTTGTAACCATGTATAAAGTTGTATAGCTTGGTTATGAAAAATTATTATTCAATTTCAGAGGTTGCAGAAATCTTAGGTAAAAGTACAGAAACTTTACGAAGATGGGACAGAGATGGAAAATTATCTGCTGTGCGAGAGCCTATGAGTAATTATAGGGTTTATAATAAAGAGCAATTGCAACTATTTCCTGAATTTCGCAAGTTATCAAACAATAAAACAATTGTTGATAATTTTGTCAAACCCAACCATCAATATTCTGTTTTAGAATTATTTGCAGGCGCAGGTGGTTTGGCTTTAGGTCTTGAACAGTCTGGTATTAAATGTGCTGCCTTAAACGAAATTGACAAATGGGCTTGTGCAACTTTACGAAATAACAGACCGCATTGGAATGTTTTAGAAGGAGATATTAAAAACTATTCTTTTTCTAAATATCAAGGTAAGGTTGATGTTGTAACTGGTGGTTTTCCTTGTCAAGCTTTCAGTTATGCGGGTAAAAAACTTGGGTTAAATGATGCTAGAGGAACTTTATTTTATGAATTTGCAAGAGCAGTACAAGAAGTTAAACCTCTAATTTGTATTGGAGAAAATGTTAAAGGTCTTTTGAGTCATGAAAAAGGAAAAACCCTAGAAGGGATGATTTCTATTTTAGACGAAATTGGATATAATGTTGTATCTCCTTTTCAAGTTTTGAAAGCTGTAAATTATAATGTTCCTCAGAAAAGAGAACGACTTATTTTAGTTGGTATTCGAAAAGATATTGATATTGAATATAAATACCCTTTACCTAATGACACTGTTTACAATTTAGGCGATGCTCTTAAAAAGGGCACTTTATTTGATTCAAATGTTCCCAAATCAAACGGAACAAAATATCCTGAACATAAAAAGAAAATTCTAGATTTAATTCCTCAAAAAGGGTATTGGCGTGACTTACCTTTAGATTTACAAAAAGAATACATGCAAAAAAGTTTTTATTTGGGAGGTGGGAAAACAGGTATGGCGCGTAGAATTGGTTGGGATGAGCCTTGCCTTACACTAACTTGTAGCCCAGCACAAAAACAAACAGAAAGATGTCATCCTGATGAAACTAGACCTTTTACCGTGCGCGAATACGCAAGGATTCAAACTTTTCCTGATGATTGGAAATTTGAAGGGTCTATTTCACAACAATACAAACAAATAGGTAATGCAGTTCCCGTTAATTTAGCTAAAGAAGTTGGTTATTCAATTGTTGCTTTTTTGAATAAATATTATGAAATGAGTCAAGAAAACTTAGTCTCTATTTCTTTTGATAAAGCAGTAATGGTTTCTTGAATTACTTTTGTGCCGTCGACTTCAAGTGCAACTTCTCCAACAGCATCAATTAAATCAAAATAGAAATCTTCTTTTCCTGTTAATTTATACCAAAAATCTTTACCTATAATTACGGGATATTTTTCGTTAATTCTTCTATAGTGAGAACTTAACTCTATTTCTTCACCATAAATTACACCAACAATCATATCATTTATACCAATATTTAAATTATTGGTTCTTGCTAAGTTTATAGTTCCTTGAAAATGTCCAAAAATAGTTTCAACATCGTCATGATTTATTGTATTTGGGCCTGATTTTAACTGGCAATACTTTTTTCTTCCATCAATTGCATCAATAAATTCAATATCAATTCCAGGCGTTGTAGAACCAAACCCTTCAAAAAGCTCACTAATAAGTTTCTGAATTTTCATCCCGAAAGAGGTGTTTATAGATGATCCTAAAATTCTAGGTAAAACAAGCGCCTCTGCAATACTTTTAGCATCATCATTCCCTTTTAAGAAATTGGCCAAATATTTATACAAAAAAGGGTTGACGTTATAATTTGATAATTTTCCTGCCTTTTTGCAAGCCGTCGTAATATGGGATGCGACTATTTCGTTTCTAAAAAACGTTTTCGCCTTTCCTAATAGTATTAATCTTTGCGCTTCTTGCATAAAACAAATATAACTAATTAAATCAATATTAGTTATTTAAAAATTTAACTCACCTTTACCACAAAATAATTCTTTTTACCGCGTTGCAACAACACAAACTTATCATTAATTAAATGCGCTGTGTTGATTACAAAATCTTCGCTTACTTTTTCTTTGTTTACCGAAATAGAGTTTTCTTTTAAAGCGCGTCTCACTTCGCTATTTGAAGCTAAAAACCCTGTGTCGGCAAAAGCAGCCACAACATCTAAACCATTTTCTATTTGGGCTCTGCTAATCTCTGCTTGAGGCACACCATCAAATACATCTAAAAAAGTTTGTTCGTCAAGGCTTTTTAAATAGTCAGACGTTGATTTTCCAAACAATATTTGAGATGCTTTTATAGCATTTTCATAATCATCTTCAGAGTGCACCATAGTGGTTACTTCTTTACCAATTGTTTTTTGCAATAAACGCATATGTGGTTGTTCACGGTGTTCTGCAATGAGTTTTTCAACCGTTTCTTTATCTAATAAAGTAAATATTTTAATGTAGTTTTCGGCATCAGCATCCGAAGCATTAAGCCAATATTGGTAAAATTTATAAGGTGATGTTCTTTTGGGATCTAACCACACATTACCGCCTTCGGTTTTACCGAATTTAGTGCCATCGGCTTTAGTAACTAATGGACAGGTTAAGGCAAAAGCTTTGCCACCTACTTTACGTCTTACCAATTCTGTTCCAGTTGTGATATTTCCCCATTGGTCTGAACCACCCATTTGTAATTTACAATTTTCGGCTTGGTACAAATGTAAAAAATCGAAACCCTGAAACAGTTGGTAGGTAAATTCTGTAAAAGACATGCCATCGGCAGAGTCGTCTCCTAAACGTTTTTTGACAGAATCTTTAGACATCATATAATTAACAGTCAAATGTTTGCCAATATCGCGCACAAAATCAATCAGAGAAATGTCTTTCATCCAATCGTAATTATTGACCATTTTGGCAGCATTGGGAACATTGGCGTTAAAATCTAAGAATTTTTCGAGTTGCGATTTTATTCCGTTAAGGTTTTTTTGCAAAGTCGCTTCGTCAAGTAAATTGCGCTCGGCCGATTTTCCACTAGGATCGCCAATCATACCTGTGGCGCCACCTACCAAAGCAATAGGTGTGTGGCCGTGTTTTTGAAAATGCATCAATAAAATAATCTGAACCAAACTGCCAATATGCAAAGATTCTCCCGTTGGATCAAAGCCTATATAAGCCGTAGTTGATTCTTTGGCTAATTGTTCTTCTGTTCCGGGTATCATATCGTGGATTAATCCGCGCCAGCGCAGTTCTTCTACAAATGTATTTTCCATTCTTTTTTATAATTTGGACAAAGATAAAAATCAGAACCCAAATACCCATTATTATTGAGATAATTCTTTATTTTCGCTATATGATTTTAGTTACAGGCGGCACGGGTTTGGTTGGGTCACATCTTTTATACCAACTTCTTTTAAAAGGCAAAAAAGTACGTGCTATTTACCGTAAAAATAGCGACCTTGAGCGTGTTAAAACTGTCTTTTCTTATTATACCAAAACACCTGATATTTATTTTGACAAGATAGAATGGCTTGAAGCCGATTTAAATAACATCCCAGATTTAGAAAAGGCTTTTGAAAATGTAAAGATTGTGTATCACAGTGCTGCATTGATTTCTTTTGATACAAAGGATTATATTAAGATGCGGAAAACCAATATTAAAGGCACTACAAATATTGTGAATCTTTGTATTGATAACAAGGTTAAAAAACTTTGTTATGTAAGTTCTATAGCCACTTTAGAAGATGCGCCAAATGGCGCAAAAGTCACCGAAAGCAATGAATGGAGCGGCAATAAAAAAAGCGGTTATGCCATTACCAAATACGGTGCAGAACAAGAGGTTTGGCGCGGTTCTCAAGAAGATTTAAATGTTGTTATTGTAAACCCTGGCGTTATTATTGGCCCAGGATTTTGGCATTCTGGCAGTGGACAAATGTATAAAAATATAGCTAAAGGATTAAAATTTTATGCCACAGGTGTTACCGGATTTGTTGGCGTAACAGATGTCGCTAAAGCGATGATTGCTTTAACAGAATCTGATATTTCTTTAGAACGCTATATTTTGGTAAGCGAAAACCTCAACTTTAAACAGGTTTTCGATTTAATTGCTGATGCTTTACATGTAAAAAAATCAACTATAAAAATCACAAAATTTATTGGCGCAATTGGATGGCGCTTAGATTGGGTTAGAAGTTTATTAACAGGTAAATCAGCCTTATTTACAAAACAATCGGCAAAATCATTACATCAAAAAACTTATTATGATTCTGATAAAATTATAAATGCTTTGAATTTTAAGTTTAAAAAAATTATAGATGTGGTAAAAGAAACTGCTGAAGTTTACAAACAATAAACGCCTACTTTGTTTTCTTTTGAAGGCTTGTTTTTAAAGGCTTTGGTAGTGGTTTTTGCTCCAATTTTCTTTTCTCTATTGCTGTCTTTTTAAGAGCATCTTTTTTAACCTTTGCTGTTGAATCTTGTATCTTTATTAGGTTTTCGTGTTCTTTTTTTAAAGCTTCTAAGTTATTATACACCGCTTCGCTAATGAATTGGTAGTCTTTGACTTTGGATGTATAATAAAAATTACTGCTTTTAAATCTGTTGCTATCAATTTTATATTTTTCATAAACCAATGGAAAATATTTAACACTGCTATTTCCTTCTTTATTAGAATTGTTTCCAGCCGCATTTGCTATATAAAGATCTGTTAACAAATCTATCATTTGTTCCTTAGGAATTAAATCCTTAGGCTTTTCATAAATAGTATTGCTTGTGCATGCAGCAAGAGTGAAAATGAACGCTATTTTAAATAAGTGTCTTAGCATTATCTATTAAATGTTAAGCGTTTTCCTTTAAGGTTGTCGTTAAAAACACCCTGATTGTAAATTAAATTGCCATTTACAAAAGTATGTGTTACTGTGTTTGTAAAAGTAGTGCCTTCAAAAGGAGACCATTTACATTTGCATAAAATGGTGTCTTTGGTTACAGATTGTAAGCTAGAAGTATCAACCAAAACCAAATCGGCAAAATAACCTTCTTTTATAAAACCACGTTTTTCTATTTGAAATAATATAGCTGGATTGTGACACATTTTTTCTATAATTTTTTCGATAGAAATAAGGCCTTTTTTATGTAATTCCAACATTGCTAATAAGCCATGTTGCACTAATGGGCCTCCGCTTGGCGCTTTAGTATATACTTGCTGTTTTTCTTCAAGTGTATGTGGCGCATGGTCTGTAGCAATAACATCTATTTTGTCGTTTAACAAAGCTTTTAGCAAACCCTCTTTGTCTGCTTTGGTTTTTATTGCAGGGTTCCATTTAATCAATGTGCCTTTTTTCTCGTAATCAGAATCATCAAACCACAAATGATGCACACAAACTTCGGCTGTAATCTTTTTATCTTTTAAAGCCTTCCTGTTGCTGAATAATTTCTGAGCCTCCTTAGCGGTTGAAACATGATAGACATGTAATCTTGCGCCCGTTTTTTTTGCTAAAGCGACAGCTTTTGATGATGATAAATAGCAGGCTTCTTCACTGCGAATTAATGGATGGTATTTAACCGGAATATCATCGCCATATTTGGCAATATATTTTTCTAGATTTTTTTTAATAGTTGCTTCGTCTTCGCAATGTGTGACAATTAACATTTTTGACGCCTTAAAAATCTGTTCTAAAACTTTAACATCGTCTACCAACATATTGCCTGTTGATGATCCTAAAAATAATTTAATAGCTGCTACTTTTTTGGGATCTGTTTTAAGAAGTTCATCCAAATTTGTATTTGTACCACCAATCATAAATGAATAATTAGCGTAAGAAGATGCAGAAGCTATATCGAATTTATCTTCTAATAATTCATTGGTTGTGGCTTGCGGAATGGTATTAGGCATCTCTATAAACGATGTGACACCGCCCGCTACTGCAGCGCGACTTTCTGAGGCTATCGTGGCTTTATGCGTTAATCCCGGTTCTCTAAAATGAACTTGATCGTCAATAATACCCGGAATTAAAAGTTTATTTTCGGCATCAATAACACGCACTTCATTTGATTTTGCGCTTATTGAACTGTTTATTTCTACAATATAGTTGCCGTCTATAAGAACATCGCCTTCTATTATGTGGCCTTCGTTTACAATACGTGCGTTTTTAATAAGTGTTTGCGACATACAAATTTTATTTCGGCAAGCCTTTTAATCGTAATTTTATAACACCAAAAATAGCTTCGGTAACAATATTGCCACTCATTTTAGATTTCCCTAAAGTTCTATCAGTAAAAATAACAGAAACTTCTTTGATGTTAAATCCGTGTTTCCAAGCTTTAAATTTCATCTCAATTTGAAAAGCATAGCCCACAAATTTTATTTTATTGAGATTAATGGTTTCTAACACTTTTCGTTTATAACATACAAATCCCGCTGTGGTATCGTGAAGTGGAATTCCTGTTATAAATCGCACATATTTTGATGCAAAATACGACAACAAAACACGTTTCATTGGCCAGTTTACAACATTTACTCCTTGAGAATAACGCGATCCTATAGACATATCGGCCCCTTGATTGGCGCATGCATCATAAAGACGTGTAAGGTCTTTTGGGTTGTGCGAAAAATCGGCATCCATTTCAATGATATATTCGTAATCTTTAGCCAATGCCCATTTAAATCCGTGAATATAAGCTGTACCTAAGCCGTTTTTACCTGGGCGTTTTTCTATAAAAAGTCTGTCTTTAAATTGATCTTGTAAACATTCCACAATTTTGGCGGTGCCATCGGGAGAGTTATCATCAACAATCAAAACATCAAAAGCAATAGGAAGGTCGAAAACCGCTTTTATAATGTTTTCAATATTTTCTTTTTCGTTATATGTTGGTATAATTACTAAAGCCTTAGGCATGGTCTTGTTTTAAGTGGTAAAGGTAAAACTTTTTATTGCTAATTTTGCGATAAGTTTATTGCCCCTATGAAAATCTTAAAATCTAGCAAATCGCTTTTTGTTTTCTATCTTCTTTTGTTTTTTGTAGTTAATATTTTACAAAGTATTTATACAGAGTTAATAGATGATGAAGCTTATTACTGGTTGTGGTCTAAAGATTTATCTTGGGGATATTTTGACCATCCACCCATGGTGGCTTTGTGGATTAAAATAAGTGGGTTCTTTTTTAACGGCGAATTAGGTGTGCGTTTTTTTAGTGCTTTTATGTTCTCTTTTACACTTATTTTAATTTGGAAACTGATAGATATTAAAACGAAATGGAATAATATTCATTTGTTCTTTTTACTGATAACAGCCGTTATTCTCTTTAATTTTTACGGATTTATTACGGTTCCAGATACGCCGTTATTCTTCTTTGCTGTGTTGTTTTTATATGCTTATAAATTATTTTTGCACAACCAAAATCTTAAAATAGCTTTACTGATGGGTTTTGCTATGGCGGGCATGTTGTACAGTAAATACCATGGTGTTTTAGTCATTGGTTTTGTGGTTGTATCTAATTTAAGTCTTTTGAAGAAGCGTTATTTTTGGACGGCTTGTTTGTTTGCTCTTGTATTATTTACACCCCATATTTTGTGGCAATATGATAACGGATTTCCATCTGTTTTGTACCATCTAAATCGCAGTAAAAAATTATACCAATGGGTTTTTTCTGTCAATCATTTATTAAATCAATTGCTAATAGTAGGTTTGACTTTTCCTGTGATATACTATGCCTTTTTTAAAGCAGATTTTAAAGATAGGTTCAACAAAGCTTTGCTTTTTATTTTGGTGGGCTTTATAGGTTTTTTCTTTATGTCTACCTTTAAGACAAGCACCCAATTGCAATGGACAGGCATCATAGTAATTCCGTTAATTATTATGAGTTTTCCTTATATAATTACGCATCAAAAATCTAAGAAATGGTTTCTCATTTTAGGAAGTTTAAACTTAATAGCATTGCTCTATATTAGATTGGCTTCTGCCGATGATAATCTTTCGTTCTTTAAATGGGAAACGCATCAAAATAAAACCTGGGCGCAAACATTAAAAGAAAATACTGGGGGGTTGCCAATTGTTTTTCACAACTCCTTTCAAAGTGCTTCTAAATATCGTTTTTATACTGGTATTGAAACCTATTCTTACAACGCACTTAATTACCGTCAAAATCAATTTGATTTACCAGGATATGAAAAATTGGTGCAAGGAAAAACAGTGTATGAGGTGAGTAATTTAGAACACGGAAATGTCTTGTCAAAAAAACGGAATAAAATTTATTACGGTTCTAAAATTGAAAACTATACCACTTTTCAGCATTTAAAATGCACTATTAATAAAGATGTTTTAGATTTAAAATTAGATGAAGTTTACAATTTAACTTTTGATTTGACAAACCCATATAATAAAGATATTCCTATTTCAAAATTACAATTTTATGGTGTTTTTCAGACAAAAAAACATCAAATTACAGCACAAGTGAAATTAAAAAACCTTACTATTGTTGGTCTTGATTCAACTAATATGTTACGCCCTTTTAAAAATTATAAAGTTAGATGTTCTTTTGATGTGCCAGCGCATTTAGACAGGTCTACCACAACATTTAGAATGGCTTTGAGTTTTAATAATTTTAAGGCGGGATTTGAAGGTAATATTGTAAAAATAGCTTTTTAAAATGGATATATTCTACCAACCTCTTACTTTAAATACCGCGTGGATACCTCTTATATTTGTATTTATTCTAATAGTGTTGATTGCTATTAAAAACATATTTAGCTATCAATTTGAGCAACGGTATCAGCTTGTCTTCCGAAATGTTTTGACGCCTAATTTAAAGATAGACTACAGTTTGGTGGTTAATTTTTATAACATCCTCTTTTTGATAATTCAAAGCCTTATTATTGGCTTTGTTTTGGTTTTGTTTTTTGTAAAAAACACGGCATTGTTAATTGAAAATGAATGGCATTTATATTTAGAAACGAGCTTTATTGTCTTACTTTTTTTTATTTTAAAATATTTAATAAACCTTGTCTTTATAAAATTGTTTAATTTAAATTTTTTGATGCATAAAATTATCTATATAAAAACAACCTATTTAAATTTTTTAAGTCTTTTTGTTCTGATGTGGTTGCCTTTTATAATATTTAATTTTGATAACAGAAATTTATTATTACATATAGCAAGCGTAAGTTCTTTAATATTAGCACTCTATTTTTACTACCTGATACTAAAAAACAACCTTAAAATTATAAAAAAATATACTTTCTATTTTATTTTGTACATTTGCACGCTAGAAATAGCCCCCATAATTATATTATACAGGGTTTTAACTTCTAAAGTTTAAAAGAAGAAATTTATGAAAGTGAAAACTATCCTTGTTTCTCAACCAGAACCCAACGTTGAGAATTCCCCTTACCACGAGTTGTCAAACAAACAAAAAGTAAAAATAGATTTTAGATCTTTCATACATGTTGAAGGGGTTAGCTCAAGAGAAGTTAGATCTCAAAGAATCGATTTTTCAAAATTTTCTGCTGTTATTTTTACGAGCAGAAAAGCTATTGACAATTACTTTAGACTTGCCGAAGAAATGCGCTTTAAAGTACCCGATAGTATGAAATATTTTTGCCAATCTGAAGCTGTTTCTTTCTATTTACAAAAATATGTGGTGTATAGAAAACGTAAAATTTATGTAGGCGAGAGAAGTTTTGAAGACTTGATTAAACTTATTAAAAAATACAAAGAAGAAGTTTTTTTATTGCCCTCATCAGACAAATTAACGCCCAGTATTCCTGTTGCTTTAGATGTCTTAGGTGTTAAATGGGAACGTGCTATTTTATTTAAAACCGTTATAAGCGACTTGTCAGATCTTACCGATGTTTACTACGATATACTCGTGTTTTTTAGCCCTTCTGGTATTAAATCGTTGTTTGAAAATTTTCCTGATTTTAAACAAAACAATACACGGATTGCTGTTTTTGGTAACTCTACTGTAAAAGCAGCTTCTGATGCTGGTTTAAGAATTGATATTTCGGCGCCTACAGAAGAAATGCCTTCTATGACAATGGCATTAAAAAAATATATTGATGAAGTTAACAAACGTTAATTCTCAATCAAAAACAAAAAAAGCACCTTATTCAAGGTGCTTTTTTTATGCATTTATAATTGTTTGATTATTTAGTCTCTATAGCTTCTTTAATTTTATTTTCTAATTCTAAAGCCAACTCTGGATTATCGCCAATAAGAGATTTAACTGCATCGCGTCCTTGACCTAATTTAGTGTCGCCATAACTAAACCACGATCCGCTTTTTTTAACAATGCCATATTCTACGCCTAGATCTAGTATTTCGCCAGTTTTAGAAATACCTTTACCGTACATTATGTCAAATTCAGCCACTCTAAAAGGCGGTGCTACTTTGTTTTTGACAACTTTAACTTTGGTGCTATTCCCAATAACCATTTCGCCATCTTTAATTTGGGTACGTCTTCTAATATCTAATCTTATAGAGGCATAAAATTTAAGTGCATTTCCGCCAGTAGTAGTTTCTGGGTTTCCAAACATAACGCCAATTTTTTCTCTTAATTGGTTGATGAAAATAACCGTACAATTTGTTTTACTGATGCTTCCTGTCAATTTTCTTAAAGCTTGCGACATCAACCGGGCGTGTAAACCCATTTTAGAATCGCCCATTTCTCCTTCAATTTCACTTCTTGGCGTTAAAGCAGCAACCGAATCAATCACAACAATATCTATCGCGCCAGAGCGAATTAAATTATCGGCTATTTCAAGGGCCTGTTCTCCATTGTCTGGTTGAGAAATAATAAGATTGTCTGTATCTATACCTAAATTATTAGCGTACTCTCTATCAAAAGCATGTTCTGCATCAATAAACGCAGCAATACCTCCAGCTTTTTGAGCCTCGGCAATAGCGTGCAAAGTAAGCGTGGTTTTACCAGACGATTCTGGTCCGTAAATTTCTATAACCCTTCCTCTAGGATAACCGCCAACACCTAAAGCCAAGTCTAAACCCAAAGAACCAGACGAAATAGCATCTATCTCTTCAATAACAGCATCGCCTAATTTCATTACAGCGCCTTTACCGTAGGTTTTATCAAGTTTATCTAATGTTAATTGTAATGCCTTTAATTTTGCGTCTTTTTCTTTATCTGAAGCCATAATATCTTAATTAGTTTAAGTAGCTAAAATATAAAAAACATACGAGTAATTTTGATAATGTTAAGCTAGTTTTTAACAAAATGATATAAGCTAATTTATTTAGCGTTTAATAATGTTAAAATATTGCTATCCATAATATTAATTAGTAATAATAATAAAGTTTAGAAGCTGTTTACACGAATATTTATATCACATATGTGGATTAAAAAAACAGCAGATAATCATATACAATAGAGAAGTTACAAACAAGCCACCTTGTTACGGATAGTAAACTAAAAACATAGACACATTCACAATTAAGCCTTGTTTTTAACGTTAGTTTGTATTCGGTTTTTGTTTTTATGTAAAATATTCGCAATTAATTACTGTTGTACTAATTAGCTTATTAATAACGGGGTTTAAGTATTTAATTAGTTTTAATCAATAAAATATATGAAAAATTTAAAATTAGTAGCAAGTTTATTTATGCTATTTGCAATCATATCAGTTACCCAAGCACAAACTTGGTGTTTTGGTAGTGGCGTTGGACTTAATTTTTCTGGAAATACTGTAAGTGTTGCCGAAGGGTCCGCCTAATGAACTACCCCGAGGCAGAGCCATCGAGGTATCAAAACAATGTTAGTTGATCTGAGTGTACTTTTATATATTCTTTACCCGTTGTGCATTATAATTTAACAAAAAAAGTTGTTCAATTGTCTAAAAAAGACGTATATTTATTTGAATATCAAACATATAAATATAATGAACAACTTTCAAGCAAATTACAATAAAATTTTAGAAGTGTTACGGT
>JABMNH010000001.1 GCA_013205245.1 Flavobacteriales bacterium | reverse complement strand
CCCACGACCTGCTGATTACAAATCAGCTGCTCTAGCCAGCTGAGCTACATCGGCTTTTAAAAAAACAAACCGCTATTTCTAACGGTCTGCAAATGTATAAAGTTTTATCTCTTTTACAAAACTTTTTTTATGTATTTTTTTTTATTGTTTAGTCGCGTATTTTTTCCTTCTTTTTTAGGAGTTGTCTTTTAAGTGTATCAAGCGCCATATTAACACCTTCCTCCATATATTTGGCCTGTTTTTTAACCATAAATTCATCGCCAGGAATGCTTATTTTTATCTCTACATGCTTATTATCTTTCTCTGCTGTTTGTTGAACCTTTAAAAACACTTCAATATTTATAATTTTATCGTAAAATTTATCCAATTGTTTTGCTTTTTCTTCTACAAAATCGATAAGTGCTTTATCGGCATTAAAATTAACGGACTGAATAGATACTTTCATAACTTTTAATTTTTAGAGCTTCTAGGATGAGCTTGGTTATACACTTCTTTTATTTTACCCAAACTATTATTGGCATAAATTTGAGTTGATGCTAAGCTGGCGTGACCCAACAATTCTTTAATAGCATTTAAATCGGCGCCTTCATTTAATAAATGTGTAGCAAAAGAGTGTCGTATAATATGTGGGCTCTTTTTTACCTTTGAAGACACAGCACTAAAGTAGTTTTTTATTAGCCTATATACAAGAGAATCGTAAACTTTTTTTCCTTTATCTGTGATAAAAAGATTTTCGGAATCTGTTTTAATTTCTGTCTTTTTAAGCATATAGTTTTCAAGACTTTTTATTACAAAACCTAATAACGGAATATAGCGTTCTTTATTACGTTTGCCCAACACTTTAATGGTCCTATTTGAAATATCAACATCTTTTAACTTAAGATTGATGAGTTCGCTTCGGCGCATGCCTGTTCCGTAAAACATTTCAATCATAAGTTTGTCTCTTAAGCTTATAAAATCGTCTAATCCGTTAAGGTTATCTATAACTTGTGCTATTTCTTTTTCAGAAAAAGGCACTTGAAGCTTCTTTTCTTTTTTTAAAGGCTTGTGTTTTTGTAGTGGATTGCTTTCAATAGTTTTTGTCTTTAACAAGAATTTATAGAACGATTGTAGCGCACTTATCTTTCTATTTATAGAACTATTGCTGTTTTTTTGACCAACCAAATCTACTATCCATGACCTGATTTCTGAATAAGACACCTCATCTATGGTTTTTAAATCGAAATTTTGAGAACAAAAGGATGCGAAATTATTTAAATCGGTATGGTAAGCCTTTACCGTTAACGGTGATTGTTTCTTTTCTAAAGAAATATAAGAAATAAAGGAAGTGATAGACATAAAAAAACCCTTAGTTAACAAAGTTACGAATAGTCTTTATTAAATAAGGGCTTGAAGTTTTATAATTTCAAAAAATTAAGCTTGATCTTCAGAAGTTCTTCTTCTTTGAACGTAAGCTGCTTTAATATTTTGTGCTCTGTTTGACACAGAAGGTTTTGTGAACTGTTTGCGCTCGCGTAAGTTTTTCATAGTTTTGGTTCTATCAAACTTTCGTTTAAAGCGTTTTAAAGCTCTGTCTATGTTTTCACCGTCTTTTACAGGAATAATTAACATAAGTAGGCACCTCCTTTCATCTATTCTTTTAAAGATTATTATTTTGGGTTGCAAATATACATATATTTACACTTTTAATACTTTTATTTACATTTAATTTTATCCTATTTATTTATGACACGCTTTCTTAAAATCACCCTTAAGATACTTTTAGTTTTATTCATTGTTTTTGTTGGCTTCTTCTTTTGGGGATCTTCAAGTGTTCATCCTTTAAAAGAAAAGAGTATTATCATAAATACCGAAACAAAAAACTCATCTGCAAACGATTCTATTTTTAGTATTGCTACCTATAATATAGGATACCTCAGCGGGATGACCAATAATCTGCCTGTTGCCAAACCAAAATCACTTTTTGACAATAACCTTTTAAAAGTAAAATCTGTTTTAGCGCCTTTAAATATTGATATTTTAGCTTTTCAGGAAATCGATTTTGAATCGGCACGGTCTTATGATGTCAATCAACAACTAGAAATCGCCAAGCTAGGCTATCCATTTATCGGGCAAACCGTCAATTGGGATAAGCGTTATGTGGCTTTTCCGTATTGGCCCTTATCTATGCATTTCGGGCGCATTTATTCTGGGCAATCTGTATTGAGTCAATATCCCATCACGTCACAAGAACGTATTATTTTAGACGCTGTTGCGGATGCGCCTTTTTACAGAACGGCTTTTTATTTAGACCGTTTGGCGCAAGTTGATAAAATAAATATTAATGGTAAAACTGTTGTGGTGATAAATGTACATCTTGAAGCTTTTGATAAACCGACAAGAGACATCCAAACTAAAAAAATGTTGGCTATATATAATAGGTATAAAGACAGCTATCCAACTTTATTGGTGGGCGACTTTAACAGTGATATTAAATTTACCGATGCCAGTATTGCACCCATTATAAATAGCCCCGATATTGGCATTGCCGCTTATAAAATACCTTACCCAAATACCTTCAACTCAATAAACCCAAGCAAACGGATTGATTATATCCTTTACAACAAAAATTTTATCGAAGAAATAAACAGCAGGGTTTTGACAGAAATGGGCGATGCTTCAGACCATTTGCCACTAATGATGACTTTTAAATTAAAATAAAAAACACCTTATCGCCCCTTCGAGTGATTCCGATTGTTATCGGAATTGTATTGAGAAGATTTATAAATAAAAAAAAGGCTGTCTTAATAAGACAGCCTTTTTAAAAATTATGTACACCTTATTATTTAGGATCCAAAATATTATCAATACGTTTTAAAGCATCTTGTAAATGATAACGTGAATTTCTGTTAGGAGATGTCGCTATTGCTTTTGATATAGCACGTTTTAAAATATTCAATTCGCCTCTCACAACCGATCTAATATCAGATTGATTGATTTCTACTTTTGTGCCTTTTGCATAACGCCCATAATTAGGTAATTTTGACTGATTTTTAACCGTCATTAAATAGGCCATTCTATCAATATAAGCCCGTTGTAAATTACGACGATAAGTATCAATACTTTTTCCCGATGCCAATTCAGACCAAATACCGTGTCTTAATTCATCCATCATATTAATTAAGGTATAAGCTTTATTGCCGTTAAGAGTTTCGTTTTCTACCAATCTACCCATACGGCCAATACTCAACAAGCCTTTTAAAGTACGTTCTTGGGTAGCACGAATGCGTTCTACATTTCCAGAAAACTCAGTCTTGTCAAAAATATCTTTATTAATAAGCCATTTTGGTGTGGCAAACAACTGACTTTGTAAAAACTGCATATTCTTTTGTTGCTTTGCTTTTGATACAAAAGTATAAACCGCACCGTCTTGACCAAAGGCCTTGTAATTTTCGTAAGCACCCCCAATATTTGAAGCCGAGTGTCCCATATAACGGTTAAACTGACTCAATACTTGTCCGTACATTGTTTTTACATCATCATAATTTTGACCATCTACAGCCAACCAAGTTGTTAAATTGGGCACAATGCGTTTTAAATTTTCAATTCCATAAGTCCCTGCTTTAACGGCATCATCACCTAAATCTTCTGTTTGAGAACTAGGGTCAACGATGTCACCTACTTGTTGTTGCCCAAATCTGTACATCGGGTCACCGGCATGTTTTAAAATCCACGCATCTAAAGTTTTCTTTTCATCGGCTGGTGTTTTGGCATCCAAGATTGGACGGTAAGCCCAACTAATGGCATACTTGTCATAAATACCAATATTTGGCATAAGCGCCACACCTTTATCACCTGGCTGTGCCACATAATTAAAACGTGCATAATCCATTATAGAAGGAGCAGTACCATATGCTTTTGTAAAAGTTGCAGATCGCAGAGAATCTACCGGATAAGTAGAACTTGCACCCATATTATGAGGCAAACCTAATGTGTGCCCTACCTCGTGAGAAGATACAAATTTTACCAATTCTCCCATCACTTCATCTTTAAATCCGGGTTTCTGAGCCTCTGGATTTATAGCCGCCGTTTGCACAAAGAACCAATTGTGTAGCAAAGTCATAACGTTGTGATACCAATTAATATCAGATTCTAAAATCTCACCAGAACGTGGGTCACTTACGTGAGGACCATTAGCATTAGGTATTGGCGATGCCAAATAACGCACCACAGAATAACGCACATCTTCTGGAGACCATTCTGGATCTTCTTCTTTTGTAGGCGGGTCTTTTGCAATAATGGCCTTTTTAAAACCAGCTGCTTCAAAAGCCACTTGCCAATCATCTATGCCTTGTTTTATGTATTTACGCCATTTTACAGGAGTCGCTCTATCAATATAATAAACAATTTGTTTTTTAGGTTCAACAAGTTCGCCGCGTTTAAATTTTTCGATGTCTTCATCTTTAACCTCAAGACGCCAGCGGTCTAAAAATTCTACACTCTTACTTTTTTGATCGGCTAAACCATAATCGGTTTGACCTGATGTAAACCAACCCACACGTTGATCAAAAATACGACGTTTCATAGGCACTTCTGGCAATAGAATCATAGAATTGCTAAACATCAATGTAATTGAACCCGTACTAGAATTTGACGGTGGTGCCGATGAAATATACGTTTTTACATGACGCATTTCTATGTTTTGCGGATAGCTGCTGATGCGTTCAATATAAGATCTTGAAGCATCGAATCGTGATACTTTCAAACCTTTTCGCCTGCTATTTTGTAAGGCAATTGCTGGCACATCTTTAGCAAATAAATCGGTTGCATCAATAACAACAGCTGTGGTGTCTTTATTAAAGGCTTTTATAGGAAAGCTGTATAAAATAGGTTCAAAATTCGAATTGACAACAGCTTCATGAATTGGTAAAGAATCGTTCGCCACAACATTATAAGAAACAACTCTTAGTAATATTTTTTTACCATGACGTTGCCATCTTAAAACCTGTTCGTTTTGTTTGCCACCACCAAAGCCAAGACCCGAAGCCGTTTTGGCAATACGTGTAACCATGAGCATTTCTTTGTCTAACATATTATTAGGAATCTCAAACAAATAATTATCCTCGTTTTGGTGGACTTTAAACAAACCTTCGTCTGTTTTAAATTCTTTTGTAACCACATCGCCATAAGGCAAAATAGCGTCTTTTTTTGGTTTTGGTTTAGGTTTTGGTGCAACGGCAGTCACATCTCCTTTTTTCTTTTTCTTTTTTTTCTTTTGTGCATCTACAGTTCCAATAACCGAAAAGACCAATACAAAAGCCAAAAGTCTGGGTAAATATTTATGTATCATAGAAAGTTGATTTAAAACCAGACTCTAAAAAGCCTAGCAATGATTATGAACTCCGAAAATAGAAAATAAACACCCGAGAAATCTTAAAATTATGTTAAAGAAAATATGAAAAACACAAAAATAACACCCTATAAATACGCTTTTAAAAATTTAACCCTTATTATTTATAACGTAGTTTAAATATAATAAGTAGTAATGCTAAAACCGATGTAAACGAATTGGCCAATATAATAGCCAAACTGTTTAAATGAATGCCATAAATAAGCCACAATAAAACACCTATAAAAAACACGGTGTACATTGTTAATGATAAATTATCTACCGATTTAGATTTCCATGTTTTATATACTTGCGGCACAAAAGCTACCGTTGTACAAAGCGCAGCTATTAATCCAATTATTTCGTAAGTATCTATCATTTAATTATATAATATTAAAAAAATCCTATCCCCACCCTTTCCAAAGGAAAGGGTGTAATCATCAATTTTAAGTCCTTCCCTTTGGGAAGTCCCGAAACTTCGGGATACGATGGGCAATTACCCCACAATATTCACAATCTTACCCGGCACAACAATCACTTTTTTAGGTGTGCGTCCTTGTAATTGTTCTTGTGTTTTTTCATGTGCCATAACGGCTTTTTCTATCTCCTCTTTTGATAAATCTAACGATAATTCTATGGTGAAACGCATTTTTCCGTTAAATGACACTGGATAAACCTTGCTGCTTTCTACCAAATATTTAGCTTCAAACACAGGGAAATCGGCAGTTGAAACAGAGTCGCTATGGCCTAATTTTTCCCACAACTCTTCGGCAATATGCGGCGCATAGGGTTCAATAATAATGGCTAAAGGTTCTAAAATAGCGCGTTTATTACAGTGTAAAGCAGTGAGCTCATTTACGGCAATCATAAAGGTTGACACCGATGTATTAAATGAGAAATTGGCAATATCCTCTTCTACTTTTTTTATGGTTTTATGTAAAGTTTTTAGTTCTTCTTTAGTTGCTTCCTCTTCCGAAACATAAAACGCGCCATCAGTATCCGAATGGTACAATTTCCACATTTTTTTAAGGAAACTGTGCACACCAGAAATACCCGAAGTTTTCCATGGTTTTGATTGCTCAAGTGGCCCTAAAAACATTTCGAACATGCGCAAACTATCAGCGCCATAGTCAATACAAATCTGATCTGGATTAACCACATTGTATTTGGACTTAGACATTTTTTCGACTTCGCTTCTCAAAGAAACATACTTGCCATTTTTATCTTCTCCATCCCATAAAACCTGCTCGATTTCAATATTTTCAAATCGCCTATCTGTATCTAAAAGGAGCTTTAAGTTTTCTATATAAATTCTATTTCCCATTGCAAGATTAACAGGAACATGGTAAACGTATTCACAAATTAACCCATAACTTTTATCATTTACTTGGACAATAGCTAAATCAATAGAATCATTGTGGTCATAATCTGAATTAGCCAAAACAATTTTACCATTACCCTCATATGGGATTGTTTCTGGTTTATCACACAATGAATATTTGGTAATAAATAATGATATCCCCGTAATCATCCCTTGGTTAATCAGTTTTTTGGCATATTCATCTTGTGGCACCAAGCCTTTATCAAACATAAATTTTTGCCAAAAACGAGAATACAATAAATGGCCCGTGGCATGTTCGCTACCGCCAATGTATAAATCGACATCTTGCCAATAATTTACCGCTTCTTTCGAAAATATGTCATCGTTGTTTTGCGGGTCCATATAGCGGTTAAAATATTGTGAACTACCCGCCCAACCCGGCATGGTGTTGAGTTCTAAAGGATAAATACCGTTGTCTTTTTGAGACCCTTCGACTCCGCTCAGGGTGACAAGATCATTACTTACCACTTTATTGGTATTAGTATTCCAAGCCCAAGTAGTGGCATTTCCCAAGGGTGGTTTGCCATCTTCGGTAGGGAGATATTTCTCTACTTCTGGCAACACAATGGGCAAATACTGTTTGTCGATCATTTGAGGCAAACCGTTTTTGTAATACACTGGAAATGGTTCTCCCCAATACCGCTGACGGCTAAAAACGGCATCGCGCAAACGGTAATTTATTTTTCCGTAACCTAAACCACGTTTCTCAATTTCGTAAATAATTGTTTTCATCGCCTTTTTATAAGGCAAACCATTTAAGAAATCGGAATTGGCAATTTTAGTGCCTTCTTTATCGGTATGTGCTTCTTGAGAAATATCGACACTTTCAAAAATATTTGGAATGTCTAAATCAAAATGTTTGGCAAAGGCATAATCACGCTCATCGCCACAAGGCACAGCCATAACCGCACCAGTGCCGTAACCTGCCAACACGTAATCGCCAATCCAGATGGGTGCTTTTTTACCCGAAAACGGATGTAAAGCATAAGCGCCCGTAAACACACCAGAAATGGTTTTTACATCGGCCATACGCTCTAATTCACTGCGTTTTGCGGTGGCTTTTATATAAGCTTCAACAGCTGCTTTTTGAGCATCTGTTGTAATTTTTGACACCAACTCATGTTCTGGCGCTAAAGTCATAAAACTCACACCAAAAATGGTGTCGGGTCTAGTCGTAAACACACTAATTTTATGTGTTTGAGATGGTGCGATTTCACTCGCAATGACGTCGAAAGAAACCATAGCTCCTTCACTCCTACCAATCCAATAAGTCTGAGAATCTTTTAAAGGTTGTGGCCAATCTATTTTTTGCAATCCATCAAGTAAACGCTGCGCGTAAGCCGTAATACGCATACTCCATTGTTTCATTTTTTTACGAACAACTGTATGTCCACCACGTTCTGAAACGCCGTTTACAATTTCGTCATTTGCTAAAACCGTCCCTAAAGCAGGACACCAATTCACTTCGGTTTCCGACAAAAATGTCAATCGGTATTGCAATAAAATTTCTTGTTGTTTAATCTCCGAAAAGTTTTTCCATTCGGATGCCGTAAAAGATTGGATATCATCATCAGCGGCAGCGTTAATAGTGGCATTGCCTTCTTTTTCGAAAACAGCAATTAAGCTTTTAATATCTTCTGCCTTATCGGAAGTTTTATTGTACCACGAGTTGAATAATTGGATAAAAATCCACTGGGTCCATTTATAATAATTAGGATCTGAGGTGCGCACTTCGCGACTCCAATCGAATGAAAAGCCAATTTGATCGAGTTGTTTGCGATAGGTTTTAATATTGGCTTCGGTCGTTACCGCAGGATGTTGGCCGGTCTGAATGGCATATTGTTCGGCGGGCAATCCAAAAGAATCATAGCCTTGCGGATGCATGACGTTAAAACCTTTGTGGCGTTTGTAACGTGCATAAATATCACTAGCAATATAGCCCAACGGATGCCCAACGTGCAAACCCGCGCCACTTGGATACGGAAACATATCAAGCACATAAAACTTTGGTTTATCACTTATATTTTCGGCTTTAAATGTTTGGTTTTCTGCCCAATATTTTTGCCATTTGGCCTCTATCTCATTAAAATGGTAACTCATTGTAATTTTCTTACATCTTTATATCATCACAAAAACCTCGGCAATGATTTTTCATTAAGTTGGCAAAGTTAAACTTAAACTCTTAAAGTGAAAAAAATAAGCTTTAGTATTTATATATTTACACATTCAATTAAAACCTACCCCATGAATAAATACATCCTTTTACTACTTATTGGTGTTTTAAGCATTTCTTGCGTTACTAAAAAACAAGCTGATTTAATTGTTATTAACGCAACCGTTTATACTGTAAATAATAACTTTACTACAGCCGAAGCCTTGGCAATTAAAGATGGTAAGTTTGTAGGTATTGGCTCCACCGACGCCATTTTAAATAGGTTTAAAAGTAGCAATAAAGTTGATGCTGAAGGCAAAACCATTGTGCCTGGATTAATTGATGCGCATTGTCATTTTTTCGGAATGGGTTTACAACAACAAAAAGTCGATTTAACTGGTACAAAAAGCTATGACGAAGTGCTTCAAAAAATTAAAGATTTTCAAGATAGTAAACAAACCTCTTTTATTACAGGCCGTGGCTGGGATCAAAACGATTGGACCATAAAAGAGTTTCCGACCAAAGAAAAATTAGATATTCTTTTTCCGAATACACCAGTGGCCGTTACCCGTATTGATGGGCATGCTTTGTTGGTTAACCAAACGGCTTTAAACTTAGCTGGCATTACAGTTAAAACAAAGGTTACTGGTGGTGAAATTATCAAAGAAAATGGCAAAATTACGGGCGTTTTAATTGACAATGCTATGGATATGGTTTATGCCGTCATTCCAAATCCATCAAAAGCAACACAAATTCAGGCATTGCTTGACGCCCAAAAAATTTGTATCGATCTTGGTTTAACTACAGTTGACGATGCTGGCTTATCAAAAGATAATCTTGAGTTAATTGATAGTTTACAACAATCGGGTGATTTAAAAATACGCATCTACGGTATGGTGTCTGCCACACCAGAAAATTTGGACTATTATATTAATAAAGGCATTATAAAAACCGACAGGCTTAATATTCGCTCCTTTAAAGTTTATGCTGATGGTGCTTTGGGTTCAAGAGGTGCAGCCTTACGTAAACCATATGCTGACAAACACAATCATTTTGGCGCTTTTGTCACAGATTTAAAAACTATTAAAAGCATCTCTAAACGGATTGTGAATTCTGATTATCAAATGAATACACATGCCATTGGCGATTCTGCCAATCATTATATTTTAGAAACTTATAACGCCATTTTAAAAGGTAAAAACAACAGACGTTGGCGTGTAGAACATGCCCAAGTGGTGTCTCCAGAAGATTTTAAATACTATAAAAACATCCTCCCATCGATACAATCTACACACGCCACAAGCGATATGTATTGGGCTGGTGACCGATTAGGCTCTGAGCGTTTAAAAGGCGCATATGCCTATAAAGATTTATTAAATGCATACGGAAAAGTAGCTTTGGGAACCGATTTTCCTGTAGAAAAAGTTGATCCGATGTTGACATTTTATGCTGCTGTAGCACGACAAGATCTTAACAATTATCCAACTGACGGATTTCAAATGGAGAATGCTCTAACAAGAGAAGAAACGCTCAAAGGCATGACTATTTGGGCTGCTTATAGCAATTTTGAAGAAGCTGAAAAAGGCAGTATTGAAATAGGTAAGTTTGCCGATTTTATTATAATCGATCAAGATATTATGGCAGTTGATATCCATAAAGTACCAGACACTAAAATTTTGGAGACTTATATTAATGGCGAAAAACTAAAATAAACAGACACTAAATTTCATAAAAAAAACCGAGCTGGGCTCGGTTTTTTTTATCTCTATAGCTCTTATTTTTATTTAAAATTTAAGAGGAATAACAACGCGTGTTTTATCCCAACCTAAAACCATAGCCATATTTTTGCTTTTATCAAAAGCAATTGAAAAGGCTTCTAAAGATGCTTCAGCAGTTGAAGGTTTTACTTTAAAACGCACCAAATCTGCAGCTTGGTCGTAAGCATAAGCGCCCCAAACATTGAGGTTTTTATTCAGAATAATAGTCCATTCTTTTTCACCCGGTATGGTATGTAAAACATAGGTACCCGCAGGAATTTTTTTGCCACCAAATTTTGCATCTTTATAAAAAGTAATTTCAGTAGCTTCATTAGCACCTGTGCGCCAAATTTTATCATAAGGCACCAATCCGCCAAAAACTGTACGCCCTTTTATTTGTGGACGTCCATAAATTACTTTAACAGCAACAGGCGCATCTTTTTCTAGTCGAAGTAAAGTAATATCAGCTGGACTGAGGTCTAATCTAGAAAACTTTACGCCTTCTTGGCCGAAACCAGTCATTGTCCCCACGAAAAGGAATAGTACAACTAACAAACCCGATATTTTTAAATTTTTCATAAGTTTTTGATTTTTATATTTAGGGTAAATCTAGTCATTCAATCAAATAAAACAAATTCACCCTAAAAGTTTAACATTTTAAGTGAAGATTATAAAATATTGTATAATAGTTACATATTTATATTTATTTTGATTTTTTAATTTATTATTTAAACCATTTAAATGTTTTATAACTAATATATGTAAGCTTTTATGGTTATTTGCATTGTAATATTAAACAAAATAATTATGTGCGGAATTGTATGCGCCTTTGAATTAAAACAAGATGCCGAAGGCTTAAGACCTCAACTCTTAGAAATGTCGAAAAAAATTCGCCACCGCGGTCCAGATTGGAGCGGTATATATTGTAGTGATAAAGCTATTTTATCGCACGAAAGATTGGCTATTGTTGACCCAGCGTCTGGGAAACAACCACTATTAAGCGAAGACCAACAACTTATTTTAGCCGCTAATGGCGAAATTTATAACCATGTGGCATTGCGAGAAAAACTAAAGATGCCTTTTGCTTTTCAAACAAAATCAGATTGCGAAATTATTCTAGCGCTTTACAAAGAAAAGGGCGTTGATTTTATAGATGATTTAAACGGTATTTTTGCTTTTGCGCTTTACGATGCAGAAAATGACAGCTATTTTATTGCACGTGATCATATGGGGATTATTCCTTTATATCAAGGTTGGGATAAAAACGGGACTTATTATGTAGCCTCAGAATTAAAAGCTTTAGAAGGCTATTGTACAAAAATCGAAATTTTTCCTCCAGGTCATTACTATTCAAGTAAAGAAGGTAAATTAACCCAATGGTACAAAAGAGATTGGAGCGATTACGCCGCTGTTAAAGACAATGAAACCAGTATTGAAGATTTACACGATGCGCTTTCGGCCGCTATTCACCGTCAGCTTATGTCTGATGTGCCTTATGGCGTGCTATTGTCTGGCGGTTTAGATTCCTCTATTACATCGGCTATAGCCAAAATTTACGCCAACAAACGCATAGAATCAGGCGACACTCAAGATGCTTGGTGGCCACAATTACACTCTTTTTCTGTGGGATTAAAAGGTTCTCCTGATTTGGCTGCTGCCAGAAAAGTTGCCAAACATATTGACACCGTTCACCACGAAATAGAGTTTACAATTCAAGAAGGTCTAGATGCTATTAGAGATGTAATTTACCATTTAGAAACCTACGATATTACAACCATTCGCGCTTCGACCCCAATGTTTTTAATGGCGCGTGTCATCAAATCTATGGGCGTAAAAATGGTTTTATCTGGCGAGGGCGCCGATGAGTTATTTGGTGGTTATCTCTATTTTCACAAAGCACCAAATGCCGAAGAATTCCATAAAGAAACCGTGCGTAAACTCGATAAATTATACCAATACGATTGTTTAAGAGCCAACAAATCTTTAGCCGCTTGGGGCATTGAAGGACGTGTGCCATTTTTAGATAAAGAATTTATGGATGTAGCCATGCGCATCAATCCACAAGATAAAATGATCACACCAGACAGAATGGAAAAATGGGTGTTGCGAAAAGCTTTCGAAAAATATTTACCAGAAAGTGTGGCGTGGCGTCAAAAAGAGCAATTTTCTGATGGTGTTGGTTACAACTGGATTGACACTTTAAAAGAAGTTGTGAATGAAGCTGTAACAGACGATCAAATAAAAAATGCCAAATATAAGTTTCCGTTACAAACGCCATCGGCAAAAGAAGAATTTTACTACCGATCTATTTTCGAAGAGTTCTATCCTTCTGACGCTGCAGCATTAACGGTTCCTTCTGTACCTTCTGTGGCTTGCAGCACACCAATTGCGCTAGAATGGGATGCGTCATTCAAAAATATGAATGATCCTTCTGGCCGTGCAATTGCTAATGTACATGATGATGCTTATTAAAAAATAGAAAAAATTGTCCTATCGAGCGCAGTCGAGATATAACAATTACAGCTTTTAATATTGAATTGGTTAAAAACCCCACTCCAAATAATAATCAGGAGTGGGGGTTTTTTTTGCAGAATTTTCACATTTATCTTCTAAAAATTCAAATGAAAAAATTCAAAATCACGCCTCTAAGAGCTTTTTAAAATTAACACAAAAATCAGCCAAACAAAAACTCTTAAAATCAAATTTAAGGCTATTTAGAGCTATTTTAAGCTGTTTTTTAATAATTAAAAAATATCGTTTTTTAAAGAAAATCATCCCAAAAATACTTTAAAAGGACGTGCCAATTTCTTATATTTGTTCGTTACTAATTTTACTAAAAAAATACACTTTTTATTATGAGTGAAGAATTAAAAAAGAATGATTATTCGGCCGACAGTATTCAGGCTTTAGAAGGAATGGAACACGTGCGCAAGCGCCCGTCAATGTATATTGGAGATGTAAGTTCTAGAGGATTGCATCACTTGGTCTACGAAGTTATTGACAACTCAATTGACGAAGCGATGGCTGGCTATTGCGATACAATTGGTGTCATTATAAACGAAGATAATTCAATTACTGTTTCAGATAATGGCCGTGGTATTCCGGTTGACCTCCATAAAAAAGAAGGCGTTTCTGCACTTGAAGTGGTTATGACAAAAATTGGCGCTGGTGGTAAATTTGATAAAGATTCTTATAAAGTTTCTGGCGGACTCCACGGTGTTGGTGTTTCTGTTGTAAATGCCTTATCTAGCGCATTAAAAGCTGTTGTAAAACGCGATGGCAAACTTTGGCAACAAGAATATTCTCAAGGTAAAGCTTTATATCCTGTAAAACTTATTGGTGAATCTACAGAAAATGGTACGATTGTTACTTTTAAAGCCGATAGTGAAATTTTTCAAGTGCCTATTGAGTATAGTTACGAAACTTTATCTACACGTTTAAGAGAACTATCTTTCCTTAACAAGGGTATAAAATTAACACTCACAGACGAACGTGAAAAAGACGAGAAAGGTGATTTTATAAGTGAAATATTTTATAGTGAAATTGGTTTGCCCGAATTTATAAAATACCTTGACGGATCTAGAGAACAACTCATTAAAGAAATTATCAGTATTGAAGGAGAAAAGAATGGTATTCCTGTAGAAGTTGCGATGGTTTACAACTCTTCTTATTCTGAGAATTTACACTCTTATGTCAACAATATTAACACACACGAAGGTGGTACTCACCTTGCCGGATTTAGACGTGGCTTAACAGGAACACTTAAAAAATATGCCGATAATTCTGGCATGTTAGACAAACTAAAATTCGAAATTGCTGGTGATGATTTTAGAGAAGGTCTTACAGCCATCATTTCTGTAAAAGTTGCCGAGCCTCAATTTGAAGGTCAAACAAAAACAAAATTAGGGAACCGCGATGTAACTGCTGCCGTAAGCCAAGCTGTTTCTGAAATGTTAACAGACTATTTAGAAGAAAATCCAAACGATGCTAAAATCATCGTGCAAAAAGTAATTTTAGCCGCACAAGCAAGACACGCTGCTAAAAAAGCACGCGAAATGGTGCAACGTAAAACAGTCATGTCTATTGGCGGTTTACCTGGCAAATTAAGTGACTGTTCTGAAACCGACCCTTCAAAATGTGAAATATTTTTAGTTGAGGGAGATTCGGCGGGCGGAACGGCAAAACAAGGTCGTGATCGTGCTTTTCAAGCTATTTTACCACTTAGAGGTAAAATTCTTAATGTTGAGAAAGCCATGCGTCACCGTGTTTTCGAAAACGAAGAAATAAAAAATATGTACACCGCTCTTGGTGTATCAATCGGAACAGAAGAAGACAGCCAAGCACTTAACCTTGATAAATTGCGCTATCATAAAGTAGTTATTATGTGTGATGCCGATGTGGATGGTAGCCATATTGCGACACTTATTTTAACCTTCTTTTTTAGATATATGAGAGAACTTATTGAGGGTGGTCATATTTATATTGCCACACCACCTCTTTATTTGGTTAAAAAAGGAAATAAAAAAGAATACGCTTGGGATGATGACCAACGCGATTTAATCAACCTAAAAATGGGCGGTGCTGCTGCAATACAACGTTACAAAGGTTTGGGTGAGATGAATGCCATCCAATTATGGGAAACCACAATGGATCCTGAATTTAGAACACTTCGTAAAGTTACTATTGACAGTCTATCTGAAGCTGATAGGGTTTTCTCTATGCTTATGGGTGACGATGTACCACCTAGACGAGAATTTATTGAAAAAAATGCAGTTTATGCAAATATTGATGTCTAAGTAATAAATTATTAAAATAAATTTAAATTCAATACAATGAAGGTAACAGTAGTAGGCGCAGGAAATGTAGGTGCAACCTGTGCTAATGTACTTGCACAAAACGAAGTAGCAAACGAAGTTGTTTTGCTCGATATTAAAGAAAACCTTGCCGAAGGTAAGGCTTTAGATATTTGGGAATCTTCTCCGGTGAATTATTTTAACACCAGAGTTACAGGTTCTACTAACGACTATAGTAAGTCAGCTAATTCTGACGTAGTTGTAATTACTTCTGGTATTCCTAGAAAACCAGGTATGTCTCGCGACGATTTAATAGCAACCAATGCTAAAATTGTAAAAATTGTTACCGAGCAAGTTATTCAATATTCGCCAGAAGCGGTTATAATTATTGTTTCTAACCCACTTGACGTGATGGTTTATGCTGCTTATTTAACAGCAAAAAAACCTGCAAGCAAAATATTTGGTATGGCTGGCGTTTTAGATACTGCCCGTTACCGTGCTTTTTTAGCAACCGAATTAGATTGTTCTCCAAAAGATATTCAGGCTGTATTAATGGGTGGTCATGGCGATACTATGGTACCGTTACCTCGTTACACAACTGTAGGTGGTATTCCTATTACCGATTTATTACCAATGTCAAAAATTAACGAAATTGTTGATCGTACTAAAAAAGGTGGTGGCGAAATTGTAAATCTTTTAGGCACTTCTGCTTGGTATGCACCAGGTGCTGCAGCTGCTCAAATGGTAGAGGCTATTGTAAAAGATCAAAAACGCATTTTCCCTGTGTGCGCTATGTTAAATGGCGAATATGGTATGGAAAATATCGCTTTAGGTGTGCCAGTTAAATTGGGTAAAAATGGGATCGAAAAAATCATTGAACTTAAATTGAACGATGATGAAAAAGCTTTATTAGAAGGTTCTGCAGAACATGTTAGAGCCGTGATGAAAGCTTTAGATGATTTAAATCTTTTTTAACCCATCTAAACTGTAAATAAAAAAAACCGACTTTATAAAGTCGGTTTTTTTATGCTTTTAAAGCGCTGTTATAAAGATGATAATTGCGCTTTCGCTGATAAAAATTCAGCCATAATCTCTTCAACTATTTTACCCGCAGGCATAATTTTATGAATCAATCCAGCTACCTGACCAATTTCAAGTTCACCTTCAATAAGGTCGCCTTCAAACATGCCTCTCTTGGCTCTGGCACGACCTAACAGATCTTGCAATTCCTCGATAGATGCTTTCTTTTTATACAATTCCTGAACTTGGTTATAGAAATCGTTTTTAATCAACCTCACAGGCATCAATTCTTTTAAAGTTAATTCTGTACCACCATCTGGTGTATTTACGACTGTATCTTTAAAATTTTGATGCGCCGATGACTCCTCGCTCGTCACAAACCGACTACCAATCTGAACGCCATCAGCGCCAAGCACCATAGCCGCCAACATACCGCGGCCAGTAGCAATGCCGCCCGCAGCAATTAAAGGCACTTTTAGTTGTTCTTTAACCATTGGTATTAAAGTAAAAGTGGTGGTTTCTTCGCGTCCGTTATGACCACCAGCTTCAAAGCCTTCGGTAACCACAGCATCTACACCAGCTTCTTGTGATTTTAATGCGAATTTCACACTGCTTACAACATGTGCTACTTTGATACCTGCATCTTGGAAACGCTTGGTTAAAAGCTTAGGATTTCCCGCTGAGGTAAATACAATTTTAACACCTTCTTCTACAATGATGTTAAAAACCTGTTCTAAATCTGGATAAAATAAAGGGAGGTTTACCCCAAAAGGTTTATTGGTAGCACGCTTGCATTTTTGAATGTGTTCTCGCAAAACATCTGGATACATAGAACCTGCACCAATCAAACCCAAACCACCAGAATTACTAACTGCTGCCGCCAATTTGTAACCACTCACCCACACCATACCCGCTTGAATAATGGGATATTTAATACCAAACAATTTTGTGATAGAATTTTCCATTACTGTTTTATTAATTTATATGTCTTATTTTTATTATCAGTACTCAGAGACATCACATACATGCCTTTTGATAAAAAAGATATATTTATAGATTCTAGATGAGATCTCATTTTTTGATAAACCCTTTTCCCTAAAACATCCATAATTTCAACCTTAACAGAAGTTGTTTGTGGTGCATTGATAAAAATTATATCCTTTACGGGATTGGGATAAAAGCCCAATGTTTGCAATTTAATCTCTTTAACATCTAAGGTTGTAAAAGCCGACTGAAAATTGGGAATGCCATAACCTAATTGATCACTTGGGCTTGCCAATAGACTTCCTGTATTTTTAATAGCTTCGGTAATTTGCGCATTGGTAGCATTGGGATAGGCTTGCCATAAACAAGCCACCAAGCCTGCCATTATTGGGGAAGCAAATGATGTGCCGTTTCCAACAGACACATTTCCAGAACTATTTATTAAAACAGATGAGACACCCATTGCAGATACATCTGGTTTGATACGTCCGTCTGATGTGGGTCCAAAAGATGTAAAACTAGCAGGATTCATACTGGCATCTACAGCACCAACACTTAATACAGAGGGTGCATCGGCTGGCGCCGAAATATAATGCCAAGAAGAAGTTCCTTCATTCCCTGCTGCATTGACTAAAATCATGCCACGCGAAAAAGCCAATTCTGCCCCTCTTGAAATAAAAGTAGTACTGCCATTCATATCGGCATATGTATAATTGTATTTTGATTCGTCAAAAGTAGAATAGCCTAGAGATGTGTTAATCACATCAACCCCTAAACTATCGGCACGCTCGGCAGCTTCAACCCACAAACTCTCTTCAAGTGGTGTTTCATTGGGACCATCCTCAGTAATAAATAAATAATAACTGGCGTCTGGTGCTGTACCTACCAAACTGCCATCTATAAAACCGGCCATAGTTGATAAAACTGAAGTACCATGCGAAACTCCTGTATAAAAATTGGTGTTTCTATTTACAAAATCGTAACCCCCTAAAATTTGGTTGTTGTCTATCATCCGCTGAAAAGGGGTAAAAACATTGACCCTTGGAAATCCGCCATCTAAAATGGCAATATACATACCTGCTCCCGTATAATTTTTGTCGTGTAAAGCTTGACCATTTAACATATTTATTTGCGTGGCAGATAACCCATAATTGAAACTTGTGGTGGTGGTTTCAAACTTTGAAGTCTTTTTAATGTTACTTGAGCTTTGTCCTTTAAAAGCAATATTTTTATTGGCAAAATCTATAGAATCAACAAAACTAAAACTTGATTTTAACGCTCTTATATCGGCTTCTAAGCCTATAACATGAACAGCGTTTAACCATTTTGAATTGGCCTTAACTGTAATTCCTGCCGAATTTTCGACTTGATTTATATAACTTAAATCAACGGGCACATCTTTAGAATCAAGACTAATGCCTTGTTTTGTGCGCCTGTCAATAGACCGTTGGGAAAGCATTGTTAACGGACTGGCTATAAAAGTAGCCGCATTTGGCTTGTCTACAAAATACACCCATGCATGCTCTTGCGAAAATGTAATTGACGTAAATAAAAGAAAACTATAAAGTAAAATTCTTTTCATTTAAATAATTTAGTAATGAAATGTAAACTTACGAAATTACACCCGAACCTACCAATTCTTCTCCTAAATACCATGCTACAAATTGGCCTTCGGTTATGGCCGATTGTTCTTGACTGAATTCCACATACAAACCTTCTTCAAATTGATGTAAAATAGCTTCTTGTAAAGGTTGACGGTAACGAATTCTAGACATCACTTTTAAGGATTCTCCAGATTTTAAAGCCAAGTCTGGTCTTACCCAATGTTCATAATCGTTAGGTACAAATAATGCTTTTCTAAATAATCCTGGATGCTTGTTCCCTTCGCCAGTATAAATAATATTGGTATCAATATCGGTCGAAATAACAAATAAAGGTTCAATCGTACCGCCTACTGCAAGTCCTTTTCGCTGACCAATGGTAAAATAAAAAGCGCCTTGATGTGTGCCCACAACTTTACCATCTTCAATTTGATATTTGAATTTTTCGGATAGATATTTTAGTGATGCGTGTTTTGAATCAAATTCAGTTTTTCGGTTACTATAACCCACGTAATTTTCTGAAATCTGTACAATCTGACCTTGTTTTGGTTTGAGTTGTTGTTGCAAAAATTCTGGCAAACGCACTTTACCAATAAAACATAATCCTTGCGAATCTTTCTTTTCGGCCGTTACCAAATTTTGTTCAGTAGCAATTTTACGTACTTCGGGTTTAATCAAGTCACCTATCGGAAATAAAGCTTTTGACAATTGCTCTTGTGATAATTGACATAAAAAATAAGATTGGTCTTTATTAGCGTCTTTACCAGCAATGAGTCTGTAAACAGGATCTTCACCTTTCTCAACAACAGCCTTTCTACAATAATGACCCGTGGCTACATAATCGGCACCTAAGTCTAAGGCAATCTTTAAAAATAAATCGAATTTAATTTCACGGTTACAAAGCACATCAGGATTTGGTGTTCTTCCTGCTTTGTATTCCTTAAACATATAATCTACAATGCGGTCTTTATACTCAACACTTAAATCGACAACCTGAAAAGGGATGCCTAATTTTTCGGCCACCAGCATGGCGTCATTGCTATCTTCTAACCACGGACATTCATTAGAAATGGTAACAGAATCATCATGCCAATTTTTCATAAACAAGCCGATGACATCGTAACCTGCTTCTTTTAAAAGATAGGCTGCAACGCTAGAATCTACACCACCAGAAAGTCCGACAACAACACGTTTCATGAAATAAAATTAAGGGAGCAAAGATACAAAATACCCATAATACAGTTTGGTTTATTGGCGAAATCTGAATTAATTATTCTAGTTTTGTAAAACTTAATTTTTGACATGACCACAATTGAAAATAAATTAGCCGATTTGGCTAAAAAATCGGCTGCCTTAGAGCCCGATGAAAATACACGAAACGCTTGGCTAAACACCTTACAAAACTATTGCAATAATTATATAAACACTTTAAGTGACAAACCTACTTTTAATCAGAATACACAATTAAATTTAGCTGATTTACGAATAGATAATCACAAAAAGACACTTGATTCATTATTAAAAACTTATACAAAAGAAGTGGTTGATAACGGCTTAAAACCTTCTTCTGGTGGCCACATTGGCTATGTTCCTGGAGGCGGTATTTTCACATCTGCTTTGGGTGATTATTTAGCGGCCGTTTCTAACGAATATGCGGGTATCTTTTACGGATCGCCTGGGGCGGTAAGTATGGAAAATGAACTTACAAATTGGTTTAAAGATTTGTTTCATTTTCCGAGTGACGCTGTTGGAAATTTAACTTCTGGCGGCTCTATTGCCAATTTAATTGCCCTCACTGCCGCGCGTGATGCCCATCAAATAAAAGGCGAAAAAATTGAAAAAAGTGTGGTGTATTTAAGTCCGCAAGTACATCATTGCATCCATAAAGCTTTGCGTATTATTGGTTTAGAAGATGTTATTGTACACCATTTAATTCTAGATGAAAATTTTAGAATTGACCACATTAAATTGGAACAACAAATTAAAGTAGATTTACAGCAAGGCCTGCATCCTTTTTGCATCATAGGCTCTGCTGGAACTACAGATACTGGCGCTATTGACCCCTTAGATATTTTAGGCGATATCAGTAAAAAATACAATACATGGTTTCATATAGATGGCGCTTATGGCGGATTTTTTATTTTAGTTGATGCCAAAAAAGACGCTTTTAAAGGCATTGAAAAAGCCGATTCTTTGGTTATAGATCCACATAAAGGGTTGTTTTTACCTTACGGATTAGGTGCTGTTTTGGTAAAAGACAAAAAGGCTGTTTTTAAATCGCATCATTATTTTGCGAGTTATATGCAAGATGCCTTTACGGATGACATCTTAAACCCTGCCGATGTATCGCCAGAACTCACCAAACATTTTAGAGGATTGCGTTTATGGTTGCCCCTTAAACTACATGGCATCGAACCTTTTATAGCCTGTTTAGAAGAGAAATTAGTACTGACAGAATATTTTAGAAATCAACTGAGTGCGCTTGATTTTAAAGTAGGCCCACTGCCCGATTTGTCAATCAGTTATTTTTGGTATCCAACAGATGAGAAGGCTCTTGAAAATAAATTTAATGAAACTTTAATGACCGAAATTCACAAAGATGGTACTGTGTTTTTTAGCTCCACTGTTATAAATGGCAGTTACGTTATACGGATGGCTCTTTTATCTTTTAGAACTAAAAAAGAAACCATTGATAAGGCTATTGAGATGATTAAAAGATGTTTGGCGCGAACAAAAAAACAACTAGATATTTAATTTTTTGTTTTATCAGGTTTTAATGCTGGCTCATCTGTACTTATAAGTTTGCCATTTTCGTAGTGTTCCCAAGTGCCCACGCGTTTGTTATTTTTAAATAAACCTTTGGTAAGAATGACACCATTCTTACGCTCGTAATAAATAGCCATCCCATCTAGTTCTCCAAAATTGTAAGTTAAGTCTTGGTATAAAAATCCGCGTACAGCATAGCGTTTATAATTGCCATGAAGCATGCCTTTGAGATAATGCGAGATTTCTGTAATCTTACCGTTGGTATAATAAACTTTCACTTCGCCATCTAACAAACCCTCTTTATAAAACTCTTCAGATAAAACCGATTTTCCGTCGGGCTGATAAAAAATCCATTTGCCGATGCGCTCTTTGCCCAACATTTTTCCTTTGCTTAACAAAGTCCCTTTTTTGGTAAAAAAAGACACCTCTGCAAAATCATCAACATCATTAAATTTTCTGATAACAATAGGAATCTCGTCATTATTAATATCGTAATATTTAAAAACACCTACCTCTTTACCATGATTAAATTGCCCTGTATAACGCAACTTATTATTGAGTTTAAAATTCTTTTTCCAAATACCATGACGCTTGCCATTAACATCAAATTGATTGATGTTATTTTGCGCCACAACAAATTGAGACATCAATAAGAATGAAAAAATAAATAAAAACTGTTTAGTCATTATGTCTGCGTTCTTCTTTTTTATCAATATCAGGATTCAAAGTTCTTGCCCAATCTATGATTGCTTTTTGTTGATCTGAAGATAATTTTGCCTCATCATGAATCCACAAATAACTTTCAAGGGGCATCTCTTTGTCTTCTAACATTTCTTTTATTTCTTTCAGTTTATGGTTTTTGCGTTTGAGCGAATACGTCCCCCAAGCATCAAAATTCAACTCTTCTTTGCCTTCAGAAACATGATTGTCTAGCCACCAAGATACAGGAGCAATGTTGTTATACCAAGGATAAACAGTATTGTTCGAATGACAATCATAACACGAAGTTTTTAAAATTTTAGCAACTTCTTGAGGGACTGCTTCTGTAGTTAAAATACTATTTTCAGATATTTCTGTTGATTCATTTTTAGCAGGTCTGTAAAGCTGAATTACTACTAGTAAAATGACAAGGTACTTAAGCTTGAAATATTTTTTCATGTTTTATAAATTTATTAATTCTTTTAACTGTTGGTCATTTATAATAAGTAATTTAGGTTTTATCAATCTCTGAATTAGAACCTGCCAATTTTTATGGTCTTTAAATATTTTAGCAAAAATAGGTTTTGCTATTTTATAATCACCATTATTTGTCAATGTCACCGCATACCAAAATTTCATTTCCATATTGTCCGGATTCATTTGTTGGGCCTTCATATAATTTTCTTTAGCCAACTTAAAATCGCCTTTTTCTACAGCCAAATCGCCTTGATTCATAAACTCATAAGCTGTATGAATGTTTAGTAATCTGTGCAATTCTTTTATAGGATCATCACTGTCATCAACCCTTAAGTTAACGATGGTATCCTCCCAAATATTACCCGAACCCTCAGCTTTTACAACAATTAATGCCGCTGCTTGCTTGCCACGAATATCGCCACCTTCGGCTTGAGCCGCATCTAACGCTGCTAATAAGCGTTCTGCCAACGTCCCTTTAGTTGTTTTAAAAGCTTTAGCCATGGCTGGCCAAACTGTGGATTTCTCCATTAAATTAGCTTGAACAGAAAAATTTCTACCCATTTCTTGTCCCGCAAATTCAATACAATTTTTACCCGTATAAGCAAAAACATCGCCTTGAGCGTTAAGCATAGCCACTTGCCGCACCTCTTTACCAGGATCTAAATCTAACAAATTAGTAACGGCCATTTTAGGCGTTAAACCATTTGCCATTAAAGCCAATCCTTTTGGCCCAAAAGAAGGGTTTACAAAAGACTGAGTTGCCACTACGCCAACACCTGCTTTTGCCCACGCCACCAAACTACCCACACCAAACCAATGCGATTGAACGGCCACACCCATATCGCCTGTAACAGAATCACGTGCCACAATAGAAAATGTATGTGCAAATGGGTTTGCTTTTACATACATCTGGGCTTTAACACTTGTTACGCTCAAAATACTTAGTGCAAATACCAATTTAAAAAAACTGTTCATATTTCTGATTATTTAAAACTTTAAAAGTATAAATTCTTTTCTAATCATTTATATAAAAGGAATAATCTTAAGTAAATTTTGGCTTAATATTAATT
>JABMNH010000018.1 GCA_013205245.1 Flavobacteriales bacterium | reverse complement strand
TGTAATAGATCGTAACACTTCTAAAATTTTATTGTAATTTTCTTGAAAGTTGTTCATTATATTTATATGTTTGATATTCTAATAAATATACGTCTTTTTTAGACAATTGAACAACTTTTTTTGTTAAATTATAATGCACAACGGGTATTACTATAAATATCTACTTAATTAATTTTAAAATCTTAAAGTTTTACAGAAAAATTTGGTTAGGTGGACAACTACAGTACTTTTTATTTATCCTAAAATAGCCGATTACCTTTCTAGAAATTTAAAATTTAGATTGGACATATCAAAAATGATGGCAAAAAAAATGGACTCTTATTATACTAACAAAAGTATCAGACTTATGGCACATTCTTTTTCTGTAATTGTGTTTAATTTCTGTAAAAATTTGTCGTAATTTGACTTAAAGTTATTCTTATAAATAATTCTTTGAAATCCATTTATATATTTGACTTTATCTGATAAATAAACCCCTTTTTATTTATTTTTGATACACAATTGGGTTAAATTAAATAATACTTAAAAAACAATGAAAACTAAATTAAAAATTATCACTACAACATTTTTTCTATTAATTACGATGCTATTTTTTGGGCAGAATCATGAAATAACTGGCACAATTATTAGCCAAAACGGAATTGCTTTAGAATCGGCTACAATTATTGTTAAAGGCACTAATAACGGGACTATAAGCGATGCCTTTGGACAATTTAAACTCACCGTCGAAACAAAAACACCTACTTTAATTGTCTCTTTAGTTGGTTATAAAACAAAAACCATTGACGTTAAAAACAATTCAATAGAAATTCAATTAGCCGTTCAAAACACAACACTAGATGAAGTTATTCTTGTAGGAAGCAGAAACCCTAAAAGAAGCAAACTAGAAACATCGGTTCCTGTTGATGTTATAAATTTGGCAACAATTAAAAATGTAACGGCACAAACATCTATCAATGATATTTTAACCTACCTCATTCCGTCTTTTAATTCTAATCGCCAATCGGCTTCAGATGGAACAGAACATATTGATCCAGCCTCATTAAGAGGTTTGGGGCCCGATCAAGTTTTGGTATTGGTTAACGGTAAACGCAGACATACAACATCATTGGTGAATTATCAAAACACTGTTGGAAATGGTTCTGTTGGAACCGATTTAAGTTCAATTCCCGCTTCGGCAATAAAGCGTATTGAAGTTTTACGTGATGGAGCGGCTGCTCAATATGGCTCTGATGCCATTGCTGGTGTTATCAATTTGGTTTTAAAAGACAACACCGGTTTAGAAATTAACACAACTTATGGGCAAACTTCTCGCAACGATGGTGAAACGACAAATCTTAATTTAAATTATGGTCATAAAATTGGAGACGATGGCGGTTTTATAAACATCACATTCGAATATAACAACCGCGAAAAGACAAGCCGTTCTCAAAATCACAACTTGGTTATTTTTGATCAATCGGCTTATGGTAATTTTTTCGCTTACGATTTTAGCAATCCTAATGCGTCTCAAATTGATGATGATTTAATTGCTGCCGCAGGCCTTACCAGAAATGATTTTAATTTTCAAGTAGGAGACGCCAAAATAAAAAATGTGCAAGGGTTTTTAAATACGGTAATTCCATTAAATAAAGATGCCGAATTTTACCTTTCAGGCGGTTTCAATCAAAAAAATGGTACCGGATTTGGTTTTAGACGATTGCCAAGCGAGACTTATAATGTTGTTTCATCTCTATTCCCTTATGGATTTCAACCAGAATTAAAATCAGATATCTCTGATGTTTCAGTAATTTCTGGATTGCGATTTAAATTTTCAGATTGGAAGCTAGATGTCAGCAATACCGTTGGTCAGAATGTCTTTAAATACGATGTGTCTAACACAAATAATGCTTCTTTAGGTGCTAATAGTCCTACAAGTTTTGATGCAGGAAGTCACTCATTTTTACAAAACACGCTTAATGCGGATATTACACGATCATTCAAAACCATTTATAACGGATTAGATCTTGCTTTTGGAGCTGAATATCGCGTAGAAAGATATAATATCAAAGCTGGAAATATTGGTTCTTATGTTAATGGCGGCGCCCAATCTTTTCCTGGATTTTCTCCTTTAAACGAAGTGAATAAAAATAGAAATAGTGTGGCCGTTTACACCGATGTTGAAGTAGATTTTACAGATAAATTTTTAGTAGGAATTGCGGGGCGTTATGAAGATTACTCCGATTTTGGCAATACTACTAACGGCAAAATAACCTCTAGATATAAAGCTACCGACAATTTTTTTATCCGTGCATCAGTAAGTACAGGTTTTAGAGCGCCTTCGTTACAACAACAATATTTTAACAATATTGCAACCGATGTGGTAGATGGTAAAATTTTAAACTCCGGAATTTTTAGAACCGATAGCGACATTGCCAAACAACTTGGAATTCCTAAATTAAAACAAGAAACATCTAATGATTACAGTATTGGTATCGTCTATTCTCCTTCTAAGCAATTTCATATAACTGTTGATGCTTATCAAGTTAAAATCGACAATAGGATTATCCTTACCGGAAATTTAGGAAATGATCCTTATGGAGATGCCGTGCCAGAACTTCAATCTTTATTTGCAACTTATGGCGCACAAACAGGTCGTTTCTTTACAAATGCTATCAATACAACAACCAATGGTATTGATTTAGTAGTAGATTATAACCTTACTTTAGGCAAAGGAACTTTGAATGCATCGTTTTTATACAACTATAACAAAAATAAAGTAGATACAAAATTGAATCATATTCCTACGGCTTTTATCGGACAAGAAGATGTTTATTTTGGACCTCAAGAACGAAGCTTAATAGAAACCAATACACCTAAACATAAAGGAACATTAGCACTTAATTATGCACTTAATAAATTCAACTTTTTGTTAAGAAACACTTATTTTGGGGAAGTTACAAGAGATGGTTTCCCTTTTGGGATAGCTCAAAAACACAATGGTAAAGTAGTAACCGACCTTACCGTTTCATATAAAATTACGCCTAAAATTCAATTTATTGCAGGTGCTAATAATTTGCTAGATGTTTTTCCAGACGAACAAGCTTATGAAAATAGCTATTTTGGTGTGTTTAAATATGCTCCAGTTCAAATGGGTACTACAGGCGCTTATTACTTTGGAAGATTAAATTTTAGTTTATAAACATTTTTAATAATTTGTGAGCACTTTGTCGAGGTCTAAACTTTGGCAAAGTACTTTTTATTTAACAGAGACTATCAATATTGAAAAAGATAACTTGGATTACTGCCACAGCATTAGTGGTTTCGAATATGATCGGAACGGGGATTTTTACTTCCTTAGGATTCCAGGTATCTTCACTAACAAATACGTATTCTATAATATTACTTTGGTTTATTGGTGGTGTTTTAGCCATGTTTGGTGCTTTCTGTTATTCAGAATTAGGGAATTATTACAAAGAATCTGGCGGCGATTATATATATTTATCTCGCGGTTTTCATCCTATTCTCGGGTATTTGAGTAGTTGGATTTCGCTCATTGTTGGATTTGCTGCACCCATTGCATTGGCAGCTTTAGCTATGAGTAAATATTTGCAAATTTTTGGATTTGAATTTGGTAAAGTTTTTGCAATTGTTGTCATTATTTTAATAACTATTTCACAATCTTTTAGTCTCAAAACCAGCAGTGATTTTCAAAATATTTTCACACTTTTAAAAGTGTTATTTGTGTTGTCATTAATTGGCTTGGGTCTGTATTTAGCACCAAATATCACTAATAATATCAATTTAAATAATGGATGGATTAAAGAAGTACAAATGCCAGAATTTGCTAGCTCATTAGTGTTTGTAACTTTTGCTTATACAGGATGGAATTCGGCATCTTATATTGTGGGAGAAATAAAAAATCCAATTAAAAACCTTCCAAAAGCGCTTATTATAGGCACCTTGTTTGTAACAGTGGTATATGTTTTAATGAATTATGTTTTTTTAAAACATGCAACAATTACATCCTTAATAAATCAAGAAAATGTAGCTTCAATCGCAGCAAATAATTTTTTAGGTATGCAAGGTTCAAAATGGGTTAGCTTTTTTATCGCTGCTCAATTAGTTGCTACCATTAGTGGCTATTTATGGATTGGTTCTAGGGTGTGTTTTGCCACTTCTAAAGAATATAAATTATGGCGTTTTATGGATAAATCTAGAAATAACGTTCCATACATAGCATTGTGGGTTCAAGCGGTCATTGCCATTATTATTATTTTAACAGGCGAATTTGAACAAATTTTTATCTACGCTTCATTTTTACTTCAAGTATTTGCCATTCTTGCAGTGGCAACCGTTATCACAATTCCTTCACATAAAAGATATATCTTTAAAGGTCATTATTTTTGGATTTTTCCAAGTATCTTTTTAATTTTTGGGTTGTATATCTGCTATTTCACTTTTAAGATACATCCAACTGAAAGCATTATAGGTGTATCAACTATTTTAATTGGCATCATCTTATATTTCTTTGATAAAAACACCAATGTTAAACTCAAAGCTAAAGAATTGTAAGGATAAAAATAATCTTATTTCTAAGTAATCCAGATAAGATTACCTTTGATTTTACCAACAAAGAGCCTCTTTGAAAAACAACAAATGAAATCTACTGTGATTTTAAAAATAAAAGAGCAAACTCCTTATTTTAACTTACTCTATTTTTAACTTCTTGTTAATTTATTTATACTTGAATGGAATCTAAATAGTATAATTTTGGAGCAATCATTATTTATTAAGTTTTGGCAAATTAATTGTATTTGTGCCAAAGTTATATTTATTAATTCTGCTAGGTCAACACTTTTTTTAAAAAAATTTGTTGACCGATTTGTTGACCAAATATATCAAATTAAATGATATCAAACAATAGTCAAAAAACACCAAACCCCTGTAAATCATATGATTTACAGGGGTTTGGAATTAATTGATGTCTAAAAAGTGACCCCGACAGGATTCAAACCTGTAACCCTCAGAGCCGAAATCTGATATTCTATTCAGTTGAACTACGGGGCCAAATTTTAAAAAAGTGTTATCCTAATAATTGTTTTACCACATTTGATATGGCTTTGCCATCGGCTTTACCAGCAAATTGTTTGCCTGCCATACCCATTACTTTACCCATATCTTTCATAGAAGTTGCACCTGTTTGAGATATAATATTGGCAATAGCTATTTTGAGTGCTTCTTCACTCATTTGCGCTGGTAAAAACTGCGCTATAATATCGGCTTGAGCTATTTCTGGTTCGGCTAAATCTGCACGTCCTTGTTCTGTATATAATGTGGCGCTGTCTTTACGCTGTTTTACCAATCTTTGTAAAATTTTAATTTCTTCTTCTTCGGTAATACCATCGCTTGCACCACTGGTTTGTGCCAATAGTAACGCCGATTTTATGGCACGTAATGATTCTAACGATACTTTATCTTTTGCTTTCATTGCCTCTTTTAAGGCCGTCATAACTTCTGATTGTAAACTCATAATGATACTATTTTTGAAAGTACAAATATACTATATAAAAAAGATTTCCTCCGAAGAGGAAACCTTAAAAACCTATTAAAATTAATCTAATTCTATTTGTGTTTGATTAATCTACATTATCGTGTAAAAATGAGTTATTTGAGCGCAATTGAATATCATCATTTTCATCTAAATTCAATGTTGTTCTAGAAGTACTTGTTGCAGACGAAGGCGCATTATCGTTTAAATCTACACCCATACGTTTATAGGCAGGCTCTTTTTCTATTTCGTCAATATTTGTAAGTCTATTTTTAAACTTAAAATTGAAATCTACCATTTTCCTTTTTCGATCTGCCGTACGTCTTTTAAGTTCAGAAATTGTAATATCTAAAGGCGAAATTTGCACATTGTCTTCATCTAAACTTATTTTTTCTTCTTTCTCATTTGCTGTTTTAAGCTCTATTTTTAATTCATCAGATTCTAATTTTGGCACAACTGCGTCTAATGTTTTTTCAATTTCTAAATAATCTTCTAAACTGTATGTTATTTGCGCTGTTTTAAAAGTTGGCTCTGGTTTAATATGAACAGCATCAACCACTTCTATGTCATTAATTTCTGCCACAGAATACGTTTTTTCAGTTTCTTCAACCATGTTTTGTGGCTGACGCTCATTTATTGGAAAATCAAAAGAAAGTGCACCGTCTTCTTCAATTTCATCAAGAATTATTTCTTCTTTTTTGATATGCGATGTAATCACAAAATCATCAATATTTTCTGTCAACACCTCGTCGTAAACAACTTCTAATTCTGCAATGTTTTTTGCGTCATCAATCACTTCTAATGTATCCGCTTCAGCGATAATTTTTTCTTCAAAATCATCGTCAAACAACGTGTGTTTTATAATTTTCTCTTCAACTACCTCGATGTCATCAACTTCTAATTTTGGCGTTAAATCTAACACAACCTCTTGTTCATCTTCTAAAGTGTGGACAATTTTTTTAGCTTCGGTATTTGTGATTTCGTGTTGTTGTTCTTTATTAAAACCCGTTGCGATAATGGTTACAGCAATAGCTTCACCTAGTGTTTCATCTTCGCCAACACCCATAATTATATCTACATTTGTCTTGGCTTCTGTTTGGATATAATCGTTTATTTCGCCAATTTCATCAATAGTAATTTCAATAGATCCAGACACAATTAATAAAAGTACATTTTTAGCACCTGTTATTTTATTGTCGTTTAACAATGGTGAATCTAAAGCTCTGGTAATGGCTTCTTGTGCTCTGTTCGCACCAGATGCCTCTGCCGATCCCATAATGGCTGTGCCACTGTTTGACAACACTGTTTTAGCATCGCGTAAATCTATATTTTGAGTATAATGGTGGGTAATTACTTCGGCAATACCTCGTGCAGCCGTAGATAAAACTTCATCTGCTTTAGAAAACCCTGCTTTAAAACCGAGATTTCCATACACTTCTCTTAACTTATTGTTATTTATAATGATGATAGAATCGACATATTGACGCAGTTTTTCGACACCTTTTTGCGCTTGCTCATTCCTTGTTTTTCCTTCAAAAATAAATGGAATTGTAACGATACCAACCGTAAGTAAATTCAATTCTTTTGCCAATTTGGCAATTACTGGTGCTGCACCTGTACCTGTGCCACCGCCCATACCAACGGTTATAAAAATCATTTTAGATTTAGAATCTAACATTGTTTTTAATTCGTTAATATTTTCTAAGGCAGATTGTTCTCCTACTTCAGGATTGGCACCCGCGCCAAGACCTTCGGTTAACGAAACGCCTAACTGAATTTTATTCGGAACCGGACTGTTATTTAGTGCTTGCGCATCTGTATTGCAAACAATAAAATCTACACCACTTATGCCTTTTTTATACATTTGATTTACGGCATTACTACCGCCGCCACCAACACCTATTACTTTTATAACGTTAGATTGATGTTTTGGCAAATCGAAGGCAATGTTGTCAAATTCTTGAGTACTCATATTTTTGGTATTTAATTGGTTGGTATCTTATTCTGCGTTATCTAAAAAATCTCTAAACTTATCGGCCCATTTATCAAAAATGGATTTCTTTTCTACTGGAGCTTCTACAACATCTTCTGCTTTGGTTTCTTCTTCTACAACAACTTTTTTGCTGTGTTGTTTTAGACCGTTCATGAGTAATCCTACAGCTGTAGCAAAAGCAGGACTTGAGAGTTCCTCTTTTGAATCGCTTGCCAGATTTTCGTTTGGAAAACCTATTCTGGTATCCATACCTGTAATAAACTCTACAAGTTGCTTAATATGTTTTAATTGTGCGCCACCACCTGTAATAACAATGCCGGCAATAAGTTTTTTCTTGGCATCTTCATGTCCGTAGTTCTTAATTTCTTGATACACTTGTTCAATAATTTCAACGACTCTGGCGTGAATTATTTTTGATAAATTTTTAAGTGTAATTTCTTTAGGATCACGGCCTCGTAAACCAGGAATAGACACTATTTCATTGTCTTTATTTTCTCCCGGCCAAGCCGATCCAAACTTGGTTTTAAGCAATTCTGCTTGCTTTTCTATAATTGAGCAACCTTCTTTGATATCTTCTGTGATGACATTTCCGCCAAAAGGAATAACCGACGTATGTCTGATAATGCCATCTTTAAAAATAGCCAAATCAGTTGTGCCACCACCTATATCTATTAAAGCAACACCCGCTTCTTTTTCTTCGTTATTTAGAACAGCACTTGCAGAAGCTAAAGGTTCTAATGTGATGTTTGCTAATTTTAATCCGGCACTGGTAATACATCTGCCAATATTTCTGATGGATGAAACTTGCCCAACAACCACATGGAAATTGGCTTCAACACGACCGCCATACATGCCAATAGGTTCTTTTACTTCGGCTTGACCGTCAACTTTAAAATCTTGAGGTAAAACATGAATAATTTCTTCGCCAGGTAACATTACCAATTTATAAACCTGATTGATTAGCTTTTCAATATCAGCCTCATCTATCACTTCTTCGGCATTTGGTCTGGTAATATAATCGCTGTGCTGAAGACTGCGAATATGTTGGCCTGCAATACCAACCACAACATCTTCTATCTTGATACCAGATACTTCTTCGGCTTCTTCAACAGCTTGCTGAATAGATTGAATGGTTTGTGTGATATTATTTACAACACCTCTATGAACACCTAGGCTTTTTGCTTTACCGATGCCTAAAATTTCAATTTTATCATAGTCGTTTTTACGACCAATCATAGCTACAATTTTAGTTGTACCTATATCTAATCCTACAGCGATATTGTTTTGTTCCATAATATGTTATTTAGTACAGACGACCTGATTGTTGTATTTTAAATTTATCTTTTTATACTTGTTAATCGATTTGTTTTGAATGGCATTTAAATAATAGGCCTTTAAATTGTTTAATTTACCCTGCATATTTTCTAAATTCCCTAGTTCTACCAAAGCATTACCAAGTCTTGTATTTAATTCGAATTCGTTATTTTCATCTTTATTTATACCGATGATTTGTTTTTTAAAAAAACCATCATTTTGAATGTATAATGCCAATTTATAAACCGAATCTAAATTATCATCATACAGAATTCCAGAAACCAACGGAACACTGGCCGAATAATTTTTAGATAAAGGCATTTTACCGCCATTAGAATCAATATAAAAAACCTCTTTATTACCAATAACCCTAGCTAAAGGTGTTTTTTGTTTGATTATGACGCCTAAATCTCCTTTAATATTTCGAAATACTTCGGCATTTTCAACCAAAGCATTGGCTCGTAAAGCAGTTTCTAAATTGTTCAAAAATAAGCCTTCTTTTAACGGTGTTTTAAGGCTTTCTAATTTTTGTTTCAACATTTTATTAACCGTCGTTTTTGTTACATACAAATGCGAATCGTTTTCGATTTTTATAGCAATATGTTCTATTTTTTTAAGTGCATTTCTGTGAGCCGAAAAGCCATATAAAAACACAACGAGTCCGCTTACAAAAAGAACTTTTACTATTTTAAAGAATCGTTTCATCAATTGTTATACTGTTTTGTTTTTTAATGTTTCTACTACTTCATCTACAAGCACACCTATATCTCCTGCACCTATAAACACAACTACTTTAGGTTTTAAGTTTATAATTTCTTGGGTGATTTTATCTTTATCAACACACTTGTAATTAGATTGCTTTTTGTTTGGCAAGCCCTTTATTTTATCTAACAAAACGCCGCTCGTTATGCCTTGTATTGGCTTTTCTCTTGCTGGATAAATATCTAATAAAAATAAGTTGTCAAATTGTGATAAACTCAAAGCAAATTCTTCTAAAAAATCTCTGGTTCTGCTAAAAAGATGGGGTTGAAAAACGGCTAAGATTTCTTCGTTAGGATACAAACTTTTTACGGCTTTATACAGTGCGTTTATTTCGGTTGGATGATGGGCATAATCATCAATGATAACCAAATTATCTGTTTTTATTTTAAAACTGAAACGTCTTTTAATCCCTTTAAAGCTTTTTAAAGACTTTGCTATATTTTGTAAAGAAACACCATAAGTATTTGCCATTGCCAAAGCAGCCAAAGCATTTAATACATTGTGTTCTCCAGGCATTGAAAGTGCAATGTTTTTAAAACTTCCTTTTGGTGTCACAACATCAAAAATGTATGTGCCATTCTCTATTCTAATATTATTAGCTGTAAAATCGGCTTCATCGTTTATGGCGAAAGTAATGCCATCTATATTTAAACCTTTCTTTACAAAAAGGCTGTCGGTTGCCAAATGTGCAAATTCTATAAAGGCAGATTCTATTGTGTTTTTATCGCCATAAATATCTAGATGATCTGCATCTGTAGAAGTTATACAGGCTATATTTGGCGCTAATTTTAAAAAGGATCTGTCAAATTCATCGGCTTCAACCACACAAACTTTAGCAGATCCTTCAATTAAATTGGTGTTATAATTTTCTGAAATACCGCCTAAAAACGCTGTTGCTTCAATGCCATTATCTTTTAAAATATGACCTAACATGGTAGAAGTTGTTGTTTTTCCATGTGTTCCGGCAACTGCAAAGCAAAAATTTTGTTTAGAAATTTCGCCTAAAATATCAGCGCGTTTAAAGAGCTCAAAACCTAAATTTTTTAGATGATTTAGAATGATGTTTTCATTAGAAATGGCGGGGGTGTAAACCACAAGGGTTCTATCTAAATTGAGAAAGCCATTTGGAATGCTATCAACATTATCTAAATCGGTAATTTGAGCTCCACACGCTATAAGAGATTGTGTTATGTTTGACAAAGTTTTATCATATCCAGCAACAGCAAAACCATTATTTAAATAATATTTTGCCAAAGCACTCATACCAATACCACCAATACCCACAAAGTATATGTGGCTACAGGTGTGTAACTTATTTTCTAGATTTGATATGTTTGTTTTTACGATCATTAAACTGCCAATAATAATTCTACTGTTTCTGCTATTTGTTTGGTAGCATTTGGCAAAGCCAACTGCTTGATATTTGTACTGAGTTCTTGTTGTAAATTTTTATCAGTAACTAGGTTTTCAAAAATCTCATCAAAATGACCAATAGCACTTTCTTTAATCAAAATAGCGGCATTTTTATCTACTAAAGATTGGGCGTTTTTTGTCTGGTGATCTTCGGACACATTTGGCGACGGAATAAAAATTACAGGTTTGCCAACGATACATAACTCAGATATTGTACCAGCCCCTGCACGACTTATAATAATATCTGCGGCAGCGTAGGCTAAATCCATACGTTTGATAAACAGATGTGATTGAATGCCTTTTATTTGATAAAAACTATGGTACTGCTTTTTATAATCTGTGCCAGTCTGCCAAACAACCTGAATGTTGTTTTTTGCAAACAAATCTATTCGTGCATCTACTAATTTATTGATAGCTTGTGCGCCCAAACTGCCACCTAATACCAACAATGTGGTCTTGTTTTTATCTAATTTAAAAAAAGTTAATGCCTCTTGGCGTTTAGAACTCGTTTCTAAAATATCTTGTCTTACCGGATTTCCTGTTTTTATAATTTTACTGCTCGGAAAATACTTTTCTAATCCATCATAAGCCACACAGATTTTAGAAACCTGCTTGCCTAAAATTTTATTTGTAATACCCGGATACGAATTTTGTTCTTGTATTAATGTTGGGATGTGTTTTCGTGTTGCCATTTGTAATATTGGCCCACTTGCAAAACCGCCTGTACCAATAACCACATCTGGTTTAAAATTTTTAATGATCATTCTAGCATTCAACAAACTGCTCATTAATTTAATAGGAAACATTAGGTTTTTAAATGTCAATCTCCGTTGAAGCCCTGCAATCCATAGTCCTTTTATGGCATAACCTGCTTCTGGCACTTTATTCATCTCCATTTTATTACTGGCACCTACAAATAGAAAATTAGCTTTTGGATGCCTTCTTTTCAATTCGTTAGCAATAGCGATTGCCGGATAAATATGACCTCCGGTGCCGCCGCCACTTAATAATATGTTAACCGATTGCTTCATGTAAAATATCTAATGGGTTATCATTTTGATCTTCGTCAATTTGTTTCATTTCTTTTTGGCTGCTTACGCTAAGAATAATACCTATAGAAATACAGGTCATCCAAATAGAGGTGCCACCCGTGCTTAATAATGGCAGTGGTTGTCCCGTTACCGGAAACAATCCTACAGCTACCGCCATATTTGTAAATGCCTGAAATACGATGGGAAATCCTACACCTATAGCTAATAAACTTCCGAAAATACTTTCAGATTTATTGGCTACAATAACAATTCTAAACAGCAGTGCTAAGTATAAAATAACAACTACCAATGCGCCAATTAGTCCAAATTCTTCTACAATTATGGCATAAATAAAATCTGATGACGATTGAGGTAAAAAGTTTTTCTGTACGCTTTTTCCAGGTCCTTTGCCGTAAATTTTACCAGAGGCTATGGCTATTTTGGCTTTTTCGGCTTGGTAATTTGCTTGTTTATCTGTTTTATTGGAGAAGTTTTCTATCCGGCTCATCCATGTATCTACCCTATTTGGCATCGCAGACGGAAAAGCTTTTGCTGTTGTAATAAAAAGTGCTAAAAAGATTATTCCAGCGCCAATTATTGCAGCCAAATATCGCAAAGGATATCCGCCAAGAAAAACAAGTACAAGCACCATGGTAAATAACATAAGTGCCGTAGATAGATTGGCTGGTAAAATCAATAAAATGATAAAAGCAACAGGTATCCATAATTGGATAAAGCTCTCTTTAAAAATGATGACATTCTCTTTGTTTTTTGCCAAATATCTAGAAACATACATCATTAAAATGACACCTGCCAAAGTTGATGTCTGAAAACCTATCCCTATAAAGGGGATGCGTATCCAACGGCTGGCGCTTGAACCACCAATATTTGTGCCTTGCATCAATGTAAAAATCAGTAAAATAATGATTACTGGAAATAGCAATACCGATGTGGCGCTAAAGTATTTATACGGAATTTTATGAACGGCATATATGATTATAAAACCAATAAATAAAAGCATGGCATGTTTAAAAAAATACCCCGAAGTCGTTCCTTTATCAACCACATAAACCAAGTTACTACTGGCGCTGTACATGGGTAAAAAAGAAAAAATGGCTAAAAAAGCAATGACTGCCCAAATAGCTTTATCTCCTTCAATATTTTTTAAAATTGTCTTCATTTAATGTCTTACAAATTTCTTACAGCATCTTTAAATTGACGGCCTCTGTCTTCGTAATTTTCGAATAAATCAAAACTGGCACAGGCTGGCGATAACAAAACAGTATCGTTTTTTTCGGATAGTTTATGAGCTATTTTTACAGCTTCTTCCATACCCGCTGCCTCCATTATAAAATCTACTACATTGCTAAAAGTTTCTAAAAGTTTTGAGTTGTCAATGCCCAAGCAAATTATTGCCTTTACATTTTCTCTTACCATTGGAAGTAAAGTGTTGTAGTCATTTCCTTTATCTACACCACCTACTATCCAAATCGTGGGGTTATCCATGCACTCTAATGCGTAAAAAGTAGCATTAACATTCGTAGCTTTCGAATCGTTAATATACTTCACGCCTTGTATGTTTAAGACCTGTTCTAATCTGTGTTCGGCACCTTCAAAATCTTCTAAGCTTTCGCGTATCGTTTCTTTTCTTACTCTCAACAACGTAGATGCCATAGCCGCAGCCATTGCATTTTTAGTGTTGTGCATCCCTGTTAAAGCTAAGATTGATTTCTCCATTTTATATGTTTCTTTATTTACTTTTATTGTTATTTTGTTATCTATTAGTTGTGCGCCATTAGCATTCTTTTCTAATGTATTTAACACCGTAAAAGGTATTAATTGCGCTTTCGATTTTTTTATTTCTGATTTTAAAAACGCATCGTCTGCATCATAAATCAGGTAATCATTTTCAGTTTGATTTTGTGTTATTTTTAATTTTGAATCGATGTAATTCTGCATTTTATAATCGTATCGGTCTAAATGATCTTCAGAAATATTGGTAATAATTGCCACATCTGGTTTAAAATTATAAATGTCGTCTAACTGAAAACTGCTAATTTCGAGCACGTAATAATCGTGCTTTTTTTCAGCCACTTGCAAAGCAAAACTCTGACCAATATTACCTGCCACACCCACATTTAAACCTGCCTTTTTTAATATATGATAGGTTAAAAGCGTGGTCGTTGTTTTACCATTGCTTCCTGTTATTGCTACCAAAAAAGCATCGGTATAAGTGGCAGCAAATTCAATTTCTGAAACTATTTTAATACCTCTTTTTCGCAACTCTTTTATGAGTGGTACTGAGTCTGGAATCCCCGGACTTTTAACCACAAGAATGGCATTAAAAATTTTATCTTCAGAATGTTTGCCTTCTTCAAACTGTATTTTATTATGTAAAAGAACGTCCTTATACTTTTGAGTTATTGTGCCGCTGTCTGAAACAAAAACATCATAATTTTTTACTTTTCCCAATATGGCTGCACCAACACCGCTTTCTCCAGCTCCAAGAACAACCAACCTTTTCATTTTATCGGACTTTTAAAGTTAAAACAGTAAGTACAGCTAGCATAATTCCTATAATTAAAAAGCGCATTACAATCTTACTTTCATGGTAGCCTTTCTTTTGATAATGATGATGTAAAGGCGCCATTAAGAAAATCCGTTTTCCTAATCCTATTTTTTTCTTTGTATATTTAAAATAACCCACTTGTATTATTACCGATAAAATTTCTACAACAAATGTGGCTGCCAATAATGGAATAAGTAATTCTTTTCTTACAGCAATAGCTATAACTGCTATAACACCACCAATTGTAAGACTGCCTGTATCGCCCATAAATATTTGAGCAGGATAGGTGTTGTACCATAAAAATCCGACCAAAGCGCCTACAAAAGCACTGATAAAAATGGTCATTTCGCCAGAGTTTGGGATGTACATTATTTGTAAATAATCTGCAAAAACAATGTTACCAGAAACCCATGCAAACACACCTAGTGTCGCTACAATAATAGCTGACGATCCAGCGGCTAAGCCATCTATACCATCGGTTAAATTGGCCCCATTTGAAATTGCTGTTACAATAAAAACGACGATTAATATAAATAGAACCCAAGCGTATTTGGCAGGCGTTTCTCCCATCCAACTCACCAAACTTTTATAATCAAATTCGTTATTTTTTAAAAACGGAATGGTGGTTTTAAAAGATTTTTCGGCTGGACCAAATTTCTGAGATGCTTTTACTTTTTGTGTTATTTCGGTTGTATGAATTCTTTGTTTTATCGTAACATTTGGATTAAAATAGAGCATCGCTCCTACAAAGACACCCAATCCTACCTGGCCAAATATTTTGAATTTCCCTTTAAGACCATCTTTGTCTTTTTTAAATACTTTAATATAATCGTCTAAAAAACCAATAAGGCCCATCCATAAAGTGGTTACTATCAAAATAATGATGTAAACATTATCAAGTTTGGCAAGTAAAAGAACTGGAATTAAAGTTGCCAAAATGATTATAAGGCCACCCATGGTTGGTGTGCCCGATTTTTCTTTTTGACCTTCTAAACCTAAATCTCTAACTGTTTCTCCTATTTGTTGGCGTCTTAAATAGTCTATTATTCTTTTACCAAATAATGTAGAAAATGATAACGACATTAAAATAGCCAAAGCAGATCTAAACGAAATATATTGAAACAACCCAGCGCCAGATAAATGGAACTGATTTTCTAAATATTGAAACAAATAATATAACATTTACTAATTAATTAAATCGTTATTAAACATTTTTAAGGCAATTTTATAATCATCAAAATTGTGCCTTACACCTTTAATTTCTTGATAAGTTTCGTGACCTTTACCTGCAATTATGACGATATCGCCCGATTGTGCCAACTGGCTTGCCACTTTTATGGCTTGCTTTCTGTTGGTAATAGAAATAATTTTTTTATAATCTTGTGGTTCTACACCAGATTCAATCTGAGCAATAATCTCTTCTGGATTTTCTGTTCTCGGATTATCTGAAGTGATAATAGTGAGGTTGCTTAGTTTAGAAGCTATATAACCCATTTTTTTGCGTTTATCTTTATCTCTATCGCCACCACAACCCATTACGCAAATCAATTTTTCGTTCCCCGTTCTTATACTATTTATGGTTGTTAAAACATTACTTAGTGCATCTGGCGTATGGGCATAATCTATAATTAATGTTATTTTATTATCCAAAACACTGCATTGAAACCTACCTTTAACACTTTCTAAAGTGCTCATTATACGTAAAGTGTCTAGCTTATCTAATTCTAATAGTGATGCTATGCCGTAAACGGCTACCAAGTTATAAGCGTTAAATGTGCCTATTAACTGAGACCATAATTCATTATTATTTATCGAAAACAAAAGCCCTTCTAAGCTATTTTCTAGAATTTTACCTTTAAAATCGGCTGGGGATTTAAGAGCGTATCGGTATATTTTAGCTTTGGTGTTTTGCACCATCACCTCGCCATTTTTATCATCACAATTAATCAAGGCGAAAGCCGTTTTAGGCAAAGTGTCAAAAAATAATTTTTTAACGTCGCGGTATTCTTTAAATGTATGATGATAATCTAAGTGGTCTTGAGAAAGATTGGTAAAAACGCCTCCTTTAAAATGGAGCCCTTCTGTTCTTTTTTGATGAATACCATGCGAACTTACTTCCATAAAGCAATGCGTCACTTTTGCTTTAACCATTTTGTTTAAATAACTATTAATAGTCAAACTATCTGGTGTTGTATGTGTAGATTTATATGTTTTGTTGGCAATTAAAATTTTAACTGTAGATATTAATCCAGATTTATACCCAGCTCTTGTAAATAATTCGTTTGCCAAACTAGCAACAGTTGTTTTGCCATTTGTGCCTGTTACGCCAACCAATTGCAATTTACTTGAAGGGTTGTCAAAATAATTTGAGGCCATATGGGCTAAAGCCGATTTGGTATTTTCTACCACAACATAAGTTAGACCATCAACTCGATTAAGAGGTAAAACTTCGCAGATTATTACGGTAGCACCTTTCTTTTGTGCTTTTTCTATATAATCATGACCATCGCTTTCTACACCAATTATGGCTACAAAAACATCGTTTAATTTGATTAGCCTTGAATCGAAATTTATGGTATTTATAAGCACATCTGTACTGCCATAAACTTCGTTTACGGAAACATTATACAATATGTCTTTTAAATTTTTCACAATAATTTTAAATAAATGCTCTTATACTTTTTTAAACTCTCGCCCGGTTTTATTGATTGAAAAGCGACTCTGCCACTGCCTTCAAAAGTGACATCTAAACCCAAGTTTTCTAATAATGCTATGGCATCCATTCCTGTCATTTTTTTGACATTTGGAATAGATTCATAATTCGCAGCTACTTTTTTAGAGCTATTTGTGAGTTGCTTTTCTAAAATTTCATCAGCATTAGCGAACACTTTTAACTCGTTTCTGATAGGTGTGTCTGTATAAATTTTTTGTGCGATTTTTTTAAAGGCTGGTGCAGCAACATCTGCGCCATAATAACCTAATTTTTTATTTGGCTTATGGATAACGACGATACAAGAATACTTAGGGTTATCGGCTGGAAAATAACCAACAAATGAAGACACATATTCGGTTTCGCCACCTTTCCAATAATCGGTTTGGCATGTGCCTGTTTTTCCTGCCATAGCAAAATAAGGCGTATAAATATTAGATGCTGTCCCTCTTTTTACCACATTTTCCATTAATACTTTTAACTTGTTTATGGTGGTTTGAGAACAAATTTTATCAATGATTACTTTCGACTCGAATTCTTGAATAACTTTATCTTGTTTACGTATTTCTTTAACAAACTGAGGTTTCACCATCTTACCATCATTAGCAACAGCATTGTAAAAAGTAAGTGTTTGAACTGGCGTTAACTTTACACCATAGCCCCAAGCCATCCACGGAAGTGATAAACCATTCCATTCTTTTGTATTTTTTGGATTGGGAATTTTTGGTGCGCCTTCGCCTTTTATGGGAAGTCCTACTTTTTTACCAACATTCATTGCCTCTAATCTATCTACAAATTTTTGTGGATTATTTTTGTAATTTTCATTCACAATCTTGGCCATGCCTACGTTAGAAGACAATTCGAAAACGCGTGAAGCTGATATTTTACCGTAACCACCTTTATGTGAATCGCGTATTTTTTCTCCATAAAAACTTATAACACCTTTTTCTGTATCAATAATGGTAGAAGTATCTATAACCTTGTCTTCTAAAGCCACCAGCATACCCATCAATTTAAAAGTAGAACCTGGTTCATGTGATTCGTAAACTGCATAATTTCTTTTCTCAAAATAAGTGCCTTTTGAAGTGCGGGCTAAATTAGAAATGGCTTTTACCTGACCCGTTTTTACTTCCATCACAACAACACTTCCGTGTTCTGCTTCAAATAATTCAAGCTGTTCAAGTAAAGCATGGTGCGCAATATCCTGAATGTTTAAATCGAGCGTGGTAATAACATCTAAGCCGTCTTCTGGATCTATTTGATTCTCATCATTTAAAGGTTTCCATTGCCCTTTGGCGATTTTTTGTTTGAGATGTGTCCCTTGTTTGCCAATTAAATAATTACTAAAACTTCCTTCTAAGCCTGCTGTACCATGATCGTCATCATAACCAATTGTGCGGACAGCAATTTTGCCTAACGGATGCCCTCTTACAGTTCTTTGATTAACTATTAAACCTCCTTTATAAGCACCCAATTTTAAAATAGGAAACTGCTTGATTTGCTCATATTCGCTATAACTTAAATCTCTGGCAATAAAAAGATATTTGTTATTTTGATGACGCGCATTTTTAAAATAGTCAACATAATATTGTCTTGGTTTGCCAAACATATCAGACATTGCCAGCGCCAACTTAGAAACATCTCTGTTAAATATTTTATTTGGTACGGTAACCACATCCATTCTAATGTCATATTTTGGAACCGATGTTGCCAATAAACTGCCATCAGCGGTATAAACATTGCCCCGATTGGCAGGAATATCGAATTGTTTTATGGTATTTTCAAAAGCCTCTTCTCTATATTTTGTGCCTTCTAACCATTGAATTTGTGTGAGTTTAAAAACAATGGCAAAAACAAATACAAGCATCATTCCTGATACCATATAAAATCTGTTCAATATGTTTTGCTTTGTTACAGCCATTAATTTATTACTACTTTTATTTTATAAGGTGGCGATGTTGGCGGTTTCAACCCTTTAATTGCCAATGTTTTTGTTATAGATGACTCCATTTTTAAATTCATCAACTCAGATCTGTTCGCCACAAAAGCAGATCTTAATTCTTTATTCTTTTTGTTGAGCACGCTTATCTCTTGCACTTTTTTATCTACACTATGCGAAATTGCTATCATAACCAAAGCCAGCATTGCCAAAAAAATGATAAATACCCAATTTTTTTGCGCATTGTCTTCGGTTAAAAAACTGCCTTTTAGTACCGCATATATTTTACTTTCTTTATGCATTTTTTGCTTTGGCTACAATTCTTAATTTTGCGCTTCTAGCGCGATTGTTTTGTTTTATTTCTTCTGATGTTGGTACAATTAGTTTTTCTGGTTTATTAAAAGGCGAACTAAAATTTCCGTAAAAATCTTTTTCAGGTTCTCCTTCAAACAAACCGAATTTAAAAAAGCGTTTCACCAACCTGTCTTCAAGAGAGTGGTAGGATATTACACTTAGTTTACCACCGTCAACAAGCAAATCGGTAGTTTGTAATAAAAATGCTTTTAAAACTTCTAATTCCTGATTCACTTCAATTCTAAAAGCCTGAAAAATTTGCGCCATTACCTTATGCTCTTTACTTTGAGGCACAAAACTTTTAATAGCTTCTTTTAAATCAAAACTTGTCTTTATTGGTTTTTCAAACCGTGCATTTACTATCGCTTTAGCAATACCTTTAGAATTTCTTAACTCGCCGTAATTAAATAATATATCTTGTAATTTGTTTTCTGAATAGGTATTTACAATTTGATAAGCCGTTAACTCAGATTTCGCATCCATTCGCATGTCTAAAAAAGCATCAAAACGGGTCGAGAAACCCCTTTCGGCTACATCAAATTGATGTGACGATACGCCTAAATCGGCTAAAATTCCGTTTACTTTGCTTACCCCATGAACTCTTAAAAAACGTTTTATATATTTAAAATTGCCACTTATTAAACTAAATCTATCATCATCTAAACTGTTTTGAAGCGCTTCTTCATCTTGATCAAAAGCCAATAATCTTCCACCATCGCCCAGTCTCTTTAATATCTCTTTTGAGTGACCGCCGCCACCAAAAGTAACATCAACATAAATGCCGTTTGGGTCAATTTCTAGCCCATCTACACTTTGCTTTAATAAAACAGGGTTATGATATTCCATCTTGAGCAGTTGTCGCGTTACCCATCACTTCTTCTGCCAATACTGGGAAATCTACCGCGGCATCATTAATAGCCAACTCGTATTTATCTTTATCCCAAATTTCAATAATACCAACTGTTGTTGTAAGTACAACTTCTTTAGAAATACCAGAAAAAGCACTTAAATCTTTTGGTATCAATAACCTTCCTAAAGCGTCTAAATCGACCACTTTAACACCTGCTGTAAATAATCTAATAAAATCGTTGTTCTTCTTTACAAACCTATTTAGCTTATTTACATCTGTCATCATCAAATTCCATTCTTGCATGGGGTATAATTCTAAACAAGAATGAAAAACAGATCTTTTTAATACAAAGCCATCTTGAATAACAGCCGCCATCTGCTTTTTAAGTGCATTAGGCAACATTAACCTACCTTTGGCGTCAGATTTACATTCGTATGTTCCAATTAAATTGAGCATGTTGTACTAAAAAATTTAGTAACAAATATACATTTTTTTACCACATTTTACCACATTTTACCACTTTGTTGATTTTTTTTATCAACAATTATAATTTAACAATTAGCTTTGATGTTTAAATACTTATAAAATAAAGCGCTTCTTTATCACAAAAAATTAATAATTAGTATAGAATTAACACGCATTTATTGAAAATAAGTATCTTTGTCTCTTGCTATAAAAACAGTTAACACTGATGAGATACACGCTAAAAAAAGAAGCTACTTTTAATTACCTTGAAGCAGGCGAAGGAACACCTATCATAGTGCTTCACGGCCTTATGGGTTCTTTAAGTAATTTTAATGGTGTTTTTGATTATCTGCCTAAAAATGGATTCAAAGTACTTATTCCAGAATTGCCTTTATATACTTTGCCGCTTTTAAAAACCAATGTCAAAAATTTCGCCTTATATCTTAAAAAATTTGTAGCATTTAAAGGTTTAAAAGATTACATTTTATTAGGAAACTCATTGGGTGGCCATATTGCTTTATATTACACTAAAAATTTTCCAGAAAATGTTAAAGCCATGGTACTGACCGGAAGTTCTGGATTATACGAAAGCTCTATGGGAGAAAGTTACCCAAAGCGTGGTAATTACGAATATATTAAAGCCAAGGCCGAAGAAGTTTTTTACGACCCTAAAGTTGCTACCAAAGAAGTTGTAGACGACGTTTTTGAAACAGTAAACAACCGCATAAAACTTATTAAAACCTTAGCGATTGCCAAAAGTGCGATACGCCATAATATGGCGCCAGATTTGCCACAAATGTCAAATCCTACTTGTTTAATTTGGGGTAAAAATGATAAAGTAACACCTCCAAATGTTGCTGTAGAATTCAACGAATTACTACCCGATTCTGATTTGTTTTGGATTGATAAATGCGGTCATGCGCCGATGATGGAACAGCCAGATGAATTTAATGACATTCTTCTTAAATGGCTGAAAGAAAGAAAATTTTAACACATGAAAATCAAAAAAGCCGATTTTGTAACGAGTAACACAGACGTTTCAAATTGTCCTAAAGACGACATGTTAGAGTATGCCTTTATTGGCCGTTCTAATGTTGGTAAATCTTCTTTGATAAACATGTTGGTCGATCATAAAAACCTAGCCAAAACATCAGGAAAACCAGGGAAAACACAACTTATCAATCATTTTATAATAAACGAAGAATGGCATTTGGTAGATTTACCTGGGTATGGTTATGCACAAGTTTCTAAATCAAAAAGAAAAACATTTCAGAAATTTATTAAAGATTATTTTTTACAACGCAAACAATTGGTGTGTACTTTTGTATTGGTAGATTCTAGACACGAACCTCAAAAAATTGATTTAGAGTTCATGCAGTTCTTGGGCGAAAGCGGCATTCCTTTTTGCATTGTTTTTACCAAATCCGATAAATTAAAGCCTTCTATTCTCAATAAAAATTTACAGCTATATAACACCACTATGACCCAAACTGTTTGGGAAAACATGCCGCAATATTTTGTGACATCGGCTACAGCCAAATCAGGAAGAGAAGAATTACTTACCTATATTGAAACTGTAAATCAAGATGCCAAAGAGCACTTCTAAATGGCTTCTACCAAAGATAATTTAAACGTATTATTTGAAGATAATCACATTATTATAATCAATAAACAATCGGGTGATATTGTGCAAGGCGACAAAACTGGCGACACGCCTTTAAGCGATATTGTTAAAACGTATATTAAAGACAAATACGCCAAACCTGGCGAGGTGTTTTTGGGTGTTGTTCATCGGTTAGACCGTCCTACAACTGGCGTTGTTGTTTTTGCAAAAACATCAAAAGCACTAGAACGTTTCAACAAAATGTTGCGTGATAAAATAGTTGACAAAACTTATTGGGCTATCGTAAAAAATAGGCCGCCAAAAGATGGTGATACTTTGGTAAATTTCCTTAAAAAGAATCCTAAAAACAACAAATCTACAGTTTACAAAACCGCCTCTGAAGGTAGTAAAAAAGCTGTCTTACATTATAAATTAATAAAATCTTTAGACAATTATCATTTGCTGGAAGTAGATTTAGAAACGGGCCGTCATCATCAAATAAGATGTCAATTATCGGCTATTGGTTGTCCAATTAAGGGCGATTTAAAATATGGGTTTGACCGTAGTAATAAAGATGGCAGTATCCATTTACATGCGCGAAAAATCGTGTTTATCCATCCTGTTTCAAAAGAAGAAATTTCAATTTTTGCCCCTACACCAAAAGATCCTATTTGGGAGGCGTGTCATTAATTTTTATAGTAAATAAATTAAATCAATTTTCTTCTTTTATTTGACAGAAAACTTTCTACCACAACCGTCGAAATTATTAATAATCCACCAATTATGGTTTTAGAAGCGGGTATTTCATTTAAAAAAATAACGCCCAATAATATGCCGTAAATTGGCTGAATACTACTCATAATACTTGCTGTACTTATAGAGAAGTTTTTAAAACTCATAACAAAAAGCGTATGCCCAATAGCGGTTGTCAACAAAGCTAAAATCAATAAGGCGCTCCAATCATCGATGCTTGGCGTGGCGTCAAAAATAAAAAATACTGGCCAAAGTACTACTGAAACGATGCCCATTTGGTAAAACATAAGCATAGAACCATGGTATTTCGCGACTTTCTTTTTTAACAAGATATTCCGTATTGAATAAAAAACGGATGAAATAACACCAAAAATGACACCTTGTGTGTAGTTGTTGTTAATATTAAAATCGGGTGTCAAAAAATAAATACCAATTAAAACAATAAAACCCAAAAGAACGTGCGTTTTATTCAGTTTTGTTTTAAAAAAAATAGGCTCTAACAATGCTGTAAAAACAGGATATGTAAAAAGAGATAACATGCCAATAGCAACATTAGAAAGGTGTAATGCGTAAAAATATGTTGTCCAATGAATGCCAAAAAATAGGCTGCTTATAACAATTGTTTTTAAATCTTTTGTATTGACAATTTTTAAATTTATCTTTTTATACCAAACAAATAGTCCTAAAAAAATGCCTGCAAAAAAACATCTCAACCAAATAGTGATGGGTGGAGGCATCGAAATAAATTTACCCAAAGGCCCCGAAGTGCTGATAAACAGAATCGCTAAATTAAGTTCTATAAGGTATCTTAAATGTTGACTTTTCATCAATTTAACGTCCAAATTTTAAGTTTAATGCGCTTTATTTTTCTTTTCAACTATTTCATCTAAACATAAATTACCTAAACTTCCTTTGTGGGTATGTTTGATGTTTTTATCTGGATTAAAATTATCTTCGTTTATGTTTTTTCCAATAATTTTATAGGCATCTCTAAAAGGCACACCGCTTTGCACCAATTTATTAACGGCCTCTACACTAAAAAGATAATTGTATTTTGTGTCTTCTAAAATAGTTGTGTTCACTTTGATATTTTTTAAGGAATAAGTCAGCATTTCTAAACAGGATTTCAAAGTAGAAAACGATGGAATTAAACCTTCTTTTAACAATTGTAAATCGCGGTGATAACCACTTGGTAAATTATTTGTAATCAAAGTAAACTCGTATGGCAAAGCTTGTAACTTATTGCATTTTCCGCGAATCAATTCAAAAACATCAGGATTTTTTTTGTGTGGCATAATACTAGAGCCGGTTGTTAATTCGTCTGGAAAAGATATAAATCCAAAATTCTGGCTCATATACAAACAAATGTCCATACTCATTTTCGACAAGGTACTTGCCACCGAACTCAAGGCGAATGCCACGCCTTTTTCGAGTTTGCCACGACTCATTTGTGCGGCAACCGAATTGTATTTTAAAGTCTCGAAATTTAAAGCTTTTGTTGTGAAATCGCGATCAATCGGAAATGAACTTCCATAACCTGCGGCTGAACCCAGTGGATTTTGATCTGCCATTTTATAGGCGGCTTTTATAAAATAAATATCGTCAATTAATGTTTCGGCATAAGCCGAAAACCACAAGCCAAAAGATGATGGCATCGCAATTTGCAAATGTGTGTAACCTGGTAAAAGAATGTTTTTATATTGCTCGGCTAAGGCAATTAATAAATCAAATAAATCACCAACGCCTTCGTTAATTTCATTTAGAGCTTCTTTTACATATAAATGCACATCAACCAAAACCTGATCGTTTCTTGAACGTGCCGTGTGAATTTTTTTGCCTGTATCTCCTAATTTTTCGGTCAACATAAATTCAATTTTAGAATGGACATCTTCAAAAGTGTCTTCAATGGTAAATTTGCCCGCTTCAATAGTTTTTATGATAGCGGCTAATTCTGTTTCTAAATCAAACAATTCATCCGCGCTAAGCAAACCAATTTTATGCAACATTTTGGCATGTGCCACGTTGCCAATCACATCGTATTTTGCTAAAATTAAATCTAATTCCCTGTCGTTACCAACGGTAAATAAATCTATTTTTTTATCGGTTGAAAAGCCTTTGTCCCAGAGTTTCATACTATTTCGTTTAATATTTTAATATATAAATCAATACCTTCTTCAATTTCTTGGATGTAAATAAATTCATCTGCCGTATGCGAACGCAAACTTTGTCCAGGCCCTAATTTTAATGATGGGCAACTCAATACCGATTGATCTGACAAGGTTGGCGAACCATAAGTTTCACGTCCTAATTTTATACCTGCTTGTACAACAGGATGCTCTTTTGGTATAGATGACGAATTTAAGCGCAATGATCTTGCAGTAACTTCCGATTTTACATTGGCTTGTATAATCTCTAAAACTTCCTGGTTGCTATACGCATCTGTAACCCTTACATCAACAACATAATTACAATTTGCCGGAATAACATTGTGCTGACTTCCTGCTTCAATTTGTGTCACCGTCATTTTAACTTTCCCTAAAGTTTCTGATTTTTTTGGAAATTCAAAATTTTGAAACCAGTTGATATCTTCAATAGCATTGTAAATGGCATTATCGGCAATGCCGTGGGCAGCATGACCTGGCGTTCCGTTTGCTTTGCAATCTAACACCAACAAACCTTTTTCTGATATGGCCAATTGCATTAAAGTAGGTTCGCCAATAATAGCAAAATCGATAGGTGGAATAATTTTTAACATGCTGTTTAAACCATGCTGTCCAGAGCTTTCTTCTTCGGCAGAAGCCACAATAACAAAGTTGTATTTTAAATCTTTTGTATTGTAAAAATAAGTGAAGGTCGCCAATAAGGAAACCAAACAACCACCGGCATCATTGCTGCCCAAACCATACAATTTACCATCAGATATTTCTGGATTAAATGGGTCTTTAGTATAACCCTTATTTGGTTTTACGGTATCGTGATGCGAGTTTAATAAAATCGTTTTTTTAGCCGCATCAAAATGTTTGTTTTGAGCCCAAACATTATTTTTATCACGTTTAAAGGTCATATTATTTGACCTAAACCAAGCTTCTATTAACAGTGCCGTACCAGCTTCTTCGCCAGATAACGACGGTGTAGAAATCAGATTTTTGAGCAACGCTACAGCTTCTTTTGTTAATTGATTTATCATTATTTTAAACTTAATGTTGTGTGTAAATTGTTGGCATCCGCTATAAGCGATACATCGCCAATTTTAACCTCTTGAACCCCTTTTTCTAAGGCGCGGAAACAATTGTGAAGTTTAGGCAACATGCCTTTAGAAATAATACCATCATCTATGAGTTGCTCATATTTTTTAGTGTTAATATGAGAAATCACAGATGCTTTATTTTCAATGTTCTCTAAAACACCTTTTAATTCAAAGATATAATTTAATTCTACTTCAAAAAAATCACTCATAGCAATGGCAATTTCAGACGCTATGGTATCGGCATTTGTATTTAATAATTGGCCACTTTTATCATGTGTTATGGCGCAAAAAACGGGCGTCATTTTATTGTCTAGAAACAGTTTAATAGTTTTTCTATTGACATTAACAATATCGCCAACAAAACCATAATCTACATATTTTACAGGTCTTTTGCCCGATAAAATTAAATTGGCATCGGCACCTGTAAAACCTATGGCATTACAAGAATTCACCTGTAATTTTGTGACAATATTTTTATTGATAAGACCTGCATAAACCATTACAGCAATGTCTAAATTTTCTATATCGGTTACGCGTCTTCCTTCAACCATTTTGGGTTTTAATCCCAACCTATTTGCCATTTCTGTAGCCGATTTTCCACCACCATGAACCAAGATTTTCATCCCGTCAATTGCAGCAAAATCTTTTAAAAACGCCCCTAATTGTTGTGGGTCTTCAATAATATTACCGCCTATTTTTACTATTTTAAGTTTACTTTTCATCTCTTATTCTTTAGCTCTCGACTGCGCTCGAGGTGACACTATTTTCTAATATTCTTTTCAGCACTATTTGCGCCGCAAAAGTTCTATTATTTGCTTGTTCAATAACAATTGAATTTTTAGAATCTAACACCTCGTCTGAAACAATAACATTTCTTCTAACGGGCAAACAGTGCATGAATTTTGCATTATTGGTGAGTTTCATTTTATCGGCTGTTATCATCCAGTTCACATCTGTATTCAAAACCTGTCCGTAATCTTTAAACGAGCTCCAATTTTTGACATATATAAAATCGGCATTTTTAAAGGCTTTATCTTGATTGTATTCTATGGTTGCGTTTTTTGTGATTTTAGCATCTAGCTCATATCCTTTGGGATGCGTAATTACAAAATTGGCTTCTTGTAAAGCCATCATTTCTACAAAAGAATTAGCAACAGCATGTGGCAAAGCTTTTGGATGCGGTGCCCAAGACAAGACAATTTTTGGATTCTTTTTTGTTTTAAATTCTTCTATTGTAATGGCATCGGCTAAAGCCTGCAAAGGATGGCCAATAGCACTTTCCATATTTACAACGGGTATGCCAGCGTATTTTATAAAACCATTAATAACGGCTTCTTGGTAATCTTTTTCTTTACTTTCTAACTTTGCAAAAGCCCTAATAGCCACAATATCGCAATATTGCGCAATTACTTTGGCAGCCTCTTTAATGTGCTCAGATTTGTTCTGATTCATAACAATGCCATCTTCAAACTCAAGTTCCCAACCTTCGCTACCAAAATTCATTACAATAGCATTCATTCCCAAATTTTGGGCTGCTTTTTGGGTACTTAAACGGGTGCGTAAACTGTTGTTAAAAAACAACAAACAAATGGTTTTTCCTTCACCAAGTGCTTTATCTTTTGTCTGACTTTCCTTTAACGCAATGGCTTCTTGCACAGATTCCTGTAAATTACCAAGGTCATTTATATGTGTATAATGTTTCATTTTGCAATTACTTTTGTAAACGCTATTTTATTACTTAGGGCATCAACTATAAAATTATCATTCAATCCATTTAGAATCCACGTTTCAATATTGGCCTGTTGTGCTATTTCTGCAGCTTCAATTTTGGTTGCCATGCCACCTGTGCCGTGCAACGAAATTGAATTCTGAACCTCGGTTTTAAGTAATTGAATATCAGAAGATTTTATAATGGTTTTTACTTCTTTATCATTGATGGATTGTTTGGTGTAAATACCGTTGGTATTGGTAGCAATAATCAACAAATCAGCTTTTAAAAGTACTGCTGTTAAAGCCGACAATTTATCATTATCGCCAAACTTTATTTCATCCGTAGCAACGGTATCATTTTCATTGATAATAGGAATATAACTGTTCTCAACCAATATGTTAATGGTGTTCACAATATTTAGCTTTGATTGCTCTCTTTCGAAATCTGAATAAGACAACAAACATTGTGACGTAAGCAAGCCAAGTTCTCTAAAATTTTCTTGAAAAATGCGCATTAAATGTGGCTGTCCGATAGACGCCAAAGCTTGTTTCACATTGATTTCTTTATGGTTACTTTCTAATTTTACAAATTGTTTGGCTGCCGCAATAGCGCCAGAACTCACAATTATAAATTCGTAACCGTCTTTTAAAAAGGCAATTTGCTGGGCAATATCTTCTATTTTCCCTCTAGAAATATGGTTCGTTTCTTTGGTAAGAACATTCGTCCCTATTTTTAGTAATATTCTTTTTTTATCTGATTTGCCCATTGCCGTATATATACCATTTGTTAGTCACTAAATGTTGTAAACCCATTGGGCCTCTGTGATGTAATTTGTCTGTGCTGATGGCCAATTCGCCCCCCAAACCAAACTGACCGCCATCCGTAAAACGGGTAGAAGCATTTTGATACACTGCTGCCGCGTCTACACACGCCATAAAATTATTAGCCGTTTCATTATTTTTTGTGATGATAACGGCCGAATGTCCGCCGCCATATTTGTTAATTTTGGCAACAGCTTCATCCGTTGAATTGACACCGCCAATAACGATTTTATAATCTAGAAATTCTTTATACCAAATATCTTCATCACTATAGGCTGATACATTCTCAAAACGCGCTAATTCTGCATCTCCTAAAATTTCGATATTCGATGCCGATAATTTATTAATTAGCTTTTCAATAAACACCTCTCTATTAGGTAAATTATCATTTATAACAACTTTATCTACCGCATTACATGCTGATATTTTGGTTGTTTTTCCGTTAATAATCACGCTTAAAGCGATGTCTAAATCGGCCTCTGTATCTACATAAATAAAATTATTGCCACGGCCACTAACTATAACCGGACATGTGGCATGTTGCCTTACAAAAGCGATGAGATTTTCGCCACCACGAGGTACAATTAAATCTACTTTTTGCGGTGGTTTTTCTAAAAACGCTTGTGTTTCCAGTCGGTTGTAATTAAGATATGCAACCCAATTTGTTGACACATTATTTATTGCCAATGCTTTGTGCCATAAATCGACTATTTTCAAGTTTGAATTTATGGATTCCTTCCCGCCTTTTAACAAAATTTTATTCCCCGATTTAAAAGCAATGCCAGCCGCTTCAACCGTCACATCTGGTCTTGATTCGTAGATGATTAAAACCGTGCCAAATGGCGCTGTTTTATTGGTGATTTTTAAGCCGTTTTCATGGGTAAAATGATACAATTCTTTTCCGATAGGATCAATATCTGCAACTAATTGTTGCAATGATAAAATCATGCCGTTAATTTTCTCATTATCAACTTTTAAACGGTCATACATGGCTAAATCGCCACCCTTATAGCTATCAACATCTGTTTTATTAGCATCCAATAATGCTGCCTTTTCATCGGCAATTAATTGTGCCATTGAAAGCAGTACATCGTTTCTTTGTTTTGACGTTAACAGTGTATTCATCAGGTTAAAATTTCTTTTAGTGCATTTATAAATATTGCGATTTGCGCTTTATTTACAGTCAACGGTGGTAAAATTCGCAATAAGTATTTATTGTTGGAACCCCCTGTAAAAATATGTTTGTCGAAAATGAGTTTTTTGCGCAAATCGCCCACTTCAAAATTGAATTCAACGCCCAACATTAAACCCTTTCCTTTAACTTTTTTAACTTGAAGAATCGATTGAATCTCATCTAAAAAATACTGATAAACATCATTTACATTGGCAACTAAAGCTTCCTTTTCAATAACATCTAAAACAGAAATAGCCGCTGCACAAGCCAAATGATTGCCACCAAAAGTAGTGCCCAACATGCCGTACTTTGGGTCAATACTGTCTAAAATTAAAACACCACCAATAGGGAATCCGTTTGCCATACCTTTCGCAGTTGTAATAATGTCAGGCTGAATGTTGTGATGCTGAAAAGCAAAAAATTGGCCACTTCTGCCATAACCCGACTGTATTTCATCCAAAATCAAAAACACCCCGTTTTTATGACAGACTTTTTGAAGTTGCTGAAAAAATTCGGATGTGCCTTCATCTAACCCGCCAACACCTTGAATACCTTCAATAATCACAGCAGCCACATCGCCATTGTTAAGTTCATCAATTACCAAATCGATGTTGTTTAATGGTAAAAATGCGACTTTTTGTTGCAGATTAATTGGGGCATTAATGTTTTTATTATCTGTTACAGCCACTGCAGCAGAAGTACGTCCGTGAAAAGAATTATCGAAGGCAATTACCCTACTTTTTCCGGTTTTAAATGATGCTAATTTTAGCGCATTTTCGTTGGCTTCGGCACCCGAATTACACAAAAACAAGTTGTAATTCTCGCAACCTGACAACTTTCCGAGTTTTTGAGCTAGTTCTTGTTGTAACGGATTTTGAATAGAGTTAGAATAAAATCCTATTTTATGTAATTGATTAGACAATGATTTAACATAATCGGGATGTGAATGACCGATAGAAATAACACCATGACCACCGTATAAATCTAAATATTCTGTATTGTTTTCATCCCAAACATAAACACCTTCGGCTTTAACCGGCGTGACATTATAAAGTGGATAAACATCAAATAATTTCATTTTTTTTAATTTTAAATCTGATTAATTTTTTCGAACGACGCCACCAATCCTTGTATTAAAGAAGAACTTAACCCTTGATGTTCCATCTCGTTTAATCCTGTAATTGTACAGCCATTTGGCGTGGTTACTTTATCAATTTCTTGCTCTGGATGATTCCCAGATTTAACCAATAAACTAGCGGCGCCCAGACAGGTTTGCATGGCCAGTTCTTGTGCCTCTTTGGCGTCAAATCCTAACTGAACAGCACCTTGAGCCGTGGCACGAATTAAACGCATCCAAAAAGCAATCCCACTGGCACATATAACTGTGGCAGATTGCATCAATTTTTCTTCAATATAAAGTGTTGTGCCAAGTGAGTCGAAAATGGTTTTAGCCAAGTCAATGTTTTCTTTTCCCTTTTTATTGGCACTTATACAAGTCATAGATTGACCGACAGAAATAGCGGTATTTGGCATGGCTCTAATAATGGCTATGTCATTACCTAAAACACTTTCAATATCTTGTATTTTTCTACCGGTTACAGTTGAAATAATTGTGTGTTTATTGATGTCTATAACTTCTTTTATTTCTTCTAAAACACCCTGTAATTGAATTGGCTGCACTGTGATTATTACAACATCCGATTGACGAATAGCCTCTTTATTATCTGTAGAAATAGTAACATTTTTTAAATTTTCCCAAGAACTAAGCGACTCAATATTGCGCTTTGTGAGATACAAGTTTTTGAATTTAAAATTGCTTTGACTCAAAATGCCAATCGCAATTGAATATCCTAAATTACCAGTTCCTATTATTGCTATTTTCATTGTTTTAAATTTTAAAATGATGTTGCTTTTAATTGCAATCCTTCTGTTTCATCAAACCCAAAAAGGAGGTTCATATTTTGAATGGCCTGTCCAGACGCACCCTTCAATAAATTATCTATTACCGATGTTATTAACAGCGTATTGTTATGCTTTTGCAAATGAATAAAGCAGTTGTTTGTATTTACAACTTGCTTTAAATGCACGGGTATTTTTGAAATATGTGTAAATGGTGCGGCTTTATAAAAATCTTCAAATAATTGAAAAGCCGCGTCAATATTTTTATCAAAATCTAAATAAATAGAGGCGAAAATACCACGGCTAAAATTCCCCCTGTTGGGGATAAAAAACAGCTCCTTAGAAAAACCTTTTTGCAATGTTGCTAAACTTTCGTTTATCTCATCCAAATGCTGATGTGTAAAAGCTTTATAAACCGAAAAATTATTGTCTCGCCAACTAAAATGGGTGGTTTCTCCTGGTGTAACACCAACGCCCGTAGCTCCTGTTGTGGCATTAATATGCACAGAACTATTCACTAAATTTTCTTTAACCAATGGCAATAAAGCCAACTGAATAGCTGTTGCAAAACAACCCGGATTGGCAATATAACTTGCTTTTTCAATTTCGTTTTTTTGAAGTTCTGGCAAACCATATACAAACTCTTTTCCTTCAAAAACAGCATCTTTTTCCAATCTAAAATCATTGCTTAAATCAATGATTTTAGTGGTGTCAGAAAACTGATTCTGCTCTAAAAACTTTTTAGAATTTCCGTGTCCTAAACATAAAAACAACACATCTACATCTGTATTTATAGAATCTGTAAATTTCAAATCTAAAGCACCCAATAAATCTTGATGCACTTCATAAATGAAATTCCCAGCATTTGATGTGCTAAACACAAAGTCAAGTACAACTTTTGGATGATTAATTACCAATCTAATCAATTCGCCAGCCGTATAACCAGCGCCTCCTACTATGCCTACTTTAATCATAATTCTGAATTTACACTGTGATATATTTTATTTGCCGTTCCTAATATTTTAATAAATCCTTTGGCATCATCGGCAGTCCAAGCTTTATTTGTTTCGCCATATTCACCAAATTTAGATTTCATTAAATCGTGTTTAGATGCAATACCATTTAAGCTAAAATGATAAGGTTTCAAAGTCACATAAACTTCGCCTGTAACTGTTTTTTGAGAATCGGTTAAAAAGGCTTCGATGTTACGTAATACAGGTTCAAAATATTGCCCATCGTGCAAAAGCATGCCGTACCAATTCCCTAATTGATCTTTCAAATTTTGTTGCCATTTAGACAATACGTGTTTTTCTAATAAATGGTGTGCTTTAATGGTAACAATAGCTGCTGCAGCTTCAAAAGCAACGCGCCCTTTGATGCCTACAATAGTATCGCCCACATGAATATCTCTACCAATTGCATATTTTGAAGCAATGGCTTCTAACTTTAAAATGTTATTTACTGGCGTATCAAATACGTCATTAAAACCTACAAACTCTCCATTTTTAAAATGCAATTTTACATCAAGAGGTTCTGTTTTTTCTAACTGACTTGGATAGGCTTCATCGGGTATTGCTTGATGCGATGTCAATGTTTCTACACCGCCAACACTTGTTCCCCAAATACCTTTATTGATAGAATATTTTGCTTTTTCCCAAGGATAATCAACACCACAATTTTTTAAGTATTCTATTTCTTCTTGGCGAGACAATTTTAAATCTCTAATTGGCGTGATAATTTCAATTTCTGGCGCTAGTGTTTGAAAAATCATATCAAACCGCACCTGATCATTTCCTGCACCCGTACTACCATGCGCAATATATTTCGCGCCAATTTTTTTAGCATAATTTACAACCTCAATGGCCTGAAAAACACGTTCGGCACTAACTGAAAGTGGATAGGTGTTATTTTTAAGCACATTGCCAAAAACCATATATTTTATGGCATTGTTATAATATTTTTCTAATATATTTTTATTTGTATGAGAAACGACACCCATTTCATAGGCCTTCTTTTCAACAGCTTCTAACTCATCTGCAGAAAAACCTCCCGTATTAACAAGTGCGGTATGGACTTCTAATTTCAGTTCGTTTTGTAAATATTTTACGCAATACGAAGTGTCTAAACCTCCGCTATATGCAACAACTACTTTTTCCATATTTATATTTTTTTTCTGATATCTCGAATTAAAACTTGATTCTTGATACATTTTACTTATTTCTTTTTAAGAAATAATGTTTGTTTAATATTTTTCAATCTTTTTAAAACTTTTGTACTGTACTTGTGCGCGTCTATTTTCTTATTATGACTTGGGTTGTATAACATACCTGTGCACAAACACATTTTTCTATCTGTTCTTATTAAAACATCATAATTTTTACAGGTTTTACAACCATCCCAAAAGGCTTCGTCTTTAGTTATCTCAGAGAAAGTTACAGGATGATAACCCAATTCATAGTTAATTTTCATCACAGCTAAACCTGTGGTAATGCCAAAAATCTTAGCACTAGGATACTTCTCTTTTGAATACTCTAAAATTTTCTCCTTAATTTTTTTAGCCAAACCCTGATTTCTAAAATCGGGATGTACAATGAGTCCAGAATTCACAACAAATTCATTATTGTCCCAAGTTTCTATATAACAAAACCCTGCAAATTCTTTATTATGAATCGCTATTACCGCATTACCATTCGTAATCTTTTTTGTAATGTATTCTGGTGTCCTTTCGGCAATACCAGTACCCCTAACCTTAGCAGATTCTTTTATGCATTCACAAATTAGCTCGGCATATTTTATATGTGATTTATCGGCTATAACAACCTTCATTGTTTACTCTTTTTAAATTAAAAATTATATTTTGATGTTTATTTAAAGGGGAAAACGGACACACCATTTTCAAAAATATATTACGCCCAAATGGGGCGACGGCGGCGAGGAAAAAAACGCACAATCAAATTATCAGACACAAATAAAGTCTGATTTAAAAGAATTGTTATGTTAAAAAGGTTGTGCATTATTGGTGTTGAAAAATGAAAATTAATAAACTGTTTGTTGTAGTAACTGTGTGAAATTAGCGTACACAGCGGCGGCGCATACCCATGATGGGTTGCGGCAAATTAACAGGTCTATTTAAATTGTAAATTTTCATTGGTGCAATATTACATAAAATTTAGATATAAAATGATTTTGGTACAAAAAAATTATATAAAAAATAAATAGATTGAATTATTGTTAGTATTTATGACAATTTGATAAAAAATATCAAATTGTCATAAAATATTTACTTAAACAATTTTTGTCATAGCCGTCATAGATTCCCTTAAATCGTAACCAATTATTTCTATTGGATGGAATCTTATAGCTTCATTAATTGCTATCAATTCTTTATTATCTACATGGTTGTCAGATTCTGAACCAAAATGTTTACCAATAACATCTGTCCCCATATTTTTCATAAAATCGGCTAACAAAGGTTTACATGCATGATCGAATAAATAACAGCCATATTCTGCTGTATCAGAAATAATACGATTCATTTCATATAATTTTTTACGTGCGATGGTGTTGGCAATTAATGGCGCTTCGTGAAGTGATTCATAATAAGCCGATTCTTCTTTTATACCTGCTTCGGTCATGGTTTCAAAAGCCAATTCAACACCTGCTTTTACAAACGAAATCATTAAAACTGCATTGTCAAAATATTCTTGCTCGGCAATTTTAACATCACCCGCAGGTGTTTTTTCAAAAGCAGTTTCACCTGTTTCGGCACGCCATTTTAAAAGATTTACATCATCATTAGCCCAATCTTCCATCATTGTTTTAGAAAACTCGCCACTCATAATATCATCCATGTGTTTTTGAAAAAGTGGACGCAATATTTCTTTTAATTCTTCTGATAATTTATAAGCTTTTACTTTCGCAGGATTAGATAAACGATCCATCATGTTCGTAATACCGCCATGTTTTAGCGCTTCGGTAATGGTTTCCCAACCATACTGTATTAATTTAGAAGCATACCCAGCTTCAATCCCTTTTTCAATCATTTTATTAAATGATAAAATAGAACCTGTTTGTAATACGCCACAAAGTATGGTTTGCTCCCCCATTAAATCTGATTTTACTTCGGCCACAAAAGACGAATGTAAAACCCCTGCCCTATGACCTCCTGTGGCTGCTGCATAAGCCTTGGCTTTTTCGAACCCATCCCCATTAGGGTCATTTTCTGGATGCACAGCTATTAAAGTTGGCACACCAAAACCACGTTTGTATTCTTCACGAACCTCAGTTCCTGGACATTTAGGTGCAACCATTATTACGGTTATATCTTTACGGATTTGCTTACCTTCTTCTACAATGTTAAATCCGTGAGAATAAGATAATGTGGCGCCGTTTTTCATTAATGGCATAATGGCATCAACTACGGCGTCATGTTGTTTGTCTGGTGTTAGATTTGAAACCAAATCGGCAGTAGGAATCATTTCTGCATAAGTCCCCACATTAAAATTGTTCTCAGCAGCATTTTTATAAGATTGACGTTGTTCTTTTATGGCGCCATCGCGTAAAGCATAAGACACATCTAAACCCGAATCACGCATATTTAACCCCTGATTTAAGCCTTGCGCACCACAACCTACAATCACTATTTTTTTACCTTCTAATTTTTTTACACCATCTTCAAATTCTGAAGAATCCATAAATTCACACGTTCCTAGCTGTTCTAATTTTAATCGTAAAGGAAGTGCGTTGAAATAATTTGCCATTTTTTTTATGCTTTTTAATTAAATAGTTTCTTTTAATAATTCTGATATGGCCATTTTGGGCCTTGTTATTGCGATGCGTCCTGAGCGTACAAACTGCAACAAACCGTAAGGTTTTAATTTGTCGTACATTCTATCAATATCTTCTTTTAAACCAGAGGCCTCAATTACAAAATAACGTTCTGTTATGGTTACAATATGAGCGCGTCTGAATTTTAATTTATCTTGAATTTTTTCATCATATAAAAACTCTGAAGAGAGTTTAAACATGGCTGTTTCATGATAAATAATCTCATCTTCTGTATGATAAAATGCGCCTATAACTTCAATTTGTTTTTCTAATTGGCCTACAACTTTTCTTATTAAAGTTTTAGGAACTATTACCACAAATGTAAATCTGTGTACATGATCTATTTCTGATTTAGAAACGTTCATGCTCTCTATATTGATGTGTCGTTTTAAAAATATGGCTGATAATCTGTTTAAAATACCAACGTTATTTTCGGTGTAAACCGATACCGTAAAATTTTGTTTTTCTTCCATAATTAGCTTAATCTGATATCTGAAACACTTGCTCCTGTTGGTATCATAGGGAATATATTATCTTCTTGTTCTATAACAACTTCTAAAAAATACGCCTCTTTTGAAGCCATCATTGTTTTTATAGCACCGTCTAAATTTTCTCGTTTTGAAACTCGATTTGCTTCAATGCCATAGCCTTCGGCAATTTTTACAAAATCGGGGTTTTTCATAACGGTAGAAGCATAGCGTTTATCAAAAAATAATTCTTGCCATTGACGCACCATGCCTAAAAAACTGTTATTCAACACAACTATTTTAACGGCTACTTGTGTTTGAAGTATTGTGCCTAATTCTTGAATGGTCATTTGATAGCCACCATCGCCAATAACAGCAACAACTTCTCGTTCTGGCATACCCATTTTGGCGCCAATTGCAGCTGGTAAAGCAAAACCCATTGTGCCTAAACCGCCCGAAGTTACACTGCTTCTTGTTTTATTAAAATTAGCATAACGGCAGGCAAACATTTGGTGTTGCCCAACATCAGAAACTATAATGGCATCGCCATTTGTTTCTTGGTTAATTTTATTGACAACTTCGCCCATTGTTAAACCTTCTTTTGTGGGATTTAACTGATCGTTTATAACAACTTCACACTCTTTTTGATATAATTTAGCAAATTCTTGTAACCACGCTACGTGTTGTCCTTTGTTTATAAAAGCCATTATTTCTGTTAGACTCTCTTTTACATTTCCTAAAACAGCCACGTCGGTTTTAACATTTTTATCAATTTCGGCTGGGTCAATATCAAAATGAATAACCTTGGCTTGTTTGGCATAAGTTTCTAAATTACCTGTAACCCTATCGTCAAAACGCATGCCAATAGCAATAAGCACATCGCAATCATTTGTCAATACATTGGGCGCATAATTGCCATGCATACCAACCATGCCAACATTCAACGGATGTTTTGTAGCTAAAGCTGATAAACCTAAAGCTGTTGAAGCTGATGGAATATCGGTTTTCTCAATAAAAGCTTTAAACTCTGCTTCGGCTTGACCGATAATCACACCTTGCCCCCAAACGATAAATGGTTTTTTAGCACTGTTAATTAAATCGGCTGCAGCCTTAACTTTTTCTATATCCAATTTTGGCACAGCACGGTAACTTCTTATTTTTTCACATTTTTTATAGGTAAAATCCAATTCGCCAAATTGCGCATCTTTTGTAATGTCAATTAAAACAGGCCCTGGACGCCCAGATTTTGCAATATAAAACGCCTTGGCAATAACTTCGGGAATTTCTTCGGCGCGTGTAATTTGATGATTCCATTTGGTTACAGGTGTAGAGATACCAATAATATCGGTTTCTTGAAAAGCATCAGACCCTAAAAGGTGTGAGGACACTTGACCTGTAATGCACACCAATGGCGTTGAATCTATTTGGGCATCAGCAATACCTGTTACCAAATTTGTAGCGCCAGGTCCAGATGTTGCAAAAACAATTCCTGGCTTACCAGTTACACGTGCAAAACCTTGAGCTGCATGTGCAGCACCTTGTTCGTGACGTGTAAGCACATGATGTAATTTATCTTGATATTTATACAATTCGTCATAGATAGGCATAATTGCGCCACCTGGATAACCATAAGCTAAGTCAACGCCTTCGGCTAACAAACACTTTATGACTGCCTCGGCACCAGAAATCTTAACAGGTTTTAATGCTTTTTCTTCAACAATTGTTTTGTTTGATGTCTCCATATTTTAAAATTCGTCAGTTACACATCCTTGAGATGCGGTTGAAACTGTTTTGGCATATTTATACAAAATGCCGCTTTTTGCTTTTAATTCGGGTTGTACCCATGCCTTTTTACGTGCTGTAAATTCGGCATCAGATATATTTAAATCTATTCTGTTTTTATCGACGTCAATGGTAATAATATCACCATCTTTTATAAGCGCAATTGGGCCGCCATCTTGTGCTTCGGGTGTTATGTGTCCAACTACAAAACCATGTGTGCCACCCGAAAAACGGCCATCGGTAATTAAGGCTACAGATTTACCCAAACCTGCACCCATAATCATAGAGGTTGGTTTTAGCATTTCTGGCATACCCGGACCGCCACGTGGGCCAACATATCTGATGACAATAACATCGCCTTTTTCTACTTTATTAGAACCAATACCATCATTGGCATCTTGTTCGCTATCAAAAACTATGGCTTTTCCTTTAAAAAGAAGACCCTCTTTACCAGAAATTTTTGCAACAGAACCATCGGGTGCTATTGAACCTCTTAAAATTTGTAGATGTCCTGTTTTTTTAACCGCTGTATCGATGTTATGAACTACTTGTTGCTCAAAATCCATCGGATTGATATCTGCTAAATTTTCGGCTATGGTTTTTCCCGTTACTGTCATGCAATCGCCATATAAATAACCTTCGTTTAATAAATATTTCATAACGGCTGGTGTGCCGCCAATATCATGAACATCTTCCATCAAATATTTACCACTCGGTTTTAAATCGGCTAAAACAGGAGTTTTATCGCTTATGCGTTGAAAATCATCTAAAGTAAATTCAATATGAGCAGCTCTAGCAATAGCCAAATAATGCAATACAGCATTTGTTGATCCGCCTAGAGCGGTAACCACTGTAATGGCATTTTCGAGCGATTTTTTTGTAATGATATCTAAAGGTTTTAAATCTATTTTTATAAGATTATCTATAGCCTCGGCAACCAATCTTGTTTCTTTATTTTTATCGGGATGCTCGGCTGGTAATGATGCATTGAATGGCAGCGAAAAACCTAAGGCTTCAATAGAAGACGACATGGTATTTGCTGTATACATACCGCCACAAGCGCCAGCACCCGGGCAGGCTTTTTTGATAATTTCTTTAAATTCTTCATCGCTTAAAGTGCCTGCATTTTTTTCGCCCAAAGCTTCGAAAGCAGAGACGATATCTAATTTTTTTCCTTTATGATCTCCAGAAGCAATGGTGCCACCATAAACCAAAATTGAAGGACGATTTAATCGCAACATCGCCATTAAAGCGCCGGGCATATTTTTATCGCATCCCACAACGGTAACCAATCCGTCATAACTTTGGGCATTCATTACAATTTCAATTGAATCGGCTATCACATCACGAGAAGGCAAAGAATAATTCATACCGCTTGTGCCCATTGAAATACCATCGCTTACGCCGATTGTGTGAAACATAAGTCCCACCAAGTCTTTTTGATTGACATGAAACTTTATTTTAGCCGCCAAATTATTTAAATGCATGTTGCAGGTATTGCCATCAAACCCTGTACTGGCAATCCCTATTTGAGGTTTTTTTAAATCTTCTTCGGTTAAACCAACACCATAAAGCATGGCTTGTGCAGCAGGTTGGTTTGGATCTTGTGTGACGCGTTTACTGTATTTATTTAGTTGCATTTATTCTTTGTCTTATTTAATAGTTAGCAAATTTAACCTAGGTGTTACTCTTAGGTCTTTTAAATTATCTTTTTCTACAATACTCACTTTTGGTATAAGTCATATATCTTTTTGTTTTTCTGATAGTTATCCTTATTTATTTTACAATGATTAGTTATTAAAAACCCCATATCTGAAAGAAGATACGGGTTTTAAATTTTGATACAAAAAACGCTTATATTCTATTTATTAAGCATTTTAGCTTTTTCTTTCACAATTGATTCTACAGTTACATTTTGTATTTTACTTTCAAGCCACGACAAAATATCAAGATATAAAAAGGCGCGCTTTTCGTGAGAATGGTTTTCAAAAAGCACCAATTCGCTATGTAATTTTACAAATGCTTTATGGATGTCTTGTGGATATATATCGCTTAAACTTTTTAGAAATGCAATCATTTTTCGTTGCACCTGATGTAAATCACGCATTTTTAATAAAAATTTATAGGTAGACACAATCAACTTATCGATATCATAATCTAAACCAGCATCGTAATGTGCCACTAAATTTATCACACGCGCAAAGCACAACAAATCTTCGCGCATTTTTAAATCCTTATTGTTAATTATTTTTTCGGCATAAAAAATACAGTCTTCATTTTTACCCGCTCCAAAATACATACAGGCTATTTTATAGTAAAATACCATGATATGATGTGCGTCTATTTTAGTTTCGTAGTTTTTAATTTCTTTTAATAGTTTTGGCACAAAAAGTGTCCCTTTATTAAACCTGCCTTCTAAAAAATAAAGATTTAATTTATTCTGATTAAAATATAAAAAGGCCAATGTCTTGGTGTTATCATTTAAAGAAATATTTTTAGCTTCAATATCTAAGCTTAAGTTTTCTAAAACAGCATTGAATTTTGTTTTATATTTTATTAAAAAAAGTGATTCTAATAAAAAATTAACTCCTTTTAAATAAAAAACGGGATTCTGTATTTTCATACTTGGATTTGCTTCAAATAAATCCACCCATTTTTGAGCGTATCTAAAACTCGCAACAAAATCTTGCAATATTAAGCTGTGCCATAAATAGGCTTTATACAAAAAAAGCTTTTCTCTAAAACCAAGTTCCGATAATTCATATTTTGGCAATCTTTTATTAAAATAGGCTTTAACTTTTTCTGCATCGGCATCATCTTTAACATAACCTTCTTTTAGCAACAAACTGTACAGTTGAAGTGATAGGTTTGATAATTTACTAATCCGCACACTTTTCATACTCAGAATTTTGGCTTGCTTAGAAAGTGCATCGGCACGGTTACTCAAGCTTCGAGTAATATATTGCGACTCTATTACTTTTTCGAATTCAACAATTTCATAAGCCAAATTGTTTTCGCCACTAACAAGCGCTAATTCTTTTGCTTTTTCTAATATTTTTAAACTTTGATTGTATAAGCCCTTGCTATATAAAATAGCCGCAAAATCGAATTGCTCTCTAATGTGAGCCCTGGCATTTTGGTGCACTGGATTAAAGCGTAAACTCACTAATATTTGTTTGTATAAATGAGCTTTGGTATTAGAAATTTGTTGCTTTTTAATATTGGTTTTCTTTAAAATTAAAGTGTCATCATAAAGAGCAGATTTATCTAATAAATTGAATAATGACATAAAATTAGCCTCAGAATTACCGTCTAATCTGCCTGCATATAATTTAAATTGACGTTTTTCTGACTTAGAAAGCGACTTAACCAATATAAATAGCGCATCTTTTTGATCTATAGCCATTGTAACTAATATTTGTTATTTTACTGAATATTAATACCCTACAAAAATTAAACTCTGTTTGGACGTAGTAAACACATTAAATAGTGGCGTTTTTTAAAAAACCTATACCCCTATTTTTGGTATTCCAAATGTGATAAAAAAAATTAATAATGACTAGGAATAACATCCAAATTTTCGATACTACCTTAAGAGACGGAGAACAGGTCCCTGGATGCAAGTTAAACACTGAGCAAAAATTAATAATTGCCAAGCGTCTAGATTTGTTAGGTGTTGATGTTATTGAAGCTGGATTTCCCATTTCTAGCCCGGGTGATTTTCATGCCGTCAGCGAGATAGCTAAAGTTGTTAAAAACGCCATCGTTTGTGCTTTAACTAGAGCCAATAAAAAAGATATTGAAGTTGCCGCACAAGCCTTAAAATACGCAAAATACCCTAGAATCCATACCGGAATTGGCACATCAGATTCACACATCATCCATAAATTTAATTCAACCAGAGAAAAAGTTATAGCCCGCGCAATTGAAGCCGTTAGCTATGCCAAAACTTTTGTTGATGATGTTGAATTTTATGCCGAAGATGCTGGTAGAACTGATAATGCTTTTTTAGCCAAAGTTTGCGAAGCCGTTATAAAATCGGGAGCCACAGTTCTTAACATTCCAGATACTACTGGCTACTGTTTGCCAAATGAATACGGTGACAAAATTAAATATTTAGTAGACAATGTAAAAGGTATTGAAAACGTCATCATTTCTTGCCATTGTCATAACGATTTAGGTTTGGCTACGGCCAATGCCATTGCTGGGATACAAAACGGCGCACGTCAGGTAGAATGTACTATTAATGGTATAGGCGAGCGTGCTGGTAATACCGCGCTAGAAGAAGTAGTGATGATTTTAAAACAACATCCTTATTTAAATTTAGACACGGGTATTAATACCAAATTATTATACGACACAAGCAAATTAGTACAATACCACATGGGTATGATTGTACAAGCAAACAAAGCCATTGTTGGTGATAATGCTTTTGCACACAGTTCTGGCATCCACCAAGATGGGGTCATTAAAAATCGTGAGACTTACGAAATCATTAACCCTGCAGATGTTGGCGTTAATGAATCTTCAATTATTTTAACCGCTAGAAGCGGACGCGCTGCTTTGGCATATCGCGCTAAAAATGTGGGCTACGAGTTGACAAAAATTCAATTAGATATGTTGTATCCCGAGTTTTTGAACTATGCCGATAAACGCAAGGAAGTTAATGATGATGATTTACACTATTTAATGAATATAAATAACCCTTTAAAATCGAGTGTGAATTTTTAAATATATATAATAGTACAATAACTTTATTTGGATTAGTTTTTTGGTTATGTGAAAAGAGGCCTACAATATGTAGGTCTTTTTTATTGATTTTTTATATATCTTGTAAGCCTAATTTGTTAAATCTGTTATTGTTATGCAAAAAATAAAATACCTCTTGGTTTATTTACTGCCTGTAAGTGCTTATATTTCTTTTACATCAAAGGGTATTTTAACATTTACACCCCTTTTTTTATTTTTTGTTTTAGTGCCTTTTTTAGAACTCTTTTTAAAACCCGATACTCATAATTTTTCAAAAGAAGTAGCTGATGCCGAAAAAAATAAATCCTTTTACAGCATCATTTTATACCTAACCTTACCTGTGCAACTTTTTTTCTTACTCTTCTTTTTTAAGGTGATCCAAGAACCCAATCTAACAAACACTGAATATTTTGGACGACTTTACAGTATGGGACTTATGTGTGGTGTTATTGGTATAAATGTGGGGCACGAATTAGGGCATCGGGCAAACCGAACAGAACAATTAATAGGCGAATTACTTTTACTCACTTCTTTAAACACTCACTTTTTACCCTATCATAACGAAGGACATCATCGGAATGTGGCCACGCCAAAAGATGCGGCTACAGCCAAAAAAAACGAATGGGTTTTTACTTTTTGGATACGCTCTCATTTTGGAAGTTATAGAGAGGCGTGGCAAATAGAAAATAAACGCATGGCTAAAAAAGGATTGTCTAAATTGTCATTACACAATAAAATGGTGGTGTATAGTTTAGCTAATATTTTACTATTAACGGGTATCTATTTATATTTCGGATTGTCTGTATTAATAGCTTTTGTATTGGCTTCCATTATTGGCATTTTACTACTGGAAACCGTTAATTACATTGAGCACTACGGCTTATTAAGAACGCTCAAAGAAAACGGAAAATACGAACGTGTAAAACACGTCCATTCATGGAACTCAGACCATGTTTTAGGAAAATTACTTTTATTCAATTTATCGCGTCACTCCGATCATCATTATAAAGGGAGTAAGAAATATCAAATTTTAGAGTCTTTACCGCAAAGTCCACAAATGCCAACGGGTTATCCAGGCATGGTCGTTCTAGCTTTACTACCGCCACTTTGGTTTTGGTATATGAACAGACAGTTAAAACAGTTTCAAAATAATTAATTATATTTCCTAAATTCACGCGCTAAATAAATTGCCTTTTATGACTCAAAAAACTGTTTCCGAAGCTATCAATTACCGCAGAGCCGTTCGTAATTACGACGCCAATATACCTATAGACACTTCACTTGTTAAAAAGTGTATTGAACAAGCCTCGTTAGCGCCAAGTAGTAGTAATATGCAACTGTGGGAATTTCATCATATTGTATCGCCTGAAATAAAATCGAAAATTGCCACATACAGTTTTAATCAGAGTGCCGCTAAAACAGCACAAGAATTAGTAGTTGTTGTGGTAAGAAAAGATTTATGGCGCAAACGCATTGCTTCTAATTTAGGATATTTAAACACCGTTTATGGCGACAAACCTTCTTCTGAACAATCAAGTCGTGAAAAATTTGCTAAAACCTATTACACCAAATTAATGCCCTTTACCTATTTTGATATCCTCGGCATATTAGGTTGGCTAAAGTATATCACTTTTTGGATTGTTGGTTTTTTCCGCCCTATTTATAGAGAAACCCGAAGTAAAGACATCCGTGTGGTAGCTCATAAAAGTGCAGGATTGGCAGCACAAACTTTTATGTTAAGCATGGCGGCGCACGGTTTGGATACTTGCCCTATGGAAGGTACCGATACCAAACGCATAAAAAAGCTTTTAAAATTGCCGTATGGTGCCCAAATAAATATGGTTATTTCGTGTGGCACACGCATACCAGAAGGCGTTTACGGCGAACGTTTTAGAGTGCCTTTTGACGAGGTTTATAAGGTCTGGTGAAATTGCCAATAGCATCATTATAATACTTAAACAGGGTTTCACTTGAAGTGAAACTCTGCCCTTTACCTTATTTAGACTCTAAAACCAACTTATCTTCTAAGTTTTTTATTGTTTTTTCATTCATCAACATCGGTCTATATTGACCGTTGATATACATTTTAGCTTGGTCTTTATAATGTTTGCTAAACGGATTACCTGATTGCCCTGTTGGTAAAATACTTACACTATTTTCAATATCAGAAAAATCTACCACACGGCGGGTTGATGGGCCTGCAGTTACCTTATATAAACCATCATCGTTTAAACCAAACATCAAATTATTAATAACTTCGCGTGCGCCAGGTGCTCCAAAAGGCCCTACATTTAAAAACCCTTTTAAAAATGGTGCTTTTAAAGTAATGGCATGAACATGCTCTAAAGTATGAACACTTTGCCATGTCCATTTTTTAATATCAGTACCCAATTGTTTGTCTAAATCTGATAAAGTTTCTTGGAAAGCACTTAGCAAAATATCTGAGCGAATTTCTGTTTTATCTTCTGTAGTCACATCATCCCACCATACCGAATGCTCATTTTCAACTTGCTTAGATTCCTGTATTTTAGCAATATCTGTGGCCATAAATTGCTTAAACCCTTCGGCACCCAATTCATCTGCAAAGGTTTTTCGCATCACTTTATAAATCCATTTATAATAAATAGTTGGTGCAATGGCCTCATTATTCGTAATGCCATCCCAAGTTTTTAAAATAGCCAAGCTCTGTTTTTCTTTATCGCTTAAAGCGGATTGATTTTCTAAAACATTTACCAAAACAGCTGTAACATCTGGTGATTCTGATGAAGTGACATCGTTTAACATGGTTTTAAAATCGTCGCGACTGAATTTATCTTTACTTTCTAGTAAATGGACAATGCGCTTAGCGCGATCTTTTGGTAAATAATAGCCAGGGTAATAATAACCACCATCAATACTATCGGGTTGGTTGTTGGCAGAATACACATATCCCCAAGGCGGATTAATGGCCTGTGGATTTTTAGAAAAATCTAGGTAACGAATAGGGTCATCATTGCCACTTGCGCCGTCTAAAACAAATTTAGGATTAACCCCTTCGTTAAATCGGTAAAGTTTTCCAGACGCCCACCAAGCAATATTGTCATCGGCATCGCCATACATCACATTTAAACCCGGGGCGTGAATAAGCGACGCTCCGTTTTGAAACTCTTCTATATTTTTGGCATGCGACATGGTGTACATGGCATCTAAAGATTTTATAGGAAATTCGGTGTAAATCCAATGCATTGCCACAGGTGTTTTGTCTTTTATGGTCGCAATAACATCGTTCATAATAGGGCCATGATTTGAATAACGGACTTTTAGATTAATATCTTCGCCATTTTTAACTTTTATGGTTTTTGTTTCAACCACAAAATCTTGCCAGCCATCAGGTGTTTTGTATTGGTTTTCGTTTTCGGGATTTAGGGTTTCATTATAAAAATCGATGTCATCATTTTCAAACATTGTTAAACCATAAGCTATGCGTCGGTTATGGCCTAATAATGGAAAAGGAATGCCCGCTAGATGATAGCCATACATTTCGTAATCTGGGGTTTTTATATAAGCTTCGTACCAAACACCTGGTTGTGCATAACTCATATGTGGATCATTTGAAAACAATACTTTTCCAGTTTTTGATTTACTTGGCCCTACAACCCAACTGTTACTGCCAATAAATGGGGTTGGAATTAAGTTTGCAATTTTGTCTGCTGCTGCTGCAATAGGACTCGATATATTTTGATAATTGTTGTGAATTAAAGTGGTATTAGTATCGGGTTTTAAACCCAATTCTTCAAGATAAATAGGTTGTAAATTCTTTTTTACTTCTGTAAAAAATGGGTCGGCTTTTTGCGCCATGGCAAAACTAAAAGACATATATCCAAACACATTATAAACATCATGAATATCGAAATGCTGCTTTTTTGTGCCTGTAATATAATATTCAACAGGTGTTGGTCCCAAATCTATAAACTGATTAATACCTTCTAAGTAAGATTGTGTGAGTTTGTATTGTGCTGTGTTTTTATCTAAGCTAGCAATGGTTTTATCGGCTGCTTTTTCTAAGCCCATACTCGCAAAAAATTTATCTGTCTCAATTAAATTTTTTCCAAAAATTTCTGATAAATGTCCTGGGGCAATACGTTTAATAACCTCCATTTGCCACAACCTGTCTTGCGCATGAATGTAACCTAAAGATCTATAAGCATCGGCTTGATTTTGAGCATAAATATGCGGAATACCATAGGTGTCGTAATAGACTTCTACCTTATCTGACAAACCTTGTAGTTTTAAATTACCACTGTATTGAGGCTTTAAACTGTTGGTGAAATACCATAAACCTAAGGCTATTATTAGAACGATAATCAGGCATACTTTTAGAATTTTTTTCATGGCGTGTGTTTAATTTTTAACTTGAAGTATCAAATATAAAAGATTCTGTTGATTAATAGATTAGGATTGAATAAAATATAGCTGCCTTAAGTATAAAATTTTAAAAGTCAAAAAAAAATCCTCAAAACTGTGTTTTGAGGATTTTGTATAATTTGTATGATGTTTTTTTTAAATCATCTCTTCGCCAGGGCGGGCAGGGACTATTTGTGGTGTAAAATCTTTACCATCATAATAGTCGTTATTTTCATCAACTTTGCTATAATCGTAAGCCCAACGGTGTACTTCTGGAATTTCGCCTGGCCAGTTTCCGTGCATATGTTCTACCGGAGTTGTCCATTCTAAAGAATTAGATTTCCATGGATTCTGTGGTGCCTTTGGTCCTTTCTTCATGCTAAAAAAGAAGTTTGCAAAAAATAATATTTGTGCAATACCGCCAATTAAAGCAAAAATTGTCATTACATGATTTATTTGTAACAAGTCATCAAATATTGGAAAGGCTGTGTTTGTATAATAACGACGTGGCAATCCGGCTAGACCGACAAAATGCATCGGGAAAAATACGCCATAGGCAGAAATTGCTGTCAGCCAAAAGTGTAAATAACCTAAATCTTTATTCATCATGCGTCCGTACATTTTTGGAAACCAATGATACACGCCAGCAAACATGCCGAAAATTGCCGAAACACCCATCACTAAATGGAAATGCGCTACCACAAAATAAGTATCGTGAACGTTAATATCTAAAGCGCTATCGCCTAAAACAATGCCCGTTAATCCACCTGTAATAAAGGTAGAAACAAACCCTATAGAAAATAACATTGCCGTATTTAGCTGCAAATTCCCTTTCCATAGTGTGGTTATCCAGTTAAAAGCTTTTACAGCCGATGGTATCGCGATAAGCAAAGTGGTAAATGTAAATACAGAACCTAAAAACGGATTCATACCTGTTACAAACATGTGATGTCCCCAAACGACGGTTGATAAAAATGCGATGGCAATAATTGAACCTATCATAGCGCGGTACCCAAAAATAGGTTTACGCGCGTTGGTTGCCATAACTTCTGAAACAATACCCATGGCAGGTAAAATAACAATATAAACTTCTGGGTGTCCTAAGAACCAAAATAAGTGCTCAAAAAGTATGGGAGAACCGCCTTGGTAGTGTAGGACTTCTCCTTGGATAAAAATATCTGATAAATAAAAAGATGTACCAAAACTACGGTCGAAAACCAATAATAAAGCAGCCGATAACAATACTGGAAATGAAACAACACCAATGATGGCCGTTACAAAAAATGTCCAAATTGTTAATGGTAATCGGGTCATTTTCATGCCCTTTGTGCGTAAATTTAAAACGGTAACAATATAATTTAAAGCACCTAATAATGACGAAGCAATAAATATTGCCATAGATACCAACCACATGGTCATGCCTAATCCAGATCCTGGCATAGCCTGAGGCAAGGCACTTAAAGGTGGGTAAATTGTCCATCCAGCAGATGCAGGTCCTGTCTCAATAAAAAGTGACAAAACCATGATAACACTTGATAAGAAAAATAGCCAATAAGAAATCATATTTAACAATCCCGAAGCCATATCGCGTGCACCAATTTGCAACGGAATTAATAAGTTACTAAAGGTACCACTTAAACCAGCTGTCAACACAAAAAACACCATGATGGTACCGTGAATTGTGACCAATGATAAATAAGTGTCGGGGGTCATTATACCTCCGTCTTGTCCTTTACCTAAAAAGGCTTCGATAATGCTAAAAGAAGTATCTGGAAATGATAGTTGTAAACGGAATAACATAGACATAAATAAGCCTATTAAACCCATAAACATACCTGTAATAAGGTATTGTTTGGATATCATTTTATGGTCTTGGCTAAAAATATATTTAGTTACAAAAGTCTCTTTATGGTGATGTTCAGACATAAGGTGATTTTTTTAATTCGGTGATTTTAATTTAGTACTTGAGCCAATGTTTTTTGAGAAGCTAACCAAGTGTTAAACGCGGCTTCTTCAACAACAATAATTTTCATTTGCATATTGTAATGAGATGATCCACAAATTTTATTACAAAGCAGTAAATAATCAAAAGTATAAGGGTCTTCGCCTTTTTCTTTACGCAATTCATTAATATGAGTTACTTTGGTAACAATGTCTTTATTTTTCCGCATCTCAACAGTAGTTACTGTAGGTGTAAAAGCAAAATGCGTTATCATGCCTGGTACACAATTCATTTGGGCTCTAAAATGTGGCATATAGGCTGAATGAATAACGTCTTGAGATCTAAAACTAAAAACAACTTTTCGTCCTTTAGGTAAATATAAAACGCGTGTAGGCACATCGTCCATAGCATAGCTATCTTCTAAATTAACACCCATGGTGTTTTTACCTTTTATATAACGTACATTTCCTTGGCCGAGTGTATTGTCATTTCCGGCATAGCGTGCTTCCCATTGAAATTGTTTGGCATAAACCTCAACAATTAAAGGATCTTTAGCATCAGATGCATCCATAACATCATTCCAAGTCCATAAACCATATCCTGCTAACAAAACTAAAACAAAAGCAGGTATTACAGTCCAAATAAATTCTAGCTTGGCACTATCTGCAAAGAAAATAGCTTTACGTCCTTTTATGCCTCTGTATTTAAAAGAATAATAGAAAATTAAAAACTGTGTAATGAATTGCACAGTAAAAATAAGGCACATGGTTATGACAAATAAATTATCAATATGATGTCCTTCTAACGAAGCCGATAAACGTGGCAATAATACATCTTTACCTAAGTAGAGAGAACTAATCATGAGTCCGTAAATAAATACCATAAGCCCAAGCATTAACCATCCGTTAATGTTGTTTTCTTTTTCGGTAGCTGTAGCGTCTTGAACTTTTGTTAATCCTAATATTTTAACAAATTGCCAACAGGCAACAATTAAAGCTATAAAGATTAAAATAAAAAAAAGTGCATTCATAAATTATTGGTTCTTGATTTTTTTGATTTTTCTAGTAATGGTAATGCTCACTTTCTTTCATAAACGGATTGCCTTTTGCATGTAATGGCGCTTTTGTTAAAGCATTAAACACTACATAAACAAACAAACCTAAAAAGAATAGCATGGGGCTAATTTCTGGAATTCCTATTTGCCAATGGTTACCAACAGTAGCTGGTGTAACCATAACATAAATATCTACATAATGACCTAGTAAAATAATGACGCCAGTAGAAATAATAAACCAAGGCAAACGTTTGTAATCACTATTCATTAAAACTAAAATAGGGAAAACAAAGTTAGATACCAACATCCCAATAAAAAGCACTTGGTAAGGTCCCAAAAGTCGGGGTATAAAATAAGCTGTTTCTTCTGGCATATTGGCATACCAAATCAACATAAATTGAGAGAACCATAGGTATGTCCAGAAAATACTGAAGCCGAACATAAACTTGGCTAAATCGTGTAAATGACTGTCGTTTACGTGTGGTAAAAACCCTCTATGTCTTAAGTAAATTGTTACCATTGCGATAACGGTAATTGACGATACAAATAAAGTTGCAAACACATACCATCCAAAAAGAGTGCTTTGCCAATGTGGGGTTAAAGACATAATCCAATCCCAAGACATCATAGATTCTGACACTACAAAGAATAATAAGAAAAATACTGAGGCTTTAAAGTTCTTTTTATAATGCACCAAATCGGTAGCTGTATCTTGTAATAAAGAATTTTTTCTAGAAATATAGCGGTATAAATTCCATCCGAATAAAAAGATAAAAGAACGAATCATCCAGAAAGGTGTGTTTAACCACCAACTTTTACCCATTAAAATTGGGTCGTAATGTTCGCTTTGCGGATTGTATAAATCGGGATTCATCCATACATACAGATGATTTCCGTGCATTGCTGAAATAATCAAAAAACCAAAAATAAATAGAGAGCCAGGCAATAGATAAGCTGTTATGCTTTCCATAACTCTAAAAAGCACAATAGACCATCCTGCTTGCGATACGTATTGAATGGCATAAAATGCCAAGGTTCCCAAAGCTATCATAAAAAAGAAAAACATGGCAATAAACGCGGCAGACCAAGGTCTGTTTTGCATTGCGTGAAACGCATGTTCTAAATGTTTGGCTTCGCTATCAACATTAACTTCAGTTGTGTGTGTATCAGCTTCAACATTATGAGTTGCCTCTTTTTTGGCAAGATCTCCATTGTGTTCTGTATTATGAGACATCATCTCTTTAACCTCATCTGTAGAGCTTGGAACACTATAAAAACTATAGCCTACACCTAAAGCGCCTAATATCATTAAAATGATGGCTCCTAATCTTAATTTATTTGAAAAACTATACATATCTTTTTTTTCTATCTAATTTATGGCTGTAAATTATTTTAACAAATCTGTTCTTAGTTTTTGTACATACTGTACAATTTCCCAGCGTTCTTTGTCGGTTAATTGAGATGCGTGTGAACCCATCATATTTCTACCATACATAATTACATGGTAAATACTACCTTCTGTAATAGCGCGGTCTTTGTAATTTGGTATACCTAAAAATTTCTCACGTTGCATTAATACACCTTGACCGTCTCCTTTATCGCCATGACAAGAAGTGCAATAAATGGTGTACATGGCTTTTCCATTTGCAAGATTAGCATCGTTTACCTCTAAAGGTGATTTTAAAGTTTTAAGTGCCAATTGATAGCCTTCTTCGGTATTTGCAATTTCGTAAGGCACTTCGCCTCTAAAAATTGTACCAGGAACAGGCGCTTGCGCATCTAAACCATTTGTGTAATTAGGGTTTGTTCCATAGGTTTCATAGCTTACAGGAGTATACATGTCAGTAGAGGCCATATAGCGCACATTACGTGTGCGATTATCGCGACTACAAAAACTTAAACTTATGGCTAATAAAGCTAAAATAGCTATGTTAAATATATGCTTCATTGTTCTTATGCTTTTGTTTTAATTTCTTTAGCACCTACTTTATTAAGTAAATCTTCTAAGGCCTTAACGTCATTAGATGTGGACACCTCAACCATAAAATGATCATCGGTTGTGCGAACATCTGGATTCTCGGCTTCTTTAAATGGCCATAATTTACTGCGCATATAAAAGGTAATTACCATTAAATGTGCTGCAAAAAATACGGTTAATTCAAACATGATTGGCACAAATGCTGGCATGTTTTCGGCAAAGCTAAAACTTGGTTTTCCACCAATGTTTTGTGGCCAGTCTTGAATCATCATATAATTCATCATCCACACAGAAAACGAAAGTCCAATAACACCATATATAAATGACATGATTGCAATACGTGTGTTTTCTAAACCCGCTGCTTTTTCTAGTCCGTGAACTGGAAATGGCGTGAATACTTCTTCAATATGATAGTTGGCCGCTTTTAAGTCTTTAACAGCACTTAAAAGTACATCGTCATCATCAAAAATGGCTTGAATGGTTGTACTACTCATGATTATCTCCTCTTAATTTTTTATATTTTTCTCCTGATGATTTTAAAATACTCTTTAATTCTGCTTGCGCGATTACTGGAAAAGTACGTGCATATAATAAGAACAGCACAAAGAAAAAGCCTATCGTTCCAATAAAAATAGCAACATCAACGTAAGTTGGTGAAAACATTGTCCAAGACGATGGTAAATGACCACGACTTAAATCGATAACTATAATATCAAAACGCTCGAACCACATCCCTATATTTATAACGATAGAGATAAAGAACGACCACATATAATTGGTTCTTAATTTTTTAAACCAAAGTGATTGTGGAATTATAAAGTTGCAGGTTATTAATGCCCAAAATGCCCACCAATATGGTCCTGTTGCAGCACCAACCGATAGGTATGTGTAATCTTCGTAACTACTTCCAGAATACCATCCTACAAAAAATTCGGTTATATAAGCCACACTTACAATACCACCTGTAAGTAGAATTACTTTATTCATATTTTCAATATGAACACGTGTAATATAAGCTTCTAAATTAGAAACTTTACGCATAATTATCAACAAGGTTTGCACCATAGCAAACCCAGAAAATATGGCTCCAGCTACAAAATATGGAGGGAAAATAGTACTGTGCCATCCTGGTATAACCGAGGTGGCAAAATCCATAGATACAATTGTGTGTACAGATAATACAAGTGGTGTTGCCAAACCAGCCAACACTAAAGATACTTCTTCAAAACGTTGCCAATCTTTTAATCTGCCAGACCATCCAAAACTTAACAAACTGTAAATTTTCTTTTGAAATGGTTTGACGGCACGGTCTCTTAACATGGCGAAATCGGGTAATAATCCTGTATACCAAAATACCAATGAAACCGATAAATATGTTGAAATGGCAAAAACATCCCATAATAATGGTGAGTTAAAATTAACCCATAAATTACCCAAAGCATTTGGCAATGGCAAAACATAATAGGCATTCCATACACGACCCATGTGAATAATCGGAAATAATCCGGCTTGAAAAACGGCAAAAATTGTCATCGCCTCAGCAGATCTGTTTATACCCATACGCCATTTCTGACGGAACAATAACAACACGGCAGAGATTAAAGTACCAGCATGACCAATACCTACCCACCAAACAAAATTGGTGATATCCCAAGCCCAGTTAATGCGGTTATTTAATCCCCAAACGCCAATACCCATACCAATGGTGTATATAATAGCGCCTATACCAGATAAAAAGGCGATTAAAGCAATTGAAAATGCAATCCACCATAATTTATTGGCACGACCTTCTACAGGCGCCGCAACATCAACACTGATGTCGTGATAACTTTTGTCCCCATTAATTAATGGTTCTCTTATAGGTGCTTCGTAATGAGACATAATTTATTATAAATCTTTAATTTATGATTCTTCTGTATTTCTAACTTTAAGATGATACATAACATTTGGTTTGGTACCTACTTCGGCCAATAAATGAAATGCGCGATCATCTTTTGTAATATGTGCTACTTCACTTTTTTTGTCGTTTACATCGCCAAATACCATAGCGCCAGTAGGACATGCACTTGAACAGGCTGTTTGGAATTCTTCATCCTTAACGGGACGTCCTTCTTTTTTAGCTGTTAAAATACTCAATTGTGTTTTTTGCAAACACATAGAACATTTCTCCATAACCCCTCTTGATCGTACAACCACGTCTGGATTTAATACCATTTTACCAAGATCGTTATTCATATTGAAGTCGAACTCTTTATTGTCTGGATATTTAAACCAGTTAAAACGACGTACTTTATAAGGACAGTTATTGGCACAATAACGTGTACCAATACAACGGTTATATGACATGTGATTTTGACCTTGACGGCCATGCGATGTTGCCGCAACGGGGCAAACTGTTTCGCAAGGTGCGTGGTTACAATGTTGACACATTACGGGTTGAAAAGCCACTTGTGGATTCTCTTGAGGAATCATCATGGTGTTAAACATTTCTCCCGATCCAAAAATACCATCTTCTTTGGCTTTTTCGTTGGTCATATCAGAGGTATAATACCTATCAATACGCAACCAATGCATATCGCGACTCACACGAATTTCGTATTTACCAACAACAGGCACATTATTTTCTGCATGACAGGCTACAACACAAGATGCGCAACCTGTACAGGTAGCTAAATCTATAGATAAATTGAAATGATGTCCAATAGTGTCATCAAATTTTTCCCATAAATCTACTTTCTCTGCCGCAACTGCTTCATGATTTAAAGAAAACTCTGGGGTTTTATTCCACTCATCTTTCGGTTTATTAATAAAATCATCTAAAGTGGTTTCTTTTATGATTTCATCACGTCCCATTATGGTGTGTTGCAATTGCACACATGCAAATTCATGTGTTCCTGCTACTTTTTCTATACTTACGGTTTGAGCCGGATTAAAGTCTTGCATCATTGCAAAAGCATTAACACCCGTCATCATTTCGTTTTGCATGCCAGACGTTCTGCCATAACCAACAGCTAAACCAATACTTCCTTTGGCTTGACCTGGTTGAATAAAGGCAGGTACATTATTTAAAACAATGCTGCCAACTTTTAAATTTACTTTACTTCCGTTTAAAGCGCCATCACTTACATTCCAATTTTCTAGACCTAATGCTTTGGCATCGGCAGCAGAAATGGTCATGTAATTATCCCAAGATGTTCTTGTAATTGGGTCTGGCAATTCTTGTAACCAAGGATTGTTGGCTTGTTTGCCATCGCCTAAAGCTGTCTTGGCGTATAAAGCCAATTCAAAATCGGCTGTTTTAGTTTCTTTTAATAAGGCTGTAGCCGATGCTGATACATCCACTTTCTTCTCAGATAATTTAACGGTATTTTTACCATTAAAAAGACCGTCGTGTAAAGCTTTGTTCCAAGAACCACCATTTAAAATAGACGTTGACCAGTTATCTCGTAAAGTTTGATAATACTTTTTATCAGCACCCATCCACGTTAAAAGTGACTCTTCAAACTGACGGGTATCAAACAACGGATTTATAGTTGGTTGCATCAAACCAAACTGCCCTGATTGGAATTCGGTATCGCCCCAAGCTTCAAGATAATGAGGTGTTGTGGCAACATATTGTGTATTTACAGCTGTTTCATCATCAGACATGGTAAAAGCAACCGATAATTTTACATTTTTTAAAGCGTCGTTAAAAGCTTTTGCATTTGGTAAAGAGTAAGACGGATTGGCATTGTAAACCAATAGTGCTCCAATTTTACCTGCGGCCATATCGGCAACTAAATTTTTAACTTCGGTATCATTTCCTGCTTTTACAAAACGTGGCGAAGTGATATCAAAAACTTCAGATTGTAAAGCTTCGTTTAAAGCATTCGTTAGAATTTGTGCTGCTGCATTTTGAATGCCACAAACAACAACGGCTTTGTTACCGATTTTTTTAAGATGTTGTGCTATATTTTTAATAGCCCCATCGGCAGGGGTTTTATTTGAAGCAAAACTACTTCCGGTAACGGCATTATAAAGATTTATTAAAGCAAATACTTGTTCTGATGGTTTTACAGGTATGCGATTATCGGCATTAGCACCTGTTAAAGAAAGATTTGATTCAATTTGAATGTGTTTAGACATTTTTCCTTTTACAGGAATACGTCCTTTGGTGTAAGCGGCACTGTATTGTCCACCTTGCCAATCGCCTAAAAAGTCGGCGCCAATCGATACAATAAGATCTGCATTCTCAAATTTATAATTTGGCAATGCGCGTAAACCATACATGGTTTCGAAAGCATCTAAGGCAGCACTTTCTGATAAAGCATCGTAAACCACATGTTGTACATTACCAAAAGATTTGGCGAAATCGGCTATAACCTTATCGGATGTAGGGCTTGCAGTTGTACCTGTTAAAACAACTATTTTTTCTTTGTTGCTTTTTAATGTATTTAATGTCTCAACTACTTTTGAATCTAAAGCAGACCAGTTTGTTGTTTTATTATGAGCCAATGGACCACGCAATCTGTTGTTATCATATAAAGATAAAACCGAAGCTTGCACTCTTGCAGAAGTTGAGCCCCAAGTACCAGCCATTTTATTTGGCTCAATTTTAATAGGACGGCCTTCGCGCACTTTTACCAATATATTTGCAAAATCTGAACCATCTGCCATAGTAGATGCGTAAAAATTAGCCACACCAGGAATGATATTATCTGGTTTTACAACATAAGGAATCGATTTTAGAACAGGTCCTTGACAAGCCGCTAAAGAAGCTGCTGCTGTAGAAAACCCAACATATTTAAGAAAATCACGTCTGGTAGTTGATGAGTTTGATAAACTTTCTTTATCGCCTAAAAAAGCATCTGTAGGAATTTCTTCTACAAATTCTTTTTGCATAAGCTGATCAACAACAGAATTGTCTGAGTTTAATTCTTCAACACTTCTCCAGTATTTTTTATTTGATGCCATCGTTTATATACGTATTTCTATATTCTAATTAATAGTGACATTTACCACATTCTTGACCACCCATTTGGGCTTCTGTAACTTTTTCTATACCGTATTTCTTAGATAATTGATCGTGAATGTTGTTATAATAACCATTGCCTTTCATTTTGACTTCGGTTGTTTTATGACATTCTATACACCAACCCATAGTTAGTTTTGAAAATTGTTTAACCTCCTCCATTGTTTCAACAGGACCATGACAAGTTTGACAAGTTACGCCAGCTACAGTTACGTGTTGCGAGTGATTAAAATAAGCGAAATCGGCTAAATTATGAACCAATATCCATTTTACAGGGACTTGTTCAAAATTTGGTTTGTAAGCTGTATTATCTTTATCCCAGCCAATGGCATCATATACTTTTTGAATTTCGCCATCATAAAAAGCTTTGTCCTTATCGGATGTTACAGGACCATTGTATTCTGATATACTTTTGTGGCAATTCATACACACATTTAAACTTGGTATGCCCGAAGTTTTACTGTGTTTTGCAGATGAATGACAGTATTGACAGTCAATTTTGTTATCTCCAGAGTGGATTTTATGTGAAAATTGGATGGGTTGAATAGGTTGGTAATCTGTATCTATACCAACTTGAAACAAAGCACCAAAACCAAGATAAGCAATTCCAAATAACAAGAAGATTGTAGCCGCTATTTTTAAGAAGCCATTGTTACTTTTGACAAAAATCCAAACAATAACAAGTAATAAAACCAAGCCAAGTACAATACTCATCCAAGCAGTTGAGGCTTTAGGTTTGGCTAAATTAGAATCTTTTGATTGTGTAACATCGGCTTTAACTTCAACATAAGAAGTATAAGCGAGAATTTTATCAATATCATCTGCCGATAATTGCGGAAATGGCATCATTGGCATACCATTGTATTCTTTAAACAGTGCATTGGCATCGGCATCACCACTAGCACGTAAAGCATTATTGTCTGTTATCCAAGCATGGAGCCATTCTTTTGAACGTTTATCGGTTATATTAGCTAAAGCTGGACCAATTAATTTTTTATCCAATTTATGGCAAGCGGCACAATTGGCTTGAAATAATTGTTTGCCCTCGGCAACTTTAGGATCTACTTTTGCAACAGCCGTATTTTGAGCAATTTCTTTTGGTTTGCCACTTGTATATGCTAAAATATCATCAATATCTTGAGCAGTAAACTGAGGATATTGCATCATTGGCATGCCATTATATTCCTTAAACAATGCATTTGCATCGGCATCGCCACTGGCACGTAAAGCATTATTGTCTTTTATCCATGCATGTAGCCATTCTTTTGAACGTTTATCGGTTATATTAGCTAAAGCTGGACCAATTAATTTTTTATCCAATTTGTGGCAGGCTGCACAATTGACATTAAACAGTTGTTTGCCTTTGTCATAATTACCTGTCTGACCCGAAACGTTGAAGTTTAAAAATAATAAGAAAGTAAGACTTAAATAGATTATTTTATTGACTAGACTGTGTTTTTTCACACTTTTCATATTAAAAATAATATTATTTTCTTGTTTGGTATAATTTTTTCTAAGGTTTTAATCTATAAAACTATAGTCATTTAATTTTTATTAATATTTGACAAAAATACTATTAAATAGCTATTTTCAAAATTTAATATAAATAGGTGCGCAATTTATAATCATTCTAAACAATAACCAAAATATTAATCAAACATTTGTTAATTTAGCCACCAGTAAATAAATTATAAAATAAGCTAAAGAAAAATTTACACAAACACCTTTAAACCTGTTTGTTAATAGTAGAACATATAAGTTAAATAGGACTTATAAAAAACAAAAGATAACTATTTATGAAATCAAAAAACACTTTTTTGTCTTTAATTGTACAAGTTTCGATCTTTTTAATGGTCACATCGGCTTTTAGCCAAGAGTCACAAAACAACATCTCTATTGTTAAAAACATAAAAATTGACTCAATTTTAATTAAGAAAAAGGCTTACAACGCAGCACATCCTACTTTAGGCTACAGAATACAATTATACAATGGCAATGAAACCATTGCTTATAATTTTAAAAGTAAATTCGAAAAGTTATTTCCAACTTTAAAAGCCCATATAATGTTTGATACACCAGATTGGAAAGTAATGGTTGGGAATTTTAGAACACATATTTCTGCCGACAGCGCAAATGTGGCTATTAAAAAACAATTTTTAGGTGCTGTGGTTATTAATGCACCGCTAACTGTAGAATAATTTTTTAAGATATCTGCATTCCTTTTAATTGATTTATATTTGTATCATGAATTCAGAACTAGATCCTTCTTTAGAAAATTTATCCCCTACAGATTTAGAAATCGAAAAAAAATTAAGACCCTTGTCTTTTGATGATTTTTCGGGTCAAGATCAAGTTAAATCTAACTTGAAAATATTTGTTGAAGCCGCTAATCTTAGAGATGAAGCTTTAGATCATACGCTATTTCACGGCCCTCCAGGATTAGGCAAAACCACATTGGCACATATTTTAGCTAACGAATTAAATACGGGTATCAAAATAACTTCTGGCCCCGTTTTAGACAAACCTGGCGATTTAGCTGGTTTGTTAACAAATCTTGAAGCACGAGATGTTTTATTTATTGACGAAATTCACCGTTTAAGTCCTGTTGTAGAAGAATATCTCTACACAGCTATGGAGGATTTTAAAATTGATATTATGATTGAATCTGGCCCAAATGCCAGAACTGTTCAGCTAAATTTAGAACCCTTTACTTTAGTTGGCGCTACCACGAGATCTGGTTTATTAACCGCGCCAATGCGTGCCAGATTTGGCATCACGAGCCGGTTACAATATTACAATACAGAAGTTTTAACCACCATTTTACAACGCAGTGCCACTATTTTAAAAGTACCTATTAGTATGGAAGCTGCTATAGAAATTGCTGGCAGAAGTCGGGGAACACCACGTATTGCCAATGCGCTTCTAAGACGTGTACGTGATTTTGCACAAATAAAAGGCAATGGCAGCATCGATATTAAAATTGCAAAGTATGCTTTAAATGCCTTAAATGTTGATGCCCATGGCCTTGACGAAATGGACAACAAAATCTTAATAACCATTATTGATAAATTTAAAGGAGGTCCTGTTGGACTGAGCACACTTGCAACATCGGTATCTGAAAATGCAGAAACTATTGAAGAAGTGTATGAACCATTTTTAATTCAAGAAGGTTTTATTATGCGCACGCCTAGAGGTCGAGAAGCTACCGAGCTTGCCTATAAACATCTTGGTCGTGATAAAAATGGCAAACAAAACGAGTTGTTTTAAACAATTTGTCGGCTTTTGAAAACACCTCAAGAATACAGCGATTTTATAAAACAAGAAGCTTTACATTTAGGTTTCGATCAGTGTGGTATCGCTAAAGCGGATTTTTTAGAAGCCGAAGCTCCTAAATTAGAAAACTGGCTAAAGAACAATTATCACGGTGAGATGCGGTATATGCAAAACCATTTTGATAAACGTTTAGACCCACGATTATTGGTAGAAGATGCCAAATCGGTTATATCATTATCTTATAATTATTATCCATCTAAAATTCAAAGAGCCGATTCTTATAAAATAGCGAAGTATGCCTATGGCGAAGATTATCATTTTGTCATTAAAGACAAACTCAAAACATTATTACAAAACATCCAACAAAAAATTGGTGAAGTTAACGGACGTGTTTTTGTTGACTCTGCTCCTGTTTTAGAACGCGCTTGGGCAAAAAAAGCAGGATTGGGATGGACAGGTAAAAACAGTTTGCTAATCACCAAAAAAAAAGGATCCTTTTATTTTTTGGCACAACTCATAATAGATTTGCCATTGGCTTATGACGATGCTTTTAAAACAGATCATTGTGGTAATTGCACACAATGTATAGACGCCTGCCCTACCCAAGCTATTTTACCAAACAATACTGTTGATGGCAGCAAATGTATTTCGTATTTTACCATAGAATTAAAAGACGGCATACCAAATTCACAAAAAGGAAAATTCAACGATTGGCAATTTGGATGCGATATCTGTCAAGATGTTTGTCCGTGGAATCGGTTTTCCACACCTCATCAAGAACCATTATTCGAACCACAAGATAATTTACTGAATTTCTCGAAAACAGATTGGGAAGAAATTACACAAGAAGGCTTTCAAAAAATTTTTAAAAAATCTGCTGTAAAGCGCACAAAATACACAGGTTTATTACGCAATATAAAGTTTTTAAAACTATGACAATTATTAGTTTTCTGTTATACTAATTAATTTACCTTTGCCCTTCATTTTTACATTAAACCAACAATGTTATGAGTTCTACAAGAAAAAAAAGTGAAGCTTTAGACTATCACGAATTCCCAACTCCAGGAAAAATAGAAGTCACACCAACAAAAAAACACGCCACACAACGCGACTTATCTTTAGCATATTCGCCTGGTGTAGCCGAGCCTTGTTTAGAAATTGAAAAAAATCCAGACAACGCCTATAAATATACAGCCAAAGGAAATTTAGTTGCCGTTATATCTAATGGTACTGCCGTTTTAGGTCTTGGTGATATTGGTGCTTTAGCAGGGAAACCTGTGATGGAAGGAAAAGGACTCTTATTTAAAATAATGGCAGACATTGATGTTTTTGACATTGAAGTTGATACCCGCGATGTAGATAAATTTATTGAAACAGTTAAGAATATAGCACCAACTTTTGGCGGTATTAACTTAGAAGATATTAAAGCGCCAGAGGCTTTTGAAATTGAACGCAGACTAAAAGAGGAATTAGACATTCCTGTAATGCATGATGATCAACATGGTACTGCTATTATTTCTGCAGCAGCCTTATTAAATGCACTTGAAATAGCCAATAAAAAAATAGAAGATGCCATCGTAGTTGTTAGTGGTGCTGGAGCTGCAGCTATTTCTTGTAGCAAACTTTACAAAAAACTAGGCATTAAAGGCGAGAATATTATAATGTGTGATAGCAAAGGTGCTATCCGAAAAGATGACCCTAACCTTTCTGAACAAAAAGCCGAATTCGCAACTAATCGCGATGTTCATAATTTAGAAGAAGCCATGGTTGGTTGTGATGTATTTCTAGGCTTGTCTAAAGGCGGATTGGTAACACCAAAAATGCTAAAAACTATGGCTAAAAACCCCATAGTTTTTGCCTTAGCAAATCCAGATCCAGAAATTGATTACCCTCTTGCTATGGCATCTCGTAGTGACATTATTATGGGTACTGGCCGGTCTGATTATCCAAATCAAGTAAATAACATTTTAGGATTTCCTTATATTTTTAGAGGCGCTTTAGATGTAAGAGCAACTGCTATTAACGAAGAAATGAAATTGGCCGCTGTAATAGCTTTGGCTAATTTAACTAAAGAACCCGTACCAGAACAAGTTATAAAAACATACAACCTAAAAAGTCTTGAATTTGGTAAAAATTATATCATACCAAAACCTTTTGATAACCGCTTAATTACAAGTATTCCTCCCGCAGTTGCCAAAGCCGCTATGGATTCTGGTGTTGCAAAAAAACCTATTACAGATTGGGATGCATATAAAGAAGCACTAGCAGCAAGATTGGGTACTGGCAACAAATTAATGCGCATGATAACTAACAGAGCCAAGACAGATCCAAAACGTGTTGTTTTCTCTGAAGCCGACAGTTATAATGTACTTAAAGCAGCTCAGATTTGTTATGATGAAGGTATTGCCTTACCAATTTTATTAGGAGACAAAACCGAAATTCATAAATTGATGACGCAAATTCATTTTGAAGTTGACCTCCCTATTATCGATCCAAAATCTAATACAGAAAAAAGTAGAAGAGAGCTTTTTGCTAAAAAATATTGGACAAAACGAAACCGCAAAGGCGTGAGTCTAATAGGTGCCAATAAAATGATGCGCGAACGCAATTATTTTTCAGCCATGATGGTTAATGAAGGTCAAGCCGATGCTTTAATTACTGGTTATACAAGAAGTTATCCTACAGCTGTAAAGCCTATGATTGAACTTATTGGAAAAGAAAAAGGTGTTGGCCGCATTGCAGCTACAAATATTATGCTTACAAAACGTGGCCCTATTTTCTTTTCGGATACTGCTATAAATATAAATCCATCGGCAAAAGAATTGGCAGTTATTGCCAATATGACGGCAACATTTATGACTACTTTAGGTGTTAAACCTAATTTAGCAATGCTCTCTTATTCTAATTTCGGAAATTCAGAGCACCCTGAAGCTACAAAAGTAACCGAAGCTGTTGCCTTATTGCATAAATATTTTCCTAAACTCACGGTAGATGGCGAAATTCAAGCAGATTTTGCCTTAACCCAAACCATGCTAAACGATAAATTTCCGTTTAGCAAATTAAACAACAATCCGGTTAATGGATTGATATTCCCAAATCTAGATTCAGCAAACATCAGTTATAAAATATTAAAAAGTTTAAATAATATTGAATCTGTTGGGCCAATTGTTATGGGCCTTAATAAACCCGCTCATATCATACAATATGGCTCTAGCATAGATGAAATTGTAAATATGACATGTATTGCCGTTGTTGATGCACAAGAAAAAGCAAAACAATAAATAATTTGATACCTTTGATTTTAGATTAAATTGTTTTTATGATAAGTCATTTAAAAGGTAAACTGGTAGAAAAATCGCCACTGTATGTCATCTTAGACTGCAATGGCGTTGGTTATACAGTAAATATTTCATTACACACCTACGCTAAAATTCCAGACAGCGAACTTCTAAAACTAGAGACACTTTTAATAGTAAAAGAAGATTCGCATACCCTTTACGGATTTTATGACAAGATAGAGCGCGAAGTTTTTAAACTTTTAATATCTGTTTCTGGCGTTGGCCCAAGTATTGCAAGAACAATGTTGTCGTCTATGGCGCCAAAGCAAATTCAAGAAGCTATTGTTTCTAACAATGTTGCCAGCATACAATCTGCTAAAGGAATTGGTGCTAAAACAGCCCAACGCATTATACTAGACTTAAAAGACAAAATCATAAAAACTTTTGATTTATCTGAAGATTTTGGCACGCAAAACAATACAATTAAAGATGAAGCGTTAAGTGCATTAGAAGTTTTGGGTTATAACAGGAGGCAATCAGAAAAAACAGTACAAAAACTTATTTTAGAACACGCTGACGATTCACTTGAAAACATTATTAAATTAGCGCTAAAAAATCTATAGAAGAGTTTGGAATTATCATATAAAAACATAAAATTAATTTTAAGTTTGGGTGTCTTTTTTTTGATATGGCAAAATGCCGCATCTCAAATCTCATTGCCACCACCGCCTGCCCCAAAAGCACAAGACACCATTAAAAAGGATACATTACCCCCTTTAAAATACTTTTTTAGAAGCCATCAAAAAGGGAGTCTCTATTTAAAAGATCCCTCAAAATCTACCGTTATTTATGATTCTGAAAGTGGGCACTATTTATTCTTAGAAAAAATTGGCGACTACTATGTAAAATCGCCTTATTTCATGACTCAAAAAGAGTATCAAGACTACCGCTTAAAGCGTGATATGATTGATTATTTTAAGTCTAAAATAAGTAAAAATAGCCGTTTAAACAAAAATAATGCTGATGCTAAAAAAGATGAATTGCCAACTTATTATGTCAATTCAAAATTTTTCGAAAGCATTTTTGGTGGCAATAGTGTGGTTGTTAACCCGCAAGGATCACTCCTTTTAAAATTAGGTATTTTATATCAGAAAGTAGATAATCCGCAGCTTTCAGAAAACAATAGAAAAAGTACCACATTCGATTTTGATCAACAAATAAGCGCAAGCTTAACAGCACAAATAGGAAAACGTTTAAAAGTAAGTGCTAATTTTGATACACAATCTACCTTTAATTTTCAGAATCTGGTAAAGTTAGAATACACACCAGACGATGATGATATTATCCGTAAAATAGAAGTTGGTAACATCAGTATGCCTACTAAAAACTCCTTGGTTAAAGGCGCTCAAAATTTAATAGGTCTTAAAACCGAATTGCAATTTGGCAAAACTACTGTAACAGCAGTTTTATCGCAACAGCAATCAGAAACCCGATCTGTTTCTGCACAAGGTGGCGCAAGCATCAACGAATTCAGTTTAAAAGTGAGCGATTACGATGCCAACAAACACTTCTTTCTATCACAAAAATTCAGAGATAATTACAATGCCGCTTTGGCTAATTTACCACTTATAAATAGTGGTATTAATATTACGCGTATAGAAGTTTGGGTTTCTAACAGAAACAACACCACGCAAAATGTAAGAAACATCGTGGCTTTTTCTGATATAGGAGAACTAAAATCAGAAAATATTGGCAACCCAAATATCATCCCTAGTGGTACACAAGACGCCTCAAACGAAGCCAATAACATAAACAGTTTATTATCACTTAATGGGCCAATAAGAGACATTGCTACTATTGGTAATGCTTTAGCGTCTTTTAACATGTCGCAAGGAAACGATTATTCTGTTTTAGAAAATGCGCGAAGCCTGCAACTTAATAACGATTTTACGTACAATCCACAATTGGGTTACATTACTTTAAACAGCCGTTTGGCACAAAGCGATGTTTTGGCTGTAAGTTTTGAATATACCGAAAATGGCAACGTATATAAAGTAGGTGAATTTTCTGATGATGGTATTGCAGCACCAAATAATTTAGCCGTTAAATTGTTGCGTAGCGAAGTGATAAACACCAATATTCCGCTGTGGGATTTGATGATGAAAAATGTGTATTCACTTAACGCCTACCAAATGCAAAGAGATGAGTTTAGACTCGAAGTTCTTTACGAAGATGACAATACAGGTGTGCCGGTAAACATTCTTCAAGGTGCACAAACCCCTGCTGCACAAGACAAAACTTTACTTAACCTTTTAAATATAGACCGCTTAGATCAATCTAATAATGTAAAACCAAGTGGCGATGGTTTTTTTGATTATATAGAAGGCATTACCGTTAACTCAGAAAAGGGTTATATTACATTTCCAGAAATTGAACCTTTTGGTAAAGATTTAGGGGCTATTCTTACAAATCCGGCCGATTCTAAGTTCGTTTTTAATGAACTTTATACCATTACCCAATCTGAAGCCATCAATAATTTTCAACAAAAAAATAAATACCTTATTAAAGGTTATTACAAATCGGCAGGACAACAAGGCATTCCTCTTGGTGTTTTTAATGCCCAACCAGGTTCTGTAGTTGTAACTTCTGGCGGACGTAAATTGGTTGAAGGTGTCGATTATGTGGTAGATTATCAAATAGGAAATGTTCAGATTATTAATCCAACTTTAATAGATTCTAAAGCTCCTGTTCAAGTTTCTGTAGAAAATAATAACGGATTTTCGCAGCAACAACGCAGTTTTTTTGGGGTTGATATTGAGCATAAATTTTCTGATAAATTTGTGGCGGGTGCAACCATATTAAATTTAAATGAAAAACCCATCACTCAAAAAATACAATTTGGGAGCGAACCTGTTAACAATACCCTTTTGGGATTAAATTTTAGTTACAGCACGCCTGTTCCTAAACTCACAAAACTCATTAACAAACTACCTTTTGTTGACACTACTGTACCTTCAAAAGTATCTGTAAGAGGCGAATTTGCTTATTTATTACCTGGCAGTCCAAAGCAAATAGGGCAACAAAATGAGGCAACTTCTTATATTGATGATTTTGAAGGTTCGCAAACACCCATTAGTTTAAATTCGCCACAACAGTGGTTTATGGCAAGTACACCACAACACCAAACCGACCCTTCTTTAGTTAATTTAGGTGGCGATAATACCGATTTGCGCTATGGCGAAAATCGTGCTAAACTATCTTGGTATAATATTGACCGTTTGTTTTATGGAGGCTCTTCTTTAAAGCCAAGTGGTATTGACGATTTAGAATTATCGAGAGCAGAAACACGGCGTATAGATTTAAAAGAATTGTTTCCACAACAAGATGTAGATTTTACACAATCTACAGTTATAAGAACATTCGATTTGGCTTATTTTCCGCAAGAGCGTGGCAGTTATAATTTTGATGCCACAAATGTAAATGCAGACGGAGAACTTACAAATTCAGAAAACCGTTGGGCAGGTATTATGCGTTCGTTAACCACTACAGATTTTGAACAAGCCAACGTAGAATATATTAAATTTTGGATGATGGATCCTTACGAACATTATTCTATAACAGAAAAAGAAGGTTTTCCTAAAAATCACACTTTGTCTGAAGCCGATTTTACAGGTGCACTATACCTTAACTTAGGTAATATTTCTGAAGACATCCTTAAAGATGGCCGTAAAATGTTTGAAAACGGATTGCCTCAAGATGGACAAAAAGATGCTTCAATTATAAATGAAACATTATGGTCAGATATTCCGCTTAACCAATCTTTACTTTATGCTTTTGATGAAAAAGATGCTGCGCGTGGCAATCAAGATTTGGGTTTAGATGGTTTAAATGACGATGAAGAAAATACCCGTTTTAGCTCTTTTTTAAACCAACTGCCACCAAGTGTAAAAACGCAAATGCAATTAGACCCAGCCTCAGATAACTATCATTATTTTAGAGGATCTGCTTTAGATGATGCCGATGCTTCAATAATAAATCGTTATAAAAACTTTACCAATACTCAAGGCAATTCGCCAACGGCAAACCTGTCAACAGAATCATATCCTACATCAGCTACCTCTTTTCCAGATGTAGAAGATATTGATAGAGATCAAACAATGAATAGTGTTGAGAGCTATTTTCAATATAAAATATCTCTTAATAAAAATGATTTAGTTGTTGGCAAAAACAATATTGTTGACAAACGTAATGTTAATATAACGCTTGCTGATGGCACATCAGAAACGGCAACTTGGTACCAAATTAGAGTGCCCATAAAATCGCCAGACGAAGTTATAAATGGCATTTCTAATTTCAATTCCATTCGTTTTATGCGCCTCTTTTTGACCAAATTTAAAATTCCCGTTGTCCTGCGTTTTGGAGAATTTGAATTGGTGCGTGGCGATTGGAGACGTTTTACCAGAACACTACCCGCGCCACCAAATGTGCCAGTTAATTTAGACGGTGTCCGATTACAAAATTTTGTTGTAGGTGTTGTAAATATTGAAGAAAACGAAGGCCGTTATCCTATTAAATACATATTACCTCCTGGCATTATTAGAGAACGCCTGCAAGGTGCAACCACCATTCAAAGTCAAAACGAACAAAGTTTATCAATAAAAATAAAAGATTTAGACCCTCAAGAAACACGTGCCGTTTTTAAAAATGTGAGTATGGATTTAAGGATGTTTAAAAAACTAAAACTCTTTATTCATGCCGAAAGTGTTGAAGGACAAACCAGTCTTGAAAATACCGATTTAAAAGCCATTATTAGATTGGGTAGCGATATTGACGAAAACTATTATCAAATAGAAGTGCCCCTATCTATTACGGCATTTAATGCGCTTAGCGCCGAAGAGGTTTGGCCAGAAATAAATAATATAAATCTCGCTTTAGAGAAGTTTGGCAAACTAAAACTTTTACGTTTTGACAACAATATTTCTACAAACACTCTTTATCCCGCTATAGGTACGGCACCAATTTTTGACGATTTAAATGGCACAGAAGTAAGAGTGCTTGGTAATCCTAATCTTGCCAATATAAAAGCGGTTATGTTGGGGGTTAAAAATGTGAGTGCTACGCCAAAAAGCACAGAGGTTTGGTTTAATGAATTACGTGTAGCGCAATTTGACAACAAAGGTGGCTGGGCTGCAAATATAAATGCCGATGGTAATTTTGCCGATTTTGCCGATATCTCTTTTGTAGGAAGCGCCAGTTCTATTGGTTTTGGCTCTATAGATCAGCGTGTAAGCGAGCGCAGTCAAGAAGACATAAAGCAATACAACATCATTACCAATATAAATTTAGGAAAACTATTTCCAAAAGATTGGGGTGTTAATTTACCGATGAATTACAGTACTGCCGAAGAATTTAGAGACCCTAAATACGATCCGCAATTACAAGATGTCCTTTTTTCTGATGCAAAAAATACAAACAGCGATGAGTCGCGGAATTACACGCAACGCACCAGTTTGAGTTTTATGAATGTTAAAAAAGACCGTACAAATGCCGATAAGAAAAAAAGGCCTTACGATGTTGAAAACCTATCGGTAAGCTACGCTTACAACCAAACTTATCATAGAGATTATAACACTAAATTGCTAAAAGATCAGAATGTACGCACATCGGCTACTTATAATTATACGTTTGAACCTTATGTTTTAGAGCCTTTTAAGAAGAGCAAATTTTTTGATAAAAAAAGCTATTTAAAATTTATTAGAGATTTAAATATTAATCTAGTGCCTACGTCTCTGTCTGTAAATACAAATATTAGAAGAACTTATAACGAGCAACTTTCTAGAACTTTGGTAAGCGGTTTACCCGATTTACCTACTTTAAAACAACGATACTTTTTATTTGATTGGGACTATAATATTGCTTACGATCTTACCAAATCATTAGATTTTACTTTTAGAGCCGCAAACAATTATGTGTATGACAATTTTGAATCTGATAATGTTAAATTATTTGACAGTTTCTTTAAAGTAGGACGCCCTCAAAATTACCACCAATCTTTGAATGCTACTTATAAATTGCCCTTAGATAAAATTCCTTATTTAGGTTTTATCACAAGCACGTTTTCTTACACGGCAGATTTTGATTGGCAAGCTTCGTCAAAAGCTGTTGTAGCATCTGTAGGTAACAGCATCAGCAATGCAAACACCAACAATCTTTCTACTACTATAAACCTTACCAAATTATACAAAACTGTAGGTATTGATAAATTAAGAAAGAAATCCGCTAAAAGCGATGATAAAAATATCACAAAATTAAACTTTGGCCAACAAGCGCTTAATACAGCTTTAGATATTGTAACGTCTGTAAAAAAATTAGGCCTGAGCTACACATCAAATAATGGTACTTTTTTACCCGGCTATATTCCAGAGATAGGCTTTTTAGGGCGTAATAATTTTTCGGGTGGTTTGGCGCCTACATTTGGATTCGTTTTTGGAAGCCAAAACGATATTAGAGACTTGGCTTTAACAAGCGGCTGGTTGATTTCTAGGAGTGCCACAGACCCAATATTTAACAAGACTTATACAACATCGCATTACGATAAATTAGACCTTACTGCAGATATAAAACCTTTTAAAGACTTACAAATTGACCTTATTGCCAATCGCATTTTTACGGGTAATGAAAGCCAACAAATTGATGTAATAGATGATGCTTTTTCTAATGCCCCTATAAGTACTATGGGAAATTTTAGCATCAGTCGCATAATGATAAAGACATCGTTTGACAATAATGGCGACGACACATTTGCCACTTTTAAAGAAAATAGAAGTGTCATTGCAAGCAGACTATCTCAAGAAGCTGGCTTGGCCACAACAGATGGTTTTGGAGAAACAAGTCAGCAAGTATTACTCCCCGCATTTTTAGCGGCCTATTCTGGAGAAGATGCCTCAAAAATATCTTTGAACACATTTAGAAATACGCCCGTACCTAACTGGAAAATTACTTACAGAGGTTTAATGAAAATAAAATGGTTTAAAGATAATTTTAGCAGCTTTACTTTATCAAATGCTTATCGCGGATCGTATGGTGTTACGGGTTATACCAACAATTTACAATATGATGCCAATGACCCTTATGCCAATACAAATAAAAATAAAGCTGCTAATTTTAATAGCGAACTCTTGATAAGCTCGGTAAATTTAATAGAAGATTTTTCGCCTTTAATCAAGATAGATTTTAAAATGAAGAATTCTATCTCTTTTAAAGCCGAATTAAAAAGAGACAAGTCTTTAAATCTTAATTTCAATAACAATACCTTAACCGAAATTCGCGGCAAAGAATATGTTTTTGGCGTAGGCTATCGTATTAAAGATTTACAATTACGCATAAAAGGTGGCAATGGTAATACAACTTATAAAGGCGATTTAAATTTTAAAGCCGATATTACTATCCGCGATAATTTAACTGTAATCCGCGCTCTAGACAAAGATAACAACCAAGTTACAGGCGGTCAAAAAATAATGGCTTTTAAATTTTTAGCCGATTATAATTTGACTAAAAATATGATGGCAAGCTTTTTTTATGACCAAAATACTTCTAGATTTGCAATATCAACAACCTACCCAAGGAAGTCTATAAGCTCAGGTTTAAGCTTAAGATATACCTTTGGAAATTAACAATTTAAAAATAAAATGAACATACCTACAACCTTAAAATACACTAAAGATCACGAATGGATTTCTTTAGAAGGTACTACCGCAACTATTGGCATCACAGATTTTGCTCAAGGCGAATTGGGCGATATTGTTTATGTGGATATTGATACTGTTGACGAGAACCTAAATATTGAAGATGTTTTTGGAACAGTAGAAGCTGTAAAAACAGTTTCAGATTTGTTTATGCCCCTAAGTGGTGAAATTAACGAATTTAACGAAGCCTTAGAAGACCAACCAGAATTGGTAAATTCTGACCCTTATGGTGGTGGTTGGATGATAAAAATTTCTTTAAGCGATGTCTCAGAATTAGATAATTTATTAGATGCAGAAGCTTATAAAGCACTTATTGTCGGATAAATCTCTCTATATTGCTTTAGCTTGTAGTGTTTTTATTTTGGTTTTTAGCTTAATTCCAGTACATAGTAAATTATTAGGAGAAGTTAAAAATTCAGATAAAATAATACATACCTTTTCATATACAATACTCAATTTAAGCTGGCTTTTTTACTATAGGCCACTAAGCAAATTAAAAGTAAAATTAGTTATTGCCTTTGCTTTGTTTTGCTATGGCATCATTATTGAAGTTCTTCAAACGACCTTAACTACTTACAGAACGGGTAGTTTTTACGATGTAGTTGCAAATACTATTGGGATTTTTGTTGCACTTATTGTTTTTGATACGCTTTACAAGATTATTTTTCAAAAAACTTAAATAAATTGCAAATATTTTAATTAAATTATTACTTTAGCGAACTTATAAAACTACTTACGCATGAATTTAAAAAAGAATCCAAGAGCAAACTTAGAAAACTACAGCAAGTTTTTTATGCAATTAGGATTGGTTATGGCCCTGTTGGTTTGTCTTTTATCTATTGAATACAAGACTTACGAACGCTCATTATCATCTTTAGGCGATTTAAACATGAACGATGAACTTGAAGAAGACATTCCAATTACAGAACGTATTGAGCCTGTTAAACCACCACCACCACCACCACCTGCGCCAGAAATAATTCAGGTTGTAGAAGATAAATCCGAAGTTGAAGAGACCGTTCTAGAATCTACTGAAACTGATGAAACTGAAGCTGTAGAGGTGGAAGAAATAGTTGAGGTTATTGAAGAAGAAGAAATTGGAGATGTGCCTTTTGCTATTATAGAAAATGCGCCTATATATCCAGGCTGTGAGAACATGTCGAAAGCTGAACAGAAAAAATGTCTCTCAGAGAGCATTAAAAAATTAGTGAATAAAAAATTTAATGTAGATTTAGCTGCAGACTTAGGTTTAACACCTGGCAAAAAGAGAATTTTTGTCATGTTTAAAATCGACAATACAGGAAAAGTTGTTGGCATTAGAGCAAGAGCTCCACATGCGCGCTTAGAAAAAGAAGCTGTACGTGTTGTAAGTTTAATCCCAAGAATGATTCCTGGTAAACAAAGAGGTCGTGCTGTTGGTGTAAAATACAGCTTACCAATTGTGTTTAACGTACAAGATTAGATATATTAAATTATACTTTTATATAAATCCCATTTCTAAAAACAGAAATGGGATTTTTTGTATTAAATTAGTACCTTCGTAACCTTATAAAATTGCCTACATGAAAGACTTTTTTGCACACGAAACTGCTATTATTGATGCCGATTGCACCATAGGTAAAAATTCTAAAATATGGCACTTTAGCCACATAATGAGCAACTGTGTTATTGGCGAAAAATGTAATATTGGTCAAAATGTAGTGGTATCTCCAAAAGTAATATTAGGCCGCAATGTAAAGGTTCAAAACAATGTTTCAATCTACACAGGTGTCATCTGTGAAGATGATGTTTTTTTAGGACCCTCTATGGTTTTTACCAATGTTATAAACCCTAGAAGTGCTGTTTTACGTCGCGACCAATATCAGCAAACAATTGTAAAAAAAGGCGCAAGTATTGGCGCTAATGCCACCATAATTTGCGGTAATAATATTGGTGAATACGCATTAATTGGCGCAGGAAGCGTCATCACAAAAGAAGTTTTGCCTTTTGCTTTGGTGGTAGGAAACCCTGGCAAACAAATAGGCTGGGTAAGCGAGTACGGACATCGTTTAAATTTTGATAAAAACAATATGGCTATTTGTCCCGAAAGTAAAGACAAATATCAACTAAAAGATTCTCTAGTAATCAAAATAAGCTAATGTCTAAAAAAAGTCTTTTAATTTTATTCTTGTTTTGCGCTTTCGCGATAAATTCATCTGCACAAGAAGCAAAATAGAATTACCCAAATCTTTAAAAAAAGACAATTTTGAAGGCACAATAAATATCCTTTTTTTGTAAACAGAGAAGGTGATCCCATAAGTTATGGAGGGAATTTATATATAGATTACAATAAACGTGGTAGCGATGTTGGACAAACATTAGCTCAAGACAATAAAACATCCATTTTTATAGCCGATTTACAAGCGGGCTATTTATTAAATCCTGCTACAAACCTCAAGCTTTTTGCAAGTGTAAGTTATCGAAAATTCACCCCCACAATTACAACCCCTAATTTTGAAGCCACAACAACTACTTGGATAAATTTTGGTTTTAGAACCGATATTTTTAATTGGTATTTTGATTTTTAAACGAAATCCTTTTCGTTAATTTTAAATTTCTGCTAAAAATCTTGCTGTTTAAGTTTGTACATTTGTCTTTCATAAAAAAGTCCTGATGAACAAGAAAGTAATTTTAATGATTTTAGATGGTTGGGGTATCGCTCAAAACCCCGATGTCTCTGCCATCGACCATGCAAAAACACCCTTTATAGACGCGCTTTACACAAAATATCCCAATGCCAGTTTACGCACAGACGGTTTGCACGTGGGGCTTCCTGACGGACAAATGGGCAACTCAGAAGTTGGACATATGAATCTAGGCGCAGGACGCATTGTGTATCAAAATCTCGTTAAAATTAATTTGGCTGCCGCCGATGGCTCTTTAGCTAAAGAACAAGAAATTGTAAAAGCTTTTGACTATGCCAAAGCCAACAATAAAAATCTTCATTTTTTAGGATTGGTTTCTGATGGCGGTATTCATTCACATATCAATCATTTAAAAGCTTTAACGCAAGCTGCTGCCGATAATAATGTGCCCAATGTTTTTGTGCACGCCTTTACGGATGGCCGCGATTGTGATCCGAAATCGGGTGCCGATTTTATATCAGATTTGGACCAACATTTACAAAAAACAACAGGTACAATTGCCAGTATCACTGGACGCTATTTCGCCATGGATCGCGATAAAAGATGGGAACGTGTGGCTATTGCTTACAACGGATTGGTTAAAGGCGAAGGTGAGAAATCATCCAACTTGATTGATAGCATTAAAAATAGTTATGCCAATGGCGTTACCGATGAGTTTATAAAACCCATTATTAAAGTGGGTGATAACAACGAGACTATCGGAAATATAAAAGAAGGCGATGTGGTTGTTTACTTTAACTACAGAACTGACCGCGGAAGAGAACTGACCGAAGTCCTCACGCAAAAAGATTATCCAGCCTTTGGTATGTCAACTATGCCACTCTATTTTGTAACGATGACCAGTTATAATGACACTTTTGAAAACATGCATGTTGTGTATCATAAAGATAATTTAAAGGATACCTTGGGAGAAGTTTTAGAGAAAAATGGCAAAAAGCAAATCCGCATTGCCGAAACCGAAAAATATCCACATGTCACTTTTTTCTTTTCTGGAGGTCGCGAGAATCCTTTTATAGGCGAAAGCCGTATTTTATGTCCCTCACCAAAAGTGGCTACTTACGATTTAAAACCAGAAATGAGTGCTTTTGATATTCGCGATGGCATCATTCCCGAACTTAAAAAACAAGAAGTCGATTTTGTTTGTTTAAATTTCGCCAATGGCGATATGGTTGGACATACTGGCGTTATGGAAGCTGCTATAAAAGCCTGTCAAGCTGTTGACGCTTGCGTAAAAGATGTCATAACAACAGCCCTAGAAAATAATTATACAACCTTAGTTATTGCCGACCATGGGAATTGTGAAAAAATGATGAACGAAGATGGCACGCCAAACACATCACACACCACTTTCCCTGTGCCTTTAGTGATGGTAGATAAAGATCTTAAACACATAAAAGATGGTGTTTTAGGAGATATGGCACCTACCATTTTAAAATTGATGGGCATAGTTCAACCCGAAACCATGACGCAAAAACCTTTGGTGTAAATTGGCTTTTATTTATCCTTCAAAATAAGTCTTTTCTATAGCCTCTCTATGATTTGGATGGGCAATATTGATTAATGCTTTTACACGTTGCTTAATGGTTTTTCCATATAAATTCGCCACTCCGAATTCGGTTATAATGTATTGAACATGCGCTCTGGTAGTTACCACACCAGCGCCTTGCTTTAAAAAAGGAACAATCCGACTATCTCCTTTTTTGGTGGTTGAAGGCAAGGCAATAATAGCTTTACCACCTTCGCTTAAAGAAGCCCCTCGTATAAAATCCATTTGACCTCCAACACCAGAGTAAATATTTTTTCCGATAGAATCTGCACAAACCTGACCGGTTAAATCGACCTCAATAGCCGAGTTTATCGAAACCATTTTGGGATTTTGTCTAATATTGGCAACATCATTTACATAATCGGCGGCACGCATTTCTATAAACGGATTGTCATCAATATAATCATACAGGCGTTTTGTGCCCAAAGCAAATGTTGCCAAAGCGCGCCCCGGATTTACTTTTTTATAATTGCTATTTATCACGTCATTTAAAATTAAATCAATCACACCATCCGAAAGCATTTCGGTGTGTAAACCCAAGTCTTTATGATTTCCTAGACGCTTTAAAACTGCATTTGGAATCACGCCAATGCCTAATTGAAGTGTGCTTCTATCATCAATCAATTCGGCAATATAATCGCCAATTTTTTGTGCCTCGGCAGTGGATTCTGGTATATTTAATTCTACTAAAGGGCTATTTTCTTCAACAAAAGTATCCAATTCAGAAATATGAATAATACCATCGCCATGGGTGCGCGGCATAAAACTATTGACCTGTGCAATGACATGTTTGGCATTAGAAATAGCTGCTAAAGTAGCTTCTATAGAAACACCTAAAGAGCAATAACCGTGCTTATCTGGAGGTGAAACCTGAATTAAAGCCACATCAATAGGAATGATATTACGTTTAAACAACAAAGGCAATTCGCTTAAAAAAACTGGGGTATATGAGCCATTACTACTTTTTAAAGTATGTCTTACATTGCCGCCTACAAAAAATGAATTGACACAAAAACTGTCTTTATATATAGGGTTGGCATAAGGCGCTTCGCCCTCTGTATGTAGATGACACACCTCAACATTTTTTAACGCGTTATATCTCTGGGTCATGGCCTTAATTAAGACACTCGGTGCCGCAGCAGCAGCCTGAATGTAGACCCTATCTCCAGATTTTATAATTTTAACAGCTTCGCTTGCGCTGACGGCTTTATACATAATTCTTAATTTTCTACAAATTTAAATCGTTTATATTTAATAAATCCTGTTAAAAATCAGTTTTGTTTAAACATTTTTACAAAACATAATACCAGCTAAATTGTAATTTAAATTATCTTTGCTTCCAAATAATTCTGCAATGATTCATTTAAAAACACGCGAAGAAATAGAACTCATGCGCGAAAGTGCACTTATTGTTTCTAAAACTTTGGGGATGCTTGCCAGCGAGATAAAACCAGGTGTTACCACTTTATATTTAGATAAATTAGCCGAAACATTTATTCGTGATCATGGTGCTATTCCTGGATTTTTAGGTCTTTACGACTTTCCGAACACCCTATGTATGAGTCCAAATGCACAAATAGTTCACGGTATTCCTAATGATACACCACTCGAAGATGGCGATATTATTTCTATAGATTGTGGGTCTTTAAAAAATGGATTTTATGGCGATCATGCCTATACTTTTGAAGTAGGCGATGTAGATGAAACTACAAAAAAATTATTGCGCATTACCAAAGAAAGTCTCTACAAAGGCATTGCTGCATTTAAAGCTGGCAACCGTGTAGGCGATGTTGGTTACGCCATCCAAAACCATACAGAAAAAGAAGGTTATGGTGTGGTTCGCGAATTGGTTGGGCACGGATTGGGCAGCGTCATGCACGAGGATCCCGAAATGCCAAATTATGGAAATCGTGGCAGAGGCAAACAATTTAAAGAAGGTTTGGTCGTGGCTATTGAACCTATGATAAATTTGGGCACACATCGCATTAAGCAATTAAAAGATGGCTGGACAATCTTAACAGCAGATGGAAAACCTTCGGCACATTTTGAGCACGACGTTGCTATTGTAGATGGCAAACCAGAATTGCTTTCTACCTTTCAATATATTTATAAAGCGCTTGGCATTACAAGTGATGAAGAATTACCATTTAGACAAATTCCGCTCGTTGTATAAAATTATTTATGGGTCTTTTCAAAACTATACTAAATACTATTCCCAGACCTTTCTTAATAAAAGTAAGTTATTGGATAAGCCCATTTCTAGCATTTTGGTATCGTGGCAACACCTATACAGACCCTATTGACGGTAAAAGTTTTAGAAAGTTTTTACCTTATGGCTATGGCGAACAGCGCCCAAATGTTTTAGCTCCAAGCACATTGTCTTTAGAGCGTCACCGGTTGTTATGGTTGTATCTTCAAAATGAAACCTCCTTTTTTACAGCGCCTTTAAAAGTTTTACACATGGCGCCCGAACAGTGTTTTTTAAAACGTTTTAAAGCCCTCAAAAATTTAGATTACACCTCAGCCGATTTGTATGCGCCTCATGTAGATGTTAAAGCAGATATTTGTAATTTGCCCTTTGCTGATGCCAGTTTTGATGTGGTGTTTTGCAATCATGTTTTAGAACATATTGATGATGACGCTAAAGCGATGCAAGAACTTTACAGGGTTTTAAAACTGGGCGGATTTGGTATTTTTCAGATTCCTCAAGATTTGAATCGCGAAAAAACTTACGAAGATTTTAGCATTACTGACCCAAAAGAACGCACCAAACATTTTGGACAATATGACCATGTGCGCATCTACGGACGTGATTATTTCGACCGATTAAGAGCTGTTGGATTTGACGTGAAAGAGGTTGATTTATCAAAAACCTTATCCGAAGAGATCATCAATAAATACCGTTTGACAAAAGGGGAAATTTTGCCTGTTTGCTTTAAATAGAACTGCAAAGCTTCTCAAAATCTAAGCCGCCATAATTACCAGAGCTCATCAGCAACAAAGCGGCATTATCTAAATTTAGTGAAAATAAATAATCGCTAAAGGCTTTTGGATTAGTGAAAACTTGTAAATCTTCTCTGTTAAAAGCTTCCTTTATTTGTGATTCAGAAATCGTTTTCAACTGTTTTATAGCTACAGCATCTGGAGAATAAAAGACCACAGCCACATCGGCTGCATCTAGCGCTTTTTGATATTCACTTAAAAAGTCGGCATTCAAACTGCTATAGGTATGTAACTCTAAACAAGCGATGACAGTCCGTTCTGAGAATTGGGCTTTAACTGCTTTTGTGGTGGCAATAACCTTGCTAGGCGAATGCGCAAAATCTTTAAAAATGACAGTCGTTTTGGTCTCTGCTATTTTTTCTAGACGTTTACTCGCACCCTTAAAACTGACAATAGCTTCGTAAAAATCATCTTCATCCACGCCTATGTGCTGGCAAATCCATTTGGCACCTGCCAGATTCTGAAGATTGTGTTTTCCAAAAATTTCTAAAGGTAATTTTCCATCCGCAGTAGCGATATAAGTCACACCATTTTTTATGCTATATTCTGGCGTTTGATACGGATATTTCTTTATACTATTGGTTGACGATTCCACAACATCTTTTACAATAGCGTCTTCATTATTGTAAACCATAATGCCCCCGGCAGTGACAGAATCGACAAAAATTTTAAACTGTGCTACATAATTTTCAAAGGTTGGAAACACATTAATATGATCCCAAGCAATGCCACTTAATAAGGCAATATTAGGTTTGTATAAATGAAATTTTGGGCGTCTATCTATGGGTGATGATAAATATTCATCGCCTTCTAAAACCATGAATTCGTTGTCTTTGGTTAAATGAACCATCGTATCAAATCCGTCTAACTGTGCCCCCACCATATAATCTACTTCCAAATCAAGATAATGCATCACATGTAAAATCATGGCAGTAATAGAAGTTTTACCATGACTTCCGCCAATAACAACACGGGTTTTATTTTTTGATTGTTCGTATAAAAATTCTGGATACGAATAGATTTTCAACCCCAATTCTTGTGCTTTTAAAAGCTCAATATTATCTGGTTTGGCATGCATCCCCAAAATAACAGCATCTATAGTCGAAGTGATTTTTTCTGGAAACCAGCCAAAAGTTTCAGGTAATAAATTTTTAGTTGCCAAACGCGATTTTGACGGTTCGTGAATGGCATCATCACTCCCTGTTATGAAATACCCTTTGCTTTGTAAAGCGATGGCCAAATTGTGCATGGCACTTCCGCCAATGGCTATAAAATGAATGTTCATAAAATCTTAATTCAAATTAAAATTTAACTGATGTGCTTCGAGCTCGTTTAATAATTCCTTAGACATTTTAACTTTAAAATCACGACTGTGCATCTTCAGTTTTATTTTAGCCTCATTATCGGTTACTTCAAAACTGACAATTTTATCACCTTTATGTGCTTTAAGAAGTGTGTTAATTTCATTAATATAAGTTTCAGACAATTGGTTTAAATCTACATTTAAAGTAATTTTTTTTGTGAGCTTTGTCATAATGTCTTGTAACATCTGAATATCTATAAATTTTAACAGCACTTGTCCCTCGCTCCAACCTTTATCAACTTTAACTTTGCAATGTAAAAATGAATTAGGCACTAAATAGTGCTTGAATTTTAGATAATCTTCGCTAAACATTCTAAACTCAAAAGTATCTGTAAAATCTTCTATGACAAAAGAAGCCCAACCTTTTCCGTTTTTAGAAACCCTGTGTTGTACATTGGTAATGATACCTGCAAAAGTCAATTCTTTGCCTATCAATACCTGCTGATTATTAAATAGCGTCACATTGGCATTACAGAAATTTTTGATTTCTAACTTATAATCGTCAAGCGGATGACCCGATATATATATGCCAATCACTTCTTTTTCTTTGGCTAATTTCTCCATGATATTCCACTCTTCACATTCTGGGAATTTTGGTTCTTCAAATTGCACATCTGAGGATTCACCAAAAAGGGACACTTGTGACGCATTTTTATTTTCTTGATATTTATTGCCAAAGCGAATGGCTTTCTCAATGAAAGTCTGATTTTTTTCGTCTAAAGCAAAATATTGAGCACGATAGGCATCGGCCATAGAATCAAAACCACCAGCCAAAATCAACCCATCAAAAACACGTTTGTTAGCGGCTCTTAAATCAATACGTTTGGCCACATCAAAAATGGAATTAAAAGGGCCATTCTCTTTACGCTCGGCAACTATGGCCTTTACGGCATTAGCACCAACGCCTTTAATGGCCGCCATTCCAAAACGAATAGCTCCCGATTTATTTACAGAAAATTTGGCAAAACTTTCATTAATATCTGGGCCTAAAACTTCTAAACCAGAGCGTTTACATGCTTCCATAAAAAAGCTCACTTGTTTGATATCGCTCATGTTATTCGACAAACAAGAAGCCATAAATTCGGCTGGGTAATGCGCTTTTAAATAGGCCGTTTGATAGGCAATAAAAGCATAACAGGTAGAATGCGATTTGTTAAAAGCATAGGCTGCAAATTTTTCCCAATCTTTCCATATTTTTTCAAGTATCTCTTCTGGATGGCCATTAGATTTACCGCCTTTAATAAATTTCGGCTTCAACTTTTCTAGCAATGCAAAAATCTTTTTACCCATCGCTTTACGCAAAACATCGGCTTCACCTTTGGTAAAATTGGCAATCTTTTGAGACAACAACATCACCTGTTCTTGATAAACTGTAACGCCATAAGTTTCTTTTAACTGATCTTCCATTTCTGGAAGGTCATATACAATGGCTTCTTCACCATGCTTTCGCTGAATAAATAACGGAATATACTCCATTGGTCCAGGACGATAAAGAGCATTCATAGCAATAAGATCTGCAAATTCTGTGGGTTTTAAAGATTTTAAATTCTTTTGCATTCCCAAAGATTCATACTGAAAAATACCTACGGTATCGCCATTCTGAAATAGTTCAAAAGTCTTTTCATCATCTAAAGGGAAATCATCTGGTTCTAAAGTTATGCCATGCAAGGCTTTTATTATTTTTACAGCCCCTTTTATTAAAGTCAATGTTTTTAAACCTAAAAAGTCCATTTTTAGTAAGCCTGCATTTTCTACAACATGGTTGTCGAATTGGGTGACATACATTTCAGAATCTTTGGCTTTGGCGATAGGCACTAAATTCGAAATATTCTCTGGCGAAATTATTAATCCACAAGCATGCGTACCCGTATTTCTAACTGAACCCTCTAATTCAGTAGCTTTTTTAAGCGTTTCGGAAGCAAGGTCATCTCCTTTTCCGAGTTCTATTAAGGCTTTAACATTTTCGTGTTCATCGTCTTTAAGACCACCTCGTTTGGCTTTGCTTTTATCATCATCACCAAAAATATCTTTAAGCTTAATTCCGGGTATCATTTTGGCAATTCTATCGGCATCTTGAAGAGGTAAGTCTAGCGCTCTTGCTGTATCGCGCACAGCCGATTTTGCGGCCATGGTACCATAAGTAATTATCTGAGCTACTTGATTGGCACCGTATTTATTGATGACATAATCAATCACTTTTTGACGGCCTTCATCATCAAAATCTATATCAATATCAGGTAAAGAAACCCTGTCTGGATTTAGAAAACGCTCAAAAAGTAAGTCGTATTTAATAGGGTCTATATTGGTTATCTTTAAGCAATAAGCCACAACAGAACCTGCTGCAGAACCACGACCTGGCCCAACTGACACACCCATTTTTCGCGCTTCGACAATAAAATCATGTACAATTAAAAAATAGCCTGGGTAGCCTGTTTTTTCAATAACAGACAATTCAAAATCTATCCGTTCTTTAATGACCTCATCAATATTTGGATAGCGCATTTCTGCGCCCAAATACGCTAAGTGTTTTAGATAAGTATTTTCACCACGCACACCACCATCTTCTGCGTCTTTTGGGTCAGCAAATTCTTTAGGAATATCAAATTTGGGCAAAAGCACTTTTCTTGCCAATGTATAAGGGGCAATTTTATCTACTATTTCTTGAATATTCTGAATAGCTTCGGGCACATCCTTAAACAAAACTTTCATCTCATCTTGAGTTTTAAAATAAAACTCATTATTTGGCAAACCATACCTATAGCCACGTCCGCGGCCTTTTGGGGTATCTCTTTTTTCGTTATCTTTTACACATAATAAAATATCTTGCGCATCGGCATCTTCTTTGTCAATATAATATGTGGTATTGGTTGCCACCGATTTTATGGCGTGTTTTTCAGAAAAATTTAGAAGCACTTTATTAACGTGATCTTCGTTTTCTTGATTGTGACGGATGAGTTCAATATAAAAATCATCTTCAAATTGTTCTTTCCACCATAACAAAGCTTCTTCGGCTTGTTGCTCGCCAATATTTAAAATTTTACTAGAGACCTCTCCATAAATATCGCCACTTAAAACAATAATATCATTTTTGTATTGTTTGACGATTTCTTTATCAATACGGGGCACATAATAAAACCCTTCTGTATAAGCTATCGATGCCATTTTAGCCAAATTGTAATAGCCTTTTTTATTTTTAGCCAACAACAAAGCTTGATAGCCATTGTCTTTATGCGTTCGGTCATTATGATCTTCGCAAACATTAAAAACACAGCCTACAATTGGCTTGAGAGTATCTTGAGGTTTTCCGCCTTCTTCTAATTCACTATTTGCTTTTAAAATAGCTTTATTATGATTGTCTATTTCTGTTACAAAATTATAAACGCCCATCATATTTCCTAAATCGGAAATGGCTACAGCTTTCATCTTATTTTTTATGGCAGCTTTTATTAAACCCGATACACTTGACGTGGATTGTAATATCGAAAATTGAGAATAATTGTGCAAATGAGAAAAAGGAACGGTGTCTAATTTAAAAGTCACTTCATCTGTTATGGTAAAATCTATATCAGATGCTGCTTGCTGTCGTTTTAATTCTTCGCTTGACGTTTTTAAATTGACATGTTTTAATCCGATAAGGGAAATAGGTTTTTGATTATCTGATTTGAAATTTTGAATATAATCGGCTGGCGTTTGTAATTGTTCAAGTGTAAATTGATCTGTGCGAATGAGTTCGAAAAAACAACGCGCCGTTGCTTCAACATCGGCAGTGGCATTATGAGCTTCGGCAAAAAGTTCTCCGAACAAATATTCGTGTAACTCTGTTAAAGTTGGCAGTTTAAATTTACCACCACGCCCACCTGGCAATTGGCACAATTTGGCCGTTTGTTCTGTACAAGTATCTAAAATTGGCAACTTTAATAAGGGCGATTCTATGCCGGCTCTGTAATATTCGCAATTCATAATATTGTTGTCAAAACCTAAATTTTGACCTACTATAAACTTTGTCTTCGATAAATCTTCACTAAAAATTGCTAAAACTTCATTTAAAGGCAACCCGTGTTCTTGCGCCAATTCGGTTGAAATGCCATGAATTTGTTCGGCATCATAAGGAATATTATAACCATTAGGGATAACTAAAAAATCGCGATGCGTAATACAAACTCCTTTTTCGTCATGAAGTTGCCAAGCTATTTGAACACAGCGCGGCCAATTATTAGTATCGGTAATTGGGGCGTTCCATTTTTTTGGTAAACCAGTGGTTTCTGTATCAAAAATTAAGTACATAAATAAGCTTTTGGCGTATGAAAATTAAGATTTTAAAAATAGCCAATTCATAGGCATTAAAAGGCATCAATAAGGCACTATTTATTAACACTCTACTAAAAAATATTAAATTGGAGGTAATTTATTAAATTCCTACACTTTACTGTATATATTTTATTTATAACATATATTTATTTTGTACATTTGCGCACTTATTAATAATCGGGGTCGCGAACCCCAAAATTTAACAATTTATGTCAGTAAAAATTAGACTACAAAGACACGGTAAAAAAGGAAAACCTTTTTACTGGATCGTGGCCGCCGATGCGCGTGCAAAAAGAGATGGTAAATATCTTGAAAAATTAGGTACTTACAATCCAAACACAAACCCTGCTTCAATCGATTTAAATATTGATGGCACTGTAAAATGGTTACAAAACGGTGCACAACCAACCGATACCGCTAAAGCAATTTTATCTTATAAAGGTGCGATGCTAAAAAATCATTTAGCTGGTGGTGTTAGAAAAGGTGCTTTGACCGAAGAACAAGCCGAAGAGAAATTCAATGCTTGGTTAGATGAAAAAGCAAACCAAGTAACTGCTAAAAAAGATGGTTTAGCTAAAGCTGATGTCGATGCAAAAGCAAAAGCTCTAGCTGCAGAAAAAGAAGTAAATGACAAACGTGTTGCTGATGCTGATGCTGCTGTAAAAGCCGAAGAAGAAGCTGTAAAAGCTGCCGAGGCCGAAGCATTACAAGCAAAAGAAGCTGCTGAAGCTCCTGCTGTTGAAGAAGCTCCTGCCGAAGAAGCACCAGCTACAGATACAGAACCTGCAGAATAACAAAAACCTGCGTAATGCGCAAAGAAGACTGTTTTTATCTTGGAAGAATATCTAGAAAACACAGTTTTAAGGGCGAAGTTGTTATCTCTTTAGATACAGACGAACCCGAACTTTATCAAAATATGGAATCAGTGTTTGTTGCTTTAGGCAATGCGCTGATTCCTTTTTTTATAGAACAATCTTTACTGCAAAAAGGAAATAAATTACGCGTAAAATTTGAAGATATAAATACGCAACTTGAAGCCGAAGACATCTTAAATACAAGTGTTTATTTGCCATTAAAATTTTTACCTAAACTTACAGGCAACAAATTTTATTATCACGAAATAATTGATTTTAAAATTGTTGATGTTAATTACGGCGCATTTGGCATTATAGAATCAATAAACGATACATCTGCACAAGTTTTATTAGAAATAAAAAACGGCGATATAGAAATTCTATTTCCGCTTATCGACGCTTTTATCAAAAAAGTGGATCGCGTTAATAAAGAATTTATTGTTGAAGCTCCAGATGGGCTGATAGAAATGTACCTCGGCTAATTATTTTCAACCCTCGTTATGCTACACTAAAATGGAAACTTTTCGGTTTAAACAATTTAGTATAAATCAAGATAAGGCCGCCATGAAAATTGGCACCGATGGTGTTTTGTTGGGCGCTTGGGTTAATATTAGTAATAATGTAAATAGCATTTTAGATATTGGTACTGGCACAGGGCTCATAGCTTTGCAACTGGCACAACGCAGCGATGCTGAGGCAATTGATGCAATTGAAATAGAATCCCAAGCTTTTGAACAAGCTGTCGAAAATTTTGAACAATCAGATTGGGGAGATAGGTTGTATTGCTATCACAGTTCTTTGGAAGAATTCGCTTCAGAAATTGATGATACCTACGATTTGATTGTTTCTAATCCGCCATTTTACGAAGATGATTTTGAAACTGAAAATACAGCAAGAAACAAGGCGCGGTTTACCTCTTCATTATCTTTTGAATCCCTTATTAAAGGGGCTTCTAAATTACTTTCAGAAAATGGAGTCTTTGCAGTTATAATTCCTTTTAAAGAAGAACAAAATTTTATTGTATTAGCACACAAGAACAACTTATTTTTAAACAGAGTATGCCATGTAAAAGGAACTGCAACTTCTGACTTTAAACGCAGCTTACTAGAATTTTCTTTTCAGAAAAAAGAACCAATTAAAGAAGAATTAGTTATAGAAATAAGTCGCCACAATTACACAGAAGCCTACAAAAATTTGGTAAATGATTTTTATTTGAAAATGTAATTTGCTATTTAGCCCTCTGTCTTTTACTTAAAATTACTACAAGTGCACTAGTTGCAAACATCAATAATCCATAAATTGCTGGTACTATAGAATAGGCCACATTATTGAGTATAATAGTTGCTATTGCTATTGCCAATGTACCGTTTTGAATACCTGTCTCTATAGAAATACTAATGGCTTGTGGGCGTGTTAACTTAAAGAGTACAGCCAATAAAAAACCAATTGTCATTGTAGTGATATTAAGTATTATAGAGGGCACTCCAGCTTCGTTTAAATATATCATAAAAACATCTCTAATGCTATAAGTAACACCTATAACAACCAATACAAAAATAATTGCTGATGCCGTTTTTACGGGATTATTCATTTTATCGGCAAAACTTGGAAAGATTTTTTTGATTGTCATCCCAATCCATACAGGAATAAGAACTATTACAAACAATTGTTTAATCATCGCAAACACGTCTAGAGTTATTGCTTGGCTTTGTCCAGAAAATTCGGTTAAAGCAAATTGTACAATTAACGGGATGGTAACAATAGACAATAAGCTTGAAACAGCTGTAAGAGATACCGATAGCGCTAAATCTCCTTTAGCTAAATGAGTTAGCATATTAGAAGTTGCACCCCCTGGACAGGCTGCCAAAAGCATGATGCCAATGGCTACAGTTGGAGATAAGTTTAACAAAGTTGCTATTAAATATCCCATTAAGGGTAAGATAATCATTTGACTGGCAAGCCCTATAAAAATAGCTTTAGGATATATTAAAACACGTTTAAAATCGGACATAGTGAGCGAAAGCCCCATGCCAAACATTATGATAATTAAGGATATGGCCAGTACAATACCTGAAGTAGAAGTCATTCTTTATTGAAAAATATAGTTAGTAGCCGACCAAGATAATAAAAAAAACTATAGTCTTGCTTCCTAGGTTTAGATTACAATAATATTAGGATTATATCCTAAATAAGGTACTTCGCGTTCTTTAAAATTAATACCATATTCTTTTAATTCCTCAAGAATTGGTTCATAAACTGCTTTAGTTATTGGCAATTGAACACCCGGTGTCGTAATAATTTTATTCAGAATTTTTAAAGTTGCAATACCAACCGGTAAACCAACGGTATTAGACATAGCCGTATAGGTAGGGTCTTCGCCTTTAACAATCATACGCGATTCTATTTGTTTGCGCTGACCAGTAATTTCGTATCCAAATTTATGAAGCATCACAATCATATCGATATCGTTTGGTTTCAAATCCCATTTATCGTTTAATATTTTTTGTAAAACCTGTGCAGGTGTGGCATTTTTAATACCCACTTTTTTGTTTGGATTAAAAATATCGAGTTCAACCAATTTATCCCAAATCACATCGTCTTGATCTATTTTTAAATAATGGCGTAGTTTTAACTCAACCGAATCGTTTGGATTATAAGCTAAAAAAGAATTGGTAAATTCGCGATAGCTCATGGTTTCAGTATTTTCCATTGTATAGTCATCGTCGGTCATGCCTAATTGTACAAAACAATTCCAAGCTTTAGAAAAACCAATACGTCTAATGGTGCCTCTGTATAAAGTTTGCACATCATTTAGCCCATAAACTTCACGGTATTTTAACGAATCTCTGTTGGCATAGGCTTCAAATTTACCGTAACCTTCAATGTCGAGAATTTCGGTACGGCGAAATAATTTTTGGTACGGAATGTATTTGTAAGTCCCTTCTTGAACAAACTCGGCAGCAGTACCTTGTCCGGCAATCACCACATTTCTAGGATTCCAAGTGAACTTATAATGCCACAAATTATCATCACTTTCGGGTGCTACCAAACCTCCGGTAAACGATTCAAAAAGCAACATTTTACCACCGCTTTCGCGAATACGGTCAAGAATTTGCATGGCACTCATATGATCGATACCGGGGTCAACACCAATTTCGTTCATAAAAACCAACCCTTTAGAAACAACTTCATCGTTTAGAGCTTGCATCTCTTTGCTGATATAAGATGGTGTTACCAGATCTTTACCAAATTCTAAACAGTCTTTAGCTACTTCTAAATGATAAGCTGCGGGCAACATAGAAATGACAATGTCGGCATTTTTTATTTCCGCTTGACGGTTGTCTTTATCAAAGACATCCAATCTTATAGCTTTAGAATTTTTGTGGTTGTTGGTTTTAGACAAAACAGTCTCTACAGACATATCGCCAACTATTATTTGAAGGTTTTCTTTATCAGATTTATCTAATAAATAACGTATTAAAGAGGCAGATGATTTACCCGCGCCAATAATCAATATTTTTCGCATTTTTAATAGAATTTTGGTCTAACGAAAGTACACTTTTATTTAAAATAATTTTTAATTTAGGCTAAATTTAATCAATACTTAAAAGTGTTTTAGCGGCTTCAAAATCTTTTTTTGTAACTTTTAATTTGATAGCTTCGACAAAAGAAGTGCCTATAGTTGACACAAGATTCTCGTCGAAAACATAACTTACAATACCCTGCAATTCTAATTTGTTTTTAGCCAAATATATTTCGTGCGAAAATGACGATGCGTAAACTGTTAAAAGACTATTATTTTCAATATTCATCTTACAAAGATAAAGTAAATACATATCTTTTTTTATTTAATAAAAGACACTGTTTTTTTAAGTAAAAGTTTACTTTTACAAAAAAAAGTGGTGAATAAACATTTGGCAATAATAGCATTTTTAGGGATGCTCACAATTATTTTAGGTGCCTTTGGAGCACACGCTCTAAAAGAAACTTTAAGTTTAGAGATGCTTAAAAGTTTTGAAACTGGGGTGAGATACCAAATGTATCATGTGTTGTTTTTGCTCTTTGTAAATACCACAAATGCGCTTTCAGAAAAATCAAAAAACACAATAAGCTATTTGATTTTTGCAGGCATACTATTCTTTTCTGGTTCTATTTACGCAATAACAGTAGGTGGTGTAAATCCGAAATCGATTTGGTTTATTACACCTTTAGGTGGTTTGTTTTTTATAATAGGATGGCTTAAAATGGCCACCTCATTTTTAAATAAAAATCCATAATTAATCAAAAATAGTTAATATATAATCGCTTAGACTAAAGAAATCGATATAGTGATTAAATATTTAAACTGATATTTATCATTAAAAAAAAATCTCATTAACTCGAAATTTGTTATATAAATTAATAAATATAAAATTACACTAATGGAAGTCCTCAGAAAATCAGTAGTATCATCATTAAATGACTTAGGAATTAAAAATGTAAAAGAAATAATTTACAACCCATCTTACGACGAATTATACAAAAGTGAATTAGAAGAAAACTTAGTAGGTTTTGAAAAAGGTTTTTTAACTGAGCTTGGCGCTGTTAATGTAATGACAGGTAAATTTACAGGACGTTCTCCTAAAGATAAATTTATTGTAGAAGATGTTATTACTAAAGATACATTTTGGTGGAACTCAGAAAAAGCACCTAACGATAATAAACCATTAACTCAAGAAGTTTGGCGTAATTTAAAAGGTTTAGTTGCTGATGAGTTATCAGGTAAAAAATTATATGTTGTTGATGCGTTTTGTGGTGCAAATAAAGACACCCGTTTAAAAGTCCGTTTTATTGTTGAAGTTGCTTGGCAAGCACATTTTGTTAAAAATATGTTTATTAGACCTACAACTGAAGAGCTTGAAAATTTTGGGGAGCCCGATTTTGTGGTATTAAATGGGTCTGAAACTTCAAATCCGAATTGGAAAGCGCAAGGCTTAAATTCTGAAAATTTTGTCGTTTTTAACTTAACTGAAAAAATGCAAATTATTGGTGGTACGTGGTATGGTGGTGAAATGAAAAAAGGCATGTTCTCTATGATGAACTATTACCTACCGTTAAGAGGAATTGCAGCAATGCATTGTTCTGCAAATGTGGGTAAAGACGGAGATACCGCTATTTTCTTTGGTTTATCAGGCACTGGTAAAACGACACTTTCTACAGATGCAAACCGTCAGTTAATTGGTGACGATGAACACGGATGGGATGATGAAGGTATCTTTAATTTTGAAGGAGGTTGTTATGCAAAAACCATTGATTTAGATAAAGATTCTGAACCAGAAATTTATGCTGCCATTAGAAAAAATGCCTTATTAGAAAATGTAACTGTTGATGAAAACGGCAAAATTGATTTTAGTGATAGTTCTGTAACACAAAACACACGTGTTTCTTACCCAATTGATCACATTGAAAATATTGTCGCTCCTGTTTCTAAAGCAGGTGCTGCAAAAAAAGTAATTTTCCTTTCTGCAGATGCATTTGGAACGTTACCTCCAGTTTCAAAATTAACCCCAGATCAAACTAAATACCATTTCTTATCTGGATTTACAGCAAAATTAGCAGGAACCGAGCGTGGTATTACCGAGCCAACGCCAACTTTTTCGGCTTGTTTTGGAGCGGCTTTTCTATCGTTACATCCAACTAAATATGGTGAAGAATTGGTACGTAAAATGGAAGCGAATGGAGCCGAAGCCTACTTAGTAAATACAGGATGGAACGGAACAGGGAAACGTATCTCTATTAAAGATACAAGAGGAATAATAAATGCAATTCTTGATGGGTCTATTGAAAAAGCAGAAACTAAAATTATTCCTATTTTTAACCTTGAAGTTCCTACAGCACTTCCTGGTGTAGCAACCGATATTTTAGATCCTAGAGATACTTATAAAAATATAGAAGAGTGGCACACAAAAGCAACTAAATTAGCTGGCTTATTTATTAAAAACTTTGATAAATACACAGATAATGAGGAAGGAAAAGCTTTAATAGCTGCAGGCCCTCAATTATAATAAACACTTTAACTATAAAAAGGCTGTAACAAATATTTGTTGCAGCCTTTTTTATGGGTTATATTTAAATTTATGTTTGTATTTTTGATGTTATGGAAAAACAAATCTCTCGCTGCGCTTGGTGTGGCAATGACCCCCTCTATATGGCTTATCACGATACCGAATGGGGTGTTCCGGTTTATGATGATGACAAATTATTTGAATTTTTAATTTTAGAAACTTTTCAAGCAGGTCTGAGTTGGATTACTATTTTACGTAAACGTGAAAATTTTAGAAAAGCCTTCGATAATTTCGATTATCAAAAAATCACCAAATACAATGATCAAAAATTTGAATCATTAATGCAAGATGCTTGCATCATCCGAAACAAATTAAAAATAAAAGCCACCATTAGTAATGCCTCTGCTTTTATAGCAATTCAAAATGAGTTTGGCTCGTTTTCTAAATACATTTGGCAATTCACTAAGGGCAAACCTATTGTTAATTTGCATAAAACGCTAAACGACATTCCTGCCACAACTGCTTTGTCAGACGATCTATCTAAAGATCTTAAAAAACGCGGCTTCAAGTTTGTGGGTTCAACGGTAATTTATGCACACATGCAAGCTACCGGCATGGTAAACGACCATATAACAAGTTGTTTTAGATATAAAGACTTAAGTTAGCCCTCTTTCTAAGTGTCAAAATCAGCCTAATTACGAGGATTTAAAACATTATTTTGGTTATCTTTGGGATTATTAATCCACACAAACCATATCATGAAACTTAAATCAACACTCGTATTATTTATCCTATCCCTGTTTTTGATTTCGTGCTCAAAAACTAGCGATAAAAAAGAAACAAAATTCATTAATTTTTCAGAGCAATTTGCCGATGTGAAAGTGCTTCGCTATCAAGTGCCTGGCTTTGATGAGTTAAGTGCAAAACAAAAAGAATTGGTCTATTATCTTACCCAAGCAGGACTGTCTGGAAGAGACATTATGTACGATCAAAATTACCGCCATAACTTAGCCATAAGACGTGCTTTAGAACATGTTTACAAAAATTATGATGGTGATAAAGAATCTGATGATTGGAAAAATTTTGAAATCTATTTAAAACGCATCTGGTTTTCAAATGGCATCCACCATCATTACTCAAATGATAAATTTAAACCGGGCTTTTCTAAAGAATACTTAACCGATTTATTTAAAAAAACGCACACTAAATTAAATGACGAAGCCTTTGATGCTATCTTTAACGATAAAGACACTAAAAAAGTAAATTTAGACGCCAGTAAAGGCCTTGTTTTAGGTTCGGCTATTAATTTTTATGGGCCAGATATTACCGAAGCCGACGTAGATGCTTTTTATGGTGCTAAAAAAAGTCCAAATCCTGATAAACCTTTATCGTTTGGATTAAATTCTAAATTGGTAAAAGAGGATGGTGAATTGGTAGAAAAAGTTTGGAAAAGTGGCGGTCTTTATGGCGATGCTATCGACAAAATTATTTTTTGGTTAGAAAAAGCAAAAGGTGTTGCCGAAAATGACAAACAAGCCAAAGCATTTGAATTATTAATCAGCTATTACAAAACAGGCGATTTAAAAACTTGGGATGATTATAACATCGCATGGACAGAAACCACAGAGGGTGATATTGATTACATCAACAGTTTTATTGAAGTATATAACGACCCTAAAGGCTATAAAGGTTCTTACGAAACCATCATTCAAATAAAAGATTTTGAAATGAGTAAAAAAATGGATGTTATGGCCAAAAACGTGCAATGGTTCGAAGACAATGCACCAATTATGGATGCTCATAAAAAGAAAAATGTTGTAGGTATTTCTTACAAAACTGTGAATGTAGCTGGCGAAGCTGGCGACTCTTCTCCTTCTACACCTATAGGTGTAAACTTACCAAACTCAAACTGGATAAGAGCTGCGCATGGATCAAAATCTGTATCATTAGGTAATATTATTGATGCATATAGCAATGCTGGTTCAAGTGGCCGTTTAGAAGAATTTGCTTATTCTGAAGAAGAAATTGCTTTAGAAAAAAAACACGGTGAATTAGCCGATAAATTACATACCGCTCTTCACGAAGTTATTGGTCACGCAAGTGGACAAATAAATCCGGGTGTCGGTACACCAAAAGAAACCATGAAAAACTATGCTTCTACTTTAGAAGAAGCCCGTGCAGATTTGGTTGGCTTATATTATTTACCAAGTCAAAAATTAGTTGAAATTGGGTTGTCACCCGATGCAGACGCTATTGGTAAAGTAGCCTTTGATGGCTATATTAGAAATGGTTTAATAACTCAATTAATCCGTTTAAACCTTGGTGATAACATTGAAGAAGCACATATGCGCAACCGTCAATTAGTGGCTGCTTGGGCATTTGAAAAAGGGGAAGCTAATAAGGTTATTGAAAAAGTAACAAAACAAGGTAAGACCTATTTTAAAATAAATGATTATAAAGCTTTACGCGATTTATTCGGACAACTTTTAAAAGAAATACAACGTATAAAATCTGAAGGCGATTTTAATGCCGCACAAGCTTTGGTAGAAACTTATGGTGTAAAAGTAGATCAAGAATTACACAAAGAGGTTTTAAAACGCAACGAGAAATTTACATCGGCACCTTACGGCGGATTTATCAATCCGGTTTTAGTGCCAAGTATTGATAGCGAAGGTCATGTACTTGATGTTAAAGTAACTTATCCAGATAATTTCGCACAACAAATGTTAGACTACGCCGAATTGTATTCTACTTTGCCAAGTATAAATTAAAATATTTGTCAATCTGAGCAAAGTCTTAAACTTTATATCGTAAATCATTATTACGTTTCGACTGCGCTCGAAAAGACATTATATTTTAAACTTATTGATTTTTTTTCTTAAAAACATAACGGGTTATAAAAATACCTTGTCCGTCACCTTTACCAGCATCACTTTCTACAGCACTTGTAACAAAAGCTAATTCCCATCCTTCTGCAGACATTGTGTTAATTTTAGAGCTTACCAAAGCATCGTTGGTAGCGATATTTTGAAATCGAATACCTGCCATATTGTAAAAGTTTAAAAGTTTTGTTTCATCAAAACCTTTTACCCGCATATCGCCGCGATCAGATTTATTTCTTCCTTTATCATCTTCGGTTTGTGTTGATGTGAAATCTTTATAATTTCTGTCGTCATTAACAGATATCATTCTAGAACGTCCTAAGCCACTAGACACAATAGATTCAACACTGGTTACAACTTTGTAAGAGTAAGTTTGCGCATTTGCAGGAAACAATCCAATAACGAATACTAGAAGGCTTCCAAAAATAAGTTTTTTCATGTTTTGATTTTTTATGGTTAATATGGCACTAATAAACAAAAAAAATATCAGTAATATTGTAATAAATTATAATTCATTGAAAAAAGGCGTTGTCATAAAATCAACCGGAAGTTGGTATAGTGTTAAATTAAATGAGGGCACAATTCTTAATTGCCGCATAAAAGGAAAATTTAGAATTAAAGGAATTAAAAGCACAAACCCAGTTACTGTAGGCGATATTGTTGATGTTGACATTGCAGAAAATAATGATGCAATTATTACAAATATCCATAAACGAAAAAATTACATCATCAGAAAATCGGTAAACCTATCAAAACAAACACATATAATTGCCGCCAATATTGATCAGGTTTTTTTAATGATAACTTTAGAACAGCCACCTACATCTACAGCTTTTATAGACCGGTTTTTAGCCACTGCAGAAGCTTATCATATTCCAGCTATTTTACTTTTTAATAAAAGTGATTTAAAGACCGAAATGAGTTCTGAAAATCGTGATGAATTATTAAAAACTTATACCAATATCGGCTATAAATGTTTAGAAATATCTGTGGAAACACAGTTAAATATTGACGCTTTAAAAGAATTAATGACAGGTAAAGTAAGTATGTTCTCTGGGCATTCTGGAGTGGGAAAATCGAGTTTAATTAATTTGTTAGATAACAATTTGCAATTGGCTACAAAAAAAATATCAGACCAACATAACCAAGGTTTGCATACCACAACTTTTGCAGAGATGTTCGATTTGCCTTTCGGCGGAAGCATAATTGACACACCAGGCATAAAGGGTTTTGGCGTGGTAGATATGAACAAACAAGAAGTTGATGGTTATTTTCCAGAATTTTTTAAGCTCAAATCAAAGTGTAAATTCAACAACTGTCTACATGTTAATGAACCCGATTGCGCTATAAAAGATGCTGTAAAAACAGGACTTATTGCTGATTGGCGTTATCAAAATTATCTGCAAATTATTTTTGGTGATGATGATACTTATAGAACCGATATTTATACAAATTAATATATGAAGGCCATCATTCAACGCGTAAAACACGCCAATGTATCAGTAAATAATAACATCATCAGCGACATTAAAGAAGGCTTGTTGATTTTCTTAGGTATTGCTCAAAATGATACCGAAGATGATATTAACTGGCTTTCAAAAAAGATAGTGAATCTCCGCATTTTTAATGATGAAAACGATGTGATGAATTGCTCATTAAAAGACGTAAATGCCGAAGCCATTATAGTGAGTCAATTTACCTTATTGGCAAGTACAAAAAAAGGAAACAGACCTAGTTATATAAAAGCAGCCAAACCTGAAATATCAATTCCCTTATATCAAAAATTCATCAAAGCTTTTGAAGCTGAATTGGGTAAGAAAGTCGGCACAGGCGAGTTTGGTGCCGATATGAAAATAAACTTGTTAAACGATGGGCCGGTTACAATTGTAATCGATTCACAAATTAGAGAATAATTTTAGATTACAAAAAAAGACCGCCGTTTTGATGTTTCAAAACGGCGGTCTTTCTATTTAATTCAACTATATTTTAGCCACATTTACAATCATCACCATCACCACAATTTGATTTTGATTTTGACTTAAAAATATATTTTTTAATCAAAAATAAAGCGGCTAAACCAACAAAAATATAGACTAAAACTTGTTGCATCTTATTTTTTATAAACTTCTTTTACAAAATCGTCAAAAGTTACTTCTTTAGCTTTCAATTTTACATTGGCTTTAAAAAAGTCAAGTAATTTTTTCTGCATTAATTGTTCGCTCAAACGTTTTGTTTCGTCTTGATTTGTTAAAATCCTATCGGCTATTTCATCCAATTGTTTTTCTTCTGGATTTGGATTGCCGTATTGTGCCATTTGCATTTTGATAAAACCTTTTGCAAAATCTCTTAACTCTTCAAGCGTTACATTTAAACTGTTGTCGTTTATTAATTTCCCCTCAATTAATTGATATCGCAAACCTTTTTCAGATTTATCGTATTCGGCTTTGGCCTCATCGGATGTCAATTGCTTTTCGCCAGAAACAGCTATCCATTTAACAAGAAAATCGGCTGGTAAGTCGAATTTTGTATTTTCAATAAGACTCTCTGTAACTGCATTTAACAATTGTTGATCGGCTTGTTGTTCAAATTGTTTTTCAATATCTTCGGCTAATTTAGCTTTGAATTCTTTTTCAGATTTAACAGCTCCTTCGCCAAATATTTTATCGTAAAACTCTTGGTTTAATACGGCTAATTCTGTCTCTGTAACCTCTTCTAAAGTAAATTGAACAGCAACATCTAAATCGTGAGCATCATCGTGCGAAACAGCCAAAACATTCATTAAATCGTGATTTTCTGTAAACAAACCTTTGGTTTCAAAAGTGATGACATCGCCTATTTTAGCGCCTAAAACCAATTTCAAATTGCTTTTGCCTTTAATTTTTGACACATTAAAAGTAGATTTCTTATCGATTTCTTTTTCTTCGTTTACAAAAGTTCCAGAAATATTAGAATTTTTCTCAACAGCGGTTTGGGTTTTTAATTTACCATAACGCTCTTGCATGTTTTGTAATTCTGTACCTACCATTTTAGCATCGGCTTTTATAACATATTGCGTAATGGCTTTTTTAGGTTGTAAATCTATGTCGAACTTTGGCGCTAAACCTAATTCAAATTCAAAACTAAAATCGTCTGTATCCCAAGAAAAATCACTTTGCTCTTTTGGTAAAGGATTTCCTAAAATATCTAACTTTTCTTCGGTCAGAAATTTATTTAAGTTCTCTTGTATTAATTTATTTACCTCGTCAATCAAAGCAGATTTACCATATTGCTGTTTAACCATCCCCATAGGTACATTTCCTTTTCTAAAACCAGGAATATTAGCCTTTAAACGGTAATCTTTTAGGATTTTCTCTACTTTGTCTTGATAATCTTTAGCTGCAATGTCAATTTTTACAACTACATTTAAAGCATCAATGTCTTGTTTTGTAACGTTCATAATTGTTATGTCTTTCCTTTAAAAAATAGAGTGCGAAATTAGTGTTTTTTGGATATCTGACAAAGCTTTAATCCATTCTATTTTAGCTATTTTAATATTAGCGTTTTACCTTATCGGATAAAAACGATTGAAATACAGAAAATAGCAAGCTAAATAAGAGTGCAGCCCAAAATCCTGAAACGTAAAATCCATCTACCAAACTTCCTGCTATTAAAACAATGATGGCATTTATTACAAATAAAAACAAACCTAAAGTAACCAATGTAACTGGTAATGTAAGTAATATTAAAAGGGGTTTAATAAAGGTATTTAGTAATGCCAGTGCCAAGGCTACAAAAACAGCCGTAAAATAATTTGATACGGCGATGCCTGGCAAAATACTGGCTAAAATAACCACCAATGCTGCCGATAATAATAATTTTACAAAGTAGTTCATAATGTATGTTTTCTTATAAATTGTCTAAAACCTTGCCATTTTAATTTTCACTCAAAAATTGAGCAACTTTGTCATAAAAATCTTCTGGATTATCGGCATGTGTCCAATGTCCTGAATTTTTGACAGTTATAATTTTAGCAATCGGAAAGTGTAACTCAATTAAGTCAGCATCGTTTTGAGCAATATAACCTGAATTTTCTCCTTTTAAAAACAAAGTTGGTTTATCGTAATTTGTAAACGATGGCAATGCCTCGCCTACTTCATTATTATTTTCGGTTAAACTCTCTAAATTAAAACGAAATGCCAACTTTCCTTTATCTTTCCAATACACATTTTTTAACAAAAACTGAATTACACCCGGCGCGTCAATATGTTGTTTTAAAACAGATGCTACTTCACGTCTGGAAGCAATTTTTTCAAAATCAACACTGTTTAAAGCCTTTAAAATAAATTCATGATGTGGCGGATAATATTTAGGCGCAATATCTACAACCACCAATTTGTTTACCATTTCTGGATACGTAACCGCAAACAACATCGCCACTTTGCCACCCATTGAGTGACCTAATAAAATAACGTCTTTTAAATGATAGTGATTTATATAATGGTATAAATCTTCAACCAAAACTTCGTAATTAAAATCATCAGTATGAAAACTTTTGCCATGATTTCTTTGATCTACACTATGAACTTCAAAATGCTTGGCAAATCTCGTAGCCATAGATTTCCAGTTATCGCCCATGCCAAAATAACCGTGTGCAATAATTAAAGCTTGACCTTGCCCAATAATAGTAGAATGAAGTAACTTCATCAGCCTTGCAACTTATATAAATACTGATTTATGACATTTTGAAATCCTAAATATAAAGACTCAGCAATCAGCGCATGACCGATAGAAACTTCGGCTAAATTTGGAATATTTTGAGCAAAATAGGCTATATTTTCTAGACTTAAATCGTGACCCGCATTAATGCCCATCCCCAATTCTGAGGCTAATTTTGCCGCGTTAATATATGGTTCAATAGCTGCTTTATTACCTAAAACATATTGACTGGCATAGGCTTCGGTATATAATTCAACTCTATCTGCACCTGTTAAAGCAGCAGCTTCAATCAGTTTTAAATCGACATCCATAAAAATGGAAGTCCGAATCCCCTGTCTTTTAAATTCTGTTATCACTTCTTTCAAAAAAGCACTGTTTGTAATTGTATCCCAACCAGCATTCGATGTTAATGCATCTACGGCATCTGGCACAAGTGTAACTTGGGTAGGTTTGATTTTGGTTACCAAATCTATAAAATTAGGTATGGGATTCCCTTCTATATTATATTCTGTAATCACAAAAGGTTTTAAATCTAAAGCATCTTGATATTTAATATGACGCTCATCTGGCCTAGGATGCACTGTAATGCCTTGGGCACCATATTCTTGAATGTCTTTTGCGACACTAATTAAATTTGGAGTATCGCCACCTCTAGAATTTCTTAAAGTTGCTATTTTATTAATATTAACACTTAACTTTGTCATAAGATTTTAATCACTTTTAAAAATGCAAATTTACTCTTTTTTAAAGGTATTTTAGTATTTTGCACTTAGATTACAATTATGAGCTATTTAGAATACATATCGACTGATATCGATGCTTTAAAATTAAATGACAGCATCAAAAAGGCAAAAAGCATATTTGCTACGTGCACATTATCGCACTTGCCAGTTGTTGAAAAAAGCTATTTAATAGGCTTGTTATCCGAAAATGACATCCAAGTAATTGAAGACGAAAACGACAAAATAGAGTTGCATCAAGATCTAATTCAACAATTTAGAATACCTCACACTGCCCTGTGGATTGACTTACTCAAACAATTTGTGGCTTTTCAAAGTAATATTTTACCTGTAGTTGATAAAGATCAGTTATATTTAGGTTATTACGATTTAAATGATGTTTTGCGTCAATTTTTAGAAACACCTTTTTTAAATGAAGATGGCATATTGCTTGTTGTAGAAAAAAACACAACTGATTATTCGTTTAGCGAAATATCACAAATTGTTGAATCTAACGATGCGCATCTTTTAGGCGCTTTAGTAACTAAAAGAGATGTTGACACGGTACAAATTACTTTAAAAATTAGCAATCACGACATCAATAACACCATCCAAACTTTTAGACGCTATAATTATAATGTTATTGCCGAGAATCTAGAAGATAAATATCTTGAACAGCTAAAAAACAGATCGGAATATCTTCAAAAATATCTAAACATATAAATATGAAAGTCGCCCTTTACGGTCTTTATGATGTTAAAAAATCAAAACAAGTTATTGAAGAATTGTTTGGTTATTTTAAACATTATAATTTTTTGGTTGCTGTTGAAAAAGAGTTTTTAGAAGCTATAAAACAGCATACTAATGTAAAAGGTAGCTATGCCCAATTTACAGGTTTTAACGATTTAGATACCAGCTTTGATTTAATGATTACCATTGGTGGCGATGGTACTATTTTAAAAGCCGTTACTTTTATCAGGAATTTAAACATCCCAATTTTAGGTATTAATATTGGCCGATTGGGCTTTTTAGCAACAGTTCAAAAAACAGAAATAAAAGAGGCTGTTGAGGCGCTTATTCAAAATGAATTTTCTATAAAAGAGCGTGAGCTTCTTAAGGTAGATACCAACACAGATTCAGACGATTTTAAAGACCTTAACTTTGCCCTAAACGAAGTGGCTATAAACAGGAAAGATTCAACTTCAATGATTATTATTAATACTTTTATTGATGATGAATATTTAAATTCTTATTGGGCAGATGGTCTCATTGTAGCAACACCAACAGGTTCTACAGGTTATTCATTAAGTTGTGGTGGACCTGTTATTACACCAAGCGCAAAAAGTTTGGTAATCACACCCATTGCGCCACATAATTTAAATGTAAGACCTTTAGTAATACCTAATGACTCAAAAATTAAACTACAAGTTTCTGGAAGAAGCGAACAATTTTTAGTGTCGTTAGATTCTAGAATAATTACGGTTGAAAAACATACCGAAATTTACATTCAAACAGCTGATTTTAAACTTAAAATGATTCAGTTTAACAATCAAACTTTTCTAAAAACACTTCGCGAAAAAATGCTTTGGGGAAGAGATGCTAGAAATTAATCTGGCGCAACAAAACACCATAGATTTCGTTATTTTTAAAAACACGTACTTATAATTTACTTAAGCAAATAGTTTCTTATATTTGCACCCTTATTTTTGATATGAAAAAAAGTATAATTTTTTGCGTATTTCTTTTAGTTACAATAGCATCTACTGCTCAAATCAATGAAATTGGTATTTTTTTGGGTGGGAGTAATTATATTGGCGATGTTGGCAAATCAGATTATATAGCCCTAAACGACATAAGTATTGGCGCTATATACAAATGGAATATGAGTCCACAATCTGCTATAAGATACTCATTTACTTATGCACAAATATCTGCAGATAATGCAGAATCGGCTAATACTGTTCTTCAAAACATTCCTTTTAAATTCACCAACTCTATCAAAGAGTTTGCTATAGGTTTAGAGTTTAACTTTTTTAAATACAATTTAAATCAGTTTAAATTTATGCATACACCCTATGTTTTTTTAAACATTGCTACTTTTAGTTACAAAGTACCGCCCAGTATAGTTGCCGAAAATTTTAGAGATTTTCAAAACAGTACCAGTATCTCATTCCCTTTTGGTATTGGGTATAAATTTAAAATTGCCAGTCGGTTAGGCATTAACATAGAAACACGTTTCAATTATACAAGTAAAGATAATCTAGAAGGCGGTAAAAAAAATAGTGTTGGTTTGACTATTGAAAAATTAAATTTCAACAACCCCAATACTAAAGATTGGTATGTTTCTACTGGTATAAGTCTTGTTTATGCTTTTGGAGAACGCACCTGTTATTTTGGCAGCTTTTAAAATATGACTGAGCTTTCTAACATACAAAAAGGTAAAATCCCACAGCATGTTGCCATTATTATGGATGGTAATGGCCGTTGGGCTAAACAAAAAGGAAAGCCTCGTGTGTTTGGTCATAAAAACGGTGTAAAATCTGTTCAAATTATTGTTGAAGCTGCTGCAGAGATAGGTGTTAACACACTTACACTTTATACTTTTTCTACAGAAAATTGGAACCGTCCTAAAGAAGAAGTATCTGTTTTAATGCGTATTTTAGTAAGCTCTCTAAAAAAAGAATTAAAAACTTTAGTTAAGAATAATATCAGATTACAAACTATTGGCAAAATAGATATGTTGCCAGAAAAAGTTCTAAAAGAACTTAAAGAAGTTATAGAAAAAACAAAAAACAACACACGTTTAACACTCAATTTAGCCCTTAATTATGGTGCTAGAGAAGAAATTGTTAATGCTTTCAAAATTATTTCTAAAAAGATTGTTAATAATGAGTTTTCTTCAGAAGAAATTGATGAAAACACTATAAATAATCATTTATATACAGTTACTTTGCCCGATGTTGATTTTTTGATTCGCACTAGCGGAGAAAAACGTATCAGTAATTTTTTACTTTGGCAAATTGCCTATGCAGAATTCTATTTTACTGACACACTCTGGCCCGATTTTAGAAAAGAACATTTTTTCCAAGCAATAAAAGAATATCAACTAAGAGAACGCAGATTTGGAAAAACAAGCGAACAAATTAAGAACACTAATGACTAGAAAAACAATACCATTATTTTTCCTTTTTGTAGGATTAAACATCGCCCTTTTTGCCCAAGATAACACTTCAACCTTACAAACAAAAGACTCCCTAAATACTTCGGTAAATACGGCTGTTGATTCTCTTAATATAAAGGTTAAAGACAGTGTTGTTTTTGTAAAAAGCAAAAATTACACATTGGGAAGTATTTCTATTAAAGGAAATAATAAATTTAGCGAACAAGCCATTCTTGTTTATACGGGTCTTATTGTTGGTCAAAAAATTAAATTGCCTGGCGACAAACTTACAAGTTCTATCAAAAAACTTTGGAATTCAGATTTGTTTAGCAACGTAGATGTTTATGTAACTGGCATTGATGATAAAGGTGTTGTAAATCTTCTCTTTTATGTAAAAGAATTACCTAAAGCCAGTATCGTTACATTTAAAGGGATTAAAAAATCTAAAGGCGATGATTTAAGAGATGATACCAAACTTAAAACGGGTGCTATGCTTACCGAAAACCTGATTACTACTTCTAAAAATTATATCGAAAAAAAGTACCGCGAAAAAGGTTTTTTAAAAGCTAAAGTAACCATCAACACTAAAAAAGATACCTCAAAAGTAGATTTAGAAAAAGTGTTGGTTAATATAGATAAAGGCTCAAAAATTAAAATTAAAAATGTGCGTTTTCACGGAAACGAACATTTTAGTGCAAATAGGTTGCGTAAACTACTTAAGAAAACAAAACAAAAAAATCCGCTTCACATATTCTCATCTTCAAAATATATTAAAGAAAAATACACCGAAGATTTAGAGAATATTATTGATACTTATAGCGAAAAAGGCTATCGTGATGCGCAAATATTAAAAGATTCTATTTCTTGGAATAAAGATAACACCATTAATTTAGACATCACACTTACAGAAGGTAACCGTTATTATTTTGGAGACATTCGCTTTTTAGGAAATTCTGTTTATACAGACGCCCAACTTAAAGGCTTCTTAAAGTTAGAGAAAGGGATGATTTACAATGGTAAATTATTAAAAGAACGTGTGAGTGGTGATGGTAAGCCAGACTCTGAAGATTTATCTACTATATATCTAAATAATGGCTATTTGTTTTCTAATGTTATGCCAGTTGAAACAAGAGTTACAAAAGACAGTATAGACATAGAAATTCGCATCCGCGAAGACAAACCAGCACATGTTAAAAAAATTACCGTAGTGGGTAATGACAGAACGAATGACCATGTTATTTTTAGAAATATCCGCACCATACCTGGTAATTTATTTAGTAAAAGTGATATTATAAGAACTATTAGAGAAATTGGACAAATGGGCTTTTTTGATGCCGAAAACATTGTGCCAGATGTGCAACCAAATTTTACTGACAAAACAGTTGATATCGAATATAGTGTTGCCGAAAAAGGATCTAGCCAAATTGAATTACAAGGTGGTTTTGGCGGGAATACTTTTATAGGTACTTTAGGTTTGTCATTCAACAACTTTTCAATAAAAAACCTTTTCAATAAAAAAGAATACAAACCATTACCTATGGGTGATGGACAATCATTATCACTGCGTTTACAAACCAGCCGGTTTTTTAACACTTATAGTTTCTCGTTTTCAGAACCTTGGTTAAATGGTAGCAAACGTCCTAAATCTCTTTCTTTTTCTGTTTATAGTTCTACTCAATTTAGATCAGATTTTACTTCAAATAGCGTAAACAAAAATCAGAAATTAAATATTACTGGAGCTACCCTCGGTCTTGGTCAACGTTTAGACTGGCCCGATGATTTTTTCCAATTATCAACTTCTGTTAGTTTCCAACAATTTAATTTACAAAACTTTCCTGTATCAACATTTAATTTTACAAATGGCACTTCTAACAACCTTAATTTTTCAGTAAATTTTGGAAGAAATAACACACGTGTAAATCCTGTTTTCCCTACTGGGGGATCAGATTTTAACTTAGGCTTTAAATTTACCCTGCCTTATTCATCATTCAATAAAAAAGATTATACCAATGCCACTCAAGAAGAAAAATTGAAATGGTTAGAGTATTACAAAGCCTCTTTTAAAGCTAAATGGTACACATCTCTTGTAGATAAATTAGTGCTTATGTCTAATGCAGAATTTGGCTTTTTAGGCGCTTACAATCACACAATTGGCGATTCTCCTTTTGAACGTTTTTATGTGGGTGGCGATGGTTTGGCTTCTGGTCAATTTGATGGCAGAGAAACAATTGGTTTACGTGGCTATCCTAATTCTAGTTTATCTTCTAGCTTTGGTGGTACTGTTTATAATAAATTTGGATTCGAATTACGTTATCCATTAACATTAAAACCATCAGCTTCTATTTATGGATTAGCCTTTATGGAAGGTGGTAATTCTTATGATGGATTTATAAATTATAAACCTTTTGAGTTAAAACGGTCTTATGGCTTTGGTATTAGAATATTTATGCCAGCATTCGGATTGTTAGGAATTGATTTTGGTAATGGATTAGACAACATTCCTGGCACAAATATTAAATCTGGTTGGCAAACACATTTTATTATTGGACAACAATTTTAAAAAAATAGTATATTTGCCTGTGTATAATTTTGGCACGAATTTTTCTAAAGTATAGAGAAACAAATTATGTATAAAAAACACATCTTCATATTGCTTATTTTGACTTTTGTAAGTCAGTTAAGTTTTGCGCAAAAGGCACAACGTGTGGCGTATATTGATATGGCTTTTGTTCTAGAAAATATTCCAGATTATGTGCAAGCTCAAAATCAATTAGACACAAAAGTTAAAACATGGGAAAGACGTTTAGATCGTGAAAAGGATGAAATCGCCATGATTAAAAAAGATTTTATCAACGAAAAAGCTTTACTTACCGAAGAGCTCATCCAAGAAAGAGAAGACGATATTTACTATAAAGAATTAGAATACCAACAATTGCAACAAGCTTATTTTGGACCTAAAGGCGATTTATATTTGTATCGCAAACTTTTGGTACAACCCATTCAAGACAAGGTTTATAATGCCATCCAAGAAATTGCAGTAAAAAAACGTTACGATTTTGTTTTAGACAAAAGCAGCGATTTAATTCTACTTTATACTAATAAAAGCTACGACATAAGCGATTTGGTTGTGAATAGCATTGTGCGCGTTCAAAAACAAAAAGCAAAAGAAGCCAGAAGTAAACGCTCTAAAAAATCTAAAAAAGCAATCGTTTCAAATCCTATTCTTAAAAAGAATACAAGAAAAAGACCCGAAAGTAGAAAACCTACTTATGTAAAAACAAATACAGATGTTTTGAAATTAGAAGACCAGCCTAAAGATTCTGTAAATGTAAATGATACAACACCTATAGCTGAAACTATTGAAACACTTGGAGACGATATAGATTTAGATCAACCTAAAGATTCTATTAGCGCAACAACTACCATACAAAAAATTAAAGATGATGCTGTTCTTATAGACACACCATCTGATAAAATTTTAAAACGCATAGAAGATAGAAATGCCAAACGTGAATTAATGTTAGAAAAGATACGTTTAATTAAAGAAACCAAAGACAAGAAAAAAGAAGCCGATAGAAAAGCAGCAGCAGACAAAAGAGCTGCCAGATTAAAAGAAATAAATAAACACAAAGAAGAGATTATTCAAAAACAGGACTCTGCAAAACAAACAAAAAAAGACAATTAGTATTAACAATTATTAACGAAGACAATGAAACAGATTAAATTATTAGTAGTAGTAACCGTATTATTTTTAAGCTTTAGTGCTAATGCCCAAGTAAAGATTGGTCATATTAACAGTGATGAATTAATAGCTTCTTTACCAGAAACTAAAGCCATGCAAGCTGAATTAAAAAAATTAAGTCAGACTTACGACACAGAATACAAAATTCAACAAAATGCTTTGCAAGCAAAGTATTTAAAATACGGTAAAGAACAAGAAAGTAAAACTGAAGAAGAAAATGCGCTCCGTCAAAAAGAAGTGCAAGACTTACAAAGAAAATTACAGTTATACGCACAAACAGCCGATAAAGAATTGCAACAAAAACAACAAGACTTATTAAAACCTATTCTTGAAAGAGCTCAAACTGCTATTCAAGATGTGGCTAAAGCCAAAGGTATTAAATATGTATTTGATGCAGCTCCTGGTAAAGGTCTTTTGGTTTTTGAAGGCGATGATATTTTAGCTGCTGTAAAAGCTAAATTAGGCGTTAAATAATAAAAATATTTTTTAAGCTATAAAAAAATCCCACTCTCAGTGGGCTTTTTTACTTTTGTACCTTTAGCTATGAAACATTCAAATCCTATTGGTCTTTTTGATTCTGGTATTGGAGGTACTTCTATTTGGAAAGAAATAAACATGCTTTTACCAAATGAAAGTACAATATATCTTGCCGATTCAAAAAATGCGCCTTACGGAAAAAGGTCTAAACAAGACATTATAAATCTTAGTATTAAGAACACAGATCTTTTATTAAGCAAAGGCTGTAAAGTTATTGTTTTGGCCTGTAATACGGCTACTACAAATGCCATTAGCTATTTAAGAAAAACTTATAAAGACATCCCTTTTATAGGTATTGAACCCGCTATTAAACCTGCGGCGCTTAAAACCATAACTCAAAATATTGGCATTTTAGCCACGCAAGGTACATTGAGTAGTGAGCTGTTTTACAAAACCTTAGAAAACATTTCGAAAGACATTACAATTCATGAACAAAATGGTGACGGATTGGTAGAACTTATAGAAAGTGGTCTAATCGATTCAAAAGAAACCTTCGCCTTACTTTCAAAATATCTAAAACCAATGCTTAAAAAAAACATAGATTGTTTGGTTTTGGGATGCACACATTACCCCTATTTAATACCTCAAATTAAAACTATTGTGGGTGATGATGTTACGCTGATAGATTCTGGATTGGCTGTGGCTAAACAACTAGAACGTGTTTTAATTACCCATAATTTAAAGAATCAACATAACATAAATGTGCAACATCAGTTTTATTGTAATTCAGATATTGCTGTTCTAAAAAGGCTGGTAAATCCCCAATCTCATATTCAAATAGATGCACTAGATTTTTGAATCTATTTATACCAACTGGCGTATTTTATATAATTATCTGCAATGCGTTCAATTTCGCCTGTTATTAGGTTTTGATCAAGTGGTTTTATTTTTTTGGCAGGGACACCTGCATATAGAAATCCAGATTCTAAAGTTGTGTGTTGTGTAACTACGGCTCCTGCAGCAACAATAACATTAGATTCTACTGTACAGTCATCCATAACAATGGCGCCCATACCAATTAAAACATTATCATTAATAACGCATCCGTGAACCATAGCGTTATGCCCAATAGAAACATTATTACCTATTATTGTAGGATATTTTTTATAGGTACAATGAATAATAGCGCCATCTTGAATGTTTACCTTATTGCCAATTTTAATAAAATTAACATCGCCTCTTACAACGGCATTAAACCAAACACTACAATAATCTCCCAAAATAACATCGCCAACAAGGGTAGCATTTTCAGAAAAATAACAAGACTTACCGTATTGAGGTGTTTTCCCTAAAAGGGTTTTAATTAACATTATAAACTAATAATACGAATTAATATTAGGACAAGAAGCAGCACGTACAGTTCTACACCATAAATTAACACCAATAGTAAATTGATGGTATCCGCCAGCATCAAGAACCAAATCGCCTATCTGTTGGGTGTAGGTGTAAGAAGCTATAAAAGGGCCAAAATTTAAACCTACTATAGGTGTTATTTGTTGAAATTTTTGAAGTGCATTTTTATCAAAACTCTTACGGTAAGATAGTGCAACCCATAATAAATTATTGTTGTCTAACTTTTTATAGGCTTTTAAATTAAAATCCACAAAACTTTCTTTTGTGCGCTCAATATATTGGCCAAGAATAGTCGGTTCTAATTGCCACTCTTTATCTTTTCCAAAATAATAACCAACAGAAGCAACATAACGTCGTAAGTTGAAAGATTCAAAATCAGAGTTTAACAAAGTTCTGTCGCTTAAAAGTATGTTTTTTACAGAAAAATAAGATGACATGCCTCTATAATGATAAGCCATGCCAAAATCGGCATTAAAATAATTTGAATTTCTAATAATTCCAGATATTGCAGGATCTGTAGTGTTAAATGTGCGTTCGTCTATAGAGTTTTCTACAAAAGAAGCAGACAGTGCAAACGATAATTGATTAAAAACGCGGTAATTATTTCCTAATAAAACATGGTAGGCATAAGTGCCTTGAAAACCTGTTTGCGAATGAAATCCATTTCTGTCATTAAAAAAAATAAAACCCAAACCTGTTTTATCACCTACTTTAGTGTGAAAACTTAATGTTTGTAAGGATGGGAAATCTGAACTGTTTGTCCATTGTTGGCGGTGAGTAATCCTCAATTTAGAACAGCTACCAATACCAGCAGCAGCAGGGTGAAGCAAATAAATATTATCTGATAAATAATCTGAATAAACTGGCAGCGTTTCTTGAGCCCTTAAGGCAAACATTGACAGCATAAAAAATAAACAAAGTATTTTTTTCATTATTAATTCAGTAATAATTATATCAGAAATTAAGAACCAAATATAAATGTTTTTAATCAAGAATAGGCTATTAAAGATTAACTTATCTGCTTAATACTTTTTTTAACTTACTTTTGTAAACTCTAAAAAAAATAAGGATGTTTAAAATTATAAATACTAAAGACAGCTCTGTTATAAAATTTGAATCGCAAAAAATACTTACGCAAGGTAGCTTTGAATTTTCTAAAGAAAAAGACGATTTAAGTTCGCCTCTTGCCTCTCAATTAGTGCAATTGCCTTTTATCACAAAAGTACTTATTAGTGCCAATTTTATTGCTTTACAAAAAGTTGATATTATAGATTGGGTAGATGTTCAAGAGGAGTTGAAAATTGTTATTGAAGACTATTTTAAACAAAACAACAAACTCTTTAACGCAATCACAGAAACGCCTGTAGAAGTTTATGCAGAAAGCACACCAAATCCAGATGTGATGAAATTTGTGACAAATAAATTGATTTTAAAGGATACCGATCTTGAATTTATGAACGCCTTGCAAGCCAAAAACCATCCATTTATTGCCTCTCTTTTTGATTTTAGTTTTGTTAAAAGTGTATTTGTAGAACAAAATTATATATCAATTACAAAAGATTCACAAACCGATTGGCAAGGTATTATGCACGAAATACGAAATTATATTAAATTTAATTTAGTGCCTTTAACTATTGTTGAAACTGAAGAAATTGCTAATACTAAAAACCCTGAAGATTTAGATGACATTTCAAAGGAAATTATTGCCATTTTAGACGAATATATTAAACCCGCTGTTATGGCAGATGGCGGTAACATTATCTTCGATTCTTATGATTCAGACAGTCATATTGTTAAAGTAATTTTAAAAGGTGCTTGTAGTGGATGCCCTTCTTCTACCGTAACTTTAAAAAATGGTATTGAAAACACACTTAAAAGCTTGTTGCCAGGAAAAATAAATAGCGTTGTAGCTTTATAAAAAAAGCCTCAAATTGTAAATTTGAGGCTTTTTTAACTTAAAATCTATCTTAAGATTGCTTTTTCTCGTTTAAATAAAAGTCGTGATATAGTTTTAATAAATTTATTAAAGCATTTATTAAATCTTGTGTTTCTAATAAAATACTAAAATAAAGTGTGGCATTTTTAGGGCTCGTCTCTTCTGTTCT
>JABMNH010000017.1 GCA_013205245.1 Flavobacteriales bacterium | reverse complement strand
CTGCAAAGAAAATAATAGATAAAAAAGAACCTGTAGTTTGGGATATTTTAGAAAATGTAATTAAAGGACATCCAGTTTTATTAAACCGTGCGCCAACATTACACCGTTTGGGAATCCAAGCTTTTCAGCCTAAATTAATCGAGGGTAAAGCTATCCAACTACATCCATTAGCATGTACGGCATTTAATGCCGATTTTGATGGTGATCAAATGGCAGTGCATTTACCTCTAGGTCCAGAAGCAGTTTTAGAAACACAATTGTTAATGTTAGCCTCTTTAAATATTTTAAATCCGGCTAACGGACAACCAATTACCGTACCTTCTCAAGATATGGTTTTAGGTTTGTATTATATGACCAAAGAGCGTTTCTCTACACCAGAAGTTCCTATTAAAGGTGAAGGATTAATATTTTATTCGCCAGAAGAAGTTATCATTGCTTTTAATGAAAAAGCTGTAAATCTTAATGCAAGCATAAAAGTGCGCACCAAAGATTTAGACGAAAATGGTAATATAGTAAACAAAATAATTCAAACTACTGTAGGTCGTGTGCTCTTTAATGAAGTGGTACCAGCCCAAGTAGGTTATATTAATGAAGTATTAACTAAAAAATCATTGCGTGGTATTATTGGTAAAGTTTTAAAACGTACCAATGTACCTACTGCAGGTGAATTTTTAGATAGTATTAAAGATATGGGTTATTATTACGCCTTCAAAGGTGGATTATCTTTTAGCTTAGGCGATATTATTATTCCTGAAGAAAAACCAGCTATGATTGCTGCTTCTAACAAGCAAGTAGACAATATTATGGCAAGTTATAACGCAGGTATGCTTACCAATAACGAACGTTACAATCAAATTATTGATGTGTGGACTTCAACAAATGTGCGTCTAACCGAATTGGCAATGACACGTATTAGAGAAGATAAACAAGGATTCAATTCTGTGTATATGATGCTTGATTCTGGTGCGCGTGGTTCTAAAGAACAAATCCGTCAGTTAACAGGTATGCGTGGATTGATGGCCAAACCTAAAAAATCGACATCGGGTGGTGGTGAAATTATTGAAAATCCAATTTTATCAAACTTTAAAGAAGGTTTATCAATTTTAGAATATTTTATTTCTACGCATGGTGCGCGTAAAGGTCTTGCAGATACGGCTTTAAAAACTGCCGATGCGGGTTATTTAACACGTCGTTTGGTTGATGTTTCTCAAGATGTTATTGTGAATTTAGACGATTGTGGCACTTTACGTGGATTAGAAGTTGAGGCATTAAAGAAAAATGACGAAGTAGTAGAATCACTAGCCGAAAGAATTGTTGGCCGAGTTTCTTTACAAGATGTTTACAATCCATTAACCGATGAGCTTTTAGTTGGTTCGGGTTGTGACATTACTGATGAAATTGCCGATGCTATCGAAAATTCTCCTATAGAATCTGTAGAAGTACGTTCGCCACTAACATGCGAAGCCAAACGTGGTATTTGCGCAAAATGTTATGGTTATAACTTATCTACTAGAAATATGGTACAACTTGGTGAAGCTGTTGGTGTAGTTGCTGCACAATCTATTGGTGAGCCTGGTACACAGTTAACCTTACGTACTTTCCACGCAGGTGGTATTGCAGGTAACATTTCTGAAGATAATAAATTAGTTGCCAAATTTGAAGGTAATTTAGAAGTTGAAGATTTACGTACCGTTGAAAGCGAAAATAAAGATGGCGAAAAAGTAAATATTGCTATTTCAAGAACATCAGAACTTAAAGTAATTGATAAGAAAACAGGTCTTGTACTTAGTACACATAATATTCCTTACGGATCAGAAGTATTGGTAAAAGGTAAAAAAACAATTAAAAAAGGCGATGTTATCTGTCAATGGGATCCTTATAATGGTGTAATCGTTTCAGAATTTAAAGGTAAAATTGCTTTCGAAAACATTGAATTAGGTGTTACTTATCAAGTTGAAATGGATGAGCAAACCGGTTTCCAAGAAAAAGTAATATCAGACTCTAAAACCAAAAAAGTAATTCCTACTTTATTGATTTTAGATTCTAAAGGAAATACATTACGTTCGTACAGCTTACCTGTAGGAGCGCATTTAATGGTTGAAGAAGGAGAGAAAATTGAAGCAGGTAAAACTTTGGTTAAAATACCAAGAAAATCGGCTAAATCTGGTGATATTACAGGTGGTTTACCAAGAGTAACAGAATTGTTTGAAGCACGGAACCCTTCTAATCCTGCTGTTGTTGCAGAGATTGATGGTGTTGTTTCTTTCGGTAAAATTAAACGTGGTAACCGTGAGATTATTGTTGAATCTAAATCTGGAGATATTAAAAAGTACTTGGTAAAACTATCTAATCAAATCTTGGTTCAAGAAAACGATTATGTTAAAGCTGGTATGTCTCTTTCTGACGGATCTATTACACCAAAAGTTATCTTAGATATTCAAGGACCTACTAAAGTTCAAGAATATTTGGTTAACGAGATTCAAGAAGTTTATAGATTACAAGGTGTGTCTATTAACGACAAACATTTTGAAGTTGTTGTAAGACAAATGATGCTAAAAGTTAATATTATTGATACTGGAGATACTTTATTCTTAGAAAATCAATTGGTTCATAAAAATGAATTTATTGATGAGAATGATGAAATTTACGGTAAAAAAGTAATTGTAGACGCAGGCGATTCTGTAAATTTAAAAGAAGGTATGATTGTAACTTCACGTGATTTAAGAGATGAAAATTCTATTTTAAGACGCGAAGATAAAGCCCTTGTAGAAGCTAGAGATGCTGTTCCAGCAACAGCAGAACCAGTATTGCAAGGTATTACAAGAGCTTCTCTTCAAACAAAATCATTTATCTCTGCGGCATCATTCCAAGAAACAACAAAAGTTCTTAATGAAGCGGCTGTAAATGGTAAAGAAGATTATTTAGAAGGATTGAAAGAAAATGTAATTGTTGGTAAGAAAATACCTGCAGGAACAGGCATGCGTGTTTATGAAAAAATGATTGTTGGTTCTAAAGAAGACATGCAAGAAGCTTTATAAATATAATTATTATGGCAGATACTAATAAAGAGAATCAGTTAAATATTGAAATAGATGAGGCTGTAGCCGATGGCACTTATGCCAATTTGGCTATCATAAATCATTCGGTTTCAGAATTTGTAGTAGATTTTGTGAATGTTATGCCAGGAACGCCAAAGGCAAAGGTTAAATCTAGAATTATTTTAACACCTCAGCATGCCAAACGTTTGGCAAAAGCTTTGGCCGAAAATGTGCAAAGATTTGAAAAAGCCCATGGCGATATTAAAGATTATGAACAACCCCCAGTGCCAATGAATTTTGGCCCTGCTGGTCAAGCATAAATGTAAAAAATCCCGCTTTAAGCGGGATTTTTTTTTGTTAAAAAAGATAGATTATTAGCTCAATGTACGTAATGTTTTATCTTTGCCCACTTAAAATATACCAAACAATGAAATCTAATTTTTTAATAATATTTATTGTTTTTACCCAATTTATTTTCAGCCAAAATAAGCAAGACAATATTGAAAATCTTGATTCGGTTGTTGTGAATGCACAACGTATAGCTTTGCCTTTTTCTAAAGCTTCAAGAAGTATTACTTTAATTACAAAAGAACAAATAGAAAAAACAGCCACAACAAGTGTGGCAGAATTGTTGCAAAATTATGTTGGTGTTGATGTCCGTCGCCGCGGATTAGATGGCATGCAAGCCGATTTATATATTAGAGGTGGTAGTTTTGATCAAACTTTATTATTGATTGATGGTATTTCAGTCGAAGATTCTCAGACAGGTCATCATTTGTTAAATAGTTTGCCAGCTATAGAAAATATTGAGCGGATTGAAATTTTAAAAGGGCCTGCAGCACGTATTTTTGGTCAAAATGCTTTTACTGGCGCCATTAATATTATCACAAAAAAGATTACTGAAAGCAGTTTTAAAGTAACAGCTTTAACGGGAGCGTTTAATCATGTTATTTTAGGAGGCCAATTAAATAGCGCTACAAAAAATTATTCGCAGACACTCAGCTTTAAACGAAACACATCGGCAGGCTATCGTTTTAATACCGATTTTAAAAACAACAATGTATTCTATAAATCAAATTTCAACATCCGTAAAGTGCCATTTCAAATTTTAGCTTCTTTTGGTGAAAGAAAATTTGGTGCTAACGGTTTTTATGCCAGCCCCAGTTATAAAGATCAGTACGAAGAAACTCAGACAAGTTTGATAGGTGTAAACACAACCTATTCTAAAGAAAATTACACTTTAAAATCAAATATATATTGGAAACGTAATCAAGATATGTATGCGTTTTTACGCTATAATCCATCATATTTTAGAAATTTTCATATCACTAATAAAGTAGGAGTATCATTTAACAGTTCAATTAAATCAAGTGCTGGCATAACAGGTGTTGGTATAGATATTTCTAAAAATTATATTGTTAGCAATAATCTTGGCAGTCACGATAGAATGATTGTCAATACTTTTATTGAGCATCGTTTTAGTTTGGCCGATAAAAAAATAGATATCACACCAGGGGTGGCTTTAAATTACTTTTCAGATTTTAAATTTCATGCCTTTCCAGGTCTTGATATTGGTTATGCTTTGTTACCAAATTTACGCTTGTATGGCAATGTGGGTTATACGTATCGGGTGCCAACTTATACCGATTTGTATTATGCAAGTCCTACTACTTTGGGCAATATAAATCTTAAACCAGAATCGGCTTTTGCACAAGAATTGGGTTTTAAATACACTGAAAATGCATTTAAATTAGAAATGGCTTTGTTTAACCGAAACTCAAACAACCTGATTGATTATGTTAAATATCAGGAAACTGATAAATGGCAAGTCCATAATTTATTCCGTGTTAACACGTACGGATTAGAAGTAAATACACAGTTTAATTTTAAATTTTTAGATTATAATCAGAATATTCAAGTGGCTTATAATTATTTAAAAGATGATATAAAACAAGCGACTGCACCATTTTCTAGATATTCTTTAAACAGCATGAAACATCAAGTTATCACTACTTTTAATATTAAATTTTTCGAACATTTTTTTCACAGTATCAGCGCTAGGTTTGTAGAGCGCCCAGATGGCACACACTATACTGTTGTAGATTCAAGACTTAACTTTAATGTTAAACAAATGTCAGTTTCTTTTATTGGAAACAATATTTTTAATGCAGAATATTCAGAAACCAGTTTGGTGCCAATGCCAAAAGGGAGTTTTTTAATAAGCATGGGTTACACATTTAAATAGTTTTTATATATTTATCCGATGCAATATTTTACACCAGATTACCTCAATTTTTTTAAAGAACTGGCAGGCAACAATCACAAAGAGTGGTTTGACCTTAACAGAACACGTTATCACAAATCTGTAAAAGAGCCCTTTAAAGCATTTGTTGATGCACTTATTATTGAAGCTTCTAAAATAGACGATGAGGTTTCTATTCAATCTAAGGATGCTATTTTTAGAATAAATCGTGATGTGCGTTTTTCTAAAGATAAAACACCTTACAAGCTCAAAAATTCGGCAATTATATCCAAGCATGGAAAAAAGGACAAAAATTACCCAGGACTTTATTTTGAATTGGGGCCAGAAAAAATAGGTATTTATGGCGGTCTTTTTATGCCAACAACACAAGAGCTCGATAAAATCCGCACGGCCATTTTAGATAATACAGAGGCTTTTAATACATTGGTTACAGACACAACATTTGTAAATCACTTTGGCGATATTAGAGGTAAAAAAAATATACGGATTGATGCAAAATACAGAGAGAAAGCAGAAAAGCAACCTTTGTTATACAACAAGCAATGGTATTATTTTGCAGAAGAAGATCCCAATCTTATAGAGACAGACCAATTAATGCCGCTACTATTAGATCATTTTAAGGCAATGCAATCTGTTAATAATTTTTTTAAAGACATTTTAAATAACTGATACTATGTCTCGGAAATACACCAGTTTTAAAGAATTTTATCCGTTTTACTTATCGCAACACAGCAACAAAACCTGTAGGTTATTACACGTAATTGGCACCACTATTTTATTAGCGGTTTTGTTTACGGCCATTTATCACAGGCGTCCAATGTTGTTGTTATTGATTCCTATTGTGGGTTATGGATTTGCTTGGGTGGGGCATTTCTTTTTCGAGAAAAATAAGCCAGCCACTTTTACTTATCCTTTATGGAGCTTGGCCTCCGATTTTAAAATGTACTTTCAAGTTGTCTCTGGCACATTAGCTTTAGACACATCGAAAGATGCTAATGGCATTACATAAAATAGCGCAATGAATTTAAAAGAAGTAACAAAAGATATTCAAGACTATTTTTCGCCAAAAGTAATAGGGGAAGTCAATGATGTATACATAAAAGTGGCCATCATAAAAGGAGAAAAAGTACCTTGGCACAACCACAAAAACGAAGATGAACTTTTTTATATAATTGAAGGCACACTTCTTTTTGAAATTGAAGGAGAAGATAGTTTTCTAATGAACGAAGGTGATATTTTTATAGTAAAAAAAGGCATTCAACATCGGGTATCTTCTAAAGACGCATGTAAAATTATGCTCATAGAAAATAAAACCACGGCACATACAGGCGATGTTAAAGCTGAAATAACCAAAAGCATTGACGATCAATTGTAAAATTGAGATTTTATAATCGCACAGAGAATCGGCTTAAGCTATATTTATTTGTTAAAGAAATCCCTAATTAAGGCTTTTACTTGATTGTTGGTCATGCTATCAACCTTTTCAACTGTTTTTACTTTTGCCGCCAATAGTTTATAGTTTTCTGTTAATTCTTTATTGAATTTAAAATTGGTGTCTGCAGGGCCAAAAATAGCTATGGCATCAGCATCAGCTATTTTTTTAGCAATCTTTTTGAAATAATTTTTTAGTTGATGTTTTTCGCGTTCTAAAAACGAACTGCCTTTAACAACCTCTTGAGGTCCCCATTTGGTTTTAGATCTAGATCCTCCAACAGGACGATAGTTTTCAACTTCAGATAGAATTGTTGAAAATGCCTCTTTGCCGTCTTCAATTAATAAAATAAATGTTTTCTCTTTGTCAATCCAAATACCTATATTTCTCATATCCAATAATTTAAATTTTCTATTTTATTACAGTAGAATATTTTCTTTATATTTAGGATGCCTTTCTTTTTATAAATTATAAAAAGAGGTGTTTTGTTGAATTGAAATTACGCATCTATTCAATTGAATATTAAAAAGTAATAGTGCATAAAAACAGTATAGCAAGTTACGAATTTTTTAGAAGTATTAAAAACATCTGAAGATAAAGATATTTCTAACAATCAAATTTGAAAGACTTTTCTATAGGTGTATATCTAATTGTTTTAAGGCTCAACAAGTTTATTTATTCTCTAAACAGGCTTTTATAAAATCTATAAATAAAGGATGCGGATTTAAAACCGTACTCTTATATTCTGGATGGTATTGCACACCTACAAACCAAGGATGGTTTGGAAGCTCAATTATCTCTATCAATCCTGTTTTAGGATTGATACCAGAAGTAATCATGCCAGCTTTTTGAAAATCTTTAAGATAAGTGTTGTTAAACTCATAACGATGCCTGTGACGCTCAGAAATAAGTTTTGTTTTGTAAGCGTTAAAAGCTTTGGTGTTTGGTTCTAATTGGCAATCCCAAGCGCCAAGACGCATTGTGCCACCTTTTTGTGTGATGCTTTTCTGACTTTCCATCAAATCAATCACAGGATGTTTGGTATCGGTAAGCATTTCGGTAGAATTGGCATCCGTAAAGCCAATAACATTTCTAGCAAATTCAATTACCGCCATTTGCATCCCTAAACAAACTCCTAAAAACGGAATGTTATTTTCGCGTACATATTTTATGGCTTCAATTTTTCCTTCAATACCACGCTCACCAAAACCAGGAGCTACCAGTAAACCATCAATATTTTCCAATTGCTTGGCTATATTTTTAGGTTTGAGCTTTTCGGAATGCACCCATTTTACAACAACTTTAATTTCGTTTACAGAACCTGCATGTATAAAGGCCTCTGTAATAGATTTATAAGCGTCGTGCAATTCTACATATTTTCCAACTAAGGCAATGATAACAGTATGTTTAGGATTTTTAAATTTATCTAAAAAAGAATTCCATTTTAAAAGCGCTGGTGTTTCGTTTATAGGAAGGTGTAATTTTTTTAACACCACTTTATCTAAGCCCTCTTTTAACATTAAATTTGGCACATCATAAATGGTTTCGGCATCTAGTGCTTCAATAACTTCATCTTCATGCACATTGCAAAACAGTGCTAATTTGTGTTTGATACCTTCGGTTAATGGATATTCTGAGCGACATACCAAAATATTCGGACTCACTCCGCTCTGCATCAGCATTTTAACAGAGTGTTGTGTAGGTTTTGTTTTTAATTCGCCAGTTGTAGCTAAATATGGAATTAAAGTTAGGTGAATAACCAAGGCGTTTTTTCTACCCAATTCCCATTGTAACTGTCTCACGGCTTCAACATAAGGTAGCGATTCTATATCGCCAACGGTACCACCAATTTCGGTAATTACAATATCGTATTCACCAGTATTGCCTAAAAGTTGTATGCGGTGTTTTATTTCGTCTGTAATATGTGGAATAACCTGAACGGTTTTGCCTAAATAATCACCTTTACGTTCTTTATCAATAACCGATTGGTAAATGCGGCCCGTGGTTACGTTATTAGCTTGCGAAGTAGGTGTGTTTAAAAAGCGCTCGTAATGACCTAAATCTAAATCTGTTTCTGCACCATCATCAGTAACATAACATTCGCCATGTTCATACGGATTCAATGTTCCTGGATCTATATTTATATATGGATCAAGCTTTTGAATAGTAACGGCAAAGCCTCTTTGTTGTAGTAATTTAGCTAAAGATGCAGCAATAATTCCTTTGCCAAGTGATGAAGTTACGCCTCCGGTTACAAAAACGTATTTGGTTTGTGTCATTTATATTAGGTTTTGCCAAAAGTACAAACTCTAATTTAGTTGACAAAAGAGAACCTGTACTTTATTTATTTTCTTGAAATAAAACCCAAGCTTCAATTCCTTTTTCATCTTGAATATTATACAATTCATTATACGCTTGATGAATATCTGGATAAGAAGCAATACTAACCGAGATATGCTCGCCGTCTGGTCTTGTAATAAGATAGGTGTCAAATCCTTTCTCTTTGTGTTTTTTCATCAACAAAACAGCATTTTCTTTTACCACATAACTGCCAATAATAATGTGATATGGATTTTTATAAGTGGCTTGTTTTTTTACAACTTTTTGAGCGGCAACAACTTTTGCTTCCGTAGCTAATGAATCTATTTTTTCTGTATTAGGCTTGACTTTAATCTCTTTAGCAGGTGCTTTTTTCTGTGCTTTTTTTTCTGTACAACTTATCACTAAAGTAAGAGATAAAACTAAAATTGCGAAATGTGTTAAATGAAAGCGTTTCATAATTAAAATATTTTAAAAGTTGACATTCTATTTTTGTTAATATCTATAAGCATATCCCAGCTTGAATTACATGCAATTCATACGACTTTCTAAAAATAATTATACATTATTATATACTAAAGAAAATAGTTAGCTTTGCTACAAATTTAAAAAGTAAATATACACTATAATAAAATGAGTAACAAAATATTTTTGAATAAGTTATGAATCTATTTGAAGGCACAGGCGTAGCGTTAGTTACACCATTTAAAAATGATAACAGTATAGATGTTGAAGCGCTTACTAAATTGGTTAATTATCAAATTGAAAATGGTATAAATTACTTGGTGGTACTAGGTACAACTGGCGAACCCGCCACTTTAACAAAGCAAGAAAAGGAATGTGTTATAAAAACAGTCATTGCCGCAAATAAAAAGCGTCTCCCTTTAGTTTTAGGCATTGGCGGAAATAATACGGCCGCAGTTGTTGAAGAAATAAGTCAAACCGATTTATCAGATTTCACCGCTATTTTATCTGTTTCGCCTTACTATAATAAACCAACACAACAGGGTGTTTATGCGCATTTTAAAGCCATTTCTGAAGCATCGTCTTTACCTATAATTATTTACAATGTACCAGGGAGAACGGCTTCTAATATTGCTGTAGAAACCACAATTAAATTAGCAAATGATTGTAAAAATATTATTGGCATAAAAGAAGCTGCTGGAGATATTGTACAAGCCATGCGTCTTTTGCAAAATAAACCAGAAGGATTTTTAGTTATTTCTGGTGATGACATGTTGGCGTTACCTATGGTTTTGGCAGGAGGTAATGGTGTTATTTCTGTGATAGGTCAAGGTTTACCTAAAGCCTTTTCAAGTTTAATTCAATTGGGTTTAGAAGGGAAATCAGCCGAAGCTTATAAAATTCATTATCAATTAATGGACAGTATTGATATGATATTTGAAGAAGGAAATCCGGCAGGTATCAAAGCTTTATTGTCTGTAAAAGATATTTGTGCGCCTTTTGTTAGATTGCCTTTGGTTGCTGCAAGCAAAGAACTAGAAGCCAAGCTAAGTGATTTTGTTAAGCGATAAGCCATTTACACTAGAATTACCCAAAATATATTAACAAACATTTAATAATATATCTGTCTATTAAAAAGAGAAGTATCTTATTTTTGTCGGCGTATAAAGCTATACAAACCATTTTATTAATCCATTTTAAATAACTACTTTTGCCGAATGCAAAAAATGAAACATTTTAGTGTCATAGTTCTAACTTTTATAATGATGGCTTCTTGTAGCCCTTATCAAAAAGTTTTGAATAAAGGAAATGCAGACGAACGCTACAAAATGGCAACCGACTTTTATAATAAAGGTCAGTATGCTAAAGCCATTACATTGTTTGATAAGGTATTACCTGAATATACAGGAAAACCTCAAATGGAGCGCATACAATACATGAAGGCAGAATCTCATTATAAAACAAAAGATTACAGCACTTCTGGTTATTATTTTAGCCGATTTTCTAGCAATTATCCAAAAAGCTCAAAACGAGAAGAAGCCATGTTTTTATCGGCTAAAGGCTATTATTTGTCATCGCCTAAATACAGTTTAGACCAAACCGATACACGTAAAGCTATTGAAGTTCTTCAAGAGTTTATCAATACATATCCAGATTCCGATAAATTAAAAGAGGCCAATGATATTTATAAAACCTTGAGTAATCGTTTAGAAAAAAAATATTTCGAAATTTCTAAACAAAATTATAGCTTAGAAAAATACGAAGCGGCCATTGTGTCTTTTGATAATTTTTTAGAAGATTTTCCAGGCACTACTTATAAAGAAGAAGTATATTATTATAAGTTTAAATCGGCTTTTGATTTAGCCGTTAAGAGTGTTGAGTATAAGAAAAAGGACCGTTTTAAGAACGCATTAAACTATTATTTAAAACTCAAAAAAACATTTCCAAAGTCAAAATATTTGGATGAAATACAAAAATCAAAAATCATATTAGATAATCAATTATTAGCATCAACAAAATAAATTTAATTATTATGGATTATAAAAATTCTGAGGCACCAATTTCTACTATTACTTACGAAAGAACTAAAATAGAGGCTCCTACATCTAATATTTATGAAGCTATCACTATTATTTCTCAACGTGCCAGTCAAATAAATGATGATTTAAAAAGAGAACTCATCGAAAAATTAGAAGAATTTGCTACTTATAACGATAATTTAGAAGAAATTTTTGAAAATAAAGAACAAATAGAAGTTTCTAGATTTTACGAAAAATTACCTAAAGCTAATGCCATTGCTATAGAAGAGTGGTTAGAAGGTAAAATTCACCATAGAAAAGTAACCGAAATTCAAGAATAATGTCAGTTTTAAGCGGTAAAAAAATCCTTTTAGGAGTTACTGCGGGAATTGCTGCTTATAAAATTCCTTTTTTAATTAGGTTGTTAATTAAAGCAGGCGCAGAGGTGCAAGTTGTAATTACACCTGCTGCAAAAGATTTTGTAACACCACTTACACTTTCCACACTTTCAAAAAAGCCCGTTTATGCTTCTTTTTTTAACGAAGAAGATAAAGATGCAACATGGAACAGTCATGTAGACTTAGCCCTTTGGGCCGATTATATGTTGTTTGCACCTTTAACTGCCAATACATTGGCAAAAATGGCGCAAGGTGTTACAGATAATTTATTGATGGCCGTGTATTTATCGGCAAAATGCCCTGTATATTTCGCTCCAGCGATGGATTTAGACATGTACAAACATCCAACAACAGCTAAAAATATTGAAATTTTACAGTCTTATGGACATCGTTTTATTCCGCCAGAAAGTGGCGAGTTGGCTAGTGGACTTGTTGGTGAAGGGCGCATGGCAGAACCTGAGTCTGTTGTACAATTTTTAGAACAAAGTATTGTTAAAACATTACCTCTTTTTGGTCAAAAAGTTTTGATAACGGCTGGTCCAACTTACGAAGCTATTGATCCTGTTAGGTTTATTGGCAATCATTCTTCGGGTAAAATGGGTGTTGCCTTGGCAAATACGGCGGTCAATTTGGGCGCATCTGTAACGCTAGTTATGGGTCCATCTGCACTTAAAACAAATAATAGTCAGATCAATCAGATTGATGTTGTGAGCGCCGAAGATATGTTTGAAGCAACCACATCTCATTTTGATACAGCAAATATTGCCATTCTTGCTGCAGCTGTAGCCGATTATAAACCGGCCCAACAAGTAAATCAAAAAATAAAGAAAAAAGACAGCTCTTTGCATATTGACTTGGTGCTTACAAAAGATATTTTAGCCACTTTAGGCGCAAATAAAAAGCATCAATTTTTAGTAGGTTTTGCTTTAGAAACCAATGATGAAGTAGAAAATGCCAAAGAAAAATTAAAACGTAAAAATTTAGATTTAATCATTTTAAACTCTCTAAATGACAAAGGTGCTGGTTTTAAAAAAGACACCAATAAAATAACTATTATTGATGCCGATACTAATATTAAAAGCTTTCCGTTAAAGGATAAAGAATTAGTAGCAAAAGATATTTTCACCGAGATCCTAAACAAAATTAATGCGTAAGTTTTTTATATTCATCATATTATTTTCTGTAACGCTTAATCTAAGCGCGCAAGAATTAAACTGTACGGTAACGGTTAATTCCGATAAAATTAGAGGTTCTAATAAAGAGGTGTTTAAAACTCTTAAAAACAGCATTTCAGAATACTTAAACACCACAAGGTGGACAAATAAACAGGTTAAAACTAATGAAAAAATACAATGTGCCATCAGTATTTTTATTTTAGAACAACCCAGTCCAAACCAATTTAAAGGTAATATTCAGATTCGCGTTAACAGACCTGTGTATAATGCGTCTTACCAAACCACCATTTTTAATTTTAAGGATGACAACTTTTCGTTTTCTTACAAAGAATTCGACCCTTTTTTCTATAGCGAAAATGGTTTCGACTCAAACTTAGTTTCTGTTTTAACATTTTACGCCTACACTATTTTGGGCTTAGATGCCGATACATTTTCACCTAACGGAGGAGAATTGTTTTTTAAGAAAGCCGAGAATACAGTAAATCAAGCGCAACAAAGTGGTTATATAGGATGGAACAGTACAGACGGCAATGGCACACGTTATGAGCTGAATGAAAATCTTTTATCACCTGTTTTTTCTGATTTTAGAAAAGCCATGTATCAATACCATAGAGAAGGTTTAGACATAATGTACACGAGTACAAAAGTGGGGAAAAGCGCTATAGCCAACGCTATTTTTCGTTTACAAAAAATTTATGATTTACGTCCAACAGCCTTTTTATTACGCGTTTTTACCGATGCTAAAACAGACGAAATTGTATCTATTTTTTCAGATGGCCCAACTTACGATGTTTCTAAATTACGTGATGTTTTATTAAAAATATCACCCTACAATAATTCTAAATGGGAAAAACTAGGTAATTAATCTTGGTTTTTTTTACACCTTTTCTCTTTTGTAATTACTATTTTTACAACAATTAAACAATATTTGTGTGCTCATTTCATTATCTATAAAAAATTACGTTTTAATAGACAATCTTCAAATTAATTTTAAAGAAGGTTTGTCTACCATTACTGGCGAAACTGGCGCAGGAAAATCTATTCTTTTAGGCGCTTTAGGTTTGGTGTTAGGTGATAGAGCCGATTTATCTACCATAAAAAAGACAGATAAGAAATGCGTTATAGAAGCAATTTTTAACGTTAAAAATTATCCTTTACAAGATTTTTTTAATGAAGCCGATTTAGATTACGAAGATGAAACCATTATCCGCAGAGAAATTCTGCCAAGCGGAAAATCGCGTGCTTTTTTAAACGATACACCTGTAACTTTAAATACACTCCAAAATTTAAGTCAGTTTTTAATCGATATTCATTCACAACAAGACGCTGCCAAACTAAATGAATTGGCATACCAATATAATTTTATTGACGCTATTGCTACTACAAAAACAGACTTGATTGTATTTACCCAAAAGTTACATCAGTTAAGGCAAAAAGAAAAAGAATTGCAACTTTTAAAAGAAACTCAAACTCAAAAACAGCAAGCTTTTAATTATAACCTTTTCCTTTTTGAAGAGCTAAATACTGCCAATTTACAAGCAGACGAATTAGAAATTTTAGAAACAGCAATAGAAAAATTAGAACATATAGATCAGATTAGTCAATCTGTAAGCAATGCCATCCAATTAGGGCAAACTGAAGATATTGGTTTATCAGATAATTTTCAAAAATTCGTTTTAGCAATAAAAACCATTGCCAAATATGATGCGTCTTTTGAGCCTATAGCCGATAGGACCGATAGTTTAAAAATTGAATTTGATGACATTCAGCAAGAAATTTTAGATTACCAAGAGAATATAGATTCAGATCCTCAAGAGCTTGACAATAAACAATTGCGTTTAAATGTACTTAATGCTTTATTACAAAAGCATCGTGTGACAACAATTGCAGAACTTATTGTTTTAAAAGAGCAATTTGAAGTTGACATAGACCTTGTAAATAATGCCGAAACCGATTTGTTAGAAAAAGAAGCATTTATAAACAACCTCACAAAAGAATTATTGTTGTTAGGTGCCGAAATTCATAAAAAACGCGAGCATATTATACCCAATTTGCAAACCAATTTAGAAAAATATTTATCAAAATTAGGCATGCAAAACGCCAAATTTTGTATTGAACTCTCTAAAACAAATCAGATTCATGCTAATGGCATAGACACTTTAGCGTTCTTATTTAAAGCCAATAAAGGTGGTGAATTTGGAAAAATATCTAAAGTAGCTTCTGGAGGCGAACGCTCTCGCATAATGTTGGCTCTTAAAGCCATTTTATCAAATTATAGTAAGCTTCCAACAATTATATTTGACGAAATTGATACAGGCGTGTCTGGCGAAGTTGCCAATACAGTTGGTTTAATATTGCAAAAAATGGCTAAAAATATGCAAGTTATGGCCATCACACATTTGCCTCAAATTGCCGCAAAAGGTGCACAACATTATAAAGTTTATAAAGAAGTAGCATTAGAAGATACCAAAACCTATCTCAAAATACTAAACCAAAATGAGCGTGTAGCCGAATTGGCCGAGATGTTGGGAGGTAAAAAAATCACAGAATCGGCAGTTGTACATGCCAAATCATTATTACAGTAAATAGATTATATTTGCCAACAATTAAAAAAACACTAAACACATAACCGATGTACAATTTATTAAAAGGTAAAAAAGGAATTATTTTTGGCGCATTAGATCCAAATTCAATCGCATGGAAAACCGCAGAACGCGTTCATGAACAAGGTGGAGAATTTGTATTAACCAATGCACCAATAGCCATGCGCATGGGAACTATTAATGAATTGGCAAAGAAAACAGGTTCTCAAATAATTCCAGCCGATGCAACTTCTATTGAAGATTTAGAAAACTTGGTTGCAAAATCAATGGAAATATTAGGAGGTAAAATCGATTTTGTTTTACATTCAATCGGCATGTCGGTTAACGTAAGAAAAGGCAGACATTATACAGACCAAAATTATGAATGGACACAAAAAGGTACTGATGTATCTGCCATGTCTTTCCATAAAGTAATGAGCGTTTTATACAAAAAAGAAGCCATGAATCCTTGGGGCAGCATCGTTGCCTTATCTTATATGGCCGCCCAACGTGTTTTTCCAGATTATAATGATATGGCAGATAATAAAGCTTATTTAGAATCTATCGCGCGTAGTTTTGGTTATTTTTTCGGCCGCGATTTTAAAGTGCGTGTCAATACCATTTCACAATCGCCAACGCCTACTACTGCTGGTACGGGTGTTAAAGGTTTTGACGGTTTTTTCGCTTACGCGGATAAAATGTCGCCTCTTGGAAATGCCACAGCTTTAGAATGTGCCGATTACACTATTTCTTTATTTTCTGATTTAACCAAAAAAGTGACGCTTCAAAACCTATTTCATGACGGTGGATTCTCAAATATGGGCATCAGCAATATTGTTATGGATACCTTTATGGAAAAAGATTCTTAATAAGATTCATTATAAACATTTTAAAAGCCCTCAATTTTGAGGGCTTTTTCTGTTAATTAGGATTGTCAATCTGAACATTCCAAAATCTCGGGAGAAGATTCTCTGAAACAGGAGTTTTTAAAAATCCTTTTATATAGTTTTGCTTTTAATAAGTATCTTTGATTTTTACAAAACAACAGACCTTGCAAGATTTATATTTTTCAATCATCATTCCGGTTTATAACCGACCGAATGAAATTGACGAACTTTTAGAAAGTTTGGTTCAGCAAGATTATAAACCAGACTTTGAAGTAGTTATTGTAGAAGATGGGTCAACGCTTAAAGTGGATACTGTTGTAAAGGAATACCAAGATAAATTAAACATCAAATACTTTTTTAAAGAAAATTCGGGTCCCGGATTGAGCCGCAATTTTGGGATGCAAAAAGCAAGAGGAAACTATTTTATCATCTTAGATTCTGATGTCATCTTGCCAAAACCTTATTTATCAGCTATAAAAGAAGCTTTAAAATCTAATTTTACAGATGCTTTTGGTGGTGCCGATGCGGCGCATTCATCGTTTTCAACCACTCAAAAAGCCATTAATTACAGTATGACGTCGGTATTAACCACAGGCGGATTAAGAGGTCATATAAACAATGTTAAATTCCAACCGCGTAGTTTTAATATGGGATTGTCTCAAAAAACATTTGAAATTACTGGTGGATTTGGCAAACAGCGCATCGGCGAAGACATTGATTTATGCTTTAGATTATGGCAAAATGGATTCGAAACCCAGTTTATTGAAGATGCTTTTGTGTATCATAAACGTCGTACCAATTTTGAGCAATTTTTTAACCAGACCTACAGTTTTGGCACAGCACGTCCCATTTTAAATACACAACATAAAAACACTGCTAAATTGACCTATTGGTTTCCGAGTATTTTTCTTGTTGGATTTGTGATAAGCCTCATTATATTTCCTTTTTATCAACACCTCACTTTAGTATACGCCTTTTATTTGTTGGTTATTTGTATGCATTCGTCGGTTAAAAATAAAAATGTTTTAGTTGGTTTATTAAGTATTTATAGCACATTAACACAAATGTTTGGTTATGGATTTGGCTTTTTACAATCGCAAATTAAATTGCATATTTTAGGCGACACACCAGAGCAGACTTTTCCAAAAATGTTTAGCTAAAACCCAATGCTAAATTTCTTACTTTTGCTTCAAAATTTAGACACAAATGATTTACGCCAAAAATATACTCGAAACCATTGGTAATACACCTTTAGTTAAACTAAACAAAATTGTTGACGGTGTTGACGCCTTGGTTTTAGCCAAAGTAGAAACCTTTAATCCGGGCAATTCGGTTAAAGATCGCATGGCTGTAAAAATGATAGCCGACGCTGAAGCGGATGGCAGATTGTTGCCAGGGGGAACTATTATTGAAGGAACATCAGGCAATACCGGCATGGGCTTGGCTTTGGTGGCTACTTTAAAAGGCTATAAACTTATTTGTGTAATGGCCGACAAACAATCTAAAGAAAAGGTCGATATTTTACGTGCCGTTGGCGCTGAGGTTGTGGTTTGCCCGACGAGTGTAGATGCAGAAGATCCACGTTCTTATTATTCGGTTTCAAAACGATTGGCAGCAGAGATACCAAATTCTTGGTATGTAAATCAATATGACAACCCGTCCAATGCATTGGCACATTACGAAAGTACGGGGCCAGAAATATGGAAACAAACCGATGGAAAAATAACGCATTTTGTTGTGGGTGTTGGTACAGGTGGCACCATTTCTGGTGTCGGAAAATATCTAAAAGAACAAAATCCTGATATTAAAATTTGGGGAATTGATACGTATGGTTCAGTTTTTAAAAAATACCACGAAACAGGTATCTTTGATGAAAACGAAATCTACTCTTATGTGACCGAAGGTATTGGCGAAGATATCTTACCTAAAAATGTCGATTTTGATATTATTGATGGTTTTACCAAAGTAACCGATAAAGACGGCGCGTTGTTTACAAGAAAATTAGCAATTGAAGAAGGTATTTTTGTAGGTAATTCTGCAGGTTCTGCTGTAAAAGGATTGTTGCAATTAAAAGATCATTTTAAACCAGATGATGTGGTGGTGGTTTTATTTCACGATCACGGCAGCAGGTATGTGGGTAAAATGTTTAATGACGATTGGATGCGTGCACAAGGTTTTGTAGAAGATAAACTTACCAATGCAGACGACTTAATTCAAGGGCATGAAAAACGCCCATTGGTAAATGTAAGAACTGAGGAGTTGGTACAACACGCCATTGAGCGCATGCGTAAATATCAGATTTCTCAAATTCCAGTTGTCGATTCATCTGGGTTTGTTGGTTCGGTAGATGAAGGGAGTTTGTTAAAATTATATTTTAGCGATAAAAACATCGCTGACAAACCTATAAAAGAGGTGATGCAAAAACCATTTCCTATAGTGAATTTAAACACCAATATTGAGGAAATTACCAAATTGATGAATATGGGTAATCAAGCAATTTTAGTAACGCTAGAAGATGGCGATTTTGATATTATAACCAAACACGATATTGTAAGCGCCATTCATTAACCTAATTGCAGTTCGGCATCAAGTATTCTAAAAAATGTTTCGGGCTCTGGTCTTACGCGGTAATTATCGGTTAAATCTGCAAAGAGAATTTTTCCGTTTTTATCGGTAATAATAATGGTTGGCATCACGGTATCAGTATCGTAACCCAAAGCTTGCATCCCTGCTGGTAAGCCATTTTTATGAAAAATACCTAATTTTTTAGAGGCATTATTTTTGGCATCAACTAAAAAATTAAAATTAACATCGAACTTTTTTGCCAATCCTTTTGTGAATTTATGAGGTTGCGGACTTATTAAATTCATATTGACACCACGTTTTTCTAACTCTTTATATTGGCCAGCAATTTCTTTTATTTGCGCCATACAAAGCGGACACCAATTGCCACGGTAAAACATAAATATATTCGGTTTGCCATTAAAAGAAGATGCTTTTATAGGTTTGTGCTCGGCATCTTCTAAATCAAAATCTGGTAACATATTACCCACTTTTAAAATATCCGATTCACGTTTTCCGAAACGTGAATACCAAAATACATAAAGCAGCCAACCTACAAACAATAAGGTGCTAGGTAAAGCAGATATAATATTTAAGTGCTCAGATGTTATCCCGTAAAGGTTAATCAATAATCCAATAAAAATAATGGAAGTTCGTAACCACATATTGGCACTTGTTCTTGCGGTGTTATGCATAGACATGGCTTTTATAAATAAAAAGGCGATGGTAGTGCTAACGATAAAGCGCCCTAATAAAATATATTGAAAGCCATTAAAATAAAATAAGAACATGGTGTAAAACGCTAGAATGACGGCTGCGTTAATAAAAAGCATTACAAAAACTGATTTTAATTTATTTTCCATGATATTTTTTATAACTTAGTAGGCTAACTTAGTAAAAACTTACGCTTTAATTGTAAAAAAGTGAAAGAAGATTTTCTACATTATATTTGGAAGTTGCAATTGGTAACTCATAAAAATCTGGTTTGTACAGATAAGAAAGCGCTTATTGTTCTCAATCAAGGGCAACATAATTTTGATGCTGGTCCCGATTTTTTTAACGCAAAAATTAAAATTGGCAATCAGATTTGGGCTGGGAATGTAGAGATTCATGTAAAGGCGTCAGATTGGTATGTTCACAACCATGAAGTTGATAGCAATTACGATGCGGTTATTTTACATGTGGTTTGGGAAAACGATGCACAAATATTTAGAAAGGATAATTCGGTTATTCCAACGCTGATTTTAAAAGATTTTGTTCCTGATGCCGTATTGCAAAATTATAGACAGCTTTTGTCAAAGTCACACAATTGGATAAATTGCGAAAATGATATTTCAAGTATTGATGATTTTTTATTTAATAATTGGTTAGAACGTTTATATATTGAACGTTTAGAACAAAAATCGGCGCTTATTTTAGAATTGCTAGAAACATCAAAAAACGATTGGGAAGCTGTTCTTTTTATTTTACTAGCTAAAAATTTCGGATTAAAAGTAAACGGAGATGCTTTTTTGAGTTTTGCCAAATCTATAGATTTTAATGTGGTGAGAAAAGTAAGACAGAATCAAAAAGATTTGGAGGCCCTTTTGTTTGGATGTGCAAATTTATTAGAAGATGTTGTAGATAATACGTATTTCTCTGAGTTAAAAGCGCGGTATGAATATCAGAAAGTAAAATTCAAATTAAAGAATACTTTTCATAAAAAGGTGCAATTTTTTAGATTGCGACCCAATAATTTCCCTACCATACGGTTGGCTCAATTAGCGGCGTTATATTACAAACATCACAATCTGTTTTCAAAAATAAATGAAGTGAAAAATAGCAAAGATTTTTACACTATTTTTGAAATAATAACCTCAGATTTTTGGCAAACACATTACACCTTTTCAGCAGCTACTAAATCTAAAAGAAATAAGAAATTAACGAAATCGTTTATAGATTTATTGCTTATTAATACCGTGATGCCTCTGCAATTTATCTATCACAAACAACACGGAAAAGACAAAGGAGAGCTTATTATAGAAATGATGCGTCAGCTTAAACCTGAAAAGAACACCATAATCAATCATTTTAATAGTTTAAATATAGAAGCCAAATCAGCTTTTAAAACACAGGCGCTATTGCAATTAAAAAACAACTATTGCTCAAAAAATAAATGTGTACAGTGTGCCATTGGCAATGCTTTACTGCTGCATAAAAACACTTCTAATTAGATTATTTTTAGTGTTTAATAGGTAGTTTTACATACTAATTATGCTTAATTTTACCTTTCAAAAATAAATGGGTTCATGATATATTCGTCTCAAATTCTGGCACAATTGCTTGAAAAAAATTGTGTTTCAAGAAATATAAACAAGATTGTTATATCGCCAGGCTCACGCAATGCCCCACTTATTATTGAATTCACAAACAAATCCTTTTTTGAAGCCTACAGTATTGTAGATGAGCGTTGCGCTGCTTTTTTTGCATTAGGTATGGCACAACAAACACAGCAGCCTGTTGTTGTTTTTTGCACTTCAGGTTCGGCATTGCTCAATTATTATCCGGCTGTAGCCGAAGCTTTTTATAGCAATATTCCATTAATTATTGTTTCTGCCGATAGACCTAGTAACAAAATTGATATAGCCGATGGACAAACCATTCGGCAAAAAAATGTGTTTGCAAATCATTCGTTATACAATGCCAATTTACTTGACGCCGAGGATGAATTTGCATACAATGTCGCTGAAATAGAAAAAGCCATTGCCATTGCAATTCTTAAAAAAGGCCCTGTGCATATCAATATGCCATTTGAAGAACCTCTCTACAAAACTGTAACCACATCGAAAATTCCTGATACTTTTAAGTTTGATAAAATATCAGATGAATTAAAACAGCCAAATACAATAGATTCAAATGTTCTTGACAGTTGGAATGCTAGTGATAAAAAAATGATTTTGGTTGGCACTCATTATCCTGATAAGGAATTAAATAAGTTGTTATCCATTTTATCAGAAGATGATTCGGTTATTGTTTTAACCGAAACCACCTCAAACCTACACCATCCAAATTTTATAAATACCATCGATAACTTGATTTTTTCGTTATCTGATGACCAATTAGAATTTCTAAAACCCGATTGTTTGATTACGCTTGGCGGGATGGTGGTTTCTAAAAGAGTCAAACAATTCTTGAGACAATTTAAACCACAACATCATTGGCACGTTTCTGAATTTACGGCGCCCGATACTTATTTTTGTTTGTCGGGTCAAGTAGCCATGCCTTCTGCCGATTTTTTTACACAATTAATTGAAAATAAAAGTACGGTTGAAAGTCATTTTAAAAAGGATTGGCTTCAAAGAAAGATGTTTGTAGAGCAAGCGCATAATACCTTTATGGAAAAAGTGCCTTTTTCTGATTTGTCTGTTTTTAACAACATCAACAAGGCTTTGCCAAAACATATTATGTTGCAATTGGCAAACAGTTCGGTTATAAGATATGCACAATTATTTCATTTAGATAAAACGATTACTGTGTTTTGTAATCGCGGTACAAGTGGTATTGATGGCAGTACTTCTACAGCCATTGGTGCAGCACTTACTACCAAACAACAAACAGTTTTTATGACAGGCGATTTAAGTTTCTTCTATGATAGCAATGCATTGTGGAATAATTATATTCCTACTAATTTTAGAATAATTTTGATTAACAATGGTGGTGGTGGCATATTCAGAATTTTACCTGGTCCGCAAACTACAAAAGCACTAGACTATTTTGAAGCGCCTCATAATTTAACCGCAGAACATTTATGTAAAATGTATGGTTTTGAATACACGCAAGTAGGTGATGATGCCACATTAAATACTTCTTTAGAACACTTTTTTAAAGAGAGTCCTCAGCCAAAACTGCTTGAAGTTACAACACCAAGAGAATTAAATGATAAGGTATTAAAAGATTATTTCAAAACTCTTAATTGAAATTTAAAGCTTCAACAAGGCTTTTAATTCTTTAGAAATAGCATCTTTATGCACCATTACAGAAATAAATTTCATTTTAGCATAAATTTCAGACATATATACATAACCGCCATTTGCCAAAGTGTTACCCCAAGAGTTTTTTACTTTATAATAGGTTGTTCCTTTTTGATCTGTCAACATGCCTGTAATGTGCATTAAATGATCGTCTGTAGTCGTGTAATTTTCGAAATTTTGTTGTCTAGACAATTGCGTCACATTTTGTTCTGGCACAATTTCTGTCAAACTTTTTGTATTATCATCGGCGTTAAGCGGTAAGACAGCCACGCCATTTTTAGCCGAAAAAGTAGGCTCAGAAACATCAACATCTAAAGAAATTGTAAATCCATTGGCAAGCGCCGTATTTATAACGCCAATCATATCATTTACTGACACATTATAAAAACTGCCATTAGAAAAATTATCGGGAATATTTAGGATAAATTTTGAGTAAAATGGCTGTTGTGTAAAAGACGTGATTGACACATAATCGTCTGGATTAAATTTTGTCATCTCAACAAATGTTTTTGGGCTATAAATGTTGCCATTATAATTAAAAGTAATGGGGTTTTTACCCATATAAGTATCTAAAATTTGGTTGATAGCATCTTCCCAGTCACGCGCACTTTTTTTAGCATCACTTTTAATAAACTCGTCAAGTGTTGTTTTTAGCAAAGTAGACATCTCTTCGTGATCATAAGATTTTTGATCATTTAACAAACCAGTAAATTCATCTCTAGGTACAATACCAAATTCTCGAACAGCATTAGTAACATCATGAGCTAAACCACCTTCGCCAAATTGTGCATTGCCTTGACGCATCACATAATTCCAAGCTTTAAGCATGTAGGTATTTCTTACAAAATACATTTCAGACACAGGAATGTCTAATCCGCTTAAGCGCTTAATTTCTGATTCTACAAATGATGATGTAGAAAAGCTCCAACAGGTTCCCGTATGTCCCTGACTTTTAACAGACGTTGCTTGAATATCTTTTACAACTGTAAAGGTATATTTTTGAGAAAAGATGGGGGCTGTTATTATAAAAGCAAATAGCACAAGAAATATTTTTTTCATAGCAGAAATTTTTTTATTAGTAAAATTAATCGTCATTTCCATATTTTAATTTTTTCATAACCCGTTCAATATTGACATAAAAAGCATCTAAATTTGGGTCGTTTTCATCTATTTTAGAATAGCCTATTTTATAATATTTAATAGCTTTTTTTAATGAATTTCCTGTTTCGTAATATTGGCCAATATAATAATAGCCTAAAGGAGAATCTGGATACAGACGTATAATCATTTTACCAAATTCGTTAAGATAATCGCCATCTAGGGTATCCATAATTAAAGGTTCAATACGCAAAATATCTTTCTGCCTTATTTGAATATCTGTGCCGAAAAAATATTCAATTTCAACATATTTTTTTTCTAAATATGCGATCGCTTCTGGTGGCGTCATTTTAGATATTTTAGTGTCGTATTCTTCTTTTGTAATGGGACCATACATTTTAAAAATATAAGCCAAAGCACTAGGAATAGATAAACCTAAAGAAGTTGAATATGTAACTTCGTTAAAAACATCTAATTTGTAATTTATAAAAGGGTTTTTATACGTGTCAAGCAAACTAAAAATGCCACTAATGTTGGCTTGTTTATCTTTACTGTTATAAGATCCCGAACTCATATAATAATAAGTGGGTAAATTAATATTAGGAATGGTATTCTTTATATAAGACGCCATGCCTTCGGCATAACTCGGATTTATATTTATATACGCATTAAAAACAGGTTTGTCTTGGATAAAGAAATAATTTATAAAATTAGCAGTTAAAGATCTGCCAACTATTGCTTTAAAAGGTGATAGGCGGTATTCGTCATCTATAAAAGGCAACAATTCTAAATTGATAAATAGTTGAAAATCGGACGAAAAAGACGTAGGTAAACTTGAGATGGCATCGTAAGCGCAATCTTCTGTACGCGATTCAATTTGAGAAATACCTACTATAATTTGCTCTGGTGCTTCTTGTTTACGGGCCAATAATTTGGCATTGGCAACATAGACATCAAACAAATCTTCGGCATCTAAAATAATGGTTAAAGGGTAAATTTTTGTGGCGTCAATTTCATACGAAGGTGGCACATAAATTTTAAGCGTTCTGTATTGTAGTAATATTTTAGATTCAAAATTTTTAGAGGTAATTTGCGAAAAAGAGCTGTTTATAAAACCTATTAAAAAGAGGCCAAAAATGATTTTTTTCATCATATAATTTTAAAATCCGAAGGTAGTAAAATTTTTTTAGTAAAAGCAATAGTTATATATTTACAATCCTAAAAAACACAACATGTCAGACAGAAAATGGACGTCCATAAAAGATTACGAAGATATTAAATTCGACTATTTTGAAGGGATTGCTAAAATAACAATTAACAGGCCAGAAGTGTATAACGCTTTTAGACCAGAAACCAATTTTGAAATGCTCGATGCGATGGATATTTGCAGAGAACGCCAAGATATTGATGTGGTTATTCTTACAGGTATTGGCGATAAAGCCTTTTGTGCCGGTGGCGATCAGAACGTAAAAGGCGTTGGAGGATATGTTGGTAAAGATGGTGTGCCGCGTTTAAATGTATTGGATTTACATCGAAAAATTCGCGAAATTCCAAAGCCTGTTATTGCTATGGTAAATGGTTATGCCATTGGTGGCGGTCATGTGCTACACGTGGTTTGCGATTTAACCATCGCTTCAGAAAATGCTAAATTCGGACAAACCGGACCTAAAGTGGGTAGTTTTGATGGTGGCTTTGGATCGTCTTATTTGGCACGCATTGTCGGTCAGAAAAAGGCGCGTGAAATTTGGTTTTTATGCGAGCAATATACCGCTAAAGAAGCTTTAGATATGGGCTTGGTAAATAAAGTTGTGCCGCTAAAAGATTTAGAAGACACCACGGTAGCTTGGTGTAAAACCATGCAAAAGCGCTCGCCTATGGCATTGCGTATGATAAAACGTTCGCTTAACGCGGAATTAGATGGCCAACACGGATTGATGCAATTGGCTGGAGATGCTACCCTTATGTTTTATATGATGGAAGAAGCGCAAGAAGGTAAAAATGCTTTTTTAGAAAAACGCGATCCCGATTTTAAACAGTTTCCTAAGTTTCCTTGATGCTAATATAAATTGTCAGGTTGAGCGTCCCGAAATTTCGGGATAAACCTCAAAATAAATAATGTCACCCTGAGCGCAGTCGAAGGGCTTTGTAAAATCTAACCTTATGAAAATAATTTGTATCGGTCGTAATTACACCAAACACATAGAAGAATTACAAAACGAAAAACCCACAGAGCCCGTTATTTTTTTAAAACCAGATTCGGCTATTTTGGCTAAAAAGATGCCATTTTTTATTCCAGCTTTCGCGGAAGGCATTCATTACGAAGTAGAAATATTGGTTAAAATTAACAAGGTAGGAAAGCATATTGAACAAAAGTTTGCTCATAAGTATTATGATGAAATAGGTTTGGGAATTGACTTTACCGAGCGCACATTGCAAAGCAAATTAAAAGCAAAAGGCTTGCCTTGGGAAAAAGCCAAAGCTTTTGACGGCTCTGCCGTTATTGGCGATTTTTACCCTAAGACAGATTTTGACTTATCCGGAATTAAATTCCAACTCATCATAAATGGCAAGACTGTTCAAGACGGAAATTCTAAATTTATGCTTTGGCAGATAGATGAACTGATAAGTTATGTTTCTCAGTTTTTTACCCTTAAAAAAGGCGATGTTATTTTTACAGGCACACCAGCTGGTGTTGGGCAAGTGCATCCTGATGATATATTGGTAGGTGTTTTAGAAGGCAATACAGCTTTTGAGCTTAAGATAAAGTAAGTTGCTGATAAAGAGTTATATTTGTTGAAATATAGTAATTTATAAAACATATTAAAAGTCAAAATAATGGCACTATTCAATATTAAAAAAAAATTAGAGTACATCAAGGAAAAACCTTTCAGACTTGAAAAAGAAATTCAAGACTTAACTGAAGAGAATCTAAAGATTATTTTAGGACTTGATTTTGTAAAATCTGAATTTGCATTAAATAATTTCCGGATAGACACTCTTGCTTTTGATAAAGAAGCAAATGCTTTTGTAATCATTGAATACAAAAGAGATAAAAACTTTAGTGTAATTGACCAAGGTTATGCTTATTTATCTTTAATGCTAAACAATAAAGCAGACTTCATTTTGGAATTTAACGAGAATCTTGATAAAACTTTAAAAAGGAATGATGTTGATTGGTCACAATCAAGAGTCCTGTTTATCTCTCCTGCTTTTACTAATTACCAAAGAGAAGCGATTAATTTTAAAGACTTGCCAATAGAATTATGGGAAGTAAAAAGATTTGAAAACAATATTATTTCGTATGATCAAATTCAAAAAGCAGGGTCTCAAGAAAGTATAAAGACAATTTCTAAAACAGATCACACGATAGACAATGTTGCTAAAGAAATAAAAGTCTATTCAGAACAAAAACATTTAGAAAAGGTAAATGAAGAAATAATAGAACTTTATGAGAAATTTAAAAGTGCTATTCAGAATTTAGATAATTTAGAAATCAAACCTAAGAAAAAATATATTGCATTTGTTTCAGGTCGAAATGTAATTGATATTTTACCTCAGAAAAAAGCATTAAAAATGTGGATTAATATGAGCAAAGGAGAATTAGACGATGCCAAGAAAATTACAAGAGATGTTTCAACTACGGGACATTGGGGAAATGGAGATTATGAAATTCAGACGAACAATGACGATGATTTAGAATATATTTTAAGTCTTGTAAAACAGTCTATAAAAAAGAATAAAAAATAATGAAGTCCCAGCTAGCGCGAGCATCCTTTGCTCGTGCCAAAGAGTTTAAAGATAAAGTCTGCACGAGCGTGATGCTCGCGCAAGCAAAAGAACGTATAAATACTTAGCTTAGATTTCCGAGAAAGCGGGAATGACAGATTTTTAATTGTTGTGCCAGATATATCCTATCCCCAACCCTTTCCAAAGGAAAGGGAGAAATCAACAGTTTTAAAGTCCTTCCCTTTGGGAAGGATATAGGATGGGAGATTTAGGTCTAACTAACTACTACAAATAGTATCACACGTTTTTTGTGTCCTTATAGAAATAAAGCGCCACAATAAGCGTAGCCAAAAGAATAACTGCACCCAATTGGTGTAAAACACCTAATGTTACAGGTACAGCATTAATCAAAGTAAAAATACCAAGTGTAATTTGTACAGCCAAAAAGAGCATAAGCGCATTATTACAATGTGTTTGAATGGGTGACAATCCCAATTTACGGGCACTCAAATAAAACTTAACAAAATAGAATAATACCAAAGCTGCAAACCAACGGTGGATAAATTGTACTAAAATGGGGTTTTCAAAAAACGCCATAAATCCTAGGTTTTGAAAAGCTTTAATACCAGTATCTGGCAACCAATCGGGACCCATTTTAGGATAAGTGGTGTAAATATAGCCCGCTTTTAATCCGGCTGTAAAAGCACCATAAACTATTTGAATGCTCACCAATCCCAACATAATTTTTAGTTTACTGTATAGTTTGGGATGGAAATTCAATTTTTTAGAAATAGGAGAGAGTATGGGTAGCGCCGTCCATAAAATATAAGCCACTAAAAATAAGGCCGTACTTAAATGTAATGCCAAGCGGTAATGACTCACACTTGGGCGGTTAACCAAACCGCTTTTAACCATAAACCAACCTATAAAACCTTGTAATCCGCCAAGGAGAAAAATAACAATCAAATGTTTACGCAGTTTTTTATCTTGTAGTTTTTTGGTAAAATAAAACCATAAAAACGGAAACAGAAATATAAATCCAATAACACGTCCTATAAAGCGGTGAATAAATTCCCACCAAAAAATCGATTTAAAATCTTCTAAACTATAATGATAATTGTATTTAATATATTCTGGAGAGGTTTTGTAGTTGTTAAATTCGGTATTCCATTCAGCAAGGTTTAGTGGTGGCACAATCCCAGAAATGGGTTTCCATGCTACTATAGATAATCCAGAATGTGTGAGGCGTGTTATGCCGCCAATAACCACCATGGCTATTACTAAAAAAGCGCCTAGCAATAACCAATAGCCAACTATTTTTTGTGTTTTATTTTGCATTTCAAAATTTTGAGTAAAGATAAATAAAACAAAAATCTTAAGATTTGAAATTTGTAATTAAAGTGCAAAAAAAAGCAGGCCTAAATTAATAGTCCTGCTTTTAGATGTTTTAAAAGATTTTATAGGAATCCAAAACCAAAGCCAATATTAAAGATCAGTAATCCACTTGAGCTAATGCCTGGGATATTAGGAATGGCTTCTTCACCTGTTTGAGTTACACCATTAACATCACCTGTTATAATAACTTTATCAGGAATGGTTCCAAAACCATAACCAACTTCTGTTCTCATATAAAATGTACGACCTAGTTTTAAACCTAGCTTAGCATTTATAGTATTTAAAGTGACATTACCAGTTGCTGTGCCTGTAAAATCAATACCTCCAATAGTTTGAGCATCGGTGTAAGTGCCATCAAGACTAAAATTGCTATACCCTAAAGAAGCATAAAAACCTTTTCCAGTTGGGTTAAAATAAATGTTTCCACCAATTTCAAAATGATTGAAACCAGCCTCTACTTGATCAAAAGTGCCAGAATAAGCAGAATAATCGGCATAAACAGCAATGCGTTTAAATAAGACTAATTCGGCATTTCCACCAACAATATTTGGCACACCAACTTTAAAACCAATTCTAAATGGTTTAACACTTTTTTGTTTGTCTTGTGCTTGTGTGGCTACACAAAACAGAATTGTGAAAGCTACTAAAAGAGTTTTTTTTAACATAATAGGTTGATTTATTAATTATAATGTAAATATAATAAATTATTTAAATTGGTGAACAAGGAGATTTCCCCTTTTTTAGATTATTATTACTAATAATAATAGGTCTAACGGTAAAATTGAATTATTTTTGAATGAGTTTAAAATAGTTTTTTTGAAGGCAGAAATCATTACCATTGGCGACGAAATTTTAATAGGCCAAATTTTAGACAGCAATTCTAAATGGATGGCAGAACAGCTTAATACTATTGGTATTGAGGTGTTTCAGATAACTTCTATAAGTGATAACGAAGCACATATTTTACAAGCTTTAGATGAAGCTAAAAATCATGCTGATATCATTTTAATAACAGGCGGATTAGGCCCTACTAAAGACGACATCACAAAACATACGCTTACAAAGTACTTTGATGATGAATTGGTACTGCATCCAGATATTATTGAGCATATAAAAAAGTTATTCGAAAAAATAAATTATCCTTTTACAGAAATAAACAGCTATCAGGCACTTGTGCCATCAAAAGCAAAAGCTTTAACAAACAATTTTGGCACAGCACCGGGTATGTGGTTTGAAGAAGATGGTAAAATATTTGTATCGATGCCGGGTGTGCCAAACGAAATGAAAGGGTTGATGAGCGCATCGGTTTTACCGATGCTTAAAGAAAAATTTAAATTGCCTTTTATTTATCATAAAACCGTGTTGACTTATGGTATGGGCGAAAGCATGGTGGCCGAAAGAATAAGTGACTGGGAAAATCAGTTACCTAAGTTTATAAAACTGGCTTATTTGCCTGCATACGGAAAAGTGCGTTTGCGTTTATCAGCAAAAGGCGCATCAAAATCTGCCATTATTAAAGCAGTAGAAAACGAAATTGAGAATTTGATACCTTTAATAAGTGACATTGTTATGGGTTTTGAGGGAAATGAAACCATCGAAGAAAGCATCGGTATACTTTTAATACAACAAAAGTGTACTTTGGCTGTAGCCGAAAGCTGTACGGGTGGTACTATAGCATCAATGATTACGGCTGTTCCAGGAGCGTCAAAATATTTTAAAGGGGCTATTGTAAGTTATGATACAAGTGTGAAAGAAAATATTTTAGGTGTGGATGCAGAAACAATAAAAAAATATTCTGTAGTTAGTGCTCAAGTGGCTTTAGAAATGGCACAAAAAGTGAGACTATTATTACAGTCAGATTATGCCATTGCCACAACAGGAAACGCAGGCCCAACCACAGATAAAACCGATAAAAGTGTGGGTGTGGTCTTTATAGCTTTAGTAACACCTAATGACACAATTGTTAAAGAATTCAATTTTGGGCAACCGCGAGAGAAGGTTATTACAAGAACAGCAAACAAAGCTTTAGAAATGCTTAAAAATCAATTGCTAAAAAACCTTAAAAAATAGTTTGCAAATGAATAATTTAAATGTAAATTTGCACCTCGTAAAAAATTAATTTTTAAATACCATATAAAATGTCAAGAGTTTGTGAGCTTACTGGTAAGAAAGCAATGACAGGAAATAATGTTTCTCATGCATTAAACAGAACTAAAAGAAAGTTTAATGTTAATTTAATGAAAAAACGTTTTTATATTCCTGAAGAAGATAAATGGTTAACTTTAAGAGTATCAACTTCTGCTTTAAAGAATATTAATAAAAATGGCATTGCTGCTGTAATTAAAGAAGCAAGAACAAAAGGTTTTTTAAAAAAATAAGTTAAGTCATGGCAAAAGCAAGAGGCAATAGAATTCAGGTGATTTTAGAATGTACAGAGCATAAAGCAACAGGTTTACCTGGTACATCTAGATATATTACAACTAAGAACAAAAAGAACACGCCAGATAGGATGGAAATTAAGAAATTCAATCCAATTTTGAAAAAAGTAACGGTTCATAAAGAAATTAAATAATACAATATTTTAAGTCATGGCTAAGAAATCAGTAGCATCATTACAAACAGGTTCAAAGCGTTTAACTAAAGCTGTAAATATGGTAAAATCTCCTAAAACAGGAGCTTATACTTTTGCAGAAGCTATTATGGATCCTACTAAAGTTGATAGTTTTTTCAAAAAATAAATCACAACTTTAGCATACATTATACAGAAGCTACTTTCTCATTGAAAGTAGCTTTTTGTTTTTCTATATTTGTAGCAATAATTATTATACACTTAGTTTTTAATTAAAATAACGATGGGTTTATTTAAAAATTTATTTTCTAAAGAAAAGAAAGAAAATTTAGATAAAGGTTTAGAAAAAACCAAGACTACTTTTTTTTCTAAACTATCTAAGGCTGTTGCCGGAAAATCTAAAGTAGATGACGACGTACTTGATGAGCTTGAAGAAGTTTTGGTTTCGTCTGATGTGGGTGTAGAAACCACTTTAAAAATTATTAAAGCCATAGAAGCTCGTGTGGCAAAAGATAAATTTTTGGGCACCGCTGAACTCAACCAAATTTTACGTGAAGAAATAGCCGCCTTATTGGCGATGACAAATGAGGGCAATGAAATCGATTTTTCGGTTCCAGCCGATAAGAAACCTTATGTAATCATGGTAGTAGGCGTTAATGGTGTTGGTAAAACAACAACTATTGGTAAGCTGGCATCACAATTTAAAAAGCAAGGATTAAAGGTTGTTCTAGGTGCGGCAGATACTTTTAGAGCCGCGGCTATAGATCAATTGCAAGTGTGGGCAGATCGTGTAGATGTGCCAATGATAAGACAGCAAATGGGCAGCGATCCTGCTTCTGTAGCTTTCGATACTTTAGAATCGGCTGTAAAACAAAATGCCGATGTGGTTATTATTGATACCGCTGGCAGATTGCACAACAAAATTAATTTGATGAATGAGCTCACAAAAATTAAAAAAGTGATGCAAAAAGTCATACCAGATACGCCACATGATGTCTTATTGGTTTTAGACGGTTCAACCGGACAAAATGCTTTTGAACAAGCCAAGGCATTTACAAAAGCGACTGAGGTAACTTCTCTTGCTGTTACTAAATTAGACGGTACAGCCAAAGGTGGTGTTGTGATTGGTATTTCAGATCAATTCCGAATTCCAGTAAAATATATTGGTGTTGGCGAAGGAATAGACGATTTACAAGTCTTCAATAAAATTGAATTTGTAGATTCATTTTTCAAATAGTATCAGTTGGTATCAAGTAATTGGTATCATGTATTAAGATTAAAACACAAATCACAAAACTCAAATTACCAGATACCTGATACCAAAATCCAAACTATGCGTACAAAATCAGCAAAAAAAAATAAAATCAACGTCGTTACTTTAGGATGTTCAAAAAACATTTATGACAGCGAGGTTTTAATGGGGCAACTCAAAGCCAATAATAAAGAAGTTGTTCACGAAGACGAAAATGACGAGGGTAATATTGTGGTCATAAATACCTGCGGATTTATTGGTGATGCCAAAGAAGAATCTATCAACACCATTTTACATTACGCACATAAAAAAGAGTTGGGTGAAGTTGATAAAGTTTTTGTTACCGGATGTTTAAGCGAGCGTTACAAACCCGATTTAGAAAAAGAAATCACCAATGTAGATCAGTATTTTGGCACGCACGATTTGCCAAATTTGTTAAAAGCACTCGAAGCCGATTATAAACACGAATTGATAGGTGAGCGTGTAACCACAACTCCAAAACATTACGCGTATCTTAAAATTGCCGAAGGTTGCGACAGACCTTGTTCGTTTTGCGCCATTCCGTTAATGCGTGGCAAACACATTTCTACACCTATTGAAGAAGTGGTTGAAGAAGCCACAAAACTCGCAAAAAAAGGCGTTAAGGAATTGATTATGATTGCGCAAGATTTGACTTATTACGGATTAGATATTTACAAAAAAAGAGAATTAGCGCGTTTGTTAAAAGCACTTGTTAAAATTGACGGTGTAGAATGGATTCGTTTACATTATGCTTTTCCTACAGGATTTCCTTTAGATGTGCTCGAAGTAATGAATGCCGAGCCTAAAATTTGTAACTATCTTGATATTCCGTTACAACATATCAATACCGAGCTTTTAAAATCGATGCGTCGTGGCACAACACACGAAAAAACAACAACTTTAATTTCTCAATTTAGAGAGGCTGTGCCAAATATGGCGATAAGAACCACATTAATTGTGGGGTATCCTGGCGAAACAGAAGCGCAATTTCAAGAATTAAAAGATTGGGTAATAGATATGCGTTTCGAACGTTTGGGCTGTTTTGCTTATTCGCATGAAGAGGATACACACGCTTACAAACTAGAAGATAACGTGCCCGAAGAGATAAAACAACAACGTGTTTCCGAAATTATGGACATTCAAAGTGAAATTTCTTTTGAGCTCAATCAGCTTAAAGTAGGACAGGTTTTTAAATGTTTGTTTGACAGAAAAGACGGGAATCAGTTTGTGGGTAGAACCGAATTCGATTCGCCCGATGTTGATAATGAAGTGTTGGTTGACGCCACCAAACATTACATTCAAATGGGTCAGTTTATCAATATTAAAATCACCGAAGCAGGCGATTTTGATTTGTATGGAGAACCAGTTTAGTTAAGTTTTTCTTAAAAGCAATTTGAGTTTGGTTAACAAAAGCTAAATTTGTTTTTGCTAAGTTTAAATTAATTATTTTTACAAAAACATTTTTTAATGATGCCAAAAGATTCTTGCGATATCACTTCAAAAAATGCCGATTGTTGTAGTTCGGCCACCCACAATGAAGTTGATTATAAAAACCATTGGAATACGGTTTATACTAAATATGAGGTTTCAAAATTGGGTTGGTATGAAACAGAATCATCTCCAATTTTAGAGTTAATTTCTAACTGTGAACTTAAAAAAAATGATCCTATATTGTTTGTTGGTGCAGGTTCTACAACATTAATTGATAGTTTAATAGCTGATGACTTTACTAATTTAATTGCAAATGACATTAGTAAAGAAGGTCTAGAAACTTTAAAAAAACGCATCGGAAAACAATCAAATTTAGTTGAATGGCTTGTTGACGATTTGACACAACCACAAGAATTAAATAAAATAGCATCCGTAAAACTTTGGATAGACCGCGCTGTTTTACATTTTTTTACCGAAGCAGAAGATCAAGAAACCTATTTCAATTTGTTGCAATCTAAAATGGCGCTGAATGGCTATGTTATTTTGGCTGAATTTAATTTAAGTGGCGCTACAAAATGTAGCGGATTACCAGTTAAACGTTATGATGTAAATATTTTAGCTGATAAATTAGGAAACAATTTTCAACTTTTAAATGCGTTTGATTATGTTTACACGATGCCAAGTGGCGATAAGCGCAATTATGTTTACACACTTTTTAAACGCATAAAATAATCAATAAATTGAGCGATTTTAAATCAGAACATAGCAGCCTACCCTTTAAAGAAACGGGTTATTTTTCAAATCTCATTTGCGATTATCTAGATCAAAAGGAATCGTTAAAACCTTTGTATCAAAATTTCTCAGACCTTAACGGATATAAAAATCAGATGGCCTTAAAAAAGGAAGTTTTTACCGCAGAATCACGTTCTGTTTTGGTGGCTTCTTTGAATTTGCAATACAAAAAAGTGGAAGCCTCTGAGCTTAGTTTAAATAACATTCAATCGCTTTTAAACGACAACACTTTTACAGTTACCACAGGGCATCAGCTTAACTTATTTACTGGGCCGCTCTATTTTTTATATAAAATAGTCACTGTTATTAATTTGTCAAAATCACTAAAAAAGGCTTTTCCAGAAAATAATTTTGTGCCCATTTACTGGATGGCGACAGAAGATCACGATTTTGAAGAGATTAACTATTTTAATTTTAAGAATCAAAAAGTAAAATGGGAGCGCTCTTTTGGCGGTGGTGTTGGGCGTTTATCAACCGAAGGATTGAACGATGTTTTTGAAGCGTTTTCTAAAAACTTAGGAGAAAGTCAGTTTGCAGATGAACTTAAAAGTTTGTTCAAAAAAGCCTATTTAGAACATGATAATCTTGCCGATGCTACTTTCTATTTGGCTAATCAATTATTTTCGGCTTATGGCTTGGTTATTTTAGATGCCGATAAATCGGAATTAAAATCACTCTTTTCTGGTACTGTAAAAGATGAATTGTTAAACCAAACGTGTTTTAATGCTGTGTCAAAATCGGCGGAAGCTTTATCAAATTTAAATTATAAAGTACAGGTTAACCCCAGACCGATTAACTTATTTTATTTAAAAGAAAATCTAAGAGAACGCATTGTTTTTGAGCAAAATAGTTATAAGGTTTTAAATACGTCTTTAGTATTTACCAAAGATCAAATTTTAGACGAAGTAGATAGATATCCCGAAAGGTTTAGTCCAAATGTATTGACGCGCCCACTTTATCAAGAAACAATTTTACCCAATTTAAGTTATGCGGGCGGCGGCGGCGAATTGGCTTATTGGTTCGAAATGAAAGCTTATTTTGAGCAAAGAAATGTGCCATTTCCTATTTTGTTGTTGCGGAATTCTGTTTTGGCCATTTCGGAAAAACAAGCACAAAAAATAACCAAACTTAATTTAAAAGCTAAAGATTTATTTTTAAATCAAGATGCCTTATTAAGCAAAGTCATTAAGGATATTTCTGATATTAGCATAGATTTTTCTGAGCAAAAAAACAATTTACAAAACATGTTTTCTGATTTAAAACAGTTAGCTCTTAAAACGGATAAATCATTTATTGGTGCTGTAAATGCCCAAGAACACAAACAATTAAAAGGGATGACTGTTTTAGAGATACGTTTGTTAAAAGCTCAAAAACGTAAATATGTTGATATAACAGAGCGCATTAAAATCCTTCAAAATGAGTTGTTTCCCAATCAGAGTTTGCAAGAGCGCTATTTAAATTTCTCAGAATTATACTTGCTATATGGCTCCCAATTAATCCCACACTTAATTAAAAATTTAGAACCTCTAACCCTTGAATTTAGCATTTTAAGATTTTGATTTAAAAGATATAAAATTTACCGATGAAACAACCTATTGCAGATAAAATTCCTTTTGAATTAAAAGCGCACAACGACACTAGAATTGACGATTATTATTGGCTAAATCAAAAAGAGAACCCCAAAGTAATTCAATATTTAGAGGAAGAAAATGCTTATTATAAATCTCAAACCAAACATACAGAAGATTTTCAGACACGTTTGTTTGAAGAAATGAAAGCACGAATTAAGGAAGATGATGAATCTTTGCCTTATAAAAAGAATGGCTATAATTACATTACTAAGTTTGAAAAAGGCAAACAATACCCCCAATATTTTAGAACAAAAGACATCTCGAAAGCGCAAAAAGAACTTTTAGTAGATGTCAATTTAATGGCAGAAGGGTTTAATTATTACAGTCTTAAAGGCTTGTCTGTGAGTCCAAATAACAGGTATTTGGCTTTTGGTGTAGATACTTTGAGTCGGCGTATTTATACTATTTATATTAAGGATTTAAAAACGGGTAAAATATTAAAAGATAAAATTGAGAATACCACAGGAAGTGCTGTTTGGGCAAACGATAATGTCACCCTTTTTTATAGCAATAAAGACGAAGAAACCCTGCGCTCTTTCCAAATTTTTAAACATAAATTAAAATCAAAATCTATTTTAGATACTTTGGTTTTTGAAGAAGAAGATGAAACTTTTGATGCTTTTGTATCTAAAACAAAATCACAAAAATATATTGTAATAGGCAGTTCGAGTACCTTAACAACAGAATACCAATTGCTAGATGCCGACACTCCTGACGGCGCTCTTAAAATATTTCAAAAAAGGCAGCGTGAATTAGAATATGCTATTGAACATTACGAAGATAAATTCTACATTTTAACCAATAAAGATAAAGCTGAAAATTATAAAATAATGGTCACACCTCTTGATAAAACAGAGATGATCCATTGGAAAGACCTTATTGCGCATCGGCCTGATGTGTTGCTAGAAGATTTCTCTGTTTTTAAAAATTTTATGATCATAGAAGAACGCTGTAACGGATTACTTAAAATAAGAATTAAGAGTTGGGATGGCAGTTTAGATTATTATTTACCTTTTGATGAAGAAACCTATACAGCCTACGTTGCTTATAACCCAGAATTCGACACGAATTTAATCCGCTATGCATACCAATCCTTAACAAGGCCAAATTCTTTAACAGATTTTGATGTATTTACGCGTGAGAAATTTCTTAAAAAGGAGCAACAAGTTTTGGGAGGTGTCTTTAAAAAAGAAAATTACATCAGCAAACGTATTTGGGCACCAGCCAGAGATGGTAAAAAAGTGCCTGTGTCGTTGGTTTATCATAAAAACACAAAATTATCAAAAGACACACCTTTACTTTTGTATGCCTATGGCTCTTATGGTCACACTGTTGACGATACTTTTAGCACTGTGAGATTGAGTTTGCTAGACCGTGGTTTTGTTTTTGCCATCGCCCACATAAGAGGCGGACAATATTTAGGAAGACAGTGGTATGACAATGGGAAATTGCTAGACAAGAAGAATACTTTTTACGATTTTATTGATGCGGCTAAATATTTAATTGCCGAAAATTATACCAGTTCAAATCATTTATACGCCGAGGGAGGTTCAGCAGGAGGTTTGCTCATGGGTGCTATTGTAAATTATAATCCAGAGTTATTTAACGGTGTTATTGCTGCTGTGCCTTTTGTAGATGTTGTAACCACCATGCAAGACACATCAATACCACTTACAACAGGAGAATTTGATGAGTGGGGCAACCCAGAAGAAGAAAATATGTACACATATATTAAATCTTATTCGCCTTATGATAATGTGAAGAAACAGAAATATCCAAACCTTTATGTAACTACAGGCCTTCACGATTCTCAGGTACAGTACTTTGAGCCAGCTAAATGGGTGGCTAAATTGAGGGATTTAAAAACAGATACTAACAAGCTTTTATTTCATATTGACATGGAAGTTGGACATGGAGGCGCATCGGGTAGGTTTGATTCTTTAAAAGAGGTAGCAAGAGACTATAGTTTTTTGATGGATTTAGAGAAAATCGACTGTTAAATAAAAAATAAATGTTAAATTTGCACGTTAATCAAAATATAAAATCATAAACTAGTTTATGAAAAGAGCATCAAAAATCACAAATAGTGTGTTAGACTTAATTGGTAATACACCGATGATTAAGTTAAATAAAATCACCAAAGATCTCAAAGGAAAATTTTACACTAAGTTCGAAGGATTTAACCCAGGCCATTCTACAAAAGACAGAATAGCATTGCATATTATTGAAAATGCAGAAAAATTGGGCATTTTAAAACCTGGAGACACTATAATCGAAACAACTTCGGGCAATACCGGATTTAGCCTCGCTATGGTGAGTATTATTAAAGGCTATGACTGTGTTTTAGCCGTTAGTTCTAAATCGTCTTTAGACAAGATAGATATGCTTAAAGCGATGGGTGCAAAAGTGTATGTCTGTCCAGCGAATGTTAGTGCAGACGACCCACGTTCTTATTATCAAGTAGCTAAAAGACTACATGATGAAATGGCGGATTCAGTTTACATTAATCAATATTTTAACAATTTAAATATTGAAGCGCATTATGCAACTACTGGACCAGAAATTTGGGAGCAAACAGAAGGTAAAATCACACATTTAGTAGCTGCTAGTGGTACAGGAGGTACAATTTCTGGAACTGCTAAATACTTAAAAGAACAAAATTCAGACATCCAAATTTTGGGTGTAGATGCTTTTGGATCTGTATTAAAAAAATTCCATGAAACTGGCGAATTAGACCCAGACGAAATTTATCCTTATCGGATTGAAGGTTTGGGTAAAAATTTAATCCCAACGGCTACAAGTTTTGATTTGATAGATAAATTTGAAAAAGTAAGTGATGAAGATAGTGCTCATAGAGGTAGAGAAATAGCATTAACCGAAGGTATTTTTGCAGGTTATACAAGTGGTGCTGCTATGCAAGCTACTTTTCAATATGCTGCTAAAGGTGAGTTTGATGAAAATAGCGTTGTAGTTGTTATTTTTCCAGATCATGGTTCTCGTTATATGAGTAAAATCTATAACGATAAATGGATGCAAGAACAAGGTTTTTTCGACACTCAAAAACAAGCACAATCTGAGGTAGAGTTTATTAAATAAACACATAAAATATTTCTATAAAAATTTAAAAGCTCCTGTTTACAGGAGTTTTTTTATGTCCTAAAATAATTGAAATACTCCTAAAAAATTAGTTACTTTGCATTTCGCAAAAAATCATAATATGAAAGATCTTTTTGAAAGAATCGTTAACAATAAAGGGCCTTTAGGAAAGTGGGCTTCTCAAGCAGAAGGATATTTTGTTTTTCCTAAATTAGATGGACCTATATCAAATAAAATGCACTTTAACGGTAAAAAAGTGCTTACTTGGAGTATCAATGATTATTTGGGCTTAGCCAACCATCCCGAGGTTAGAAAAGCTGATGCAGAAGCGGCAAAAGATTATGGTATGGCTTACCCAATGGGTGCTAGAATGATGTCTGGTCATACAGAATTTCATGAACAACTTGAGGAAGAATGCGCCAAATTTGTAAATAAAGAAAAAGCCTATTTGGTAAATTTTGGTTATCAAGGAATGGTATCTGCCATTGATGCTTTGGTAACAAAAAATGATGTTATTGTTTACGATATGGATGCGCATGCATGTATTATAGATGGTGTTAGATTACATCACGGTAAACGTTTTACCTTTAGACATAATGATATTGAAAGTTTAGAGACAAATTTAAAACGTGCAGAAAAATTAGCAAATGAAAACAATGGAGGCATCTTAGTTATTTCTGAAGGTGTTTTTGGGATGCGTGGTGAGCAAGGTAAATTAAAAGAGATTGTTGCTTTAAAGAAAAAATATAACTTCAGACTATTAGTTGATGATGCTCATGGATTTGGCACCTTAGGTAAAACTGGAGCAGGTACTGGCGAAGAGCAAGGTGTGCAAAATGACATAGATGTGTATTTTGCAACTTTTGCAAAATCAATGGCAGGTATTGGTGCTTTTTTTGCTGCAGATAAAGATGTTATTCAGTATTTACAGTACAATATGCGCTCTCAAATATTTGCAAAATCTTTACCAATGGCGATGGTTAAAGGGGCTTTAAAGCGTCTGGATATGATTAGAACCATGCCAGAATTAAAAAATAAACTTTGGGAAAATACCAATGCTTTACAAAATGGGCTAAAAGAAAATGGTTTTAATATTGGCTCTACAAACACCTGCGTAACACCTGTATTTCTAGAAGGCGACATTCCAGAAGCCATGGTTATGGTAAAAGATTTAAGAGAAAATTATGATATTTTCACCTCTATAGTTGTGTATCCTGTTATCCCTAAAGGGCTTATTTTACTACGACTTATACCTACAACTTCTCATACACTAGATGATGTTGAAGTTACATTAAAAGCTTTTACTAATATTAGAGAAAAACTAAAAGGTGGTGTGTATAAACGCATAGCTGAGACTATGATGAAAGCTTAACTAAAATATTTTGAGGGCTTTTTTATAATGCTAATATTAGATTTAATTAGACTTTTTATTAAAATCTCTGATAATGACTTTACGTCTATTTTCTACAACATAAAAAGAGACATACATGCCTTCTTGGGTACTTTTAAGGGTAACGGGGATATTATTTCTAGCGAGTTTATATTTCATTCCTAGCACTTTTTCATCCATTGTAACAATGTATTTGCCATTTGGTAAATAAAATTCAAAATGACCTTTTTTATCAGTTAAAGTATTGAATACTTTTTTATTATTAAAGGCCGAAATTATGATGCGAGATAAATCTACAGGATTTTCGTTTGTAATGGCAATCTTTTGACGGTCTAAAACAATATCACCAGATATTTTAGCACCTCGAACAAAAGGAATGGTAGCTATGCCATCTTGGTTTATTATTATTGAATCGTGTACGTTAGGAAACCAACCGTCTATATTATCGAGCGGAATAACTTGTAAGGCATATTTTTTCTGAGGCACATTTTTCATTATAGCCTTGCCATTTTCATTGGTAATTATTTCATAATTCCCTATTCTTACCACAACGTTACCAATGCTACCTTCTTCTCGAGAATTTTGATTGCCATCACCATCCAAATCATAAAAAGATTTAATATTAATGCTAGCTGCTGTTTTTTCTAAAAAGGGTATTGGTATGCCAAAATCCTTTTTAAGGCTAAAACCTAAGGTAAAATCGCTATTAATAGAAGCACCTGTATTAGGGGCGGCGTTGGTATTGTTATTAGTAATAAAATTATCGCCAAAAACATTGGTAAAATTTCGTGTGCTAAATGAGTAACTCGAATTAATACTTATACGCCAACCAGAATCGGTGAAATAGTAGAGTATCGGAAATATACCAATACTGTGATTTTTAAAAACATTAATATAACTATAAACGATGTTGTTATCTATTACCAAATGCCGATTTTTAAATGCATATTGGTTTTGTAAAGACATTCTTATTGATTGTGGTGTGATATTGTTATTTTGTTGTGTAAATGAATTTGTAGAAGTTATAAAACCATAATTGTATTTTACATTAAAATTAAATACTTTGTAGCGTAATAATAATGACATTTGTGTGCTAAAAAAGTTTTTTTCTTCATTGCCATTTTTAGGGATGCTGTAGCCAGCTTTTAAATTTAAGGATGAAAAGAAATTTTGACTAAAATCAAATTTTGAAACTCTAAAACTGGCGCCTCTAGAAACAAGTTTGTTAAAAGGGTAATTTGTGTATTCATAATACAATCCTGGCTGTACGTTTCCGTATTGTGTATTGGTATTAAAAATAACACTGTTAAATAAAATTTCCTGTCTAGATAACAGGCTGTTATCAGTCAAACTAAACAGATTTACATTTTGATAAAAATTATTTAAGTTAACAGTCCATTTTTTATTTATGATATAGTTACTTCTGTGATTAAAGTATAAACGTTCAAAAGACCCAAGACTAAAATCTTTATCATTATACCATGCATTGAAATTGAGTTTTAAGTTTCTTTCCAAAAAGGTTGTACTATACGTACCACCAAAAGACATGTCTTTTTTTGCTTCGGTATTTAGATCGTCTGTTCTTGTAGAAACAGCACCAAGAAAATTTACAAAGTGTTTTTTTAGAAATTTAAATGAGGGTTCAACCGAAAAAACAGTGGTATTTCTATTTTCTAATTCTCTTTCATTACGGGCTAAACTTGCCCTTATTTTAAGACTGCTAGAAGGTGTGTAAATATGGCTTAAACCATAAGAGCGGTTAGAGGTTAAACTATTTCTATTATTGTTAAGATAAAACGCATCTGTTTTATGTTGTTCTAAATATTTATAAGATGCTTTTAAACCGTATCCTGAACTTGAAAGACCTATAATATTGCCACTAATTTGCCCAACTTCAATTGTTTTAATATCATCATAATAACCCACATACCAAGAAGCATTTTTAAAAGGGTCACTAGAATAATAAGATTTGTTGTAATTAACTTGCGTGTAATATGCCAAGCTCGCTCTATTATTAAGTTGTTTATATCCTCTTAAATTAAGCGTCATAACAGCATTGTTGTCTAGTAAGTTTTGAGCACTTAACTCAAGTGTGAGCGGTAAAGACGGATAGCCATAAGGTTGTACTTCAATAAGGTTGGGCAGTTTTATAAAGTCGACCTTAATGTCTTTTCTAGGGGAACCTTTCGATTTAATTTTTGTTGGACTTGTGTTAATAAAGAGGCTGTGCTTTTTGTAGCTAAGATTTGCATTAGGCAAATAGTTATCTATAGATACTTTTTTAACATTTCTGTCTTTTTGTTCAATTTCTGAAAACAAATAAAAAAGGTTTAAAATTATTTTTTGTAAATTATTCGTTTATCAATTTTATGTTTTTAATGGTTATATTCGTATTTTATTTTAAATTTTTAATGCAATTTTGAATACACCAATTGTATATTTAAAGGGCGTTGGGCCAATTAAAGCGACTGTTTTACAATCAGAATTACAAGTAAATACTTTTGAGGATTTACTTGAATTTTATCCATTTAGGTATATTGATAGGTCTCAATTTTATAAAATAAAAGACTTACAACAAAATACTGCCGAAGTGCAATTGGTTGGTAAAATCATTTCTTTTAATTCTATAGATCAAAATAGAGGGAGTCGTTTGGTTGCTAAATTTTCTGATGGTTCAAGCTTAATGGATTTGGTTTGGTTTAAGGGCGCCAAATGGATAAAAGCCAATTTAAAAATCAATGAACCGTATGTGGCTTTTGGTAAATTAAATTGGTTTAATGGCATCGCCAGTATGCCGCATCCCGATTTAGAATTACTCTCAGAATATAAAAAAGGCGTTCAGTCAAAAATGCAACCTATTTATGCGTCGTCAGAAAAATTAATGGCAAAAGGTTTAAACAACCGCACTTTTATTAAATTAGTTAAACAAGTATTTACTGATGGTGTTCCTATTCAAGAAACCTTGTCGGATGAGCTGTTAAATGATTTGCACTTAATATCTAAAAAGGAAGCTCTTTTTAACATTCATTTTCCTATTAATCAAGAGTTGTTGTCAAAAGCCCAGAATCGCTTAAAATTTGAAGAATTCTTTTTTATCCAATTACAATTACTCAGACAAAAAATAAACCATAAGAAAAAATTTAAAGGATTTATATTTGATAGAGTAGGTGAAAATTTCACAGATTTTTATAATAATTATTTACCTTTTGATTTAACCGATGCCCAAAAAAAAGTGATAAAAGAAATCCGTAAAGACTTGGCAACAGGGGCTCAAATGAACAGACTTTTACAAGGCGATGTTGGATCGGGCAAAACAATAGTAGCTGTGTTAACTATTTTATTGGCCATAGATAATGGCTTTCAAACTGCCTTTATAGCGCCCACAGAAATTTTAGCAAAGCAACACTATAATGCCGTTAAAGAATTATTAGCATCCTTACCAATAAGCGTTTCTTTATTAACGGGGTCAACAAAAACCAAAGAAAGGACAATCATTTTTAATGACTTAAAAGAAGGAAACCTCTCTATTTTAATTGGTACACATGCCGTTTTAGAAGATAAGGTCATTTTTAAAAATCTAGGTTTTGCCATTATTGACGAACAACATAGATTTGGTGTGGCACAACGTTCTAAAATGTGGTTAAAGAACACAATCCCCCCTCATATTTTAGTGATGACAGCCACCCCGATTCCACGCACATTGGCCATGAGTGTCTATGGCGATTTAGATATTTCTGTAATCGATGAATTACCACCAGGCAGAAAATCCGTGAAAACGGCACATCGGTTTGATAGCAATAGGCTAAAGGTTTTTAAATTTTTGAAAGAAGAAATTGCCAAAGGACATCAGATTTACGTTGTTTATCCGCTTATTCAAGAATCAGAACAAATGGACTATAAAGATTTGATGGATGGTTACGAAAGTTTATCGCGCTATTTTCAAATGCCAGAATATCAAATAAGCATTATGCATGGCAAAATGAAACCCGAAGCTAAAGATTACGAAATGCAACGTTTTGTTAAAGGCGAAACCAATATTATGGTTGCCACAACGGTTATAGAAGTTGGTGTAAACATACCCAATGCCAGTGTTATGGTCATTGAAAGTGCCGAGCGTTTTGGCTTGTCTCAATTACACCAATTAAGAGGGCGCGTAGGGCGTGGAAACACTCAAAGCTATTGTGTTTTAATGTCTGGAAATAAATTGTCTGATGATGCAAAGGTGAGACTTAAAACAATGGTAGCTACAAGTGATGGTTTTGATATTGCCGAAGTTGATTTAAAACTAAGAGGGCCTGGCAATTTAATGGGCACACAGCAAAGTGGTGTCTTAAATCTTAAAATAGCCGATATTGTTAAAGATGCTTCTCTGTTAAAATTATCGCGTCAAAAAGCGATGGAAATCTTAAAGAATGACCTAGACCTTATGCAACCCAAAAATAGGTTTATTAAGACGGCTTATTCAGCGAAAATTAAAAATGCAACACTTTGGTCTAATATTAGTTAATTGTTAGATTAACATTAAATCATTGTTATTAAATAGGTTATTAACAATCTAAAATTTAAGAAATCGGTTTAGTGAAAAGTTGCTATGGTTTAAAATTTAATTGGGTCAATTCTCTATCTTTGGTTTCAAATATTTCTTATGATTATTGTTGCAGATAGTGGTTCAACAAAAACCAGTTGGTTGGTAGTTTCTGATCAAGGCGAAAAGTTGTTTGAAGAAACAACTGAAGGATTAAATCCAGCAGTTTTTCCAGTAGATGAGTTGTTGAGTAGGGTTTTGTCTAACAAGGTGTTGATTGATATCAGCAGTCAAATAAAAACTTTACATTTTTTTGGCGCTGGTTGTGGTACCGAGAAACCAAGGCTTATTATTGCAGAAGTTTTGCAATCGGTTTTTAAAAATGCCAAAGTCAATATTAAAGAAGATACCGAAGTTGCTGTTATGGCTACAACCAATAAAGAACCCGCCATTGTTTGTATTTTAGGCACCGGTTCAAATTGCTCTTATTTTGATGGCGAAAAGATTCATCAAAAAGTAGTGTCTTTGGGTTACATTATTATGGATGATGCCAGTGGTAATTATTTTGGCAAACAGTTGTTAAAAACGTATTATTTTAATCAGATGCCAGCAGATTTAGCTCAAAAATTTGAAGAGAGTTATAATCTTGACGCCGATTACATTAAAGAAAATTTATACCGAAAATCAAATCCAAACACATATTTGGCAGATTTAGGTCATTTTATTATAGATCAAAAAAACCATCCTTTTTGTCAAAAAATTATAAAAGAAGGTTTGCAAATGTTTGTTGAAAACCAAATCCTTCAATTTAAAGAAGCCAAACAAGTACCCATAAATTTTGTAGGGTCTATTGCCCATTTTTTAAATGATGAGATTGTATCAACATTAAAAGAAAATGGTTTAACTTTGGGTGTTATTCAAAGACATCCTATAAAAGGTTTTGTAGAAAAACATATTGTATTAAATTAACATGAAAATTGCTATTATTGCTCACGATGGTAAAAAAGCCGAAATGGTTCAGTTTTTACAAGAAAACAAATCCATTTTAAACAGTAAAAATATTGAGCTTGTGGCTACTGGCACAACGGGTACAAAAGTAGAAAAAGCAGGACTAAAAGTTAAAAAGTTTTTGTCTGGACCTTATGGTGGCGATGCTCAAATTGCCGCATTAGTGGCAGAGGGCGAGATAGCAATGGTGTTCTTTTTTAGAGATCCCTTAGAAAAACATCCACATGAACCAGATATTTCTATGTTAATGCGTTTATGCGATGTTCATGATATTCCCTTGGCTACAAATCCGGCTACAGCCGAGTTGCTGATGAAAGGTTTGCAATAGTTTATAGCATTGCAATCATAGAAATCTCTACGTTTACATCTTTTGGCAACCTGGCAACTTCTACAGTTTCTCTTGCAGGCGCAGTTTCCGATTTAAAATAGGCGCCATAAGCTTCATTTATTGCCCCAAAATCATTCATATTTTTAATAAAAATAGATGTTTTAACAACATTTTCAAAAGTGAAACCCGCTTCAGAAAGAATGGCTTTTAAATTTTGCATTACCCGATCTGTTTCTTCTGTTATATTAGACATTTCAAAGGCTTGAGTAGCATTGTTAAAAGCAATTTGGCCAGAAATAAACAACATATTTCCGTTTAATACAGCTTGATTGTAAGGCCCAATTGGCGCAGGTGATTTTGATGTTGTGATAATTTTTTTCATAGTCTTTAAGTTTAAAATAATCTTTGATCTGGCACTTTACGTTTATCCCATTTTAAATCGCTAAACACAGACGATTTTACACCAATATAGAAATAATATGTTGTTCGGTTGCCAATAGGCACCCAGTTAAACGAAAGTTTCCAACTATCTAAATCGCGTGCAAAACGCAATTGGGTATATGTAATTCCTTTGTTTTTAAAATCGTAACCAGAAGATATACCAACTGTAAATTTAGGTGTTAATTCCATATTTCCAGTAACTTGAACGGATTGTGATGTGAATTCTTTTTGACCTTTAGAATTGTTATAATTTATGGAATACCTCAAACTAAAATTCCATGGAATTGTAGCGGCATATAACCGAGCGGTTTTATTTGTTGTCTTATCAGTATTGGCACCTTCTTCTTCGTCATTTTCTTGATTGATGTCTTGTCCAAAAAAATTATCGTTTTGTTGTGTTTTGGATTTTTCTTTAGACTTGTCTTTAGAAAACATATCGCTAGAAATAGCATAATTCATAGAAAAATTGGCGCTAGTTAATCTAAATAAGCCACCACCATTATTTATATTGAATGTGTTAAATTTATTGCCATTGTCATCTATAGCATAAGGATCTAAAATACCACTTAAATTTAAATTTAGTTTTTTATTGAATATTTGCGTGCCTGCATTCATAGATACAGGACTCCATTTTAATGAATCTGCCGCTATATTGTAACTTGTATTAAAATTTAAGTTATTTAAAATGGTTACTTTTTTAGGTTTGGCATCTAATGAATCTTTTGATGCAACTTTTGCTTCTAATGTACTGTTTATAGAAAAGCCTATACTTTCTGATAAACCTTTTGACGGGCCTCCATAAATACCGTTTTGAAACGGATTGTATTCTTTTATATCTGTAGGGTCATCACTGGCTTGATATTCTTTATAATAATAACCGAAATCTGGTTTGTAGCTTAAAGAAATAGAGGGCCTAACAACATGTCTAATAGCTTGCAGACGTCCTTTTTTAAATTTGTAATCACCGTACAATGTTGTGCTCATAGACATAGATGTTCTATAATCTTTAAACGAAGTAAATCCGCCAAGGGTATCGGTTACAACCGTATTTGTAGTTTCATCGTAATGTTTGTCAAGACGGTCAAAGTACCAAACTTCTTTTAAAGAAGCATTTGGCGATAGTGTAAAGTATTTTAATATTTTTAAGTTTGTACTTGCAGCTACGTTATGTTGAATTCCAGAACGGGCATTATTAAACATGGCTTTTTTAAAAAAATCTTCATCGTTGGTGCTAATTTTATAATCGGCTCTTAAATTATAGGTTAAACCCAAATTGTGTAACGGATTTGTTTTAGGCCTATTTTTAGGTGCAAACGGATAAATACGATCCATACTTACTTGAAGAGATGGAAATGACATGTCAATTTTTTTGGTATTGGTATTTTGAGCCAATGTAATAGAAGATGTCATGTTAAATGGCGTTCCTACAAATTTTTTACTGTAAGAAATAGACGAATTAAATGTATTTGTCAAAAATAAGGGTGTGCTCAATTCGTTTAAAGATTGTCTAAAAAACTGACTGCTCCCAAAGTTTACAGAAGCCGAAAATCGTGAATTTGGACTGGCATGTGCGTCTTGAGAATGTGTCCATCTAATGTTGAAATTTGAAGATCTGCTATAGTCAGGAAAACCACGTTCGCTGTTAATTAAATTTTCAAACCTTGTACTTAAGTTTCCTGTAAACCGATAGCGCTTTGCGTAGTTGGTTTCGGCTCTTAAGCCCCAACTGCCATTTGTGTAAATATCGCCTATTAAGGCCAAATCAAAATAATCGTTTACAGCTAAATAGTAACCGCCATTTTGTAAAAAATAACCTTGGTTGCTATTTTGTCCCCATGTTGGAAATAATATACCAGAGGCACGGCCTTTTGAAATTGGGAAATAGGCAAAAGGTAAAAAAAGTGGTGTGGGTACATCTGCTATTACCAAGTTGCTAACGCCCGCAATAACTTTTTTACCAGGTACAATTTTCACTTTGTTTGTCTGTATGTAATAATCGGGTTTCTTTTTTGGAGACGTCGTAAAACGCGCACGTTTAATATAATGTGTAGAATCGTTTACTTTTTTAGACTGAATGCCTGTAATAATAACACCTTGTTGTTCTGTACGTAATCCCCAAATAACGGCTTTTTCTGTTTTAAAATTGTACAACATAGAATCTTGTAGAGATTCTTGGTTGCCTTGTTTAAATTCAGCTAGTTGCGTGTACGTGCCAACGCTGTCAATAATTCCTTTAGCAAAGACCAAGTTTTTTTTATAATCTATAATTATAATGCCCGCTTTTAAAACAATTTCTTTGTAATGAATTTCGGCTTTATTAACCAAAGTAGCTGTGTTATTAATATAATCGTTTTGCTCGTAATCTAAAGCTTGACGTTTAATAATAGCATCTAATAAATCTATTGGTTTGGCAATACTATCAGTTTTTGTTGAATCTTTAACAGATGCCAATTGATTTTTAGCCCATACTTTTAAAGAGTCTTTTTCGATGTCATTTTTTGTGTCTTTTTGCGAAAAACTTAAAAAAGTACCTAAAAGAAATGCAAGGAGTGTTAAATGTATGTTGTTAAAATTTGTATCCAACGCTTTTAATAGTATTTTTGTTCTATTAAAGTAATAGAATTGTTGTTTTGAGTGATTAACTTAAATATTTTAACACCTAAAAATAACAACACAAACATACGATATATTTTTTTTGAGTAAACTTAAATTTTTACTAAATAAAGAGGTCTATTTTAGTTGTTAAATTTCATTAATTGATGTCAAATTTTAAACATTCTTTGTTAAGAATCACACTTTATAAATATACATTTTTATCAGGTCTTTTTCTTTTGGGGCTTTTTAATCCATTAGATTTAAATGCCCAAGATAAAACTTTTACCATTGTTTTAGATGCAGGTCATGGTGGTCATGACCCTGGTAATTTAGGCACAAAACGCTATAAAAAACACGAAAAAGACATCGCATTAGACGTTACACTACGCGTTGGTAAGTTGTTGTCTAACAAACAAACCGATATTAAAGTTTTATATACCAGAACAAAAGATGTGTATCCAGATTTGTGGAAACGTGCCAAAGTTGCCAATGAGGCTAATGCCGATTTATTTGTGTCAATCCATTGTAATGCATTTAGTAACAGCGCTTATGGAACAGAGACTTTTGTGCTTGGAGTCCACCGCAATAAAACAAATATGGATGTTGCTAAGCGTGAGAATGATGTTATTTTATTAGAAAAAGACCACGAGAAACATTACCAATACGATCCTAATTCTCCAGAATCTATTATCGGTTTAACCTTAATGCAAGAAGAGTATTTAGATAATAGTATAGAGTTGGCGCAAATGGTAGAAAATGCTTTTACAAATGATGCCAAACGATTTAGTAGAGGTGTTAAGCAGGCAGGTTTAATTGTTTTACATCAGACTTATATGCCTAGTGTTTTGGTTGAAGTGGGTTTTTTATCTAACAAAAAAGAAGAAGATTTTTTAAACTCTAAATCAGGTCAAATTAAAATTGCCAATGCCATTGTCAATGCTTTGATAAAATATAAAAAGCATTTAGAACTAAACGAAGTTGTAATTGACGAAAATACGCTTGAAAAAAACCCAGCAGTTGTTATAAAAGATAAGCCTAAAACAGCACGCAAACCTCAAATAAAAAAAGTCGAAAAAATTATTTTTAAAGTTCAGATAGCATCTGGTACAAATAAAATAGAACCAAAATCTTATAACTTTAAAGGCTTAAAAAATGTAGCGCGCGTTAAAGTGGGCCGTCAATATAAATATTATTTAGGCGCTACAGAAAGTTACGACGACATTAAAATTTTACAAGAATCAGCCAAAAAAAAAGGCTTTAAATCGGCTTTTATTGTGGCTTTTAAAAATGGGCAGAAAATGAGTGTTCAAAAAGCCTTGAAATCTAATTAAAAAGTGCAGTCTATCTGTGAAAAAATCACTACTATTGCTACATAATCAGGACGTATGATAAAATTATCAAGAGAGTTAAAAACAGGTTTAATAGCTGTAATTACCATAATCTTATTTATATGGGGTTTTAGCTTTATTAAGAATGATAATATCTTTAAAAAAGAGCGCATTTTTTACGCTACTTATAATAATGTACAGGGTTTAGAATCTTCGAGTTTGGTAACTATTAACGGATTAAAAGTCGGAAAAATTGACAACATTTCGTTTCATCCGCAAAAAAAAGGAAATCTTATTGTCACTTTTAGTTTAAATACCGATTTCCAGTTTTCAAATAAAAGTATTGCAAGAATTTATAGTTCAGATTTAATAGGTACAAAATCGCTTTCTATTGTGCCAAATTACGAAGGTAAATTATCTGTTAGTGGCGATACTTTAAAAAGCGATATAGAACCTGGTGTGTTCGAATTGCTAAATGACAAGGTGGCGCCTTTGCAATCTAAATTTGAAAGTATGGTTGCCAATACCGATTCAATTATGCAAAGTTTGAATAATATTTTAGATGTTAAAACAGAAAAAAATATTAGAACATCTATTAACAGCCTAAAAAACACCTTGCTAACTTTCGAAAAAACATCTATATCTCTTGATTCTTTGGTTGTTGGTAACCAATCTAATTTTAATGATATTTTAAACAATTCAAAAGACATTACGCAAAACCTAAAACAATTAACAGATTCGTTAACCGATGTTGATATAGCAGCAACAATTACTAAGTTTCACAAAACCATTTCAGATTTAGATTTAATGTTAACCGATATAAATGCAGGTAAAGGCAGCGTTGGTAAATTGCTAAAAGACGACCAATTGTATCAGAATTTTACAAATGCTTCTAAAGAGTTAGAAGAACTGTTGCGCGATATGAAATTGCATCCCAAACGCTTTGTTCATTTCTCATTATTTGGTAAAAAAGCCAAGGCTTATAACCCAAAAGACAGTTTAAAATAGTTGAATATATCAATAAAAATTATATAAAATGCAATACTTACCAAACATCATTTTTGCGCTACTACTTATAGTTGGAACTGGTTTTTTTATTCAAAACATCAAAAAAATCATCAGAAATATTAAACTTGGTAAAGACATTGACAGAAGCGATAACGCTAATGCACGATGGAAGAATATGGCCATGATTGCCTTAGGACAATCAAAAATGGTCAAACGACCCGTAGCCGGAGTTCTGCATATTTTGGTCTATGTCGGATTTATAATCATCAACATAGAAGTTATAGAAATCATCATTGACGGTTTGTTTGGTACGCATCGGGTGTTGTCTTTTGCAGGCGGCTTGTACAATTTTTTAATTGGATCTTTCGAAATTTTAGCCTTTTTAGTCCTGATATCTGTTATCATATTTTGGATCCGTAGAGTGGTTGTTCAAATTCCACGTTTTTGGAATAAAGAAATGACAAGCTGGCCAAAAAATGATGCCTTAAATATTTTGTATTTCGAAATGGTGTTGATGTCTTTATTTTTACTGATGAACGCCTCCGATTATAATCTTCAACAAATGGGTGCAGACCATTATATAAAAGCAGGGAGTTTCCCAATAAGTCAGTTTATCGCCGCTTGGTTACCACAAGATGTAAGTACTTTAATTTTATTAGAACGTGGTGCTTGGTGGATTCATATTATTGGCATATTTATATTTTTAAACTACCTCTATTATTCAAAACACTTGCATATTTTATTGGCATTTCCGAACACCTATTTTGCGAATTTAAATCCAAAAGGGAAATTCGATAATTTAGTATCGGTTACCAATGAGGTTAAAATGATGTTAGACCCAGATGCCGACCCTTATGCTGCTCCGGCAGATGATACTGCCGAACCAGAAAAGTTTGGCGCCTCAGATGTGTTCGATTTAAACTGGGTACAGTTGTTAAATGCTTACACCTGTACTGAATGTGGCCGATGCACTTCTGTGTGTCCAGCCAATATAACAGGAAAAGAATTATCGCCTAGAGCCATTATGATGAAAACCCGCGATAGGTTAGAAGAGGTTGGTAAAAATATAGATACTAATAAAACTTTTAAACCAGACGATAAGCAATTGTTAAACGATTATATCACACCCGAAGAATTGTGGGCATGTACATCGTGTAATGCTTGTGTAGAAGAATGTCCTGTAAATATTGATCCGTTATCTATCATTGTAGATATGCGCCGTTATTTAGTGATGGAGCAATCGGCAGCGCCACAAGAATTAAACGCCATGATGACGAATATTGAGAACAATGCTGCACCGTGGCAATTCAACCAAATGGATAGACTCAACTGGAAAGACGAATAAATACAACTATTAAAAATCAAAAACATTGAACAACGAAGACGTAGAAAAATTATTACATGACAAAGTAGCAAGTGGTGTACACATAAGTCCAATTTTACCAAAAGGGGTAAAGAATTATTTAATTGATATCGATGGCACTGTGGGCGAAGACATCCCTAACGAAGAACCAGAACGTATGGTTACGGCTAAGGCTTATCCAGATGCTATTGCGACTTTAAACGGATGGTATGACGAAGGACATATAATTTTCTTTTTCACCTCGCGAACCGAATTTCATCGTGAAATTACCGAAGCTTGGCTAAAAAAACATGGCTTTAAATATCATGGCATGCTTATGGGGAAACCTCGTGGCGGAAATTATCATTGGATTGACAATCATTTGGTTAAAGCAACACGTTACCGTGGCAAATTTACCAACCTCATAAACAAAGATGTGACTATTGAGGTTTTTGATGACGGACAACACGAATAAAAATCAATTAAAAATACAGTTATGAACGTACCAACAATGGCCGAAATGATGGCGCAAGGCAAACAGCCCGAAGTATTATTTTGGGTAGGCTGTGCCGGAAGTTTTGATGACCGTGCTAAAAAAATAACTAAGGCATTTGTTAAATTATTGCAAAAGGCAAATGTAGATTTTGCTGTTTTAGGCACAGAAGAATCGTGTACTGGCGATCCTGCCAAACGTGCTGGAAACGAATTTTTGTTTCAGATGCAAGCCATGACAAATATTGAAGTGTTAAATGCCTATGAGGTAAAAAGCATTGTTACCGCGTGTCCGCACTGTTTTAATACTTTAAAAAATGAGTATCCAGAATTGGGCGGCACTTATAAAGTGATGCATCATACCGCCTTTTTAAAAGATTTACTAGATCAAGGCCGTTTAACAATTGAAGGTGGTAATTTTAAAGGCAAACGCATAACTTTTCACGATCCTTGTTATTTAGGTCGTGCCAATAATATTTATGAAGCACCGAGAGATCTTATTCAAAAATTAGATGCCGAATTGGTAGAAATGAAACGCTGTAAAACCAACGGATTATGTTGTGGTGCTGGTGGAGCTCAAATGTTTAAAGATTCTGAAAAAGGAGATAAAGAAATTTTTGTAGAACGTACTGAAGACGCTTTAGAAATTAAACCAGATATTATTGCTACAGGGTGTCCGTTTTGTAATACCATGATGACCGATGGTGTTAAAAATAAAGAAAAAGAAGACAGTATTAAAGTATTAGATATTGCCGAGTTAATCGCTAATGCGGATGATTTATAAATAATCTAATTACTGTCAGGCTGAGCGAAGTCGAAGCCTCAATATAAGTTATAAACAATTTATTTACTGTCAGGTCGAGCGCAGTCGAGACCCCAACATAAACTTAACGCTACCAGTTTCAAAAAAAAAGTAACAACTATAATCTTGATAAAAGCATATATCCAAGCAGCACGCTTACGCACTTTACCTTTATCTGTTTCGGGGATTATTGTAGGCTGTTTTTTGGCTGCCGCCGAAGGCCTTTTCGATTGGAAAATATGCCTATTGGCTTTAGCCACAACAATTGCTTTTCAGATTTTGTCTAATTTCGCCAACGATTATGGAGATGGCGTTAAAGGCACTGATAACGAAAATAGGGTTGGGCCAGTTCGTGCTTTACAAAGTGGCGCTATTAGTCAGCATCAAATGCTAAATGCCATAAAAATTACAGGAGCACTCAGTTTTTTACTGGCCTTAATTTTGATCTATTTTGCTTTTGGTCAAAAATATTTAAGCTATTCTTTGCTGTTTATGGTTTTAGGAATTGCAGCTATTGGCGCAGCTCTTAAATATACCATGGGAAAAAATGCTTATGGTTATAGCGGTTTTGGCGATGTTTTTGTGTTTGTGTTTTTTGGTTTGCTAAGTGTTTGTGGAAGCTATTTCTTGTTCACTAAACATTTAAACTTTATAATTTTTTTACCCGCTTTTTCTGTCGGATTGCTAAGTGTTGGTGTGTTGAATCTCAATAATATGCGCGATTTAGAATCAGATAAATTAGCCAATAAAAACACTTTAGTTGTAAAAATTGGTGCCGAATTCGCCAAATATTACCATTATTACTTGCTTATAAGTGCTTTTATATTCACTTTAATTTTTATCAGTTTTAACTATAAATCGCCTTGGCAATTTTTATTTATCATTGCTTTTATGCCAATTTTAAAACATCTACAAACTGTATATCATACAAAAGATTTAAAAAATTTAGATCCCGAATTAAAAAAATTGGCTCTTTCAACTTTTCTTTTTGCTATACTATTTGGCATCGGATTTATTCTTTAAATCAATAAAAGATACCCAGACCTTATATTAAAAAAACGTATCTTTGTATTATTAAAACCACACATTGAAACGGCTGATAAGTGTCTTTTTTATTTTTCTTTATCTATCGCTTTTAATTAAGCCGATGGTGCCATTATTAAACTATTATATCAACTATAATTACATTGTTGCTAATTTATGTGAAAATGTTGATAAGCCAGAAATGCAATGTAATGGGCAATGTCATTTAATGAAAATGGTCAAGCAGGAAAATCAAGAAGAAAATAATCAAAGCCCTAAATTTCCAAAAGTAGAATTAAATAACCTGCAATTTAATACGAACATCCAAAATAATGTGCTTAAAGTTATTGATGTGCTTAAAAAGGACAAACATTATTTTAACAGCACTTTAGTTCCTCAAAAAATTATTCTACGTATTTTTAGACCTCCCACTTTTGCTTAATATCATTTATTTTATCTGTTTATAATTTTATAAACGGGAGGTGTTATTTTATAACAACCTCAGCAAAAAATATATAATAATCAAAATAATTAAAATGAAATTTAAAAATAGTTTCATTATTGTGATGTTGTTTATCAGCATGGCATTAATGGCACAAACTTCTATTGAAGGAGTTGTGATTGATAAAAACACCAAACAACCAATTGCATATGCAATGGTAAAATCTGTAAATAGCAATATTTACACGGTTACGAATACCGAAGGTAAATTTAAAATTAATTTAAAAGAAAAGAGCACTGTAGAAGTGTCGCATGTAGGCTATAAAACCATTAAACAAGCACTTATTAATAATGCTGTTATCTTGCTAGATGAGAAAGAGGTAGCTCTCGAAAATATTATTGTAAATGCAAATCCATTACGAGATATTTCACAATCTGTTGTAATTAATGATGCTTCAAAAAGAATAAGTCAACCACGAAGTGTTGGCCATTTATTTAAAGATATCAAAGGATTTGGCATTGCTAAAAAGGGGGCTTACGCCTCAGAACCCGTATTTCGTTCATTTAAATATGAACAATTAAACATACAGTATGATGGCGGAATGAAAATTTTGAATGCTTGCCCTAACAGGATGGATCCAATAACAACGCATGTTATTCCCGAAGAAATAGAAAAAATAGAGATTGTTAGAGGGCCTTTTACAGTTAGGTTTGGTCAAAATTTTGGAGGTATAATAAACTTGGTTTCAAAAAACCCCTCAAAAGAACAATTAGGTATCCACGGAAGTGTTGAAGGAGGATATGAAACTAATGGTAATAACTTAGTAACTGGTTCATCATTGTTATATGTAGCTAAAAAATTCGACATTCATTTTAACGGTTCGTATAGAGATTTTGGAGATTATAATGATGGAAATGGAGCAAAGGTGCCCTCGTCTTTTAGAACGACAGATTATTCTATTAAAGCAGGTTTAAATCCAACAGAAAACCAAAGAGTGCAATTTACTTGGAGGCAATCTTTTGGTAGAGATATACGTCATGCAGGTTTACCTATGGATTCTCCTTACGATGATAGTTTTTTGGCTGGAATTGATTATAAATTAAAAGAAATATCCGATAAAGTTGAGAGTTTCTCAGCAAAACTCTTTCATTCACATGTAGATCATTTAATGACAAATGAGGGCCGTCCTAATTTTATGATGACAGAATCTAATTCTCCAGTACAAGTTTGGACATCTGGAGGTAAAGTTGAATTTGTATTAAGACCTTCTGGTAAATCAAAAATATATACAGGAATCGATGCCAACTTAATTAGAAGGGAAGGAGATAGAACTAGGATGGTGAAAATAATGAATGGAGTAGCGCTTCCTACACCAAAAACTTTTATTGATAAAATTTGGCAAGATGCTAATTTAAACGACTTGGGATTATTTGCAGAAGGTAAATTTAAAATTGCAGATTTTACAACCTTAACCACAGGGGCAAGAGTAGATTTTATTTCAACATCTATAGATGATCCAGCAGCAGACTTTGAAGCTTTGTATGGAGGTGTTTTTAATGATAAAACTGAAGCCAATATTGGTGCTAATATTTCAATAAAATTTCAAAAAGAAGGATTCCAAACCCAGTTAGCTCTAGGAAGAGGTATAAGGACGGCTTCTATGGTAGAACGTTATATCAACCATTTTAACGTTGGTGTAGATCCATATGAGTATGTTGGTAATCCAAATTTAAAACCAGAGGTTAATAATCAAATTGAATTATCTTTTAGTAAGAAATCTAAAACCATAGAAATTGGCGCTTCAGTTTTTTATTCATTCTTAAAAGATTATATCACAGCTCAGGTAAATACAAATATATCACGTAAATTTATGTCAACTACGCCACCAGTAGTAGCCAAACAATTTATAAACATTAGCAAAGCCTCACAAACTGGGTTTGAGTTTTCTTTTAATATAAAGGCCTCAGAAAAATTAAAATTCACTTCTGATGTTTCATACACCAGAGCTCAAAATGATGATTTTGATGAGCCTCTTGCTCAAATACCACCGTTTATGACAATCTTAAGTGTAAAATATGAAGATGATAAATTTTGGATGAGCATGAGTTCAAGGTTCATTGCAAGTCAAAATCGTGTATCAACTTCATTTATGGAACAAAAATCGCCAGGATTTGGAACGATGGATTTAAGATTAGGGTTTGAGCCATATAAAAGAATCTCAATAGGAGCAGCACTCTTAAATATTTTTGATAAAACCTATTATGAGCATCTGAATTTTTCTTATAGTAATTCTAATACATTATCGGGTAAGATTTTTGAGCCAGGTAGAAATTTCACAACCTATATCAAATATAAGTTCTAATATTTTTTGAGAATACTTATTTATTAAACCGCAGAGAATTTATTTTCTGCGGTTTTTTATGATATTTTTATTAAATTGCATGAACAATTTAATCTGTATATATCATGAAAATCACATATTTAGGTCATGCCAGTTTAGCTATAGAATTGGCAGGCAAGCATTTAATTGTAGATCCATTCATCAGTGCCAATCCTTTGGCATTTGCTATTGATATGTCATCGCTTAAAGCGGATTATATTTTAATTACCCATGCGCATCAAGATCATATTTTAGATGTAGAAACCATTGCTAAGAATACAGGCGCAAAAGTGGTTTCTAATTATGAAATTGTGACACATTTTGGCGCAAAAGGTATTGATGGACATCCAATGAATCACGGCGGTTCTTGGCAATTCGATTTTGGCAGACTAACTTATACCAATGCCATTCATTCTTCTTCGTTTCCCGATGGCAGTTATGGAGGTCAACCAGGTGGATTTATTTTAGAAACCGATGAAACTAATATCTACATTGCAGGAGACACCGCTCTAACTTACGATATGAAATTAATCCCCCTTCAAACCAAAATCGATTTGGCTGTTTTGCCTGTAGGCGATAACTTTACGATGGGTTACGAAAGTGCTTGTATAGCGGCAGATTTTGTGCAATGTAACCGTATTTTAGGTTATCATTTCGATACCTTTGGATATATTGAAATTAACCATAAAGATGCTATGAGACATTTTAAAGAAAATGGCAAAGAATTGACATTGTTGCCAATTGGCGATAGCATGGAAATATTTAAAAAATAATTTTCCCTTATTTTGATTTTATGATTTAGACATTTACACTAAAACCAATTTTTTTGTCAGAATCTTAATAAAATAGAGGTGTTCAGTTTAGGGAGTCTTTATTTAATTATAATTGTTACATTTTATATTGCTAATTTAGTATATTTATGCAAAATTAATATATATGGTCGTTGATCTTTGTCCAAATTGCAGTTCTAATACATATGTTAAGAGTGGTATTGTTAAAGATAGACAGCGTTATAAATGTAAAAAATGCGGCTATTTTTTTACTGTTAATAAGGTTGGTAAGAAGATAGACTCTTATTATGTTAATAAAGCTTTACAGCTTTACTTAGAAGGTTTGAGCTATCGTGAAATTGAACGCATTCTAGGTGTCTCTCACGTAAGCATAAGTAATTGGGTAAAAAAATACACAATTAAGCGTCCTTATAGTTTTGAATACCATTCTACTTACAAAATTTTAAATGCAAATGAATTGGCAAATTACTTTGCAGACAAAAAAAATATTATTGGCGCAGGGACTATAGTTACTGAACTTGGCGATAAATACATGCTTATCCGCTGGGAGCGTTTTAAAGAATAACTATACTATTTAACATAAAGATATATTAAATTTTATTTCACGACCTTTTCTTTCCAACTTGTGAGTGCTAAAAGTAACATTTTAAGCAAAAAATTTATTAATTAACCAATACTATTTTTATGAAAAAACAACTTACAGTTGTGTTAATCGCCTTAGTGGGGTTAACATTCTATGGTTATGGTCAGTCAAATACAGCTGATCAAAAAGTTGGTATTAAATGGAGTGGCTTTGTTAAAGTTGATTACATGTTAGATTCACATCAAACAGTAACCGCTAGAGAGGGGCATTTTCTTTTATTTCCTTCATCAGATGCTGCCGCTGGTAGTACCAGAGCAAATTTTAACATCTTAGCAGTTCAAACCAGACTTAAAGGTGCCTTTTCGGGTCCCGATTTTTTTGGTTGGAAAACATCTGGTGTTATTGAAGGTGCATTTTTTGGGCATTCAAACCCAGATATCAATGGTTTCCGTTTGCGTCATGCTTTTGTCAAATTGTCTAATGACAAGGTTGATATTATTATGGGTCAATATTGGCATCCTATGTTTGTTACTGCAGTTTTTCCTGGTACGTATTCATTTAACACAGGAGTGCCGTTTCAACCATTTTCAAGAAATCCTCAGTTAAGAATTACAACTAAGGGTAAAGTTAAATTTATTGCAGTTATGTTCTCTGAACGTGATTTTGCTAGTAGAGGCCCTATAGGTACAACTTCTACTTATGTGCGTGATGCGCTTATTCCACAACTTCATGCCCAATTACAATTTGGCGGTAAAAGTTCTGTAGGTGGTTTTGGGGTAAATCTTAAGTCAATGAGACCAACTCTAACTTCAGATAATGTTACAAGTACATCATTTATTTCTTATTTCAAAACAAAAACAGGAAGTACGACTTTTAAATTAGAAGGTGTTTATGGCGAAAATATGTCAGATTTATTATCAATTAGTGGTTTGGCAGAATCTGCAGGTGGTTATACATCAAATCAAACCCTTTCTGTTTGGAGTGAATTGAGTGGTGGTAAAGAACATAGCGAATGGGGCATATTTGCCGGTTATACTAAAAATAATGGTTTTAAAGAGGCCGTTACTGGTGCAATGTGGGGTTTAGGTCCAACAATCGAAAATGTTTTTAGAATTGCGCCTAGATTAGGATGGAAATCAGGTAAAATGAAAATAGGTACTGAATTTGAATACACTTCTGCACAATATGGTGCTTTAGCTGCCAACAATATGGATATTGTAGCTAGTGGTAGTTCAGTTAGTAATTTTAGAGTATTAGTAACAGCAATCTACGGATTTTAAATATAATTAATTATGTCACAAGAAAAAATGAAAGCGTACTGGAAAGAGAACCTCCGCTATTTGGCAATTTTGCTAAGTATTTGGTTTTTGGTTTCTTATGTATTCGGTATTTTATTGGTAGATCAGTTAAACACCATCAGATTTGCTGGGTTTAAACTTGGTTTTTGGTTTGCACAACAAGGGTCAATGTATGTGTTTGTAGTCTTAATATTTGTCTATGTTAAATGGATGAATGCTTTAGATAAGAAATATGATGTTGACGAAAAATAATCTTAAAAAAAATTAAATTATGGGAATATTAGCATGGACATGGATACTTGTTGGACTGTCATTCGCTCTTTATATCGGTATTGGTATTTGGGCACGCGCAAGCTCTTCAAAAGAATTTTATGTAGCGGGTGGTCACATTCACCCAGTAATGAATGGTATGGCTACTGCAGCAGACTGGATGTCGGCAGCATCGTTTATATCATTAGCAGGAATTGTATCTTTTACAGGATATGATGGCACAGTTTACCTTATGGGATGGACTGGTGGTTATGTGCTTTTAGCACTTTTATTGGCGCCTTATTTAAGAAAATTTGGAAAATTTACAGTAACAGATTTTATTGGAGACCGCTATTATTCTACCACAGCACGTATCGTAGCTATTTTAGCCGCTTTAATTGTATCGTTTACTTATGTTGCTGGCCAAATGCGTGGTGTAGGTATTGTATTTTCTAGATATTTAGAATTAGATATTAACAATGGTGTTTATGTGGGTATGGCAATCGTTTTCTTTTACGCCGTTTTAGGTGGTATGAAAGGGATTACTTACATACAAGTAGCACAATATTGTGTATTGATATTTGCTTTTATGGTACCAGCAATATTTATATCTATCCAAATGACAGGCAATCCAATTCCACAATTAGGCATGGGAAGTACAGGTCATGATGGCGTCTATTTGTTAGATAAATTAGATGGATTATCCACTCAACTCGGTTTTACCGAATACACTTCGGGTACTAAATCTATGACAGATGTATTTGCAATTACATTAGCTTTAATGGTTGGTACTGCCGGATTACCTCACGTAATTGTACGTTTCTTTACAGTTCCTAAAGTAAAAGATGCACGTATATCTGCAGGTTGGGCATTGGTATTTATTTCTATCCTTTACACTACAGTACCTGCTGTTGCCGTTTTTGCAAGAACAAACATGATAGAAACTGTAAGTAATAAAAATTATGAAGATTTAAAATCTGATCCTAAAACAGCTTGGATTCCTAACTGGGAAAAAACAGGTTTGTTAACTTTTACAGATAAAAATGGTGATGGTCTTATACAATATGTTAACGGACCTGCCAATGAATTGAAAATTGACCGTGATATTATGGTGTTAGCCAATCCAGAAATCGCACATTTACCTAACTGGGTAGTTGCTTTAGTTGGTGCAGGTGGATTAGCCGCAGCATTATCAACAGCAGCTGGTTTGTTATTGGTAATTGCAGCTTCTATATCACACGATTTAATTAAGAAAATAATCAAGCCAGACATTTCAGAAAGAAGTGAGTTAATTGCTGCACGTTTAAGTGCTGGTGTTGCTGTACTTATTGCTGGTTATTTCGGTATTCATCCGCCTGGATTTGTCGCCGCCGTGGTAGCATTAGCCTTTGGTTTGGCTGCCGCTTCATTCTTCCCAGCCATTGTTTTGGGTATATTTTATAAAAAAATGAACAAAGAAGGTGCTGTTTCGGGTATGATTGTAGGTTTATCATTAATGGTTTGGTACATGCTTAAATTTAAGTTTGGCTTATTTGATGGTGGAAAAGAAGCTGTTGGTGCTCTTAAAGCCGATTGGTGGTTTGGAATTTCTCCAGAAGGATTTGGTACTGTTGCCATGTTAGTAAACTTTACAGTTTCTATCATTGTACAAAAATTTACACCAGAACCTCCTCAAGAGATTCAAGATATTGTAGATCATATCAGAATACCTTCTAAAGCAGGAGAAACAAATTAGATAATGGTTAGTAATTAAACAGCACTATTTTACATAGTGCTGTTTTTTTTTAATTACTTGAAATATTTATTAAAAAGAATGTGTTTATAAAAAATGCATTTTATCAAATTTTATAATAAATTACAACTCCTAATTATAAAATTTTAAAGACGTGAAACTAAGACATCAACAAAAGTTAATTGTACTATCAGTACTGCTATTAATTTTGTTTAATATCCCTATATTATTAATTTTTAATAAGGATATAAGTTTTATAGGTTTTCCTCTAATATATTTCTATATATTTTTTGTTTGGATAGTAAGTATTATTACATCATATGTTATTCTAAAGAAATACCATGAGTAGCTTTTTAGTCATATCTGTAATAGTAATTTACCTCTCCGTAATTTTTTATGTGGCGTATTGGGCCGAAAAGAATTCTAAAAGCAAGTGGGTTAACAACCCATATATTTACACACTTTCATTAGCCGTTTATTGTACGGCTTGGACATATTATGGCAGTGTTGGTCTAGCAACAACTTCGGGGTTAAAATTTCTTACAATTTATTTAGGGCCTGTTATTATTATTCCAGCTTGGATAATTTTAATGAAGAAAATTTTTAGAATTGCCAAAGGAAATAAAATATCTTCTTTAGCCGATTTTATTTCACTCCGCTATGGTAACGATCGGTTTTTAGGTGCTTTGGTTACTATCATTTGTGTGGTGGCAATTGTACCCTATATTTCATTACAATTAAAAGCAATTTCAGAAACTTTTAATGTGATTACCAATCACAATATGAGTTCAAATTCTATTATAAATGATACTACTTTTTATATTGCCATTTTATTAGCTGTTTTTGCAGCATTTTTTGGCACCCAGCACACAGATGCTACAGAGCGTCATAAAGGCATTATTACAGCTGTTGCTTTAGAATCTATTATTAAACTATTTTTCTTTTTAATTATTGGCATTTATGTCACTTTTTATTTATTTGATGGCCCTTCTGATATTTATAAACAAGCGTCTTTATTACCCGATTTTAAAAATCAGCAAAGTATTAATGGTGTAGAAGGCGGTGTAAATTGGTTCTTTTTAAGCATTCTATCAATGATAGCTATTATGCTACTACCAAGACAATTTCAAGTAACTGTAGTAGAAAATGAACGCGAAAAATACTTAAAAAAGGTCATTTGGTTGTTCCCTTTGTATTTGTTGCTATTCAATGTATTTGTCATATTTATCGCTTGGGGAGGCAATGTTGTTTTCCAAAATCAACAAATTGATGGCGATTTATATACCTTAATGTTACCTCTTTTTAACAACCACAGTTCTTTAGCACTTATAGGATTTTTAGGTGGTTTTTCTGCGGCCATATCTATGGTAGTTGTGTCAACTTTGGCATTGTCAACCATGCTGAGTAATAACTTAATTATACCCTATGGTTTCTTAAGAAAATACAGTAAAGGCGAGTCAGAAAAAAATAATGAATCTATTAAAAGCATCAGACGCATTTCAATATTTTCATTAATTATAGTGGCCTATTTTTTCTATAAAACTTTCACCTTAGACCATTCTTTAGTGTCTATTGGTTTGATTTCTTTTGTGATGATTGCCCAATTGGCGCCATCTTTTTTTGGTGGTTTATTTTGGCGAAGAGGCTCATCGAAAGGCGCCAAATATGGAATTATTATCGGATTTTTAGTAACGCTCTATACTTTGGTCATGCCTTTTATAGTAGATTCAGAAATTATCACATCTACATTTGTAAATGAAGGTTTATTCGGCATTCAAATTTTAAAACCTTATGAGCTTTTCGGATTACAATTACTTGAACCTGTACCACATGCTTTTTTTTGGAGTATGTTTTTTAACATTATTACTTATGTCTTAATTTCTGTAAATATTATAGGAAGTTATAGAGAACGTAATTTTGCCGAAATGTTTGTAGATAGTAGCAAATATGCTGCATTACACGAAGATGCTTATGTTTGGAAAGGCGAAGCTTATGTGCGTGATATAAGAAAAGTTTTGGCACGTTTTTTAGGAGAGCAAAGAACCGAGCGTGCTATGAATTTATTTTTTATGAAATATAATATTGATAAAAATACGCAATATGCTGATGCGCGATTGGTAAATTTCTCAGAAAAATTATTGACAGGAAGTATTGGCAGTGCTTCTTCTAGAATTTTAATTTCTTCGGTTGTAAAAGAAGAAGAAATTAGTTTGTTAGAGGTTTTGAATATTTTAGACGAAACTCAAAAAGCCAAAGAATCTAATAAAGAACTCAAAGAACGCGACAAACAAAAAAATGAATTTTTAGATACCGTTTCTCATGAACTCAAAACGCCCATCACATCAATAAGGGCATTGTCAGAAATTTTACTTGATGACGATGATATAGACCCTCCAACAAAAAAGAAATTTTTAACAAGTATATTGAGTGAGAGTGAGCGCGTTAGCAGACTCATAAATAATATTTTAGATTTAGAAAAATTAGCTACAGGTAAAGAAAAATTAGACTTACAAGAAAATTCGATCAAAAATACAATTCAAAAATCTATTGATGCCGTACGTCAATTAGCCATTAATAATGGCATCATCATCAATGATAAAGGTGTTAAAGATGCCGAATTGTTTTATGATGATGACAGAATTGAACAAGTAATCATTAATTTTTTATCGAATGCTATTAAATTTTCTGATGAAGAAGGCGGCATTGTTTCAATTTATACCTATCTGGTTAAAGACAACTTAAAAGTATCAGTAGAAGATAACGGCAAAGGAATAAACAGCGATGAGCTTATTTTTATATTTAATAAATTTTACCAAGCTAAAAATCAAACTATTTTAAAACCAGCTGGCAGCGGATTGGGTTTGGCTATAAGTAAACAAATTATAGAAAGCCATAACGGTAAGATTTGGGCAGAAAATATTGAACCCCAAGGAGGCGCGCGCTTAACATTTACATTACCATTAAATACAAATTAGTATGAAAAAGCTATTAATAGTAGATGATGAACCTAACATAGTGATGTCATTAGAGTATATTTTTAAGAAAGAAAATTTCGAAATATTTATAGCTCGCGATGGTGCAGAAGCGATTGAAATTGTAGAGAATACGATTCCAGATATTATTTTACTAGATATAATGATGCCAAATGTAGACGGTTATCAAGTACTTAATCATTTAAAAAGTAATGATGCCTTAGCTAAAATAAAAGTCATAATTCTATCGGCAAAAAATAAAACATCCGATATAGAATTAGGATTAAAACTAGGGGCAAATAAATACATACCAAAACCTTTTTCAACCAAAAAATTAGTAATTGAAGTAAATGAACTTTTAAATAAAAAATAAGCTTATGAAGATTAAATTAGGAAATTTAGCGTCAGATATTTTTATAACAATCTATATAGTAGTTACACTATATGCCAGGTTTTATTACGAACCAGCATTAAATGGCAACTTTTTAATCTCAATTTTTTTGGGATTATTCGCCCTCTTATTTATTTGGGCATTGATAAAAATAAAATTTTTAAATCCAAATTGGTTTGGCTTACATAATAACAAAAAAAAATAAATGCTATGACTTATCAAGAAAATTATAATAACAGTATAGAAAACCCTAAAGAATTTTGGGGAGAACAAGCTAACAGCTTAAAATGGTATAAAAAACCGACAACTATTTTATCTAAAGATGAAAACGGATTCGACCGTTGGTTTGCAGATGGAACATTAAATATTTGTTATTTAGCCGTAGATAAACATGTTGAAGATGGCTTTGGAGAACAAGTTGCCATTATTTATGATTCTCCCGTTACGCAACAAAAAATAAAATACACTTTTAACGAGGTAAAAAGAAAAGTAGAAAAACTAGCTGGAGGCCTTCGAGATTTAGGGGTTAAAAAAGGAGATACAGTTATTATTTATATGCCAATGATTCCACATACTGCCTTTAGTATGTTGGCATGCGCACGTATTGGTGCCATACATTCTGTGGTTTTTGGTGGTTTTGCACCAAACGAATTAGCCATTAGAATAGACGATTGTAAACCAAAAGTTATTATTACCGCCACTTCTGGAATGGAAGTAGATAGGCTTATAGCTTACAAACCTTTGGTAGATGAAGCTGTAAAATTGGCAACTCATAAACCAGAAAAAGTAATCGTTTACCAACGTAATTTGGGCGCTATTAATAATAAAACAGAACGCTATGTAAGTTACAAAAAGTTGGTTAAAAAGTCAGAACCAGCGGCATGTGTTGAGATGTCTTCAACAGATCCACTTTATATTTTATACACATCGGGTACCACCGGAAAACCAAAAGGTATTTTACGAGATACGGGTGGTTATGCTGTAGCGCTAAAATATTCAATGAAAAATATTTATGGTGTAGAAGAGGGCGATACTTATTGGGCAGCCTCAGATGTGGGTTGGGTTGTTGGTCACAGTTATATAGTTTACGGGCCTTTATTAAATAGAAACACAACCATTATTTTTGAAGGAAAACCAATTAGAACACCAGACGCAAGTACATTTTGGCGTATTATTAGTGAAAATAATGTCAAAGTTATGTTTACCGCACCAACAGCCATTCGCGCCATAAAAAAAGAAGATCCAGATGGTTTATTGATGAAAAATTACGATTTGAGTTGTCTAAAATATCAGTTCTTGGCTGGAGAACGTTGCGATGCTGCTACACTTCATTGGTTAGAAGATAATTTAGGAATTCCAGTAATTGATCATTGGTGGCAAACCGAATCTGGTTGGCCGATGATATCTAACATGATGGGTGTTGAAGCTTTACCTGTAAAACCAGGTTCTGCGGCAAAACCTGTGTGTGGTTACGATATTCAAGTACTCGATAATAATGGCAACCAACTCGGTGTAAACGAGGAAGGTTTGGTGGTTGTAAAATTACCATTGCCTCCAGGAAATTTATTTAATATTTGGGGCAATACCCAACGTTATATTGATGGCTATTTGAAACGATTTGATGGTTATTATTTATCTGGCGATGGTGGTTATATTGATGATGATGGTTATGTATTTATTACGGGTCGTGTAGATGATGTTATAAATGTAGCTGGTCACAGATTATCTACTGCAGAAATGGAAGAAGTGGTTTCTTCAAATCCTTCTGTTGCAGAGTGTGCCGTTTTTGGTATCGAAGACCAACTAAAAGGTCAAGTACCTTTGGCTTTAGCTGTCCTTAAATCGGGCGATTATGTGTCTGGTTTCGAATTAGAACATGACATCGTTCAAGAAGTTAGAAAAGTTATAGGGCCCGTTGCTTCATTAAAAAAAGTAATGATTGTTAAACGCTTGCCAAAAACACGTTCGGGTAAGATTTTACGTAAGCTGTTACGGAATATAGCCGATGGGGTTGCCTACACAATTCCTTCAACTATAGATGATCCAGAAATTATTACAGAAATCATTCACGAATACAAGCTTCATAAAATTGGCGTGTTTGTACATCTTGAAGAAAAAGAAAAACAAACACTCGAAGATTTAAGAATTGATTCGTTTATTAAATATTACAAATCTTATCAGCATAGTGTGAATGACCCCGAAGGTTATTGGGCTCAAATTGCAGATACTTTTACATGGCGTAAAAAATGGGATAAAGTTGTTGAATACAACTGGGAAACACCGAAATTTGAGTGGTTTAAAGGGGCTAAATTAAATATTACAGAAAACTGTATAGACCGTCATTTAGAAAAACGTGGTAATGAAAAAGCCATCATTTGGGAGCCTAACGATCCTAACGAAGCCAATAGAATTTTAACCTATAACGAGCTTGCTGTAGAGGTAAATAAATTCTCTAATGTTCTTAAAAGCAGAGGTGTTGTTAAAGGAGATCGTGTGTGTTTGTATATGCAAATGGTACCAGAATTGGCCATTGCCGTGTTGGCATGCGCCCGTATAGGCGCCGTTCATTCCGTTGTTTTTGCGGGATTCTCGGCCGTAGCACTTTCAACTAGAATAAACGATTCGCAATGTAAAGTGTTGTTAACTGCCGATGGCGTTTACCGTGGTAGTAAGATGGTAGATTTAAAAGTTATTGCCGATGAAGCTTTAGAAACCTGTCCAACCATCGAAACCTCTATCGTTTTAAAACGCATCAATTCTGATGTGACCATGAAGTCTGGACGCGATGTTTGGTGGCATGACGAATTAGCTACAGCTGATGTGAATTGTCCCGCCGAAATAATGGATGCAGAAGACGTGCTATTTATTTTATACACATCCGGTTCAACCGGAAAACCAAAAGGCATGGTACATACCTGTGGTGGATATATGGTTCAGACAACGCACAGTTTTAAAAATGTTTTCCAATACCAACACGGCGATATTTATTTCTGTACAGCTGATATTGGTTGGATTACCGGACATTCTTATATTGTTTACGGACCTTTGGCAGCTGGTGCAACCACATTAATGTTTGAAGGTATTCCATCTTATCCAGATTATAGCCGTTTTTGGGCTATTGTAGAGAAATATAAAGTGAACCAGTTTTACACGGCGCCAACAGCTATCCGTGCTTTGGCAGCACAAGGAAATGCGTTTACAGAAAAGAACGATTTGAGTTCTATAAAAATTCTTGGTACCGTAGGCGAGCCTATAAACGAAGAAGCTTGGCACTGGTATGATGAAAAAATTGGCAAACAAAAATCGCCAATTGTAGATACGTGGTGGCAAACCGAAACAGGCAGTATTATGATTTCGCCTTTAGGAGGTGTTACGCCAACAAAACCAACTTTTGCAACACGCCCAATGCCAGGAGTACAACCATGTTTGGTTGATGGCGAAGGTGCCGAGCAAAATACAAATCCTAGTGATGGCAGTTTGTGTATTAAATATCCGTGGCCATCTATGGCACGTACTATTTATGGCGATCATGAGCGTTACAAAAAAACCTATTTTTCAGCTTTCCCTGGAAAATATTTTACGGGAGATGGCGCCTTTAGAGATCTAGAAGGAAATTATCGCATTACAGGCCGTGTTGATGATGTGGTTATTGTTTCTGGTCATAATTTAGGAACAGCTCCTATAGAAAACATTATTAACGAACATAGTAATGTTGTAGAATCGGCTATTGTGGGTTATCCTCATGCTATAAAAGGAAACGCTTTGTATGCTTATGTAATTCTTTACGATGTTCCAGATAATGAAGATATTTTAAGAAAAGAAATTAATGATTTAATAGCACGTACAATTGGACATATTGCAAAATTAGATAAAATTCAGTTTGTTCCGGGCTTGCCTAAAACACGTTCTGGTAAAATTATGAGACGTATATTACGTAAGATTGCCGAAAACGAAACATCAAATTTAGGTGATATTTCTACCTTGTTAAATCCAGATGTGGTTGCGGCTATTATGGAAGGTTCATTGGTGAAATAAATAATTAATCTCTCCCATTAAATTAAGTAAAAGCACTCTCAAATTTGAGAGTGCTTTTTTTAAAGTAAGCCCTTTTTATCGCCATTTCTAAACAAATCTGAGTAATGTAAATTGCGCTCCTGTTTTAGTTTAGAAACTATTTTTAAAAACAACTGAGCCGTAATATAAGCATCGCCAGAAGCGGTATGTCTGTCATGTTGTGGGATGTTTAATTCTTTACATAAAACGTCTAAAGAAAAATGATTGTCTTTTTTACCTTCCAATTTTTTATAAAGAATGCCTGTATCAATGGTTTTGTTTTTTAATTTTTTAAGATGTAATCTTTTTAAAGCGTTGTTGATCATGTCAATATCAAAAGCCGTGTGATGTGCTATTAAAACTGAATTACCTATGTAGTTTATAAATGCTTCTATAGCTTCGGCTTCAGATATTTTAGTAAGAGAACCCTCCTTTAATATGCCATGAATTTCTACGGTACCCGCATTAAAAGCTTCTTGCTTTAAATAGATTTCTAAACTATCGGCCACATCAATAATATTGTTTTTAACACCAATAGCCCCGATGGAAAGTATTTTATCTAAAGAAGTGTCTAAACCTGTGGTTTCTGTGTCAAAAATTACAAATCTGGTATTTAGAATACTTTTAGGTTGCTCTGTTTTAAATGTTTCTAGATAGTCTTTCCAAAAATCAGGCGATTTTTTATATTTAAACCAAGAAAACATCACGATAGTTGTGCCAAATTATAACGAACACTTAATAAATCTTGGATGTCTTTAATGGGTTTAAAACAACCTTTTAATTTTAATTTTTCAGCTTTACTTAAATTATTTAAACCTACATACCTTCCAGAATCGTTGTGTTTTATGCCTTGTTTGGTTCGGTAACGCAACAATATTTTAAAAGAATCTATACATGATAGATAGAGTTCTTTATTGTTAGGTTCAGCTTCTGCCAAATCTTGAAATCTTAAAATAGTGTTGTTAACATCTTTAATGTTATGTGCCAAAGTAAGCACACGTGCGGCATCGGTTAAAGGCATTAAGGCCCGGCTTTTTAAATCGAATTGATCTTTATTTTCGCCATCATGCTCTACCACAAATTGTCTAAAAAAGCTTAAAGGTGGTTTACTTAACAAGGCGTTTTTTGCTAAAAAATTTAAAAAAATATCAAAACTATCAATAGATTTAAAAATACTTTCGGTCATATTACTAACCAAATTTGTGTCGCCATAAAGCAAAGTGTAATCAAAAAAGATGGTACACATCATAATGGCTTTTTCGGTTGGTTGTGTAATCCATGCGTTAAACTGGTTTTTCCATTCGGTTGATGACAAACACCATTTAGGGTTGCTTGCCATCATATCGGCAGGGCAATAATCGTAACCAATAATATGAAGCTTATCTGTAACACTTTTAGCAAGTTTTAAAAAATAATTTTTCGTTTTTTTATAATCTTTTGTAGGGACATCCTCAAAAATCAAAGCATTATCTTGATCTGTAATTAAGAGTTGTTCTTTTCTTCCTTGGCTTCCTAAAGTGAGCCATCCAAATTTAACGGGTGGCTGATTTTCCATCTCGTTAAGTGAAAATTCAATGGCTTTAATAATGATAGCGTCGTTTATTTCTGATATTATTTTAGAAACAAATATGATGGGAATATTTTGTTCTATATAGCCGTTTAATAAATCAGAAGTTTTATCGCGTATGTATTTTAGGGTATTTACATCTTTAGCGCGCTTTAATTCTTTTACCAAAACAGAAGGATTATTGCCATGTAAAACAACAATATCATGTTCAGATAAAAGCCCAATTAATTCAGAATTTGGCGTCCCATCTTTTGTAATACACAAATGTGTTATTTTATTTTTTATCATAGAAATTTGCGCTTCGGCCACAGTAATTTTTTCGGGAGCTGTTATCACTGGCGACGACATGATTTCTGTAACATTTTTGCCGATAGATATTAATCCTGTGGCAATTTTTATACGTAAATCTTTATCAGTTATAATGCCAACAGGTTTTTTATTTTTTACAATTAGAATAGAGCCTACTCTTTTTGTGCACATAATTTGTGCAGCTTCTTGTATTGTAGTAGTTGGTAGGCAGGTTACAGGGTGTTTGCTGTATTTTGCCGTTTGGATATCTGATAAATTAGATTTATTTGATAGTAACACATCTTCATTTGCAAATAACTGCGCATTTGAGCCGTTGGCGTAAGGTGCCCTAATATTTGTAGAATAACTTGCAATTAAAAATTTATGGGCACTGTCATTGGTTTCAATTATTTCTTTTAAAATATCTACAGAAATGGCATATAAAATAGACTCCTCCTTTGACTTGGCATTTAATAAATAATTATTGTTTTGGATGGGTGAACGCAAACCAAAAATATCACCTTCGTCGCAAATGTCAACTAATATTTCTTCGCCATCCATAATTCTGGTTAAACCGATGGCGCCATCTTTAACGACATAGAAATTTTCTCCTGGATTTTCTGCTTGTCTAAAAATAAAAGTATCTTTCTCTAAGTAAGTTACCTTAACTTGAGAAGCGATTTTTAACAACTGCTCTTTTTCTAAAACATCAAAAGGCGGGAAGTTTTTTAAGAAATCGTAAATGCGTTCTGCTATGGTGTTTTTCATAAAAAAAATTATAAGCAACTAGGAATAATAAATTTACAAAAAAAACTTAAAAGAAGAAGAGAGAAAGCTTATTATTTACTAAGTTCAATTAATAAGTGCAACAGTTAACAAATATCGGAAAGTTAACTT
>JABMNH010000016.1 GCA_013205245.1 Flavobacteriales bacterium | reverse complement strand
TTATTTACTATTATCATAAATCAAAAACAGAACTGCGTTTGGTATAAAACATATCTTTTAAACGTAAAATAAAAGCAAGCGTTAAATACAAGCCAAACGAAAATCCTAGTGTAATAAAAGAAATGTATATGAAAAACAAACGCACATTTGTTGCACTAATCCCTAATTTATCTGCAAATCTTGAGGATACAGCAAAGCCTCTTTTTTCAAAAAAATGTCTAACAGTATGAATCATTTTAAGGTAACTCCTATTTTGTTGCAATTTACTATTTTTTAGAATTACAAGCTATATGTATTATAAATTTTAAAGCTAATTGGTTATCTTTGGCGTTTTTGAAAAATTTTGTCAGACAAGGTAGGAAATATAGAAATCTTTGGCGCACGTGTTCATAATCTTAAGAACATTGATGTTACCATTCCCCGAGAGCAGCTTGTAGTTATTACAGGTTTGAGTGGGAGTGGGAAATCATCTTTGGCTTTTGATACTATTTATGCTGAAGGACAGCGGCGTTATATCGAAACTTTTTCGGCTTATGCCCGTCAATTTTTAGGCGGTTTAGAACGTCCAGATGTCGATAAAATTAATGGCCTTTCTCCTGTTATTGCTATTGAGCAAAAAACCACAAGTAAAAGTCCACGTTCTACTGTTGGTACCATTACCGAAGTTTACGATTTTCTCCGACTTTTATACGCAAAAGCAGGCGAAGCACACTCGTATGTTACCAATAAAAAAATGGTGAGCTATTCTGACGATCAGATTAAAGAGATTATTTTAAAGGATTTTGACACAAAGAAGGTTTTTATTTTAGCGCCTGTTATCAAATCTAGAAAAGGACATTACCGCGAGCTTTTTGAACGCATTGCCAAACAAGGATTTATTTATGTGCGCATTGACGGCGACGTTACCGAAATAACAAAAGGGTTAAAATTAGACCGCTATAAAATGCACGATATAGAAATTGTTATCGATCAAATTAACATTTCTGATAAAAATGAGAAACGGCTTACAGAATCTCTAAAAACAGCCATGTATCACGGCGACGATACCCTTATAGTTCTAGAAGACAAAGAAGGAACGCCTCGGTATTTTAGCCGCAATTTGATGTGCCAAGATTCTGGTATTTCTTATGCCAAACCAGAACCAAATTCGTTTTCGTTTAATTCTCCCAAAGGGGCTTGCGATACTTGTAATGGTTTGGGAATACTGCCAAAGGTCAATCTTAAAAAAGTTATTCCAGACGATACTATATCGATTAAAAAAGGTGGCTTTGCGCCTTTAGGCGAATATAAATCGTCATGGATTTTTAAACAATTGCTCTTAATTTCTGAACGCTATAATTTTCAATTATCCGACCCTATTTCTGAAATCCCTAAAAAGGCTTTAGAAATCATCCTTTACGGAGGCCAAGATAAATTTGAAATCGCATCTAAAGCCTTAGGTATCACTAGGAATTATAATATAGATTTCGAGGGGATTATCAATTTTATAGAACAGCAATATTTTAATAGCGAATCAACTTCTATAAAAAGATGGGCAAAAAACTTTATGGATGATATTACTTGTCCAGAATGTCATGGCAATCGTCTTAAAAAGGAATCTCTCTATTTTAAAGTGGCAGGTAAAACAATTTCAAATCTTGTACAATTAGACATTCAAGATTTGTCAGATTGGTTCGATAAGATTGACAAAAAACTCACCCAAACACAACATAAAATTGCCGATGAAATTATTAAAGAAATAAAAACGCGTATTTCTTTTTTATTGGATGTTGGCTTATCTTATTTGGCTTTAGACAGAAGTGCAAAATCGCTTTCGGGTGGCGAGGCACAACGTATTAGATTAGCCACACAAATTGGTTCTCAGCTTGTAGGTGTGCTTTATATTTTAGATGAGCCAAGTATTGGTTTGCATCAACGCGACAATCAGAAATTGATTGATTCTTTAGTGAAATTACGCGATTTAGGCAATTCGGTTATTGTGGTAGAACACGATACTGCCATGATTATGAGTGCCGATTTTGTTCTTGACATCGGTCCACACGCCGGAAAATATGGTGGCGAAATAATAAGTGCGGGAACTCCCGAAATGCTTTTAGAACAAAACACTTTAACGGGCGATTATCTTAGTGGTAGGAAAAAAATTGAGACACCCACAAAAAGACGTCAGGGTAATGGCAACACGATTTCTTTAAAAGGCGCTCGCGGCAATAATTTAAAAAATGTGTCGGTTACTTTTCCCTTAGGTGTTATGATTTGCGTTACAGGGGTTTCTGGAAGTGGCAAATCGACACTTATTAACGAGACCTTATACCCTATTTTAAATCATCATATTTATAAAGCGGTTAAAAAACCATTGCCTTATAAAAGCATTGAAGGTTTAGAACATATAGATAAAGTTATAGATATAGACCAATCGGCTATAGGCAGAACACCACGCTCAAATCCAGCTACTTATACAGGTGTTTTTAGCGAAATAAGAACTTTGTTTGCAAAGACACCAGAATCTGCTATCCGTGGCTATAAAGCCGGACGCTTTTCGTTTAATGTTAAAGGAGGGCGCTGCGAAACCTGCCAAGGTGGTGGTGTGCGCGTTATTGAAATGAATTTTTTACCCGATGTTCAAGTTGAATGCGAAACCTGTCAAGGAAAACGTTTTAACAGAGAAACCTTAGAAGTGCGTTATAAAGGAAAATCTATATCAGATGTTTTGAATATGACCATTAACGAAAGTGTGGCCTTTTTTGAATCTATTCCAAAAATTTATAAAAAATTAAAAACCATTAAAGATGTTGGTTTGGGATATATTACTTTAGGACAACCTTCTACGACCCTTTCTGGTGGTGAGGCACAGCGCATAAAATTAGCCTCGGAACTTTCTAAAAAAGATACTGGAAGCACATTTTATATCTTAGATGAACCCACAACCGGTCTTCATTTTGAAGACATCAATGTCTTGATGAAAGTTTTAAATAAATTAACCGATAGAGGCAATACTGTTATTATCATCGAACATAATTTAGATGTTGTTAAATTGGCAGATCATGTAATTGACATCGGTTTAGAAGGCGGTAAAAAAGGAGGTGAAGTTTTATTTGAGGGCACACCAGAAAATTTAGCAAACTTTAACAAAGGCTACACTTCGCATTTCCTTAAAAAAGAATTAATTTAGCAAGCATTTTTATTGTTCCTAAATCATCAATTGATTATGAGTCCTAAAGAAGATAAAAAAATATTAGATAAGCTTAAGCAAAAAACGTGGAATGAAATAAAAACCAACGATTCTTGGGCTATTTTTAAAATTATGGCCGAGTTTGTTAATGGCTATGAACAGTTAAGCCGCATTGGTCCTTGTGTGAGTATTTTTGGATCGGCACGAACAAAGCCAGAAGATTTTAATTATATACTTGCCGAAGAAATTGCTTTTAAATTGACCCAAAATGGTTTTGGTGTTGTTACCGGAGGAGGCCCTGGTATTATGGAAGCAGGTAATAAAGGAGCACATCGTGGCAAAGGCGTTTCTGTAGGCTTAAATATTGAGTTGCCTTTTGAGCAACATTTTAATCCGTATATTGATAAAGACAAAAACTTAGAATTCGATTATTTTTTTGTTAGAAAAGTGATGTTTGTAAAATACTCTCAAGGCTTTGTTGTAATGCCCGGTGGCTTTGGCACTTTAGACGAACTTTTTGAAGCCATTACTTTAATTCAAACACATAAAATTGGTAAATTTCCTATAGTTTTAGTTGGTACTGAGTTTTGGGGTGGTTTATTAGACTGGATTAAAAGCACATTAATCAAAAAACACAAAACTGTTAGCCCAGAAAACTTAGACTTGTTTAAAATTGTAGATACTGCAGATGAAACTGTCACTATTTTTAAAGAATTCTATTCGGTTTATAGTTTAAAACCTAATTTTTAAAAACCTCGTTTTGAAAAAAATCTTTTTTTTTATTTTTTTCTTATTAGCGGTATTCTCTTTTTCTCAAACCAATATCAAGGTAATGTCATATAATTTACTTGATTTCCCAATACCACTTCCAAACGATCGTTTGCCTTATTTGAAAAATATTTTAGACAATATTAAGCCAGATATTTTTATGGTATGCGAATTAGGCTCAGAAGATGCTGCCAATTCAATTTTAAACACTGCTTTACAAACACCAGATAACCGTTATACACGTGCTGCTTTTGTAGCTAACACCTCTAGCAGTTATCAAGATTTACAACAATTGGTATTTTATAACAGTCAGAAATTATTGCTTACAGCACAAGCTGAAATCCCAACAGGGGTAAGAGATATCAACCATTATACGTTTAAACTAAAGACCGAAAATTCGGCTACAAATCCTATTTATTTAGAGGTATTTGTGGCGCATTTAAAATCATCAACAGGTACTTCAAATGAACTTTCGCGGTTTGGAATGGTAACCGATTTTACCGATGCTTTAACACACATCCCCAATAATCATTTTGTCCTTTTTGGCGGTGATTTTAACTTATATACAAGCACTGAACAAGCCTATCAAAGATTGTTAGATGTAACAAATGCCATTGTAATGGTTGACCCAATAAACAGACCTGGTAGTTGGAGTGACAATTCTTCATTTACAGATATCCACACACAATCTACCAGAAATAGTTCTTTTACCGATGGATTAGGTAATTTTTTTGGCGCTGGTGGCTACTTAGATGATCGTTTTGATTTTATTCTGATGTCGCAAAATCTTCAAACAAGCACTGATTTGCATTATGTAACTAACACTTATAAAGCGTTTGGCAATAATGGCAATTGCTACAATAAATCAATCAATAACACAAGCTGTACCGGAACCTATTCGCAATCCATCCGAAATGATTTATACAATATGAGCGACCATTTACCCGTTGTAATGGAACTTGAAACACCAGAAAATACTTTGGCTATAAACAGTCAAACACTTGTGTCATCTGTTAATTTTATCAAAGGAAATTTAATAACTGATTGGTTAGAATTACAAATAAATTCTAATTTTGAAGCTAAGAATATAAAAATATACAATCAATTAGGGCAAGTGGTATTTAATAAAACAACAGGAACATCCAAGACATTGAAATACAATTTAAGCAACTTAAAACCGGGTGTATATTATTTAAAAATAGATGATTTGTCATCTATTAAACCCTTAAAATTTATTAAATTACCTTGATGAAAAAGGACTTTACTTATTTTATCCTTTTGTGTTTTGTTGCCCTGCAATGTGCCGCTCAAGATAATACCATTAAAATAGATGCGCATTTAAATGCTACAACTCATATAATTAATATACAACAAGAAATTAACTATATCAATACTTCTAAAGATACGCTTAGGTCTATTTACCTACACGATTGGCCCAATAGTTTTAAAGACCGACATACCACTTTGGCAAAACGCCTTTTAGATGATTATGACAGGCAGTTACATTTTGCCAAAATACAACGCAGAGGCTACACAAAAATAATAAGTGTTCAAGCCGATTATGATCAGGTTAAGTTTTATAATCCAGAAGATAAGTCTGATATTATAAAAATTGAACTTAGTAATCCTTTAGCACCCACCAAAGGTGTAAAAATTGTGGCTACATATAAAGTCAAGCTTCCCGATATTTCGTTTACCGGATATGGCGCCAGCCCAAATAATTTCTATTTAAAATATTGGTATCTTATTCCTGCTGTTTACGAAAATGGCACATGGAAAACCATGCAAAATATCAATTTGGACGATATGTATAGCATGCCTTATACTTACGAAGTTTCTTTTGCAGCTCCTTCTATATATACCTTAACTTCAAATTTACTTATCTCTGACGCACATATAGTTAAAGACAAAGTCCATTATAAGATGCATTGCAATACAACAAACGATGCCGAAATTTATTTACGCATTGATACCAATTTCGAAAAATATGTTACTTCTGATGTCGATGTTTTTACTGATATTCAGAGTGCCAATCTAGATAAAAAATTAAAAGATCAAATATTAAACAGGGCTATTGCATTTATAAAAGAAAATTTAGGGACATACCCCTATCCTAAAATTGTATTGACAGAAGCCGCCTATAATAAAAATCCCGTTTACGGATTTAATCAGCTACCAAAATCATTGCATCCATTTAGCGATGTATTTGAATGGGACATTAAAATGTTTAAAGCATTAACAGAAAAATTTATTGACCGCAGTTTTCTTTTTAATTTACGAGAAGATGCCTGGTTAGCAGACGGCTTGCAAACTTATTTAATGATGCAATATGTGGATACTTATTATAAAGATGTTAAAGCCATAGGCAATCTTTCAAAACTTTGGGGACTCAAAAATTTCAATATCGCTAAACTAAATTTTAACGAAAAATATCCCTTTGTTTATCAGTTTTCAGCCAGAAAAAATTTAGATCAGGCTCTGACTACCCGTGCCGATTCTTTATCGAATTTTAATCGAAAAATTGTCAACAAATACAAAGCCGGTATGGGTTTAAAATATTTAAACGCTGTTATAGGCGATTCCGTTTTAGGCCATACAATTTCTGATTTTTATAAAGAGTATAATCTTAAAAAAGTGTCAAGTCACGATTTCGAAAGAATGCTTAAAAGCAATACAACCAAAGATGTCTCTTGGTTTTTTAACGATTACATCCACACCAAAAAGAAAATAGATTATACCATAACCAAAGCCAAAATAAATAACGATTCTATTGCTGTTACGATAAAAAACAAACGAAACATCACCACACCTGTAGCATTATATGGTCTTAAAAATAAAACCATCCATTACAAAAAATGGTTTTCTAATATTGACTCTACTTTTACAGTTAATATTCCAAAAAATAATATTGATAAGCTTGTTTTAAATTACGAATATATTTATCCAGAATTCAATTTACGGAATAATTGGAAAAACCCTAAGAATAAACTTTTTAACAGACCTCTTCAATTTAGGTTTTTAAAAGATATAGAAGACCCTAATTACAATCAGGTTTTTTATAATGTTTATGGCAATTATAATTTTTATGATGGCTTTTTATTTGGTCCTAGAATTTATAATGAAACTTTTTTAAAAAAGAAATTTCATTATAAAATAACCCCTACTTACGGTTTTAAAAGTTCATCTGTTACAGGGTCTTTTTCTGCACTTTATAATTATTTGCCAGAAAATTCTAGCATTTATCAAATTAGCGGTGGTATATCTGGAAGTAGTTTTCATTATGCGCCAGATTTATTGTTTAATAAATTATCACCTTTTGTGAGTCTTCAGTTTAAACGAAAAAGTTTGAGAGATGTTGGCGGCAAAGGTTTAATGCTTAGATATGTATCGGTTAACCGAGAGAAAAATCTTTTATCAGATCCAAACGATATTACTAACTATGCAATTTTAAACTTGAGATATGCCTATAGCAAACCAGATATTGTAAGAGATATTAGGTATAATTTCGACCTTCAATTTGATAAACATTTTAGTAAAATTTCGTTCGATTATAGGTACCGCATCTTAACGGATAAAGACAGACAAATTGACTTTAGGGTTTTTGCAGGTACTTTTATAAATAACAAAACCGATGGCGATTTTTTTAGTTTTGCTTTAGACAAACCTACCGATTATCTTTTTGACTATAATTACTTAGGTCGTTCAGAAAATTCAGGCTTTTTAAGTCAACAAATAATTATAAACGAAGGCGGTTTTAAATCTAAACTCTCTCATAATTTTGCCAATGAGTGGATTTTAACAACCAACCAAAGCATAAGTATTTGGCGTTATGTAGAAGTTTATAGTGACATTGGCCTTGTTAAAGACCATGGTAGAAAAGTTCATTTTTTATATGATGGAGGCTTTCGTTTAAATATTGCGCACGATTTGTTTGAAGCATATTTCCCTGTCTTTTCAAACAATGGTTGGGAGTTTGCCCAACATGGTTACAATACCAAAATCCGTTTTGTCCTAACTACTGATATTGGGTCGTTTATTAAAGTTGTTAAACGTGGATTCTTTTAAAAAATTAAGCGAATTTTCACCATTTAACTCTTAACACAAAGTCTTAAATATAACCCAACTACTTTTATCTATCTTTGAACCACAATCTAATTTATGAGCATTACGCTACTTTCATCTCCTTTACAAGGCTTTACTGATTTTAAATTCAGGAATGCATTTCATAAATATTTTGGTGGTATCGATACGTTTTATGCGCCTTATATTCGTTTAGATAAAAAATTAGTGATTAAATCTTCTTACCAACGCGATTTACAACCAGAAAACAACAACACATTAAATGTGATTCCACAAGTAATGACTAATGATGCTGATGATTTTTTATTTGTTGTAAAATATATTCAAAATTTAGGATACAAAGAACTCAACTGGAATTTAGGCTGTCCCTATCCTATGGTTACAAAACGAGGTATGGGTTCTGGGCTTATTTGCGAACCTACAAAGATTGACCATATTCTTAATCGTGTTCATAATGAAACTGATGTTATTGTTTCTATGAAAATGCGAATGGGATATGAAAATTCAGAAGAAATATTAAATACGTTTCCTATCTTAGATAAATATCCTCTAAAAAACATAGCCATTCATGCGCGTATTGGGAAACAACTTTATAAAGGTAACGTAGATTTAGACGCCTTTCAACGTTGTATTGAAAACACCAAACACAAACTTTATTACAATGGCGATATTACATCTGTAGCCAAATTCAAAGAGATGCAAGAACGTTTTCCTAGTATAGATCATTTTATGATTGGACGTGGGCTTATAGCCGATCCCTTTTTACCAAGCATGATAAAAAGCAACACTTTAGAATATCCACAAAATAGATGGCAAATATTTAGAGAATTTCACGATACACTATACAATGAATACGATGCCGCATTATCTGGCCCAGTACCTATAAAAATGAAGATGCTAGGTTTCTGGGAATATTTTTCGATGTCATTTTCGAATCCTCAAAAAACGTATAAAAAAATAAAGAAAGCTGGCAATCGTAAAGCATATCAACAAGCTGTTAAAGACATTTTGACTAACGAGAAATTGAAATAGAAGTTGATAAGAAAGCTTAAAACTTCAATAATTCAAATTTTTAGATAATAACTTTATAATAAGTACTTTACGCTTTTATTGCTTTTCTGTTATTAAAAAACTAGCTTCGCTCATGCCTGCCGTAGGTAGGTATCGGACGATATAAATCAACCTGTGCTGAACTCGTTTCAGTATTGAAACTGATCATATCTTAACCAATAAGCGTAACCTAAAAAGTATACTGGTTTCCCACAATCGATATTCCTATAATTAGCTTAACACTCTTAAAATTTCGGCATAAATAGTTTCTCCAACTTTATCGCCATACAGAGGTTTGCTAAAAGATTTTTCTTTGTTATCAAAGAATCTAAAAGAAGTCATTATTTTTTCATAATCACTTCCTGCTATTTTAGCAAAACCGTTATCTACAAGTTCTACCCATTCGGTTTCTGTACGTGCAACAATGCAAAATTTTTGATTAAAAAAAGCTTCTTTTTGCAAGCCACCACTATCGGTTATTACCATTTTACAGTTTTGCAAAAGGGCTAACATATCAAAATACCCAACAGGTTCTATCAATGTCACTTGTGTTTTTATATGGTGCTTTTCAAGTATGCCTTTTGTTCTTGGATGGATAGGTAAAATAACCTGACAGGTTTTAGAAATGTGGTCTAAAGCTTTGAAAATATTTTTTAAATTGTCTAGATTATCTGTATTTTCTTGTCGGTGTATTGTAGCCAAAACAAAAGCTTCTGGCGTTAATTTTTGTTGTTGTAAAACAGTTGCTTTTTCAGCAACCATCGTGCTGTAAAAGGTAACCGCTTCTTTCATAATATCGCCAGTTAACACAAAGTCTATATCCATATTTTCAAAGCCTTCTGCTTTCAAATTATCCATGGATTTTTGTGTGGGACACAAGAGTAAATCGGCTATTCTGTCGGTTATAATGCGGTTGATTTCTTCGGGCATTTTCATATTAAAAGAGCGCAAACCCGCCTCAATATGAATCACTTTTATATGTAATTTTTTAGCTGCCAAAGCACCTGCCAAAGTTGAATTTGTGTCGCCATAAACCACTACAGCATCTGGTTTTTCTATCTGTAAAATAGCTTCTATTTTCTCCAACATTTGTCCAGTCATCGCACCATGACCCAAGCCATTTATATTTAAATTATATTTGGGTTTAGGAATGTGCATATCGTCAAAAAAGATGTCACTCATATTGGCATCGTAATGTTGACCTGTATGCACAATGACCTCTTTTATGTCGTTTTTTTCTGCTATGATGCGACTTAAAACAGCAGCTTTTACAAATTGTGGTCGTGCCCCTAAAATGCTTACAATTTTTTTCATTTCAATGATACCTTTTGTATGAGTTCGGCTATTTTTTTAGTGATGTTTTTAGCGTGATAATCCTCTAAACCTTTTACATCAGAAACCAGAGCTCCTTTTTGATAGGCTTCAAAGTACGTAACTAAAACCGATTTAAGTTTCTTTTTATCTTCAAAACCCACAAGTTTACCTGCATTTGTTTTGGTAATAATTTTAGCCAAATCGCCATTTACAGGTGCAATGGCTAAGATAGGACGTTTGGCCAATAAATATTCAAATATTTTTCCTGTAATAATCCCTTTAGCACTGGGCACATTATTTACAGGCAGAAAAAGTACCTGTGCCGATTGTTGTAATTTGGCGACTTTGTCATGCGACACATAATCGATAAAATCTACATAGGATTCTAAGTTATATGTTGCCACACTTTGTGTGACTTCAACAGACACTTTGCCAATCAGTTTAACACGAACAGATTCTTTAAAGGCGGTGTTTTCATCAATCAGCTCTCGTAAAACCTGCCAAAATATAGCGTGATTTCTATCGGCGTTAAGCAAACCTATATGGGTAATTGTAAATGCTGCATCTAAAATGACATCATGTTTTTCGGTTACACTGTCAAACCCGTTTGTTATAACCGACACATTTTTATTAAACGTCCCGTAAAAATCTTTCATAGTACTGCTCACCACCAAAATACTATCGGCATTTTGCACTACTTTTTGTTCTAACCGATGTTGTTTTTGAAGCGCCCATTTGCTAAATGGTAATTTATGAAAATAGTCGATTTGTGTCCAAGGATCTCTAAAATCTGCTATCCATTTTAAATTTAATTGGGTTTTTAATGCCAATCCGATAAGGTGCAAACTGTGCGGTGGTCCCGATGTAATAATGGTGTCAATATTATTTTCTTGGAGGTATTTCTTAAGATATTTTACCGATGGTTTTATCCAAAATTTACGTGCATCTGGAATAAAATAATTGGCACGGATATAATTTACAAGCTTTGACTTAATTGAATTTGATTGTTCTAAAAACCCCGAACTGGTTTGTTTGGCACTTTTCCCCGAAAGGAAAGAAGCCATATTATAAGGTTCCCAAATGGGTTGTCGGATGACGGTTATACCATCCGGTTCACGCAAAGAAGTATCTTGAATAGCGTAGTTTGGATTTGAAACGGTATAAACCACTGGGTCAATATCAAAGTCTTTTAAATACTTGGTAAAATTTAGCCAACGCTGCACGCCAGACCCACCTGATGGTGGCCAATAATACGTTATTAAAAGCACCTTTTTCATAGATTAATCTTCTGTCAAGGTTAAAGATAGCAATTCGGCGCGCTTTTCTAAACTAAAATTGTCGCTTATTTGGGCTTTCGCCGATAGTCCCATCGTATGTAATTCGGCTTCCGATAAGTCTAATAATTTCTGAATTTGTTCTTGTAAGACAACATCGTTTTGTTGTTCTAAAACCACACCCGTTTTGCCTATTATTTTAGGCATACCGCCTACGGCTGTACCAATTGGAATACATTGGCCTAACATGGCTTCGGCTAAGGCATTTGGAAAACCTTCGGACAAAGATAATTGCAAGTAAAATTGGTGTTTGGCAATTTCTTTTTTTAATTCTGACGGATTTAAATATTCATAAACCCTCACATTCTTTGGCAGCTCTAATCTGTTTGCAAAGCGTTTGGTGAGACCCACTAAAGTGAACGATGCTTCTTTAAAATCTCTTGCTAATTTTATAACGGTATCAAAACCTTTGAGTGTTAATCGGGTGTCATCATTTACAAAAGCAATACTCAAAAAGGATTTTGATTTTTTAGTTGCGTTTTTTACATCCCAAAATTGGGTATCAAATCCGTTTGGAATAACAGTAAAAGGTGTTTTTAAATTTTTAAAAAAAGCTTTGACGCCTTGTGTTTTATGCATCGCATTTGGCAGATAATTATAGTTAGAGAACATCAAAGAATCATCTACTGGCAGCAATTTATAAGCCCATTGAAACGATTTTTTTATAAACCATCTTAAGGGTTGTTTGCGCAAACTTCCGTAGTTGAATTCCGGAAATGACACGCAATCTGTACCTCCTAAAATTACAAACACTTTTTTGTGAAATAGCTTTCCTAATAAGGCTGGTAAAAATGACCAATAGCCTCCAAACATGACAATTACGACATGAGATTGTTTGGCGTTTTTTAAAATAAAAAAGAATTGCTTTAGAAAATTTAACGGTAATAGTGACTTGTTAGTCCATGGTAAATCTTGTGTTTTTACAAGATAATCTCCTGACAAAATGGCTATATCTTTTTGGACAAATGTTGCCCGACTCGGATAAAAATATAGCAGGTTTGATTTCAAAATTAATGTTGTTTCTTTTTATCGTAAAAATACCATCCAAAAATAATTAACAGTAATAATAAATACGAAATACTTGTAATTAACGACCCTTGTTGAATCACTTTTGGTTCAAATTTAAAATCAATTTTATGATTCCCTTTAGGAATTTCGATAGCGCGCAGCACATAATTTACCCGATAAATAGGCGTGTTTTTTCCATCAATATAAGCGTTCCATCCTTCTTTATAATACATTTCGGAAAATACAGCAAAGCCATCATTCAAATTTTCTGATGTATATTTTAAATGATTTGCTTTATAATTTATCAATTTAATAGAAGCCGTAGTATCTACTACAAAACTAGGCTCTTTAAATTTAAATTCTGAACCATTAAAAACAGCAGTGGTTTTGGTATTTAAACTATCTAAGGCACGAATTTCTTCATCGGCAGAATTAACAAGTTTTAGATTTGAAATAAACCACGCATTGCCATTGGTATCGGGGTTTAATTGAACAGCCGAAGCCTTATCTGTAGGATAAATAATATACTTGGTGTTGAGCATATTTAGAACCTGTATGTTGTTTTTTGCTATTTGATAATCATACAAATCTTGATATCTGCCTGGCTTGGCAGCATGATAACCGCCAATAGACATGTGATAATACGACGTTAACCCATCATTCATTGGATCTGAAACAAAATTTACCACTCTATAGTGACCTTTATCTTGTAAAATTTGTTGGTCAATTTGCGTTTTACTTATAGGCTTATCTACTTTTCTTGCCGATACAAAATTTGTAGAATTTACATAATTCCAATCGACCAAAGCCAAATCGCATACCATCAAAATGCCGAGTATAACAATGGTTCTTGTCTTATTAAAAGTTGCTTTAAAGTACAACCAAAGTGTGCCTGCCGCTAAAGAAATTAAAATTAAAGACCGCAAACTGTCACTAAAAAATACGGCTCTTCTGTCGGCTACAAGCGCAGTATCTAAGCCTTCTAACAGTTTTCCGTAATAGGCGTCGTTTAAGCCTTCAAAAGAAAATAAGCTCGTGCCAAACAATACAAAAATCAGCAATAAAGAACCCAATCCTAAAGTGGCATTTTTTAAACTTTGAAGTTTGTCGGCTTTTGACGCTTCCGCGGATAAAAACTTAGCCAACCCTAAAACGGCCAAAATAGGCATGCACAATTCTACAATAACTTGGATGGATGACACCGCCCTAAACTTATTGTATAATGGCACATAATCAATAAAAAAGTTTGTCAGTCCACCAAAATTTTTACCCCAACTCAAAAGAATGGCCAATGCCATAGAAGCTAATAACCAATATTTGTGTCGGCTTTTTAATAAGAAAAATCCCAATAGGGCTAAAAATACAACCACCGCACCAATATAGGCTGGTGCAGCAACAATAGGCTGATTCCCCCAATATAAAGGAGCGCTTTCTGCAAAATGGGCCGCTTGATCTGCCCCTGCTTTGTCTTTTATAAGTGTATAGGTATGAGAATCTTTCCCTAAAGATTCATGAGACCCGCCACCTAAAAAACGAGGGACTAATAAATTAAAAGTTTCTAAAATACCATAGCTGTATTGTGTAATATAATTGGAATCTAAACCACTTGATATTGGCTTTTGTTTGCCATCGGGTGTGATGGTCAATTCGCTTTTACCTCTTGTGCTATGCTTTGCATATTGCGAGGTTGCCATTAACGGCGTGGCATTTAAACCCAAAGCCAAAATTCCTGCTACTAACAATAAACCTACTTGTTTAAAATAAGGCGACAGGGTTTTATTTTTATTAGCTTCTAGTAAATAAACGATGCCTATAATAAGCAAAACAAAAAACAAATAATAAGTCATTTGAATATGATTCGCAGAAATTTCAAGAGCTGTAGCCAAGGCTGTAATTACAAATCCTTTAAATAACTTGTTTTGGAACATGAGCAACACGCCCGAAATCAAAAAAGGCATGTAAGCTATGGCATGCGCTTTAGCGTTATGACCAACGCCTAAAATAATAATGAAATAGGTGCTAAATCCAAAAGCCAAAGAGCCAAAAATAGCTAGCTTCCACTCTACTTTTAACACCATCAGCAAAATAAAAAATCCTAAAAAGTAAAGGAATAAATAATCGGCTGGGCGTGGTAAAAAGCGAAATACTTTATCTAATTTCTGAATGTAATTATACGGATAATAAGCACTTAGTTGGTATGTTGGCATCCCACCAAAAGCGGCATCTGTCCAATAAGGTTCGCTGTGATTTTCTGCCCTAAATTTTACAACTTCGTGCGACATGCCTTTAAACTGAACAATATCGCTTTGTAAAATTTCTTTACCTTCTAAAACAGGATAAAAATAAGCCAACGCCACAACAGCAAAAGTAACAAGCGCTATAAAATAGGGTAAGTAGGATTTTAATTTCATTTAATCTTTTTTAGATTCTTTTAAATCGACTTCTTCAAAATCGACATATTCGCCTACTTTATTATTGTGCGATGTAGGTTCTGGCGCAAATTCAACTGTAGTTTCACCAACTTTTGAACTGTCTTGTGGTTGGGTATATTTTTCTTTCATATTTTTCTCTACCTTAGAGACAGCCTTTTTTAAAATAAAGGGAAAGATATAACGTGACAAAAATTTTAGCACATAATAGATGGCTAAAAATACCAAAAGGGTTCTTAATAAGCCCATAACTCAAATATTTTTTTTAATACTATACGATTTCAAAAATACTAATTTGCCTTTAACTTAAAGAGTTTAAATTGATAAAATCTGTTATATTTGAAAAATAAAGCAACACACACAAATGAAAAGAAGTATTTGGCTTTTTTTACTTATTGGCATCTCTCAACTTGCATCAGCTCAATATACTGACATCATCAATTCAAACAGGCCTGGTTTTTCTAGAAGCCCCTTTGGTGTTGGCTCACATGTGTATCAAGTTGAAGGTGGTTTTTTTTATCGCAAATCTCAAATAAAAAAACGTTTTTCGAAACCCAGAAGTTATGGCGAAATGATTTCTTTACGATACAGTCATTTTGACGAGAAGCTCGAATTTAATCTAGATTTAGCCTACGCAAGTGATAAATTGGCGTTTAGAACGATATACACATCTTATAAAAATATTACAGGTTTAAGTCAATTTACCATTGGTGCTAAATATTTGCTCTTTAAATCGGAGTATGAAAATAGATCTAAAGAAATACACAGTTGGAAAAAACGCACACAGTTTGATAAAAATAGATTGATACCTAGTGTTGCTGTATATTTTGGCATTAACACACCATTGGTAAGCGATTATTACAATTATGGCATCAGTCCTAAAATTGCCGTTTATCTTCAAAATGACATCACCAACAGGTATGCTATTTTAACCAATTTTATTGTCGATAAATTGGGTACTTATGAAGCTTCTTACACATATATCATTACCGAAACTTATTCCCTAAACGACAAATATTCTATCTTTTTAGAAAATCTTGGACGCTATAATGTCAATTTAGGAAACGAACAACAATTTGCAGGCGGCCTTGCTTATCTAAAATCGAATAACTTTCAATTAGATGCCTCATTTAGATTTGTAATAGAAGGCAAATCTACAGGTGCTTACTTTGGTTTGGGGGCTTCTTGGCGTTTAGACAAACATGTTAAATACGTTATAATTAACGAGGCAGATAAGACAAAAGACAAAATACTTGTAGATAAAAATCGTGATAAGGGTGCTATTTCTAGAAAGAAAAGTATGCTTCGGCAGTCGTATAGAAAATTTAAACCAATCCAAAAAAAGAAGCATCTTAAAAACGTTAAAAGGATTAAATCTCGTAAACGTCACATAAAAAAATTACCAACTAAAAAGAAACCAAAATCAAAAAAGAAAGGCCTTTTTAAAAATCTTTTCAAAAAGAAAAAAAAGACCGAAGAGAATTCTGGCTCATAATTAATTATGATAACAATAAAAAAAGTTAGCAATAAAAAGGAGCTCAAAGCTTTTGTAAAGTTCCCATTTTCCCTTTATAAAAACAATAAGTATTGGGTGCCTCCTATTATTAATGATGAGCTCGATAGCTTTGACCCAGCAATAAATCCAGTTTTTGAACAAGCGCAAGCCGATTTCTTTTTAGCTTATAAAGACGGTAAAATTGTGGGACGCCTAGCGGCTATGATTAATTGGACAGAAATAAACATCCAAAAAATAAAAAAAATGCGTTTTGGTTGGTTCGATTTTATTGATGATTTTGACGTTAGCGAAGCTCTTATTAAAGAAGTTAAAAAAATTGGCAAGGACAACAAACTTGACTATATGGAAGGCCCCGTTGGCTTTTCAAACCTTGACAAGGTTGGTGTTTTAACCTATGGTTTTGATCATATTGGCACCATGATTACGTGGTACAATCATCCGTATTATAAAAGCCATTATGAAAAGCTCGGTTTTAAAGTTGAAAAAGAATATTTAGAAAATAAATTTCCTTTTAGAAATGTTGAAATTGACCCTTTAGAACGTGTGAGCGCTCTTATTGAAAAACGCTACGGTGTAAAAGGATTGGGCTTTAAAAAAACAAAAGATTTATTGCCTTATGTTGATGAAATGTTCGATTTATTTAATGAAAGTTACGCATCATTATCTTCGTTTGTACCCATTTCTGAAGCACAAAAACAATTTCTTAAAAAACGATATATTAGCTTTATAAATCCAGAATACATCACATTTGTACTTGATGAAAATGATAAAATGATTGGCTTCGGTATTAACATGCCCTCCTTTTCAAGAGCCTTACAGAAAGCCAATGGCAAACTTTTCCCTTTTGGATTTATCCATTTACTTTACGCAAAAAAATACAGCAAAGACGTGATATCTTATTTAATTGGCGTTCATCCAAAACATCAAAATCAAGGAATTAATGCGTTAATGTTCAGAGACTTTTATTATATATTTGATAAATTAAAAATTGAAAACTATATAAGAACGCCCGAATTGGCAGATAATACCGCCATTGCTGGAATTATGAAAAAGTTTGGACAAGTAACCCATAAAAAACGCTGTACTTTTTCTAAACCTCTTTAAATTGTATGCAACTATTTTATAATAACAGCCTCACTAAAGACTCTCAAACTTTAACTTTTGATAAAGTTGAAAGTCGGCATATTATTAATTCTTTAAGGAAAAAAGATGGAGACACACTATATATTACTAATGGCTTAGGACAATTATTTACATCAGAAATAATAAGTGCAAATGACAAAAAATGTCTTGTAAAAATAATTGGTTGTGAAGACAAAGTTAAACCTTGGCATTATTACCTACACATTGCCATTGCCCCTACAAAATTAAATGAACGTTTTGAGTGGTTTTTAGAAAAAGCGACCGAAATTGGCATAGATGAAATTACACCACTTATTTGCGATCATTCCGAACGTAAAATGATTAAAAAGGAACGTTTAGAAAAGATTATTCACACAGCAGGAAAGCAATCGTTAAAGTTTCATTTTCCAAAACTAAACGATCCTGTAAAATTTAAAGATTTTATAAATACCAATATTGATGGCCTATTATTAATAACCCATTGTGAAGATACTGATAAAAAAAGTTTAAAATCGGTTTTAAAACCCAATCAAAAAACAACCATTTTAATTGGACCCGAAGGCGATTTTTCTATCAAAGAAATTGAACAAAGTTTGAAACATAAATATATTCCTGTATCTTTGGGAGAAAGCCGATTGAGAACCGAGACTGCGGGTATTGTGGCTTGTCATAGTGTTGCCTTTTTAAACGAATAAAATTAACATGCTAAAACGGATATTTTTTTTGATATTTTTATTAAGTATCAATATTATTATGGCCCAACAATTAGCTGTTTTAAAGTATAATGGCGGTGGCGACTGGTATGCCAACCCGACAGCTTTACCAAATTTAATCAAATTCTCAAATGCCAATAATCATACAAAAATATCTGAAATCGTTGGCACTGTAACACCTGGTAGTACAGATATATTTAACTATGTTTATGTAGACATGACAGGTCATGGCAACGTTTTCTTTTCTGATGATGAAACGCTAAATCTGAAAAATTACCTTATTTCTGGTGGTTTTCTTCATATTTCTGATAATTATGGATTGGATAAATTCATCCGAAGAGAAATGAAAAAGGTCTTTTCTGAATTAGATTTTGTTGAGATGCCATATGACCATCCTATTTTCCATCAAAAATTTGATTTCGAAAATGGTTTGCCAAAAATTCACGAACACGATGGCAAACCCGCACAAGGCTTCGGTATATTTTATAAAGGCCGATTGGTGGTTTTTTATGATTACGAATGTGACTTAGGCGATGGCTGGGAAGTTGCAGAAATTCATCATGACCCCATAGAAATTAGAACGAAAGCTTTGCAAATGGGTGCCAATATTTTAACTTATATCTTTAACAATTAACATATTTGGAGGACCTTTTAAATAACGCCCATGTCAGTTTTAATCAAGATAGTGTTTGGTTGCTAAATCTAAGTTTAGCCATCATTATGTTTGGAGTTGCGCTTGATGTAAAGCTTACAGATTTTAAACTTCTTGTTGTAAAACCAAAACCTTTAATTATTGGCTTTTTATCACAATTCATCTTATTACCAGCTTTAACATTTTTCTTAGTAAGTATTATAAAGCCCCCAGCTAGCATTGCTTTGGGCATGTTTTTAGTAGCGGCTTGCCCGGGCGGAAACATCTCTAATTTCATTACAAAATTAGCCAAAGGAAACACAGCTTTGTCTATTAGCCTAACCGCATTTTCTACCCTGTTAGCCATGTTTTTAACACCATTTAATTTCGAATTGTGGAGCAATTTGTACCACCCAACATCTGTCATTTTAAAAAGCATCGAACTAAATCCTTATGAATTAATTAAAGTCATCGCGTTAATTTTAGGCATTCCACTAATTTTAGGAATGACCGCCAGTAGATATCTTCCAAAAACAACACATATTATCGTAAAACCATTGAAGTTTATTTCGGTTTCTATTTTTATTTGTTTGGTAGCCATCGCTATTATTACAAATTTCGAAGTGCTTAAAAAATATATTTTTGAGGTGCTTTTAATCGTGATTTTACATAATTTTCTAGCCATTTTAACAGGGTATCTTACAGCTAAAACCTTTAAGTTATCACAGCAAAATCAAAGAACACTGGCTATAGAAACTGGCATACAAAATAGTGGCTTGGGCCTTTTACTCATATTTACTTTCTTTCACGGTTTGGGCGGCATGGCTTTAATTGCAGCTACTTGGGGTATTTGGCATATTATTTCTGGCCTCGGTTTGGGGTTTTATTGGTCTCATAAAAAAGTAAAATAGCTATGTTTTATGTGTTGATAAGAAGCTATATTAGAGCCATTTTGTTTTTTTATTTTAAAAAGACAAAAGTTGTAGGTCTCCAAAATATTCCAAAAAACGAAGCTGTTCTTTTTGTGGCAAACCACGAAAATGCCCTTTTAGATTCAATCATGCTTGCCACAACAAATAATAGCAAAGCTTATTTTTTATCGCGTGCTTCAGTTTTTAGCAACCCATTTAATAGAAGATTTTTCAATTCTTTACGGATGATTCCTATTTACCGCATCAGAGATGGTTGGCAAAGTTTAAATAAAAATACAGAAGTGTTTAATACCTGTTTTAAGCTTTTAAACGACAAAAAAACAATCGCTATTTTTCCTGAAGGCGATCATCATTTAAACAGACGTGTGCGCCAATTAAGCAAAGGTTTTACCCGCATTATTTTTGGCGCTTTAGACACATATAAAGATCTTAAAATTTATATTGTGCCTGTTGGTATTAACTATGATGCTCATATTACATATCCGCAAAGTATTTCGCTTTACTACGGAAAAGCATTTTTGGCAAACCCCTTTTACGATGCTTCTGATGTGCATTTATCAACCAGACAAATGGTGGCAAAAACAAGTGATGAACTTAAAAAACTCACTGTTCATATAGAAGATTTAAAAACTTATGATGGAAAAATAAAGCAATTAAAAGCTTTAAACGCCAATTTTTTAAACCCGTTAGAAACAAATGAATTGCTACATAATCTTCCAAAAGAAACAGTTTTAAGAGAAGATAAAAAACCTGTCAATTTTTGGTATAAATTGGTGTTCGCAATAACAGCTTTAAGTGCTTGGTTGCCTTATTTAATTTGGAAAATTCTGAAACAAAAAATAAAAGACCCCATCTTTTTTGGCACTTTTAGATTCGCTTTACACGTAATACTCATCCCACTATTCTGCCTTTTACAAACCTTTATAGTTTATAGCTTTTTCGGATTAAATGTGGGCCTCTATTTTTTGACAGTCTGTGTCAGTTTGGCTTTTTTGCTAAAGTGGGTGCCTTATAAAAATCAATAAGTGCTTCTTGAATTATCTGTTGTGTTTTAGTCCGAATATCCTTTTTGGCTAAAGTGATGTTTGCCATTGTTGGATAAACCCTATTCGATAAAAATACGTACACAACCTCACTTTCTGGATCTGCCCATGCAAAGTTTCCTGTAAAACCACTATGTCCAAAACTCTTATCAGACACACAACCACAGGTTGCTATTACTTCTGGATCTAATTGTGGTTTATCAAAACCCAAACCACGTCTTACATTGTCTTTTTCGTAATAGCGTTGGTTAAACCTGTCAATAGTTTTCGATTTAAAATAACGTTTACCTCCATAGGTCCCTTTTTGCAAATACATTTGCATCATTTTAGCAACATCATTGGCATTTGAGAATAAACCCGCATTCCCACTTACACCACCCATCATAGCAGCGCCCATATCGTGCACATAACCACGCAATAATTGGTGTCTGTAATAAGCGTCCTTCTCAGTTGGTACTATGCGTGTTTTATCAAATTTATTTAAAGGCAAATAACCTAGATTTTGCGCTCCTAATGGTTTGTAGAAATATTGATTATCTAAATCTTGCATTGGTTTTTTGTACTGATTTTCGAAGTAATTTTTAAACAAATAAAACACCAAACCGCTGTATTTATAGCCTTTCTCTTCGCGCTGTGGTTCATCGGCTATAGCCTGATAAATACTATCGGCATAATCGCTTCGTAAATACAAGTCTTTAGCTACCTGAATATTGAATTTATCTGATTTTGTACTGTGATAATATTGCGATAAAGGTTGATGAGTGACACTATCTATCGTTTTTAAATAATACGGAATCCATGTTTGCAACCTACCCACATGCGACAAGACTTCTTTTACTGTAACGGTGTCTTTATTGCTCCCAATTAAAACAGGGAAAAGTGAATCTAAACGGGTTTCCAAATTAAATGAACCTTCTTCGTAAGCTTTCATAACTAAAGGTAAAGTACCTAATATTTTTGTGAGTGATGCCAAATCATATAAACTATTATTGTTCACTTTTTCAGTATTTTTATCTGTATAAAAGCCGTAACTTTTTTGAAAAATTACTTTCCCATGTCGCGCCACAAGCAGTTGCATGCCCGGCGCCATTTTTTCTTCTAAAACGGCGTTGGCTATAGAATCTAATCGTGCCAATTTTAGACTGCTCATACCCACTTCTTCGGGCAAACCATAAGATAAGCGTTGCAGATTTTTAGTATAAATACCTTGACCCATAGCAAAATCATCGTGAATACTTACAGGTAATTTACCACTGGCTTGCAATGCCCCAAAAAGTATTTGCCCCGAAATATTTTGCGCTATATTACTGTTTTGATATGATACCACAACAGCTTCAATATCTGTAAATGATTTTATTTGCAACAGTGCATACGGACTGGCAAAAACATCTAAAATCACTTCATTATTTCTAGCAATACTTTTTAAGGTTTCTAAGTCAGTATCTGAAAATTTATAGCTTTTCCATGGATTATCATTGCTTTTATGAAAACCAACAATAACCAAATCGTAGGCTTGGAGTTTGGCATTTAATTGTGCGATACTTGTCCCAGAAACAACATCAACACGGGTGTATTTTTTTAAAGTGCTAACAAATTCATCATTGGGTGCATCGCCTAATTTCACATAGGCTATTTTTTGAGCAACATCTGCAATGGGCACCAAATCAAATTCATTTTTAACCAAAGTAATAGAGGCATTAACTAATTTTCGGTGTAAAATAGCATCTTCAATTGTTACCAAATCAGTTTCAAGATTATTTGTTTTTACAGGTTGATAATGGTTTAAACCAGCCCAATATTTAGCCATTAATATCTTTTTTACAGAAGCATCTAATCGGTATTTAGAAATAGCGCCATTTAAAACGGCCTTCTTAATTTTTTTAATGGCTTTAGGAATGTTTGCCGAAAACATCATCACATCATTGCCAGCCTGAAAAGCTTTAAAATCGACTGTTGTGGTTTTGCCAAAATTGGCAACGCCTTTCATATTTAAAGCATCAGTAAAAACAAGCCCTTTAAAACCCAAGTCTTTTTTTAGCAATCCATTGATTACATTCGAGGACAAAGAGGTTGGTAAATTAGGTGTCGGCTCTAAACTAGGTACGTTTAAATGCGCTACCATAACGCCTGTTAAACCATTATTTATAAGTATTTTGTATGGTTTTAAATCGACACTATCAATATAAGCTTTGCTATGTAAAACGGTTGGTAAACCTAAATGAGAATCGGTTGCTGTATCGCCGTGCCCGGGAAAATGTTTGGCGGTTGTTAGTACATTTTCACTTTGAATGCCTTGCATAAAGGCCAAAGATTTTTCTGTCACATTATTTGGGTCTTGGCCAAAAGAACGGTTGCCAATAATGGGGTTTAGTGGATTTGTATTCACATCTACCACGGGTGCAAAATTGACATGAATCCCCAAACGTTTGCATTGTTCGCCCACACGTTTTCCAAATTGTGTGATTAGGTCATTATCTTGAATCGCGCCAAGGGTCATATTCCACGGAAAACGATAGGTGTTTTCTAAACGCATATTTAAACCCCATTCGCCATCAAAACCAATAAGCAAAGGTACTTTAGAAAGTGCTTGGTAATTATTGTTAAGTTTCGCCTGTTTTTGAGGTGTGCCTTGCATAAAAATAAGACTGCCTATATGGTACTTTTTAATAAGGTTTTTAACAGATTTTTCGTGCTTTTTATCCAAGTTAGAATAGGCTGGCACCATAAATAGTTGCCCTATTTTTTCATCAAGACTAAGCGTTTTATAAACACTGTCAACCCATTGTTGCTGTTTTTGAAAATCCTTTACGGATAAAGGATTTGTTTGCGCATGTGATATCACCGCGTAAAGCAAAACAAAAACAATACTTATCAGTTTTAACCGCATATCTACGCTTTAATTAAAATATTTTTTATGCCAACTTTTATTGGTAGGCACTTCCCATTCAGTTTCAAAAGCAGCTATTGAATCTGCCATATTGTTAAACACAATTGTTAGGTCATTTATTTTACCAAGTGCCACATATTTTTTAAAATCGGCTAACGAAACAGTATTTATATTGTCGCCATTTCTGAAAGCTGTTTGTAATTTATTGGTTAAATCTACATTAAAACGTTGCTCAATTTCTTGGATGACATGTACCGAAGCATCAATAGAACAACCCGAAACAGTATCGTTTACTCCTATAACTATAAACTGATTATAAACTATTTTATAAGACGATTCTAAATCGGCGCCATGACGTTGCCACTGATTTGTAAATTTTATTAACAAGTCATTAATTACTGGTAACTGACTGTCTGAAAAAGCATTGTTAGATTGGTAGATCCAAACTTTAGATGTTTTTGGTAAGGTATTAAATGGGACAAGCATAATCTGTATTTTATATTTAAGACCCTTCGACTGCGCTCAGGGTGACAATTTAAAGTTTATTATATTTTAGTGTTTAAGCTGCGTAATTTAACAGCTGTTAAAACTTTCTTGGTGTATAACGGAAAGTCGGCATTCTGAATCCAATTGTAATACCCCGGTTCTTTTTCGAACACATCGGTTACTTTTTTGCCTTTGTGTTTTCCAAAATTAAATGCTTCTTCGTCATCTTCATCAAAAACAATCATATTGGCAAAATCGGCATTCTTTTTATGGTGGCTATAAGCTTCTAAAAAATTAGCATCATTTTCTAAATCGGGATATTTGTCTAATTGTGCTTTTAGAACTTCGTAAGTAGCCGTGGTATCTGCCATGGCAGAGTGTGCATTTTCTAAATCTTTGCCACAGTAAAACTGGTAGGCCGCACTTAAAGTGCGTTGTTCTTTTTTATGAAAAATAACCTGTACATCTACCGCCAGTCTGTTTTTCATATCGAAATCTAAACCTACGCGTAACATTTCTTCGGCTAAAAGCGGAATGTCAAATCGGTTGGAATTAAATCCGGCTAAATCGCAACCTTTAATCATATCGTTAATTTGTGGGGCAAGTGCCGCAAAAGTGGGTTCAGTTACCACTTGTTCGTTGGTAATGCCATGAATATCTGAAGCCTCTTTTGGGATTTCAATCTCTGGATTTACCAACCACGTTTTACTTTCTTTATTGCCGTTTGGCAAAACTTTTAAAATAGCAATTTCTACAATGCGGTCTTTAGATATATTTACGCCAGTGGTTTCTAAATCGAAAAACACCATGGGTTTTGTCAAGTTTAATTCCATAATTTTCTTAAAAACTCAAAGATACAAAGTCTTGAAGAATTATGAGTTTTGAATTATGAGTTTTGAGTTTTTTTTGGGAAATCAAAAAAAATGCGTCTTAACCTTTAGATTAGCAAACTATAAAAAACATTTAAATTTGTTAAAAGAAAAAAGAATGGGGTGAACTAGGTCTTAACGTAGTTTTTTTAGAAGTATCGCTCGTATTAGTCCCCATTCTTTTATAACCCGGTTACAAAGGACCAAATAGAATTTCAGCTCCGATATCCCTCGGAATACCTCATAAAGGTTTTAGTCAAAGTAACCATTTTAATAAACTTAAATACAAAGTTATGAGAATTAAACAAACTATTGGCATTGACATCAGTAAATTAAAATTTGATGTTCGGATTCACAGCAATCAAATGTTTAGTGTCTTTGAAAACACAAACAAGGGATTTAAAAAACTAATTAAATGGGTTAATTGTAATAATCCATTTTCAAAAGAAGAAACACTATTTATCTTTGAGCACACAGGTATTTATTCTTATCTATTATCTGTGTTTTTAACTGAACAAAACCTTCCTTTTGCTTTAGTCTCTGGACTTGAAATTAAACGATCATTAGGGATTGCAAGAGGTAAAGATGATAAGGTAGACGCTACAAAAATAGCTCTTTATGGTTACCGATTAAGAGATGAGATTAAACCATATGAAATGCCTTGTGAGGAAATAATTAACTTAAAAAGGCTTCTTTCTTTAAGAGATAGACTAGTTAAACAAAGAGCTGGGTACAAATCTTCTCTAAAAGAATTTTCTCGTGTGTTGCTTAAGAAAGACAATGAAATTTTATTACCAACGCAAGAAAAAATGATTAAATATTTAACAAAGCAAATTGATATAGTTGACAAGGGTTTAGATACTATTATCAATAATGAGAATACTTTAAAAGATATTTTCAGACTGATAACAAGTGTCAAATGCGTTGGCAGACAAACGGCTTTATTTATAATTGCCTACAGCGAAGCCTTTACTAAATTTAAAAGTTGGCGACAGTTTGCTTCTTATTGTAGCGTAGCTCCCTTCCCTAATACGTCAGGAACAAGTATAAGAGGTAAAACAAAAGTAAGTCATCTAGCTAATAAAAAAATAAAAAGTTTATTAGATCTATGTGCTAAAGCATCTATTAATTACAACCCAGAAATGAGAACCTATTATTATAAAAGAGTATCTGAAGGTAAAAACAAAATGAATACTATAAACATTCTTAGGAATAAATTATTATCTAGAATCTTTGCTGTTGTAAATCGTCAGACACCATACGTGGATATTATGAAATATGCAGCTTAATTAAATTTAACATTTTTTATTTGTTTTAATCATAGAATACGAGGAGTACCGATAGCTATCGGGATGACGTGGTTATCTCATGAAATTATTTACTGTTTTGAAAGAGATTGCCACGCTACGCTCGCAAAGACTAGATACAACTAATATATTTATTGTAAATACTTTATGTTTTAGCTTATTGTGATTTACAAATGTTTATATTTGTTATAGCTTCATATAACCAACAACAATGAAAAACATATTTCTGATTCTATTTTTAATATCATTCCAACATTCTTTTTCTCAAAAAACAAAAATATATTTTATCGATACTTATGGCGATAAAGTAAAAGAACAAAAAGCTATTTATAAAAGGTCGGTTACCAAATTAAATGAAGAATGGAAGGCCGTTGACTCATCTGTAACAGGAGGGTGTTCAAATGAAAGCTACCTACACAGATAGTTATCTAAATTATACAACAGATACCGTTATTTATTATCATATTAATGGATTACCTTCCTTAAAAGGATGGTATGTAAAAGGTGAAAAAATAAAATTTGCCTGTGCTTACCGGCATATTGCAAATATGCTTGATAAAAATATCGTCCTAGATAATATAAAAAAATCTTGTCATATATAAAGTCTTATATTTGTGAGGATGAAAAGAATTGTTTAAAAAGGAAAAATATGGCACGATTCATAAAAAAACATAAACATGAAATTGGGTTATCACCATATGATCTAACTTTTAGAGGAGATAAAAAAATTGAAAATGTATTGCTTAGAATTATTGATTTTGATTCTCTAAATTTAAACGAAGAGATCATAAAAAATGTTAGCGATATTAATAAATTTAAAAATTCAGACACTGTAACTTGGTTGAATATTGATGGTTTACACAACATAAATATTATAAAAGAGCTTGCAAAAGTGTTTAATTTAGACAGCCTTATTCTTGCCGATGTAATGAATACCGAAACGCGGCCAAAAATACAAGAATATGAAAATTGTATTTATATTTCAGTTAAAATGTTGCAACTAAATGAAAAATCTGGTATCATTTCTATTGAAAATTTGAGTCTTATATTAACTAAATCTGCATTAATTACATTTCAAGAAAAAAAAGGAGATGTTTTTGAACCCGTAAGAGAACGCATTAGAACATCAAAAAAGAGAATTAGGAACTCAAATATTGATTATTTAACATTTGCTTTATTAGATGTGGTTATTGATAATTATATTCATATTCTGAGTGTTTTAGGAGAAAAGATAGAAGATATTGAGGATAACTTTATTATGAATCCAAGTAAAAATGTTGTTGAGAAAATAAATTTTTACAAACGTGAATTAAACTTTATCCGAAAAAATATTGGTCCTACAAAAGAAATGCTCTTGGCCTTATCAAAAATAGAATCTGAGCTTATAAATGACAGTTCATCTATCTTTTTTAAAGAATTACAAGACAACCTTAAACAGGTATTAGAGTCTTCTGAAAGTTACCGAGAAATTTTATCAGATCAGCTAAACATCTATCATTCTTCAATGAGTACAAAACTTAATGATACGATGATGTTTTTAACAGTATTCTCAGTTATTTTTATTCCACTTACATTTATAGCAGGTGTTTATGGCACTAACTTTGACGTTTTACCAGAGTTACATTATAAATATAGCTATTTTATCATGTTGGGCCTTATGGCTATTATTGCCATAGGAATGCTTCTCTATTTTAAAAGAAAAAAATGGCTTTAGAATAAGTGATTTATATCCTTATCATAAATGAAAGGACGCTCATGGTGATAACATAATTCAACGCAAAAACCCAGCTCTTTTACAAGAGCTGAGTTTTTAAATTTATGAAAAAGGGTAAACTTATTTTACTTCTTCAAAGTCAACATCTTCTACAGCATCGTCTGCAGTACCAGCCTCTTGTGCTGGTTCTCCTGCCCCTGCATCTGCGCCACCTTCTGGTTGCTCTGCTTTGTACATTTCTTCCGAAGCATTTTTCCAAGCTTCGTTAATAACTTCCATAGCTGTGTCAATTTCTGCTAAATCTTTCGATTCGTGGGCTTTTTTCAAAACTTCTAAAGCATCTTCAATTGGTTTTTTCTTATCATCAGATAATTTTTCACCAAATTCTTTCAATTGTTTTTCGGTTTGGAAAATCATACCATCGGCAGCATTAATTTTATCAGCAGTTTCTCTTGCTTTTTTATCCGCGTCAGCGTTAGCTTCAGCTTCAGCTTTCATCTTTTTGATTTCTTCTTCGGTTAAACCAGAAGACGCTTCAATACGGATTTCTTGCAATTTATTAGTTGCTTTATCTAAAGCCGACACTTTAATAAGACCATTTGCATCAATATCAAATGTCACTTCGATTTGAGGGACACCTCTTTGTGCTGGTGGCAAGCCATCTAAATGGAATTTACCAATGGTTTTATTGTCTTTTGCCATGGCACGCTCACCTTGCAAAACATGAATTTCTACAGATGGTTGGTTGTCTACAGCAGTAGAAAATACCTGCGATTTTTTAGTTGGGATGGTTGTGTTAGACTCAATTAATTTTGTCATCACATTACCCATAGTTTCGATACCTAAAGACAAAGGCGTTACATCTAAAAGCAATACATCTTTAACATCGCCAGATAAAACACCACCTTGAATGGCAGCTCCAATAGCTACAACTTCATCAGGATTTACACCTTTATGAGGCTCTTTGTTAAAGAATTTTTTAACCACTTCTTGAATAACTGGCATGCGGGTTGATCCACCTACCAAAATTATTTCGTCGATATCGCCTATGCTTAAATCAGCATCTTTTAATGCTTTTTTAACTGGCTCCATTGAGCGTTTGATTAAGCTATCGGCTAATTTTTCAAAATTTGCACGTGTCAATGTTTTTACCAAGTGTTTTGGACCACTAGCTGTAGCTGTTACATAAGGTAAATTTATTTCTGTTTGTGTGCTTGATGATAATTCAATTTTTGCTTTTTCGGCAGCTTCTTTTAAACGTTGTAAAGCCATTGGGTCTTTACGTAAATCAATACCTTCTTCTTTATTAAAATCGTTAGCTAACCAATCTATAATAACTTGGTCAAAATCGTCACCACCTAAATGGGTGTCCCCATTTGTAGAAAGCACTTCAAAAACGCCATCGCCAACTTCAAGAATAGAGATATCAAAAGTACCACCACCTAAATCGTACACAGCAATTTTTTCATCTTTTCCTTTTTTATCGATACCATAAGCCAACGCTGCAGCTGTAGGTTCGTTAATGATTCTACTCACTTTTAATCCAGCAATTTCGCCAGCTTCTTTGGTTGCTTGACGTTGCGCATCGTTAAAATAAGCAGGCACAGTAATAACCGCTTCGGTTACATCGTGACCTAAATAATCTTCGGCAGTTTTTTTCATTTTCTGAAGTACCATTGCTGATATTTCTTGAGGCGAATATAAACGGCCATCAATATCTACACGAGGTGTGTTGTTATCTCCTTTAACCACTTTATAAGGTACACGTGCAATTTCTTCAAGATCTTCAGAATACTTGTTCCCCATAAAACGTTTGATAGAATAAACCGTGTTTATTGGATTTGTAATGGATTGACGTTTTGCAGGATCTCCTACTTTACGTTCGCCACCTTCTATAAAACCTACTATTGACGGGGTTGTTCTTTTTCCTTCTGCGTTAGGTATAACTACTGGCTCATTACCTTCCATAACTGCAACGCAAGAGTTGGTTGTACCTAAGTCAATTCCTATTATTTTACTCATAATGTTATAATTTAATTTTTAATTTCTGTTTTTTAACTGATTCTGTAATGACAATCTTTATGCCATCGTATTAAATGCAGAGAATTGTCAGAAATCATTTATAAAAAAATGACATAGTGGCAGAAATGTATGTAAATAAGATGCTGTTTAGTCTAAAAAATCATTGATGAGTTTGGTAATGTCTTTGGTTTCTATTAAAAAACCATCGTGCCCAAAATCTGAATGTATTTCTTTATAAACCGAATTTGGCATATAGCGCGCCATAAATTTTTGCTGATGTGGTTCTATCAACAAATCGGAATCTATACCTATTAAAAGACAGCGTTGTTTAAGTTGCGACAAGGCTTTTTCTACACCGCCTCTGCCACGTCCAATAGCATGAGAGTCTAAACATTTACTCAAATAATAATACGACAAGGCATCAAAACGTCTTTCAAATTTATCGCCCTGATACTGAATATACGATGCTGCTTTAAAATCAGAAACCTTTTCTTCTGTATCTGTTTGGGTATCTTGATACGATTTTTGTGTTCTGTACGTCAACATGGCAATGGCACGCGCTGCTTTAAGGCCTTGTTTACCACCTTTTATTTCGCCAAAACTGGCATCGGCTTGTAATGCCATACGCTGTGCTTGATGGATGGCAATGCCCCATGCCGATTCTTCGGCAGTGGATACCAATAAAATAAGATTTTTAATAGTCCCTGTAAAATCATAGGCAAATTCTAAAGCCTGATTGCCACCAAAAGAACCGCCGATAGCCACTTCAATACAATTTATTTTGAGCGTTTCGGCCAAAGCCAAATGTGCTTTAGCAACATCCCGCAAGGTGAAAAAAGGAAAATTTAAATCGGTTGGCGCAGAACTTCCATAAGGCGAACCTATCACGTTGGCACAAATTATAAAATGTTTTTCGGGATTAAAATAATCGTTTTCGCCAAACAAACCCGGCCACCAATCTAAGACATTAGAATTGGCACTTAGCGCATGAAATGCCCACACCACATTGTCTTGATTGGCATTTTGTACACCAAAAGTATGATAGGCGATTTTGAGTTCGGGCAAGATGTCACCCGATTCTAGCTGAAAGTTTTTTACTGTATGATATTGTGTATTCATTTTGAATTTTCGAGTGCTTGTGCAACATCGGCTATGATGTCATCTATATGTTCTAATCCAACCGAAAAGCGGATGAATCCGGCTGTAATGCCTAAATCTAATTGTTCTGCTTCGCTCAGTTTTGAATGTGTGGTAGAAGCAGGATGTGTTGCTATGCTCCTAGTGTCACCCAAATTTGCCGTTAACGAATGTAATTTTAAAGCGTTTAAAAAACGCGTGCCTCTTTCTTTGCCGCCTTTTATCTGACAACCTACCAAACCACCACCTAGTTTTTGCTGTTTTTTAGCCAAATCGTATTGCGGACTTTTTTTATCAAACGGATAAAAAATCTTTTCTACATCTGAATGTTGTGCTAAAAACTGATATAAAGCTTCGGCATTTTCACAATGCCTGTCCATTCTAATGGCCAAGGTTTCTAAACTTTTTGACAAAACCCACGCATTAAATGGCGATAAGCTTGCGCCTGTACGGCGGATGAAATCGTAACATAAATCGACATATTTTTTATCACCTAAAATGGCGCCTCCTAACACACGGCCTTGTCCATCTATATATTTGGTGGCCGAATGGATAATAATGTTCGCTCCAAATTTTACAGGTTGTTGTAAATAAGGTGTGGCAAAACAATTATCGATACAAAAAATAAGATTGTGCGCTTTAGATAATTTTCCTAAAAAAGATAAATCGGCTATTTTTAAAGTGGGGTTTGACGGACTCTCTACAAACAACAATTTTGTTTGTGGTGTTACGGCTTTTTGCCAAGCTTCTTTATCGTCAATTTCAACCAAAGTATGGCTAATACCATAATTAGGCAAAATAGATTGAAGTATATGCAATGAGTTGCCAAAAATGGCTTTTGATGCCACAATATGATCGCCAGATTTTAACAAGGCAGCAAAAGTAGTAAATACAGCTGCCATACCTGTAGCTGTTGCCACGCCACTTTCAGTTTGTTCGAGCAAGCACATTTTATTTACAAATTCATCTACATTGGGATTTGAAAAGCGCGAATAAATATGCCCATCGGCTTGACCGTTAAATAAAGCTTCGCCTTCTTGCGCCGAATCAAATGTAAAACTTGAGGTCAAAAACAAAGGCGTTGCATGCTCTTTATAGGACGTTTTTGAGGTTTGTGTTCTTATGGCTTGTGTTTCGAAATTTTTACTGCTCATGATTTAAAAAATATTGTGTTTGTATGTGTGCGGTTGGTTTTAAAATGTGATAAACCGAACAGTACTTTTCTTTTGTTAACGCGAGTGCTTTGTCGAGTTTTAGCTCGCTTACGGTGCCCCAAACATAGAGGCTTACCACAATATTTTCGAAAACGGGTGGTTCCGATTCTTTTCTTGTGGCCGATACTTTGACTGTATATTTAGAAATGTCTTGTTTTTGTTTGTACAAAATTGTCAACACATCAATAGATAGGCAAGAAGCTAAACTAACTAGTAAAAGCTCCATCGGGCGAAAGCCATTTTGAACTGCGCCTAAACTTGGCGATGCACAAATAGGCAATACGGCCTGATTATTTGTGGCTGTAAATTCGAATTGCGCGTCTGTTTTTATTAATTGTATTTCCATTCTTTTTTGTGTTTGTTATCAAGAATGGCTTTAAGGCATAAAAAAACCCATGCAAACGCATAGGTGTCAAAAGAGGTTTTTTAAATATATCTTCTGACTTATCTTGCTGTTTAGCAGGAATTAGCACCTTCTTAAAAAATTTAAGGGTTGCTAAGGTTTCACAGGGCCAATCCCTCCACCTTTCTTGATAAGTATTAATTTAATGAACTTGTGTTATGTTTAAATAACGGTACAAATGTACATGGTTTTTTTTGTTGACCTAAACTTTTTTTTAGTTTTTAAAAAATTATTTAATTTCACTTTGTTTTATCGTGTAAACACAAAGGTTGTTTCATTCGATAATTTACTATCAAAAACATAAGCACCTACATTGAAATTTTTAATAGATTCTATATTTTCAATCTGATTGTCAAGAATATACCGCACCATCATGCCACGCGCTTTTTTGGCGAAAAACGACACCACTTTTAACTTGCCTTTTGTTAAATCTTTAAAAACGGGTGTGATGATTGGGTTTTTTAAAACTTTTGGTTGAAGAACTTTAAAATATTCGTTACTGGCTAAATTTAGCAAAACTTCGCCGTCTTGCATCTCGTTATTTAATGATTTGGTTAAGGTATCTCCCCAAAATTTATACAGATTCTCTCGTTGTCCAAGTTTTAATTTTGTGCCCATTTCTAAACGGTAGGGTTGTATTAAATCGAGTGGCTTTAGTAAGCCGTAAAGCCCAGATAGAATGCGTAATTTTTGCTGTGCATCCTCTATTTTTTTTGGCGATAAAGTATAAGCTTCTAAACCTTCGTAAACCGTCCCTTTAAAAGCATATATGGCTTGACGTGCATTTTGCGCCGTAAATGGCAATTGCCACTCTTGGTTTCGCTCAAAATTAAGCTGTCCCAAATTATCTGAAATAGCCATTAATTTAGACAAGCTTTTAGCCGATTTCTTTTTTAAGGTATTTTGTATTTTCTCAGAGTTGACTAAAAACTCCGGTATAGAAAAAGCATCTGTTGGTACTGTTGTTTCGTAATCTAAAGATTTGGCAGGCGATATGACTATTTTCATTTATTGTACAATATAAAATGTGGGTAAATATACAATTCATAAAAAGAGTAACAAACAGCTCTACTAATTTAGTTTGCTTCTTAAGGTTTTTTCAATTAGCTTCGTTTTTGAGAAAATATATTAAATTGATATTGGGGCAATTATTTACCCTTGTTAAAAATTAAATTATAAAACAAAACCCCATGAAATTAATAACTAAAATTATTAAAATTTTATTGTTCAGTATCGGATTGTTGGTCATTCTTATTATTAGCTTTTACGGTTATCGCGACATCCCTTTAACAGAATTGAAAGCAAAATATGCCCAATCGCCTTCTGCTTTTATTTCGATAGATGGAATGGACGTTCACTATCGTGATGAAGGAAATCCGACCGACACCATTCCAATTGTATTGATTCATGGTACAGCTTCTAGCCTCCATACTTTTGATAACTGGACAGCTACTTTAAAAAACAACAGACGTGTTTTGAGAATGGATATTCCTGGTTTTGGACTCACAGGACCCTTTGTCAATCAACAGTACTCCATTGCTAATTACGCTTCGTTTATTGATCATTTTTTGGTGGTAAAAGGTGTAAAAAAATGCATTTTAGCAGGTAACTCTTTGGGAGGACATATCGCTTGGCAATTCGCTGTTAAATATCCCGATAAGGTTGCTAAACTCATTTTAATAGATGCGTCAGGATACCCTATAGAATCAGAAGATGTACCTATAGCTTTTAAAATTGCCAGCACCCCGGTATTGAATAAAATTATGACATTTATTACACCGCGTTTTGTGGTACGATCTAGCGTAGAAAATGTTTATGCAGATAAAACAAAAGTAACAGATGCCCTTGTTGACAGGTATTTTGATTTGACCTTAAGAGCCGGAAACCGCCAAGCTTTAGTAGATAGAATGAAATTAGAGAAAGTTCCCAATGCTTTTACGCTTATAAAAACCATCCAACAACCCACACTCATTCTTTGGGGAGCAGAAGATTTACTTATTACTACCCAGAGTGCCTATCGTTTTCAAAAAGATTTACCCAATAGCACATTGCAAATTCTAAAAAATGTGGGTCATGTGCCGATGGAGGAAAGTCCACAAGAAAGTTTAGCAGCTGTATTGGATTTTTTGAAAAAATAGTCTCGATAATTTAGTTTGCTACTTAACAACATTTTAACTAGCTTCGCTTATCGTATGATATAATCAATTAAAGTCGATTGTCTTAACATTAGTGATGATTTTTTAAAGTTAGAATTAAATATGAATGAATATTTTAAAGGTGAAAAACTGTATGGAGATGACTTTTCTCTTGAAAAAATAACTCAATGGTACAATCAAGAAGCTGAAGGATATGCAGATCTTGGAAGTAAGGATAAAGACTCATATTCATATGGATATCATATGATGAATAAAATCCATGGATTTGAAAAAATAAAAGATTTGCCTTTTGAAAATGTTTTGGGGTTTGGCTCAGCTTGAGGGTATGAATTTGAACCTATAATTAATAAAATAACTAATTTGACAATTGTTGAACCTTCCGATAATTTAGTAAATAATCAAATAGGTAATTTGATTCCAAAGTATATCAAGCCAAGCATAGAAGGTAGATTACCATTAGATGAAGACTCTATTGATTTGATTACATGCTTTGGTACATTGCATCATATCCCAAATGTTTCTTTTGTACTAAGTGAGATTGTTAGAGTTTTAAAACCCAATGGTCATTTACTTCTAAGAGAACCTATAATTTCGATGGGTGATTGGCAAAAACCAAGAGTAGGTTTAACAAAAAACGAACGTGGTATACCAGTATCTTTTTTTGACTCTGAATTTTGCAAATACCCCATAAAAACAATATCAAAAGAATATTGTTTTACAGTAACTTCTATATTACAAAAAACATTGGGTAAAATGTTTAAAAAGGCTATATATTCATTTAAGTTCTATGTTCTTTTCGATAAATATTTATCTACTATTCTTAAAAAAAATGTAAAATATCATGCTATTTATAAAATCAACAAAATAGCACCTTCGTCTGTCTTTTATGTAATAAAAAAACTACCTCCAAAATCGTAAAATCACGCAAATATAATGGAGAAGATTGATGAGTATTCGAACGTTTATCCACATAAATTTCTGAATAGCTTGAATAAGAAAGTGCCCCCGCAATCCAACACTACTAATTTACTCCTTTTGATTAATGGTATAACTCCGCCATTTTTCTAGACAAGCCAACATATCTTCTGGGATATCAGAATTAAACTGCATAAAAACGCCCGTTACGGGATGTGTAAATCCGAGTGTTTTGGCGTGTAAGGCTTGGCGTGGTAAAATTTTAAAACAATTATCTACAAATTGTTTGTATTTGGTAAAGGTGGTGCCTTTTAAAATCAAATCGCCACCATAACGTTCGTCGTTAAACAAGGTATGCCCAATATGTTTAAAATGCGCACGTATTTGATGTGTGCGACCCGTTTCTAATTTGCACTGCACCAGCGTCACATAACTAAAACGCTCTAAGACTTTATAATGTGTAACGGCATGTTTGCCGAAATCGCCATCAGGAAAAACACTCATTTGCAATCGGTTTTTAAGACTGCGGCCTATATTTCCCGTAATTGTCCCTGTGTCTTCTTCTACATTTCCCCAAACCAAAGCATAATACAAACGCTCTGTTGTGCGATCAAAAAATTGTTTAGAGAGATGCGCCATGGCAAATTCGGTTTTGGCAACCACCAATAAGCCACTTGTATCTTTATCAATGCGGTGCACCAATCCGGGGCGTTCATTCGCATTTGTTGGTAAATTATCAATGTGATGTAACAAACCGTTTACCAAAGTGCCACTGTAATTTCCGTGACCGGGATGCACTACCATGCCGGCAGCTTTATTAACAACAATTACGGCATCATCTTCGTACACAATGTCAATGGGAATATCTTCGGCAACCAATAAATTGATATGAGGTGGATGCGCTAAAACCACACGCACTTCGTCTTTTGGTTTTACTTTATAATTGGCTTTTACGGTGTTTTCGTTTACCAATACGCCACCTGCTTTAATGGCTTGTTGCACTTTATTTCGTGTGGCATTTTCGATAAAATTCATCAAAAATTTATCTACACGTAAAGGTTCTTGTCCTTCGCTGGCTGTAAATTTAAAATGTTCGTAAAGCTCTTCTTGTTCAAAATCTTCTTTACTCATTGGGTATTTATTCTCCTTTTCCATCACCTAAAATAAATTCGACTTTTGCATTCTTTACTATTTTATCGCCTTCTAATAAATACCTTTCGCCCAGTTTTAAGCCGCGAACCACATCTTTTCCTTTGTCTGGAATATAGGTTGGGTCCTCTCCTATCTGCAAACCAATATTTTTAATTTCAATAACAGCCTGACGCAAGGTTTTGCCATAAATTTTTGGAATGGTTACTTTTCTGTATCCTGACGGATTTAAAGTAAGGTATATTTTTCTGTGTTCTTTAACAAAATCGCCAGCGAGCGGACTTTGCTCTATAACCGATAATACAGGATAATTGGAATTAAAACTTGCCGAGTCTATCACTATGGCTTTTAAATGTAGGCTATCTAAAGATTTAACAACATCCGTTAAGGTCATTTTATCAAGATTGGGCACTGTTATTTTTTCGCTGTGATGTGTTGTGTAATTCAACCATCGTGTCAACACAAAAACAGAAATAATTAAAATCACAACAATTGTAATAAGCGATTTTAAGAAGGGTTTACTCAATATATATTTTAAAAATGACATGGGCTTTTAATAATTTGAACAAAGATACTTTATAAATAGAAAACGCCAAATTACGACGGACATTGTGTCTCATTTTTAATAAAAGATTTTTGTAAATTTGTAAGGAATCTTTACTTAAAAAATTTGAAAAAGACCATTGCGATAGTTATGGGTGGCAATTCCACCGAGGCTGACATTTCAATAAAAAGTGGCACTGTTGTGTATCAAAATCTTGATAAAACAAAATACAATGCTTATTGTGTGATGATTACTGGCACGACGTGGGAAGTAATTAACAACACCGAAAAACACACAATTGATAAATCGGATTTTAGTTTTGACTTTAACGGATTTAAAATTAAATTCGATTGCGTTTTTAATGCCATTCACGGCTCGCCTGGAGAAGACGGTTTGCTTTGTGCTTATTTCGATTTGTTGGGCATTAAACATACATCGGCGCCTTTTTACCAAATGGCTTTAACTTTTAATAAAAAAGATTGCCTGAGCGTGTTGCGAGATTACGACATTAAAATGGCGACATCTTTTGTTATAAGTAAAGGCGAAACTATAAATACCAAAGCTATTGCAGACAAAGTTGGCATGCCGTGTTTTGTTAAACCCAATCAGGCAGGTTCTAGTTTTGGCATCAGTAAAGTGTTTAAAGAAGCCGATTTACTTGCGGCCTTAGATATCGCTTTCGCGGAAGACAGCACCGTTTTGATAGAATCTTTTTTAGAAGGTACAGAAGTTTCGGTGGGCGTTATCGACTATCAAAATGAGATTTTAGTTTTGCCCCCAACAGAAATTGTAAGTGATAATGATTTCTTTGATTACGATGCCAAATACAATGGCAAATCACAAGAAATAACGCCAGCTAGAATTAGTGCAATCCAATTAGAAAATCTAAAGGCTGTTGCCAAAAAGGTTTACAAAGTCTTAAATATGAAAGGCTTTTCACGATCGGAATTTATTTTTATTGGTGATGAACCCTACTTTTTAGAATTAAATACCGTGCCCGGTTTAACCAACGAAAGTCTTTTACCGCAACAATCGCGTGCTGCTGGTATTAGTTTACAAGATTTGTTTACAAATGCTATTGAGATGGCTTTAAAAGATTAGAGCTTTTTGCCATTGGCTGCTGGCTTTTAGCAACAACAACTAATAATTTTTGGTTTTAATTTTTAATATTACTTTTACACCACATCAATTTCAATAAATTATGAGAAAAGCTGTATTTCCAGGATCTTTTGACCCCCTAACGCTTGGCCATGTTGATATTATTAATCGTGCCATACCGCTATTTGACGAAATCATTATTGCTGTAGGTGTTAATGCAACCAAAAAATACATGTTCAGTTTGCATGAGCGCATGGGTTTTATCAATAAAACCTTTGAAAATGTAGCCAAAGTAAAAGTAGATAAGTACAGCACTTTAACAGTAGATTATTGTAAAACACAAGAAGCCGATTTTATTTTGCGTGGCTTACGCAATCCTGCCGATTTTGAATTCGAAAAAGCCATTGCGCAAACCAATAGAAAACTTTCAAATATTGAAACGGTTTTTTTATTGACCAGCGCAGAAAACTCCTTTATCAGCTCAAGTATCATTAGAGATATTATTAGAAATAATGGCGATGTGTCTATTTTAGTGCCAGAATCTGTTAGTTTTAAAAGTAAGAAATGAGAAAGCTTTTCTTGTTCTTTTTAGGTTTCTCATTAGCTACAACAGCACAAACTAAAACAGACTTTACAACGCCCTTTGAAAAAAGCAACGGATTAAATACCGCCACCTATCAAGAAACAATTTCTTTTTATGAAAAATTAGCTAAAGTCTATCCCGAAATCAGTATAAAAGCAATGGGCTTAACAGATTCTGGCAAACCCTTACACCTCGTTATTTTTAGTGCCGATAAAGAATTTGACTTTGATAAAATCCATAAATCGAAAAAGAATATCATTTTAATAAACAATGGCATTCATCCCGGCGAACCCGATGGCATCGACGCCAGTATGATGCTTTTGCGCGATATTGTTCAGAATAAAAGATTAAAAAAATCTTTCGAAAATATTGTGATTGCCATCATTCCTATTTACAATATTGGCGGTTCTTTAAATCGCAATGCAACAACACGTGTCAATCAAAATGGACCAACTTCATATGGGTTTAGAGGCAATGCACGGAACTTTGATTTGAATCGTGATTTTATCAAAAATGATACTAAAAACGCCCAATCATTTGCAGAGATTTTTCATCTGGTTAAACCCGATGTTTTTATAGACAATCATGTGAGTAATGGCGCCGATTATCAATACACGCTTACCCATTTATTTACCCAACACAATAAATTGGGTGGCAACTTGGGTAATTATCTTCACAATAAAATGATGCCAGAAATGCTAGCTGATTTACATAAAAAAGGTATTGATGCCACACCTTATGTTAATGTTTTTAACCAAGTGCCCGAAATTGGCTTTTCACAATTCATGGATTCTCCAAGATATTCAACGGGTTACACCACTCTGTTTAACACTTTGGGAATGATGGTAGAAACGCATATGTTAAAAGACTATAAACCCAGAGTTGAAGTGACTTACGAATTAATGTTAAGTGCCTTAAATTTTATCCAAAAAAATGGCACAAACATAAAAACTGTGCGACAAAATGCCTTTGATAAAATTCTTAAAGAAAAAACCTATCCTTTGACTTGGGAGATTGACAGCACAAAAACCAGCACTTTACAATTTAAAGGTTTTGAGGGGCGCTATATAAAAAGTGATGTTACAGGCTTAAAACGTTTGAAATACTATCGTGATAAACCTTTTACAAAACCCGTAACTTATTACGATTATTTTAAACCAAAGTCAAGTGTTGCAATACCAAAAGCCTATGTTATTCCACAAGGATTTTGGCCAATTATTGCCCGTTTAAAACACAATAAAGTGGCGATGACACAACTTGAAAAAGACAGTTTAATTCAGATTGAAGTGTATCATATTGCCGATTATAAAACACGTAAAAATGCTTACGAAGGCCATTATTTACATTACAACACACAAACAACTACAAGCATAGAAACGATTAGAGTCAAAAAAGGGGATTACCTTATCCCGCTTATGCCCTATACCGCCAGATATATTTTAGAAACTTTAGAGCCCACAGCACCAGATTCGTTTTTTAATTGGAATTTTTTCGATACTATTTTGCAACAAAAAGAAGGCTTTTCGCCTTATGTATTTGAAGATTTGGCTGTTGAAATCTTGAATAATAATCCACAACTTAAAGCCGATTTTGAAACCAAACAAAAAACAGACAAAGCTTTTTCTGAAAATTGGTATGCACAACTCAGTTATATCTACAATCATTCAAAATATAAAGAGCCCGCTTTTTTGAGATATCCTGTGTATAGGATAAAATAATATTTTTTTCTATTTGATAGCGCCGAAATATCTTTTAAATGTTTTAATATTTCAAATTATCAACCAACAATTTAATATTGGCATAGGTGGTATTTAAAGCTACTTGTTGTCCTTTTTCATCTAAAAATTCAGCTTTGGTAATGCCCTCTTCTAATTGTGGTGTTAACTTTTGATTGCTACAAGCCATCTCAAACCAATGGGTTATTTTAAAAACTAATTGATTTTTATATTCGTAAATATGATAGGTTTTATCTATAAAATTACCCAGTTTTAAATCGGTAACACCACACTCTTCTTCTACTTCGCGTAAAGCGGCTTCTTCAATTGTCTCCCCTTTTTCAATTTTTCCTTTGGGTAAATCCCAAACGCCATTTCTGAAAATAAAAAGCAATTCTTTGGTTTCATTAAAGACCAAACCACCAGCAGCTTCAATAATTTTAAAATGTTGTACAAAGTCTTGATATAAATCAGCCGAGGTTTCATCCGTTAAGGTGAATCCATTTAAATGGCCATTTTTTAATTGATTTAGCAGCTCAAAAATATCACTTCTTTTAAAATCAAAAGATTTTATATTGTGAATATTTTCTGTATTATCTGATAAATAAATGGGGTTTTCGTTATAAAAAATTATATACATTTGCCTCATGATTTTAGACAAAAATACAGCAAAAAAAACTGCTGAGTTACTCTTGCAAATAAAAGCAATTAAATTACAACCAAACGACCCATTTACATGGGCTTCTGGATTGAAATCGCCTATTTATTGCGACAATAGAATTACTTTATCTTATATCTCAATTCGCAATTTTTTACGTCAAAATTTAGCCAAAGCAATAGAAGAAAAATACGGTAAACCCGATGTTATTGCAGGTGTAGCTACAGGTGCTATTGCCATTGGCGTTTTAGTTGCAGAAGAATTGGGGCTTCCCTTTATTTATGTAAGACCCGAAGCCAAAAAGCATGGGCGTCAGAATCAGATTGAAGGGCATTTAGAAAAAGGTCAAAACGTTGTTATTGTAGAAGATTTAATAAGTACTGGCATGAGCAGTTTAAACGCTGTTGAAGCATTGAGAAATGCCGATGCAAATGTTAAAGGTATGGTCGCTATTTTTTCATACGGATTTGAAAAAGCGATTCAAAATTTTAAAAATGCTAACGTAGATTTGACTTGTTTAAGCGATTATGAAAATCTTATAAATCAAGCTATTGACACGAAATATATTGAAGAAGAAGATCTAGAGACGTTAATTAAATGGCGTCTAAACCCAAGTAAATGGAATTAATATGAATTTAGAAAGCCCAACTGTAAACGTAAATAAAACTGCAGATCAGTTATTTGATTTTTTGATGGATGTTCAAAATTTTGAAACGATTATGCCCGAAAATACAGATAAATTTGAAGTCTTAGACCAAGCTTTTATTTTTGCCCTTAAAGGGATGCCGAGCATCAAATTAAAATTGCATGAAAACGAAAAACCATCAAAAATCGTTTTTGCAAGTGCCAGTGATAAATTTCCTTTTACGCTAACAGGAAACATTGCATCAGTAAACGAAACATCGGCTAGCATCAACTTAAAGTTTGATGGTGATTTTAATCCAATGATGGCGATGATGATAAAAAATCCGCTTCAAAAATTCATCAATACCCTAGCGGAAAATCTAAGTGATCTCTAGAAAATAAACTGTACTTCTTTTAAAGAAAATTCACGTAATTCGTTACTTTCTAATTGTATTTGAAGTTTACCTTGTATCGTTACACCAATTATTTTTCCTAAAAAAGTGTTATTTTTTTCATTGAATTTCGAAAATATATTTCGCCGATATAGTGTATTTTGGTATGCGCTGTTTAAATCGGCAAATTGACCCAATTCTAAAAGCTTTAGCTTTTTTTCCAAAGATTGTAAAATAGTATCTAGAACCGAATCTAAGTCGAATGTTTTTTGTGTAATTATTGCTAAAGAAGTGGCGTCAGGTAATTCATCCGAAAAAATAATTTGATTTACATTTAGGCCTATGCCTATTACTGATTGTGATATATAACCATTTTTGACAGCGTTTTCTATAAGTATACCGCCTATTTTTTTATCGTCTGACATTATGTCGTTTGGCCATTTTACTGTTAAAGATTTCCCAATAATTGGAAGAAGCGCATCATATATAGCTAAAGAAACAGCGCAATTTAAATAAAACTGATCGGTGATTTGTAAATTAGAAAATTTATATAGAATACTAAAAGTAAGGTTTTTACCATTATCAGATAACCACTTAGCACCCAATTGACCACGCCCAGATTCCTGATGTTTTGCCAGTACAACTGTACCGTGAGAAACATCGGCTTTTTTAGCCCACTCTTTTAAATAAGAATTGGTAGAATTAGTGGCATCAAGTTTGACAATTGTAAACATAGCAATAAACAAATATACGTTAGTTTAATAATAAAAATTAATACATTTGTATCTTAAATTAAATCGATTAGATGACCGATAAAAACAACAATCAAGATCAGCTTATAAGCTTAGTAGTAAAAGGAATAGAAGATGTTAAAGGAGAAAATATAAAAATTCTAGATTTAAGAGATTTAGAAAATACCATTTGTAGTTATTTTATAATTTGCGACGGTACTTCAAACACACAAGTAAATGCCATTGCAAGTTCTATACAAAAAACAGTAAGTAAAACACTCAAAGAAAAACCTTGGCATACAGAAGGCGAAAATAACGCCACTTGGGTTTTAATGGACTACGTTCATGTGGTGGTTCATGTTTTTCAAAAACAAACAAGAGAATTCTACGATATAGAAAATCTTTGGGGCGATGCAAAAATCATCGAAATAGCTTCAACTTATTAAATCATATTTCAAGCAAAAAAAAATGGCGAAAAAGAAAACCCCCAATAACAATAAAATACCAGACTTAAAACCAAAATTTAATATCAATTGGATTTATGGCATTGTTGCCGTTATATTTATAAGCTCTCTTCTATTTAGAGGTGGCGATTTATCTACTAAAAATATTTTAGGTAAAGAGTTTCAAACCATCTTAGAAAGTAATGATGTTTCAAAAATTGTCATTGTAAACAAATCTATTGCCCAAATATTTATAAAAAAAGAAGCGCTTCAGAAAGAGGCTTATAAAAAACAAACCGAAGCGCCTTTTTTCTCAAGCTCAAGCGCCATATTTCAATATCAAATAGGTGATTTACAAAATTTTGAAAATACTTTAAAAGCAAGTCAAGCAAAATACAACTTAGATTTTGACATTAAATACGACGCTCAAACCGATATTTTTGACACTCTTTTAATGTATGCGCCATTTATATTTTTGATACTCATTTGGTTGTTTTTTATGAAACGTATGTCTGGCGGTGGTGCTGGTGGTGGCGGTGGTCAAATATTTAGCATAGGGAAATCTAAAGCCAAATTATTCGATCAAAATACCAAAGTAAAAGTATCTTTTAAAGATGTTGCTGGATTAGAAGGCGCCAAAGAAGAAGTAGAAGAAATTGTAGATTTTCTTAAAAACCCTGATAAATATACCGCGCTTGGCGGTAAGATTCCAAAAGGTGCCTTACTAGTTGGCCCTCCAGGTACAGGGAAGACCTTGCTAGCAAAAGCTGTTGCTGGCGAAGCCGATGTGCCTTTTTTCTCATTATCGGGTTCAGATTTTGTTGAAATGTTTGTAGGTGTAGGCGCATCGCGTGTACGCGATTTGTTTAAACAAGCAGCTGCTAAATCGCCTTCAATTATATTTATCGATGAGATTGATGCCGTTGGTCGTGCCAGAGGTAAAAGTAATATCACTGGTGGAAATGACGAACGCGAAAATACATTAAACCAACTTTTAACCGAAATGGATGGTTTTGGTACAAACACTAACGTTATTGTAGTTGCCGCTACCAACCGTGCAGATGTGCTTGACAAAGCCTTATTACGCGCTGGTAGATTTGACCGTCAGATTTTTGTTGACTTGCCAGATATTCGTGAACGCGAAGCTATTTTTAAAGTGCACGTAAAGCCTTTAAAATTAGCCAAAGATGTAGATCTTAACTTCTTCTCTAAACAAACACCAGGGTTTTCTGGCGCCGATATTGCCAATGTTTGTAACGAGTCTGCTTTAATAGCTGCAAGAAAAGGTAAAAAAGGCATTCACCATCAAGATTTTTTAGATGCTGTAGACAGGATTGTAGGTGGTTTAGAAAAGAAAAATAAAATAATGACCAAACGCGAAAAGCGCACCATTGCTTTTCACGAAGCAGGTCATGCCACAGTAAGCTGGATGTTAGAGCATGCCGCGCCATTGGTTAAAGTAACCATCGTTCCAAGAGGACAATCCTTAGGTGCTGCTTGGTATCTGCCCGAAGAGCGTATGATTGTTGAAACTGAGCAAATGCTTGACGAAATGTGTGCTACGCTTGGTGGTCGTGCTGCCGAGGAAGTTATTTTCGACAGAATTTCTACTGGTGCGCTAAACGATTTAGAGAAAGTTACCAAACAAGCCCGTGCTATTGTTACCATTTATGGATTAAATAAAAAAATTGGAAACATAACTTATTACGATTCTAGCGGACAAGGTGATTATAACTTTACAAAACCATATAGTGAAGAAACTGCCCGAATTATTGATAATGAAATTCATGAAATAATTGATATTCAATACAAACGTGCCGTTGAAATCTTAAATATACATAAAGACAAATTGACAACTTTGGCCGATTTACTTTTAGAAAAAGAGGTTATTTTTGGAGATGATCTAATAAGAATTTTTGGAGAACGTCCGTTTAAAAAAGAGGAAGAAGAAAAAGTTGTGCCTATAGAAGACATTACTGAGGAAGTTAAAGGCGAAAATAAAGAAGAAACGACAGATTAGTATTTTGTTTTTTGTATTTTTGGACGGTTAAATCCAATTATGAATTTTTTTAAGAAGATTTTTAAAACACAACCTCCTCAAAAAACCGATGTAAAGACAGCGCATTCTCAAAACCTGTCTTTAGATGATTTATTTGTAAAAAACTTTATTGATAAAGGAGGCCGTTTTCTTTATTGTCAAACTAAAGAAGAGATAATCGAAAATTTATTAAATATCTTAGAATTAGAAACGTGGCAAAAGCCTTTAATTTTTTCTGAAAAACTCAACAAATTAACACAGAATTTAAGTCTAAGCACAAGCAATGATATTGCAAATTGCGATTGCTTTATTACCAAATGTGAACATTTAATTGCCGAAGATGGAAGTATATTATTTTCTTCAAAGCAATTAAAAGAACACCTACTTCCTATTTTTCCACAAAATTTTATTGTGTTTGCAAAAACAAGTCAGCTTGTTCATAATAAAGGCGAAAGCTTAACAGGCGTGAAAAATCGTTATCCAAAAAACTGCATCCCTAGTAATATAGCTGCCATTAAAAGTTATAATCCTCTTAACGAATCTGACGATTTTATGAACTACGGCAACAACAACACAAAGCAATTATATTTACTCTTACTAGAAGACCTTTAACATATGAAAGAATTTTTTACGCGTGCTATTTTTGGTTTAATATATGCAGCCACATTATTATCTAGCACTTATTATTCTAAACATACGTTTTATGTTGTCTTTTTTATTATTATGCTTTTATGCTTAAAAGAATTTAGCAAGCTTATAAAATTCTCTAAAAAATGGATTTTTGTCATTGCTATTTTGTTGTTTTTTAGTTTTACCGATTATCTTCCCGGATATATTATTTACACCTTTACTATAATAAGTGTTGTTATTCCTTTTGTAAATTATTTTATCAACGAAAAAATATCGAAAGAAGATATTAGTAACTTTTTCTTAAGCACCATATATATTATTTTACCATTTGGATTATTATTACGGATTCCATTTTCTCATGGTAGTTATGATGCAACAATAATTATTGCAGTATTTATTTTTATTTGGACCAATGATTCGTTTGCATATATTGTTGGCAAAAGTATTGGTAAACACAAACTTATTGAGCGTATTTCGCCTAACAAAACTATTGAAGGATTTATTGGTGGTATTGTAGCCACAAATATTATGGCGTATATCATTTCTATATATTATCCAAATTTGAATATGCTTCATTGGTTTATTTTAGCCAATATCACTGGCCTTTTTGCCGTTATGGGAGATTTGGTTGAATCTAAATTCAAACGTCTCGCAAATGTTAAAGACAGCGCTAATGTCATACCTGGCCATGGTGGCTTTTTAGACCGCCTTGACAGTCTTATTTTGGTGGCTCCATTTGTTTACTTATTTTTACAACTCGTTTAATAACTCATGTTTCACAAAGAAGGATTTAAAATTATCAGTATCGCAGGAATGTTAACCGTAGCAAGCATTCTGTTAGCCGATAACTTTATAAGCAATCTATTAATCTTAAAAATTACTGAAGTTTTTGTGCTGATTTGTTTTTTATTAGTACTTCAATTTTTTAGAAATCCCAACAGAAATACACTTTTAAACGATTCTCAAATTATCGCTCCAGCGGATGGCAAAATAGTTGTGATTGAAGAAGTTTTTGAACCAGAATATTTTAAAGATAAAAGACGTCAAATATCCATATTTATGTCGCCTTTAAATGTTCACGTAACCAGATATCCGGCAGGAGGCAAAGTGAAATACAGTAAATACCACCCAGGAAAATACTTGGTAGCTTGGCATCCCAAATCTTCTACAGAAAACGAACGCACCACAATTGTGGTTGAAAATAAAACAGTTGGCTCAATTTTATACCGCCAAATAGCAGGTGCTGTAGCTAGGCGCATCGTAAATTACGCCAAAGTTGACATGCCCGTCGTACAAGGTGAAGATGCCGGATTTATTAAATTTGGATCGCGTATCGATATTTTTTTACCTTTGGACATGAAAATTAATGTTTCTTTAAACGACAAAGCTGTTGGTGGCGAAACTATAATTGCCAGTATTTGATGAAAAGTCTAAAAGAAAGGTTTGAAATTGCTTATCAAAAAGCTTCAAAAATTGATCAAAGCGATTTACCACCAGACATTATGTTGCGTTTATATGCCTATTACAAATTGGCCACTAAAGACAGTCCTAGATTTTCAAGTAAATCGCATGAAAGAGATGTGAGAAATGCTTTTAAATTTAATGCTTGGATGCAACTTAAAGGTGTATCTATAAAAGAATCTAAAGAAGAATACATAAACATTGTAGAAGCCATAACTAAAGAAAAAATAGAATAAAAACACAATGAGAAAAGGAATCATATTTATCTTAAGCTTTTTCATATTATTTAGTTTTGAAGCTTGTAAAAAATCTCAAAAGGATAAAACTAAATCTGTTGAGGGTATTTACAAAGTTGTAGATTCTACAGCAACTGTAAAATGGACCGCTTATAAAACTACTGATAAATTACCCGTTAGCGGCGTTTTTAATATTGTTAACATCACTAAATCAGTTGGGGGTAAAACACCTCAATCGGCATTAAATAATTTAGAATTTAGCATTCCCGTAAGCAGTATTTTTAGCAAAAACGAAGAACGCGACGGTAAACTAAAAAAATTATTTTTTGGCGTTATGGCAAGTACCAGTTTGCTAACTGGTACTATTCAAGTAGATGGAGATAATATGGGTTCTCTTGAGGTTGTAATGAATGGTGTAACAAAAAGTCTTCCCCTAACTTTCACATCCGATGGGAATACCATCAATTTTAAAGGCGTAATGTCTTTACCAGATTGGAATATTGGAGATGCGTTTGAATCATTAATAAAAGCCTGTTTTGACCAACATAAAGGCAAAGATGGCATTAGTAAAACGTGGGATGATGTATTAATTGAAGCCTCTGTTAACGTTTCAAAATAAAAGAAATTTAAACAGTATTACAAAGGTATTTTTTTTCAAAACACCACATTGCTCCTTTAACTTATTTTACCCCAACCACCCTTCTCTATCCAAACTGCGGTATTGAATAGCTTCCGAAATATGATCTGGTGTAATAATTTCTGAGGCTTCTAAATCGGCAATACTACGCGATACTTTTAAAATACGGTCATAAGCTCTGGCCGACAAACCCAAACGCTCCATGGCTATTTTTAGTAAATTCATACTTTCGGCATCTAAAGCACAATACTTGCGAATTTGCTTAACGCTCATCTGCGCATTATAATGCACATTTTTGTTTGCTTTAAAACGTTCAGTTTGTATTTCTCTGGCTTTAATTACGCGATCTCTAATGATTTTACTCGATTCTCCTTTCCGCTCTTCGGATAGTTTTTCAAACGGAACGGGCTGCACTTCTATATGAATATCTATGCGATCTAATAGTGGTCCAGATATTTTACTTAAATAGCGTTGCATTTCTTGTGGTGATGTTGACAAGGCTTTTTCATCATCGGCAAAATAACCACTCGGACTCGGATTCATACTTGCCACCAACATAATACTGCACGGATAAGTAACCGTAAATTTTGCACGCGAAATAGTGACCTCACGGTCTTCTAAAGGTTGTCGCATTACTTCTAAAACTGTCCGTTTAAATTCAGGTAACTCATCTAAAAACAATACGCCATTATGCGATAAGGAAATTTCTCCGGGTTGTGGATAGGCACCACCGCCAACGAGAGCTACATCAGAAATTGTATGGTGGGGCGATCTAAATGGCCGCTGACTCATCAATCCCACATTTTCTTTGACGCGTCCCACAACCGAATGAATCTTTGTGGTTTCTAAAGCCTCTTGAAGCGTCATAGGCGGTAAAATAGTAGGCAATCGTTTTGCCAACATTGTTTTTCCACTTCCGGGAGGGCCAATTAAAATAACATTATGCCCACCTGCTGCTGCGATTTCCATACAGCGTTTTATAGATTCTTGTCCTTTGACATCAGAGAAATCGAATTCGGGATGTTCTAAATTTTCATAAAACTGCTTTCGGGTATCGACGACTAAAGGTTTTAAAGATGTTGGGTCCTTAAAAAAGGAAATCACTTCATTGATGTTTTCTACAGCATAAATTTCTAATTTATCAACAATGGCAGCTTCCATAGCGTTTTGTTTGGGCAAAATAAAACCTTTAAACCCATCGTCTCGCGCTTTTATAGCCATAGGCAAAGCACCTTTAAAAGGTTGCAGACCTCCGTCAAGAGACAACTCACCCATAATAATATATTTATCGAGATTGTCTGCTTTTATCTGGCTTGAAGCCGATAAAATTCCCACAGCCAAAGTTAAATCGTATGCCGAGCCTTCTTTGCGTAAATCGGCTGGCGCCATATTGATGGTGATTTTTTTACCAGGGAATACATAGCCATTGTTTTTTAAAGCTGCAGAAATACGATAACTGCTCTCTTTAATAGCGTTATCGGGCAAACCGACAAGATGGTAGCCAATGCCTTTATCAATATTTACTTCGACCGTGATGGTGGTTGCCTCGACGCCAAAAACCGCGCCGCCATAAACTTTTGCGAGCATACTTTTAAGCTTTGTATAAAAGTATGAAAATTATTGAAGTATTAAGCCTTTGATATTAAAAGATTTGGGTTTGTAAAAAAGAAAACCGCAAAGTTAAATGACTTTGTGGTTTTCTTAACCTATTTTTTTATACCCTTCTCCCGAATAATCGGGGCTCTCAGGATGACATAAAATTAGTTACAACGTCCCGCGCAATTCTTGCTCTCTTTCTATAGATTCAAACAAGGCTTTAAAATTACCTGCGCCAAATCCTTTAGCCCCCATTCTTTGAATAATTTCAAAAAATAATGTAGGCCTATCTTCTACAGGTTTGGTAAAGATTTGCAATAAATAGCCTTCCTCATCGGCATCTACCAATATTGATAAACGTCTTAAAGCATCTATATCTTCGTGCATTATTTTCATATGTACACCAAGTCGGTTAGGAATATCATCGTAATATGCTTTTGGAGGTGCAGGTAAAAACTCAACGCCTCTTTCTCTTAATTGTTTTACGGTTTCTATAATATCATCGGTTGCAACAGCAATATGTTGCGCTCCAGAATCTTCATAAAAATCTAAATATTCTTCAATCTGCGATTTTTTGGCAGCTTTTGCGGGCTCATTAATTGGAAATTTTATGCGCCCGTTTCCGTTGCTCATCACCTTACTCATTAAAGCGGAGTATTCTGTGTGAATTTGTTTATCGTCGAATGATAAAAAGTTAACAAATCCCATCACATCTTCATACCACTTAACCCAAAGGTCCATTTCTCCCCAACCTACGTTTCCTACCATGTGGTCAATAAATTTTAAACCTACCGATGTTGGATTATAATCTGATTCCCATTTTTTATAACCCGGTAAAAATTGTCCTTTATAATTTTTGCGCTCTACAAAAATATGAACAACATCACCGTAAGTGTGAATTCCAGATCGGACAACCTCGCCATCACTATCTTTTTCTACAGTTGGTTTCATAAATGATTTAGCGTCTCGTTTAGTGGTTTCCTCCCAAGCTTTAGTGGCATCTTCTACCCACAAAGCAATGACTTTTACACCATCACCGTGTTTTGCTAAATGATCATTTATTGGTGAATTAGAATGTAAAGGTGTTGTTAAAACCAATTTAATTTTATCTTGAGTTAACACATAAGAGGCATAATCTTTACAGCCCGTTTCTAAACCTTTATAGGCATGCGATTGAAATCCAAAAGCCGTTTTATAAAAGTGGGCAGACTGCTTGGCATTACCTACATAGAACTCAACATAATCTGTCCCTAAAAGAGGTAAGAAATCTTGTGCCCCTTCAAATATTTTTTCTAATCCGTATTCTACGTTTTTTAATTTACTCATTGTGTATTAAATTAGATAATTAGCCAATTCTAAAATAAGCCAATTAAAAATTATTTTTATTTTATATTATCTGATTAATCTTCCAACCAAGACTTATAATAATCTTCATTTTGAATTTGTACAGCCGTCTCTGTCATCATTAAAGGTTTAAAAGTATCAACCATTACAGCCAGTTCTTGGGTTTCTTTTTTGCCGATACTGCGTTCCATAGCACCAGGATGTGGTCCGTGCGGAATACCCGCCGGATGTAATGTTATTTGTCCTTTTTCTATATTATTCCGACTCATAAAATCGCCATCTACATAATACAAAACCTCATCGGAATCTATATTGCTATGATTGTAAGGTGCAGGAATTGCATCTGGATGGTAATCGTATAAACGAGGTACAAAAGAACAAATCACGAATCCAGCCGCTTCAAAAGTTTGATGAATGGGCGGTGGCAAATGAACACGTCCTGTTATCGGTTCGAAATCGTGAATAGAAAATTTATAAGGATAGTTATAACCATCCCATCCAACCACGCTAAACGGATGATAGGCATAAACATATTGATGCATGGCATCTTGCTTTTTAACTTTTAATAAAAAATCTCCTTTCTGATTAAAGGTTTCTAAGGCACTTGGCGGATGCATATCGCGCTCGCAAAAAGGCGCATGTTCTAAATGTTGCCCAAACCAATTGCGATAGTTTTTAGGCGTATAAACTGGACTTTTAGATTCTACTATAAACAAACGATTATCTTCTGTATCAAAGTCAATTTGGTAAATCATACCACGTGGAATAACCAAATAGTCGCCGTATTTAAAATCGATATTCCCTAAAAAAGTACGCAGTTTACCTGTGCCTTTATGGATGAAAATCACCTCGTCTGAATCGGTGTTTTTATAAAAATAATCGGTTAATGATTTTTTTGGTGCAGCCAAAATTATCTGACAATCACTGTTGACTAAAACAGCATGACGGCTTTCTAAAAAATCGGCTTTAGCGGGTACTTTAAATCCGTTAAGGCTTAAAGATTTCATGTTTTTAGCCACGGCTATTTTAGGCGTTACATCGTAAGACTCTAAAATATCTTTTACTTGTGTCGGTCTTTGCGTGTGATACAATAATGACGACATGCCATCAAAACCAACGGTTCCAAAAAGTTCTTCGTAATAAAAATCGCCTTTGTTATTTTTAAAAACGGTATGGCGTTTAGGTGGAATTTTACCTAAGGTATGATATCTAGGCATCGTTTTTTGTTTTAAGAAATTAATAAATCTAAAGTATAAAAAATAAAAACTACTTCTTATTCCGGATTCCGTTTTATATAGAATTTTAACAAGGCCAATAAGCCTAAAAATATAAATTCTCTATGTATTGGTTTTCTTTTTAACAAATATAACTAATAATTGATTGTTTTATTTTACTTCGATAACTGCCGATATATGAGGTACATATTTTTTAATGGTGGCTTCAACACCATTTTTTAATGTCATTTGATTCACAGTACAATCTATACAAGTGCCTTCTAGTTTTACTTTAACCGTATTACCTTCAATAGCTACAAGACTAATATTACCCCCATCAGAAATTAAAAAAGGTCTAATTTCTTCAAGGGCTTCTTCAACTTTATCATGTATTTGTTGTGCTGTCATTAAAATATATTTTACTTGGTAGCACAACCTGCCATAGCCGATATTCTTACAATTTCGGTTGGTGGCAAATCGTCATTGCGTTTTATCAACTCTTCTACCACATTTTTAGCAATGGTTTTAAATGCCGCTTCTAAAATAGTGTTTTCTTGTAAACTTATCGGATGGCCCACATCGCCAGATTCGCGAATACTTTGCACCAACGGAATTTCTCCTAAAAATCTTGTTTCTTCGTCTTCGGCTAAATGTTTGGCGCCATCTTTTCCAAAAATATAATATTTATTTTCTGGCAAATCATCTGGTGTGAAATAGCTCATGTTCTCGACCAATCCTAAAACGGGTACGTTGATATTTTCTTGTTTAAACATCGCAATACCTTTTCTGGCATCCGCTAAAGCGATATTTTGTGGTGTGCTAACAATAACAGCGCCTGTAACCGGAATGGTTTGTACAATTGACAAATGGATGTCGCCTGTACCTGGAGGTAAATCTATTAACAAGAAGTCGAGTTCGCCCCAAGCGGCATCAAACAACAATTGGTTTAGTGCTTTTGAAGCCATAGCACCACGCCAAATAACCGCTTGATTGGCATCGGTAAAAAATCCAAGAGATAGTATTTTTATGCCATAACTTTCTATAGGTTTCATTTTAGAATGGCCACCTTCCATCACAGAAAGTGGTTTTGCAGAAGGCACATCAAACATCATAGGTATTGATGGTCCATAAACATCGGCATCTAAAATACCTACTTTAAATCCCATTTTTGATAATGAAACAGCCAAATTTGCCGTAATTGTAGATTTACCTACACCTCCTTTTCCAGAAGCTACGGCTACAATATTTTTAATATTTGGCAAAGGACTCTCTTTTTTCTGAGGTTCTGTTTTTTCTGGAACAACAGCCTTTACATTTACTTTTACATCTAATTTTTGATACACTTTGTCGTGAATCACTTTCATTATTTCGACTTCAGTTTTCTTTTTTGCTTGTAAAGTAGGATTGGAAATGGTCACATCTACTATCACTTCTTTGCCAAAAATGACCACATTTTTAACAGCATTGCTTTCGACCAAACTTTTGCCTGTACCCGGTTCTGTAATAGTATCTAAGGCATCTAATATATCTTGTTTTTTATATTGCATAAGTATTCTTAATTATATTCATTCTAAACAACAAATATAGCAACTTAAAACAAGAGTAAAAAAATAATTATTTGTTAAGTAAGCTGTGTTACACTTTCTCTTTATTTAGAAATATTAAACACTTCGTTAACTATCCAATTGGCACGAACGTCAATTCCTTTTGGAAAATAAATAACGGTTTCTGGTTGTATTCTGTTTTTAAAACTGCCGGTGTCCCAAATGCCATTTTTATTGTCATCGTAAATAGCACGCACAAAATATACGGCTGGGTCAATCATATCAAAAATAACATCTTGTGGATTGTTTAGATGTTTTGTCTGTATGACCTTGTTATTTTTATCGGTCAATTGTAGCATTATAGGATATGATTTGGCACCGTTAAGGTTTAGAGAAATACTGCCATAATCAATGAGCTTTTTAGTGGCAAATCTATAACGGATGGTATCTTTAGAGCTTTCAAAAAAAGTTGTTATAGCCTTAGGCAACAACACTAATTTGTAGGCATTATTTTCTGTTTTATTGAATTTAAATATCAGTTCTTTTTTTAAATCTGATATCTTAGTGGTATAAGGTATTTTAAGTGAGTCTCTATCAATAAAAACTATTTTTGAAGTATCTACCTCTGTAATGGGTTGATTTGTCACCAATTTAAAATCATCTCTAAAATTAAGAAGCGCTTTTGAATTGCTGCCAACTTTCAATGAATCGAATTCTTTGGCACGTAATTTTACGGTTACAGTATCAATAAAAGTATTGTTGCTTACTTTAAATTGCAGCGAATCTAAATTGGGTGTGTTGAACCAATAGTTTAAAGTGTCTTTATCTATCTCAAAAGCTTGAACTGATTTAAAGTCTTTAGGAACGTCAGATAACAACTCTACTTTTAAATCTTTGGCATGACCTTCATAACCAAAAACAATGTGTTGAATAGCGACTTCAGAAGGACGTGCTAATTTATAATCTACAATTTCTTTAAAAAGAGATAATTCGTAAGATTTAAGAGCTAAAGTCGAAAGTGAATCAGAAACTGTTTTAATAGAATCTGGTGTGATATGAATGGTGTCTTTATAAAAGGCGATTTTATCTGTTTTAGGATTAAATTTATAATTGTAATTTTTTTGTTTTAATGCCGCTAATAAATATTTCCCTTCCTTTATATTGGTCATTTCCCACACAACTGTATCTAATGAATTGGCTATATAATTTGGCAAACCTTTGTAAATAATAGAATCGTTATAAGCTGTATCTAGTTTATACAATAGAATAGCCACATCTTTATCAACCACATTGCTTAAAGCGTCTTTTATTTTTCCATTAATTTTAAGAGAATCGATATAACTGCCCGTAGACATCACATATTTAAAATTGTACAACACATTGCCTTCATTGTTGTCTTGTACGCTCGTGCCAAAATTAAAAATATAAGTTGTCTCTGCTTTAAGTGTGTCTAGCAGTTCTATTTTAAGTGTTTTACTTGCTGTTCCTAAAGGAGTAACAACAGGTTTGTATTTTAAAGGAGGTGAAACTATAAGTTGTTTGCCAACATCTTTAAGTTTAATAAACTCATCAAAATTTATATTAATTTTTTTAGCCTTAAAATTTACCGTTTCAAAAGCGGGTTCTGCTGTTACCATTATTGGTGCAGCTTCATCTTTTGGCCCACCTGTTGGACGCCCTCTTCTAGCACAAGAAAAAATGCTGAAAATCAATAAAAAAATAATGCCAATTCTGAAATTATGAGATTTCATTTCTAAAATTTGATACAAAGAAACAATTTATTTTTTTACTTTTTATAAATTTTATCAGGCTGTAAAAGCCAAAGAAGCGATGCTTATTTTCACAGCTTTTGTTTTTAACAATTCGTTACAACAAACCTCTAAAGTGGCGCCTGTTGTAATCACATCGTCTACCAATAAAATGTGTTTGTTTTCAAAAAAATGAACATCATTTAAAGTAAATATTTCATTCACATTTTTAACGCGTTCCGTTCTGTGTTTTTTTGTTTGAGATGCTGTTGACGATACTTTAATTAATTTATCATCAATATATGGAACTTTTAACGCTTTCGCGATAGATTTACCAAAATTAGCCACCTGGTTGTAACCTCTTAACTTAAGCTTTTTATGATGCATGGGCACAGGAATAACAAAGTCTACCGTATTAAACCTTTTTGAAGCTGCCAAATCATTACCAAACCAGTTACCAAAATAAGTCCCAATCTCTTGATGGCCTTTGTATTTTAATAAATGAATTAAATTTTGAACTTTCCCTTTTTTATAAAACAATAATAAGGCTGTAGCCGATTGAACCGGAATTCTGCCATAAAAAGAAAGCTCTACTGCATTTCCTGCACTTTCTGTATGGTTAGTAAAAGGCAAATCGTGTAAACAAAATGTGCATAGTAATTGCTCAGAATTTACAAGTGCTTCGTCGCAAGTAAGACATCTGTTTGGGAAAAATAAGTAAAAAAGGTCGTTAAAAATCCACATCAAAATTAATTTTAATAAATAAATTAGTCTTGAGGGGAATATAAAAGTACACTTTCCGCCTTAAAATACAGTAAAAAAATAGTAATTTTTAACAATTACGATTAAGTTTGCAACTTATTACAATTTTAAGACTCACAAAAAATAAATTAGACTTTTACCCGATATATAAATTATGGCAGACCAAGATAAATTCAAAAAAGTAGTAGCACATGCCAAAGAATATGGCTATGTTTTTCAGTCAAGTGAAATCTATGACGGTTTAAGTGCTGTTTATGATTACGGCCAAAATGGCGTTGAATTAAAAAAGAATATTCGCGAGTTTTGGTGGCAAGCCATGGTTCAGATGAACAACAATATTGTAGGTTTAGATGCTGCCATTTTAATGCATCCAACTACTTGGAAAGCTTCTGGTCATGTTGATGCATTTAACGACCCTCTTATTGATAATAAAGACTCTAAAAAACGCTACCGTGCAGATGTTTTAATTGAGGATTATGTAGCAAAAATTGAGGCCAAAATAGAGAAAGAGATTAACAAAGCAGCCAAACGTTTTGGTGATGCTTTTGATAAAGCAGAATTTTTAGCAACCAATGAACGCGTAGTACAATACAAAGAAAAAGGCGACGCCATTTTAAAACGCATGGGGCAGTCTTTAGAAAAAGAAGATTTAGCCGACGTTAAAGCACTGATAGAAGAATTAGAAATTGCATGCCCGCTTACAGGCTCAAGAAACTGGACTGAGGTAAAGCAATTTAACTTGATGTTTGGTACAAAATTAGGCGCTTCTGCCGAAAATGCCATGGATTTATATCTAAGGCCAGAAACGGCTCAAGGTATTTTTGTGAATTTTTTAAACGTTCAAAAATCGGGGCGTATGAAAATCCCTTTTGGTATTGCACAAACAGGTAAAGCCTTTAGAAATGAGATTGTGGCACGTCAGTTTATTTTTAGAATGCGTGAGTTTGAACAAATGGAAATGCAATTTTTTGTACGCCCAGGTGAGGAATTAAAATGGTATGAAAGCTGGAAAGAAAAACGCCTTAAATGGCATTTGGCGCTTGGTTTGGGTGCCGATAATTACCGTTTTCACGACCATGATAAATTAGCGCATTACGCTAATGCCGCCGCAGATATTGAATTTAAATTCCCATTCGGTTTTAAAGAGCTAGAAGGCATTCATTCAAGAACTGATTTTGATTTGAGTAGCCATCAGGAATTCTCTGGTAAAAAATTACAATATTTCGACCCTGAACTTGGCGAAAATTATGTGCCTTATGTTGTTGAAACATCTATTGGTTTAGACCGCATGTTCTTGGCTGTTTTCTCAAATTCGCTTCAAGACGAAATTTTAGAAGATGGCTCTACCAGAACTGTTTTAAAATTGCCAGCAGTTTTAGCCCCAGTAAAAGCAGCTATTTTACCATTGGTTAAAAAAGATGGTTTGCCCGAAGTTGCCAAACAAATAATGGCTGATTTGAAATTTGATTTCACTTTAACTTACGATGAAAAAGATGCCATAGGACGCCGTTACAGACGTCAAGATGCCAATGGCACACCATTTTGCATAACAGTAGATCACGACACTTTAAAAGACAATACCGTTACTATTAGATACCGCGACTCTATGAAACAAGACCGCGTTAACATTGCTGATTTAAAAGACATCATTTCTAAAGAAGTATCGCCAAAATATTGGTTAGAGAAATGCTAGAATATTATAAAACTAAAAAGAGGCGGTCTGAAAAGACCGCCTCTTTTTTTGAATTTTATATATATTATTTAAATCGGTAACCAATAGAAATACCTCCGCGCCCAACAACTTCAAGGGGACTTTGATTAAACATATCTCTGCCAATACCAGCATAAACTTCGGCAACAAAACCTCTTTCAGTAACCCATTTGCCACCTACTGAAATACCAACAGCTAAATCTGTGTAGTTATCTCCTATTTCATGTGAGCTGTATGGCGGAAGGTCGTCATAAAAATATGTGTATTCTCTTCCAGAATGAATCATTGTAAATGCTTCCACAAAAAATCCTTGTGCATATTTACTAGAAAAAAACTGGCGGTAATAGGGCGTGATAGAAAAAGTTCGGTATCCGTCCACGCCTTCAATTTGATTATCTAAGCTAATAAGTGTTCCAATACCAAACGATGATTCATCGTTTAATAGACGTTCATAACCAACATCTAGCCATTTAAATCCAATTAAATTAGACATGTTAATTTTTAACTCGTGTTGTATTGGTTCCTTTTCTTGTGCAAAAAAAGAAAGACTTACAATAAATAATAATGCTGATAGGAAGATTTTTTTCATGGTTTTAATTTTTATTTTACATAGCCATTATTATGCCAGTAATTAAATAATTACGAAAAAATTGCATTTATAAAATGAATTATAAACTTATGCTTTCTTTAAAAAACAAGTTTTTAAAACAATCTGACTTTTACCGATGCGGCATTCAACTTCATCTGGACTATTTGTCAACCTGATGCCTTTAATTGGCACACCACGTTTTAAGGTTTTTGCCATGCCCTTAATTTTTAAATCTTTGGTGACATTTACAGTATCTCCATCATTTAAAATATTGCCATTGCTATCTTTTACATCCATGTTTTGCTTTTTAAAGTGAGTATAAAATTAAAAAAACACGCCTTATCAGCGTGTTTTTTTAATCTATAATTTATTTTTATTGTAAAACTTCTTTTACTTTATCGGCTGCTTCTTGAAATTCAACTGCAGAAATAACATTCAAGCCGCTATCATCAATCAGTTTTTTGGCTTCAATGGCATTGGTTCCTTGCAAACGGACAATAATCGGTACTTTAATGACGTCTCCCATATTTTTATAAGCATCAACGATACCTTGTGCTACCCGGTCGCAACGCACAATTCCACCAAAAATATTAACCAAAATGGTTTTTACATTTGTATCTTTTAATATAATTCTAAAAGCTTTTTCTACACGCTCAGCATCGGCAGTACCACCAACATCTAAAAAGTTAGCAGGTTCGCCACCAGATTGTTTTATTAAATCCATAGTGCTCATGGCCAATCCAGCGCCATTAACCATACAACCCACATTTCCGTCAAGGTCAACATAATTTAATCCGGCTGCTTTTGCTTCAACTTCTATGGCATTTTCTTCGCGGATATCGCGCATTTCAACATAATCTTTATGTCTGAAAAGGGCATTATCATCAAGCGACACTTTAGCATCAACAGCTAAAATATTATTATCAGATGTTTTTAAAACAGGATTTATTTCAAAAAGAGACGCATCCGATTTATCATAAGCTGTATAAAGTGATGTTACAAATTTAGTCATCTCTTTAAATGCTTTGCCAGACAAACCTAAGTTAAAAGCAATTTTACGTGCTTGAAATGGCAATAACCCTGTGGCAGGATTAACCTCTTCTGTAAAAATTAAATGAGGTGTGTTTTCTGCAACAGATTCAATATCCATACCGCCTTCGGTAGAATACATAATCATATTACGACCTATGCCTCTGTTTAATAAAACCGACATATAAAACTCACTTGTTTCGCTTTCGCCTGGATAATAAACATCTTCGGTAATTAATATTTGATTAACTCTTTTGCCCTCTTTAGAAGTTTGAGGTGTTATTAACATCATCCCCAACATATCTTTTGCAATATTTTCTACATCTTGTAAGTTTTTGGCTAGTTTTACCCCACCACCTTTACCACGTCCACCAGCATGAACTTGCGCTTTAACAACCCACCAGCTAGTGCCTGTTTCTGTTGCTAATTGTTTTGCTGCTTCTAATGCTTTTACAGGATTGTCGGCTACGATACCGCGTTGAACTTTTACGCCAAAACTACTTAAAATGTCTTTGCCTTGATATTCGTGTAAATTCATTACTTATTTGTTTTAATTTAAGATGTTACAAAATTACATTTCTAATTTAAAATATGCCCTGTTTTTTTATAAAGTTTGTAATAACTTGTACTTCTTTATGCCTTTTATAAGAGTTTAACAAATATTTAATAATTGATAAAAATAGAATATTTATTTTAGTAAATCTTTTATCTAAGACCAAAAACAACTTTATGAAAAAATTAGTTTTAACGCTTTGTCTATTGAGCACCCTTTTAGGCTTTACCCAAGAGATTAAACGTAAAACTTTAGTTGCCACACGTATTTCTAAACCTCCTAAAATTGACGGGCATTTAAATGATGAAGCTTGGAAAAACCTACCTATAGCTAAAAACTTTGTCATGTTAGAACCTGGCAGTGGTGATAAAGAACTTGATACCCAGAAGACAGAGGTGAAATTGGCTTATGATAATGAAGCTATTTATGTTGCAGGTTATTTATTTGATAGTAAGCCAGAAACCATCATGAAACAATTTAGCGATCGGGATAATTTTGCGCAATCTGATATTTTTGGATTTACTATAAATCCCCTTAAAGACGGTCAAAACGATACTGAATTTTTTGTAACAGCCAGCGGCACTCAGATTGACGCTAAAATATCGGCTGCTAATGGCGAAGATTTAAGTTGGAGCGATGTTTGGTTTAGCGCGATTTCATTTGACGATAAAGGTTGGTATGTTGAAATGAAAATTCCGTTTTCTGCCTTACGTTTTTCTGATGAAAAAGACCAATCTTGGCATATTAATTTTTATAGAAGCATTCAGAGTAGTCGAGAAGAATATATTTGGAGCTTTGTAGATAAAACCAAAGGGAATTTGTACCAATATTCGGGCATATTATCCAATTTATCTAATATTAAAACGCCTATCCGACTCAATTTTTTACCTATTTCCACAACTAATGTTACTAAATTTGAAGGTAAAACTTTGATGAAAACACAACTAGGTTTAGATGTGAAATATGGTTTAAGTGATAATTTTACGCTTGACGCCACTATTAATCCCGATTTTAGTCAAGCTGGATTTGATAATTTGGTTTTGAATTTAGGCCCGTTTGAAACCCAGTTCGAAGAACAACGTCAATTCTTTTTAGAAGGTGCCGATTTGTTAAACAAAGGAAATCTGTTTTTTTCGAGACGTATCGGCAAAACACCTGTCAATTATGGTGATGCTTATAGCAATTTAGCCTCAAACGAAAGCATTATAAGTAATCCTGATATTGCCAAACTAATTACGGCAATTAAAGTTTCGGGACGCACAAAAAAAGGGCTTGGCATTGCTGTATTAGACGCTATAACAGCTAAAACCGAAGCTGTAATAAAAAATAATGACACCCAAAATATTCGAAAAGTTGTTACAGAACCTTTGGCAAATTATAACGTCTTGGTTATAGATCAAGAATTTAATAAAAATTCATCTGTGTCGTTTGTAAACACCAATGTATCACGTAGCAAAGATTTTAGAACAGCCAACAGTTCTGCTTTGTTATTAAATTTATCCGATAAGGCCAATGCAAATAACTACCGTGGTTCCATTAAAGTGAGTCAGGTAAATGACCCCATTGAAGGAAAAATATCTGGCTATGCTACAGACCTTTCCTACAATAAAACTAAAGGAAATTTACGCTTTTCATTGAGTCATAGTCTAGCCGATGATAAATATAATATTAACGATTTAGGATTCCAACAAAGCAATAATTTCAATGAATTTTACGCGAATGTTTCATATCGAATATTTAAACCTACAAAACGATTTAATAGCTATCGCATAAATTTTAATGCTGGTATGTTTAGACGTTTTAAACCTAGTGTTTATACTGGTAATTTTGTAAACATAAATTTTTTCGCTACCACCTTAAAACAATTTACTTTTGGTGGCAATATTAACGGAGGTTTTGGAAAACAAAAAGATTTTAACGAGCCAAGGAACAATGTAAACTTTTACATAGAAAATCCTAGAATGAATTTTAACGTATTTATTTCTTCCGATTATAGAAAAAAATTTGCACTCAATGCCAACATGGGTTATTTTAAACGATTTAACGAAAAAGAAAATAGTTGCTGGTTTAGTTTAACGCCTATTTACCGTGCCAATGACAAATTATTTTTAAGTTATTCTCTTAATTTTGAAAATAATTTTAGCGGAAAAGGCTATGTTACAACCTTAGAAGATAACAGCATAATTTTTGGTGTAAGAAATAACAAATCTATTGTCAATTCATTAAGTGGGAAATATAGCTTTAGCGATGTAGCCTCATTAACGATGGCTTTTAGATATAATTGGACACCTGTAACTTATAAAAACAATTATTTTAAATTAGAAGATAGCGGCCTATTAAGCCCTAGTAGTTATACTTCTAATAACAATGTTAATTTTAATTCTTGGAATCTTGATCTGCGTTATATTTGGCAATTCTCTAGAGGTAGCGAATTGGTTGTCTTGTACCGTAACTCTATTTTTAATTCAGACGACCAATCGCATTTATCATTTTCAAATAATTTAAATAATCTTTTTAAGCAACCGCTTCAACAAAATTTATCAATAAAATGGGTTTACTATCTAGATTACAATAAAATTAAAACGTGGTTGTAAACATTTGTAAATTATCCTACCTTCACAACTTTAATTTCAACAATGATTGTAGCCAAAAACATCTATAAATCTTTTGGAGATTTACAAGTCCTAAAAGGTATTGACTTACATATTAAAAAAAAAGAAATAGTTGCCATTGTTGGCCCATCTGGTGCTGGCAAGACAACTTTACTTCAAATTTTAGGCACTTTAGACCAGCCAAATAAAGGTGCTTTTTTAAGTATTAACAATCAGGAGACTTTAGATTTAAAGGATAAAAAAATATCTAAATTCAGAAATTCTCATATCGGATTTATATTTCAATTTCATCAACTTTTGCCAGAGTTTACAGCTTTAGAAAATGTTTGTATTCCTGGATTTATTGCAGGTAAACTTAAAAAAGACGTTGTAAAAGAGGCCACAGAGATTCTAAATTATTTACAATTATCGCATCGGTTAAACCACCATCCAAACGAACTTTCTGGTGGCGAACAACAACGTGTGGCTGTAGCAAGAGCCCTTATAAACAAACCAGATGTTATTTTTGCCGATGAACCCACAGGAAACCTAGATTCGGCTACAGCCGATAGTTTACACGCATTATTTTTTGATTTACGCGACACATTCGGACATACTTTTGTCATCGTAACACACAACTTAGAATTGGCTAAAATGGCAGACAGAACACTTAGCATGAAAGACGGATTAATAATTTAATTTATTAAAAATGTATTTAGGAATTATAAGTGCCATGCCCGATGAGATTCACAGTGTTTTAGACAGCATGACGGATGTCACCACAACTACACACGGAAATCGCACTTTTCATAAAGGAAATTTATACAACAAACCCGTGGTTTTGGTTTTCTCTAATTGGGGAAAAGTAGCTGCAGCAATCACAACAACACAACTTATAGAAAGTTTTAAAGTAAATAAAATTGTTTTTACGGGCGTGGCTGGCGCTTTACAAGAACATTTAAATATTGGCGATGTTGTTGTTGGCACACATCTTTATCAGCACGATATGGATGCCAGACCTCTATTTAAACAGTTCGAAATTCCTATTATAAAAAAGACGGCTTTTAAAACAAATGCAACTGTAACCCAACAATTGAGAATGGCATCTGAAAAATATCTAGAATCATTTTCTAATAATCTAGACACAACTTTCACAAAAGAATTCGGCATAACAAATCCTAAAACATACTATGGTGGTATTGCTAGTGGCGATCAGTTTATTTCATCGGTACAAAAAATTGAAGAACTCAATATCAGTTTACCTGATGCCCTTTGTGTAGAAATGGAAGGCGCTGCAGTAGCTCAAGTTTGTTATGATTATAAGATTGATTTTGGCATTATAAGAACCATATCCGATAAGGCAAAAGAGAATGCTTCGATTGATTTTCAGAAATTCGCTAAAATCATTGCATCAAAATACGCCCTTGGTATTTTAAAAATATTTTTGAGTTAATTATGCCCTTATTAAACGAGACTTCATATCCGCTTTGGGGCATTTTTAAAAATGGGCATTTTAATACCATTTACAAAACAATTTCTGCTCATTTTAAAATCAACTATACAAGAAAACGCCTCTTTACAGATGACGATGATTTTATTGATTTAGACATAAGTTCTGTCAGTTCTAAACGTGTTGTCATTGTCATTCACGGATTAGAGGGCAGTTCAAAATCGAGTTATATATTGGCTTTAACACACTATTTGAATTCAAAAAATACCGATGTTATTGCTGTAAATTTAAGAGGGTGTAGCGGTGAACCCAATAAAAAATTACAGACCTATCACAGTGGTAAAACAGACGATCTAGATTTTATAATAAAACATGTTGTTGCCAATTATAATTATAACAACATAAACATTGTAGGTTTTAGCCTTGGCGGGAATTTAACCTTAAAATATATGGGCGAATATGCCGATAAGATACCTAGTCTCGTTAAACGCGCAGTAGCAATTTCGGCACCTTGCTCTTTAGAAGATTCTTCAATTCAATTGGCAAAATCGGCAAGTTATATCTATATGAATAAGTTTTTAAAATCTTTAAAAGTTAAGGCTTTAGAAAAAATGGCAACTTTCCCAGATAATGGATTAGATATAAAAGCCATTCTTTCTTCAAAAAACTTTCACGATTTTGACAATGTTTTTACAGCGCCTGTTTTTGGCTATAAAAGTGCCCAAGAATATTGGCATAAAAATAGCAGTTTGGGTTTCTTGTCTTTAATTAATAAACCTACATTATTAATTAATGCTTTAGACGATCCCTTTTTAATGGGAAGATGTTATCCGTTTGAAATAGCCGAAAAGCATCCTTATTTTAGTTTTCTTCCTACAACTTATGGTGGGCATGTAGGCTTTAACAGCACATTTAATAAATATAACAATCTTTGGGTTGAACAACGTGTCTTAAATTTCTTAAATGATGAATGTAGCACATCACAATAAGTTTTTTAAAATTCAGTTAATTAAACTATAAAATATGATATTTGTAAAAATTAAACTTTTTTGAAGAAACTCGCACTTTCCATAATTTTATTATTCTTTGCACACAGCTTAAGTGCTCAAGTTTTTAGAAAATTTTCTAATGAATTTTTAAATCTTGGCGTTGGCGCCGATGCTTTTGGAATGGGCAAAGCTGTGGTAGCTTCAACCAAAGGAATCAATGCTGGATATTGGAATCCTGCGGGTTTAATAAATATAGAAGGCACCGAAGCCAGTTTAATGCACGCCTCATATTTTCAAGGCATTGCCAATTACGATTTTGCCGCTTATGCCACCCCTATAAATAGAAAAAGTACCATTGCATTTTACGCTTTGCGTTTTGGTGTGGATGATATTTTAAATACTACCGATTTGATTGACAATCAAGGTAACATAGATTTTAACCGCATTAGCCTATTTTCTGCAACAGATTATGCCTTTAATATGGCTTATGCAAAAAAGCTAAATAAAAAAGGGCTAAGTATTGGATTTAATGCCAAAGTCATCCGACGCATTATTGGTAAATTTGCTAATGCCTGGGGATTTGGTATGGATTTCGGGTTGCAATATAAATCAGAGAAATACGATTTTGGATTGATGGTGAGGGATGCCACATCTACTTTTAATGCATGGACAATCAATCAAACCGAATTCGATAAAATAAGCGCAGCTATTCCAGGTCAAAATCAGGAATTACCACAAACACTTGAATTATCAGTTCCTAAAATTCAGTTAGGATTTGCCAGACAATTTGTTTTTAATTATGACTTTAGCCTTTTGGCTGAAGCCGATATGAACATCCGCTTTAAGCGCACAAACGATTTAATTTCTACATCATTTATAAGTATGAGTCCGGCTTTAGGATTTGAATTAAAATTTCAAGATTTGGCTTTTTTAAGAGCTGGTGTTACTAATTTTCAGCGTTCAAAAAACTTCGACGGTTCAAAATCTACTGTTTTAGAACCAAATATTGGTGTTGGATTTTTAATTAAAGGCATTCAAATTGATTATGCTTTAAGTAATATTGGAGGTGCCAGTGGCACCTTATTTTCTAATGTATTTTCTGTTAAACTAGACCTTTCAAAATACCGTTAGTTTATGAAAAAAAACTTTCTTTTAGCTTGTTTATCAGGATTATTGTTGGGGTCTTCTTGGCCTACGTATGGCATTTCATTATTGCTTTTTATTGGGTTTGTTCCCTTACTTTTTGTTGAACAAAATTTAAGAAAAAATGCTACCAAAAGAGCTGGTCTTAAACTCATAGGCTATAGCTATATAACTTTTCTACTATTTAATGCCATTACAACGTGGTGGCTGTGGAATTCTACTGTTTTCGGAATGTTCTTTGCTTTTTGGCTCAATGCGTCGTTAATGACTTTGGTGTTTTTTATATACCATAAAGTCGCAAGAAAAGCCAATGCCAAAACGGCGCTATTTTTTCTTGTTGTATTTTGGATTAGTTTTGAAAAATTCATTTTGAATTGGGATTTTTCTTGGCCGTGGCTAAACCTAGGTAACGGATTTTCTTACAATCATAAATGGATTCAGTGGTATGCGTATACAGGTGTTTTTGGTGGTACTTTATGGATTTGGTTGGTAAATATTGGTATCTATTTATCATTAAAAAATTACTTTGAACTACGTGATTTAAAAAAATTATCTAAAGGCTTATTATGCAACTTTTCAATCATCATTTTAGGCATTTACGGATCGTTATATCTATATAATTCTTATTCATCTAAAACCATTGGTATTGCAGAAGTTGTACTCATTCAACCAAATATTGACTCATATACAGAAAAATATAACATTTCTAATTTAGAATCGGCCAAAAACCTCATAGCAATGACAAATGGCGTCATTGATTCTACTACAAATTTTGTTATTGCGCCAGAAACCACATTTGCAAATCCTGTTTTACAAGAAAATTATACAAATACCGAAGCCTATAAACTTATAAAAGATTTTACAAAAACAAACCCACATATTAATTTTATTGGGGGCTATACTTTTTACAAACAATACCAAAGTATTGAACAACCGTCGGAATCAGCTAATAGGTTCAAGAATTCTAAGAACAAATGGTATGACATGTATAATAGTGCGGCTTTTATAAAAGCTCATAATGAACCAAAAATATATTACAAATCGAAACTCGTAGCGGGTGTAGAATTGTTTCCTTATAAAAATATTTTACAACCCATTTTGGGTGAATCGCTTATTAATTTGGGTGGTTCTATTTCTTCTCTCGGGACACAATCAAATAGAGATGTGTTTTCATCGGATAATTTTAATGTAGCTCCAATAATTTGTTACGAATCAATTTACGGGAATTTTGTAAACGGATTTGTACAAAATGGTGCTAATTTTTTAGCCGTTATTACAAATGATGGCTGGTGGAAAAACACGCAAGGACATAAACAACATTTAATGCTTTCTAAACTTCGCGCTATTGAGAACAGACGTAGTTTGGTTAGGACTGCCAATACAGGCGTGTCGGCTGTTATAAATCAAAAAGGAGATATTGTTAAACGATTAGATTACGGTATTAAAGGTGTGATTAAAGCTAAAATTAGATTAAACAATAACTTGACTTTTTATACAAAATACGGTGATTACATTGCGCGAATTTCACAGTTTTTAAGCATGCTTATACTGTTAACTGTTTTTTTAAGAAAACGTACTACAATTTTTTAATGCCCTCTAAAGAAGAGGCTTGTTACTTTTGACAGAATTTTTAACAAGGTTGATTTACCTGCCCCATTTTTACCAATAATACCAAGCACTTCTCCTTTTTTAACCTCAAAATTGATATCTTTTAAAGCCCACACATAATTTGATTTTCCTTTGATTGACCGATCATTACTTTCGTCAATTTTTAAATAGGGATCTTCTTTACCTCTGATGTTTGCCCACCAACGGTTTAAATCGTGACTAATGGTACCGGTGCCTACAACACCCAATCGGTATTGCTTTGATAAATTTTTGATTTTTAATATAACTTCAGACATAAATCTTATATGGTATCAATAAAACTCTTTTCTGTTTTGTTAAAAATAACAATCCCTGCCAATAAAATCAATATGCTGCTAACACTTGTATAAACAATGCCAAACATAGAAACCCGACCTTCATTCAACAACAAAAATCTAGTAGTTTCAATAATATACGCCATCGGGTTGTATTTTACCGCCCATTCATATCCCTTTTCTTGAAATAATGACAAAGGTAAGACTACCAAAGAAACGTACATCAATAATTGCACACCAAAACTTACTAGAAAGGTTAAACCGCGGGTATTTTGTAACCATAGACGAAATAATCATCCCCAAACCCAGCATTCCCATAAACAACACTAAAACAGGGAAAAGAAAAACGAAACCATTTGGTTTTAAGTCATAACCAATCATCACAAAATAAATATAAAATGCCACTAATATCAGTAACTGAATGCCGAATTTTATGAGATTAGACACAATTATTGACAATGGCATAATGATTCTAGGAAAATAAACTTTCCCGAAAATAGCTTCGTTCTTTTTAAAAGTATCTGATGTCGCCGTTAAACATTCTTTAAAGTAATTCCAAGTGATAACACCTGCCAGATTAAACAAAAATGGCGGAATACTTCCTGTAGAAATATTGGCAATATTATTAAATAGAGGTGTCAATATAGTTACTTATCTTTAATCCAAAATATATTTAGAATGGAAAATTTTAAAAGCGAGAGTATCATTGATTTTTTTGATACTTATAAAACAGATAAAGACTGTTTGTTTTATTTGGCAAAGATTAAATGGCAAGATGGCTTTAAATGTAAAAAATGTAATAATACTAAATGTACCATTCGCAAATTCAACTATGCTAGAGATTGTAATTTGTGTCATCATATAGAGAGTTCAACTGCAAATACGTTGTTTCATAAAGTCAAATTTGGTATTCGAAAAGCATTTACTATTGTTTTTGAGATGAGTTGTGCAACAAAAAGTGTTTCCTCTTCACAAATGGCAAGACGTTTAGATATAAGTCGTCAAACAGCTTGGTTATTTATGCACAAAGTACGATTAGCAATGAAAAGCAGTGATTTATACCCTATTACAGGTCATGTTTTAGTGGGTGAATTTGTTTATGGAGGAAAAGAAGATTTGAAGCAAGGAAGGAGTAATAACAGTAAAAAGAAAAAGGTTGTTGCAGCAGTAAAAATCGACAAAAAGCGAGGAGTAAAACGAGCTTACTTTAAAAGAATTGATAATTATTCATCTAAAGAATTAAGTAAGATTTTTGTGAGTCATATTTCAAATGATGCAAAAATCACAACCGATAAATGGAAAGGTTATCAGCCCTTAAAAAAGGACTATAATATTACTCAAATTAAAAGTAATGTATCTGACTTTTTTGAAATGAATACAATAATTCATCAACTAAAGGCAGGTCTGAGAAGTGTATATTCTTGGATGCATGAAGAGCATATTAAAAAATATTTAAACGAATATAGCTATCGATTAAACAGGTCTAAACACAAACAAACCATTTTTGATAACCTAATTAACAGAATGGTGAAAAGTAAAAGTACTAGTTATAAGGAAATTATCATAAGTAGCTAAGTAGACACCTCTATTATTAAAAATTAAGGTAAAAATTAATGATGTTATAAGTGGCTGAATGACATACCAAAGCGGCCCAAGAACTATTTGTTTGTATAAGGTAACCACATCTCGTTTTACGAATAAAAAAAGCAAATCACGGTATTGCCAAACTTCTTTTAAATTAAGTCGTATTAAACTATCCTTTGGTTTTATCTCAAAAAGCCAATCGTTATTTTTATTATCGCTCATAAAAATTTTACTTATTCAACTCCAAATATTTATCTACAAAAGCCTGAATACCAAGTTCTATTGGCGTATTTGGTTTAAAATTGATATAATCATACAAACTTTGCACATCGGCATAAGTGGCTGCCACATCACCGGGCTGCATGGGCTTAAATACAATTTTACCTTTTTTACCAACAGCTTTTTCGATGGCGTGAATATAATCCATTAATTGCACCGGACTGTTATTGCCAATATTAAATAATTGATAGGGTGCTGAACTCATTGATGGATCGGGATGTTTGGCATCAAATTTTGGATTATTCAGTTTTGGTGCTAAAGGTAAAAGACGTTTGATACTTTCTACGATGTCATCCACGTAAGTGAAATCACGGCTCATTTTCCCATAATTAAAAACCTCAAAAGGTTTGTCTTCTACAATGGCTTTTGTGAAAATGGCCAAAGCCATATCTGGACGACCCCAAGGGCCATAGACTGTAAAAAATCGCAATCCTGTAGCAGGAATATTGAACAAATGCGCATACGAATGTGCCATCATTTCATTGGCTTTTTTGCTTGCGGCATACATCGCCAAAGGATGATCGGTATGATTGTGCACCGAAAACGGAATGTCTTCACTCAATCCGTAAACCGAGCTCGATGAGGCAAAAACCAAATGTTTTACGGGATAAGCGCGACAGCATTCTAAAATGTTTAAAAATCCTGTGATGTTATTATCAACATATGAATGCGGATTTATTAAAGAATACCTCACACCTGCTTGAGCCGCTAAATTAACTACAAAATCAAATTTTTCTTTTTTAAATAATTCTTTAAGATTTTCAAGATCCTGTAAATCTAATTTAATAAAAATGATGTCACCTTTTAGAGGTTTATTGTATTCTAAATCGGTAGTGTTAATGTTTAAATTTTCTAAACGTGCTAACTTTAAATTAGGGTCGTAATAATCGTTGATGTTATCAATACCAAATACTTTATAATGATTTTTGGCTAACAACTTAGACAAATGAAATCCTATAAAACCGGCAGCTCCTGTAATTAGTATTTTTGGCATAGTTTATTAAAGTCGTTTGTCTGATGCTTTTTTTGGTAAAATCCCTTTAACATCAAATATAACGTGTTTTTTATTAACATATTTTGAGATGTTAATACCTAAAAACTCATTATGAGATACAGCCATGACAACTGAGTCATAATTTGAAGATAAATTGATTTTGTCTTTAATTAAATCTAAATTGTATTCTTTTTTAACTGATTCTTCTGAAGCCCAAGGGTCATACACTTCAACATTACAATTAAATGATTGCAATTCTTTAATGATGTCTATCACGCGAGAATTGCGAATGTCTGGGCAATTTTCTTTAAAAGTAATACCTAAAACCAATACTTTACTTCCCTTTACAGGGATGTCTTTAGCAATCATTAATTTGACTGTTTCTTGCGCTACATAAGGCCCCATGCTGTCATTTAATCGGCGTCCAGCCAAAATAATTTCTGGATTATAGCCCAATTTTATGGCGCTTTCTGCCAAATAATAAGGATCAACACCAATACAATGACCGCCTACTAAACCCGGACTAAATTTTAGAAAATTCCACTTAGTGCCTGCCGCTTCTAAAACCTCGGCCGTATCGATATCCATCAGATTGAAAATTTTAGACAATTCGTTTACAAAAGCAATGTTGATATCGCGTTGCGAATTTTCAATGACTTTGGCGGCTTCGGCTACTTTTATAGATGGAGCTAAATGGGTTCCCGCAGTAATAACCGATTTATAAATAGCATCTACTTTTTCACCCGTCTCGGGTGTAGAACCCGATGTTACTTTTAATATTTTTAAAACGGTATGCTCTTTATCTCCGGGGTTAATCCGCTCTGGCGAATAGCCTACAAAAAAATCTTTATTAAAAGTTAGACCCGAAAATTGTTCTAAAACCGGCACACATTCTTCTTCTGTGGCACCAGGATAAACTGTAGATTCATACACAACAATATCGTTTTTAGACAAGACCTTACCAACAGATTCGCTGGCTTTATAAAGGGGTGTTAAATCTGGTTTGTTGTTTTTATCAACAGGTGTTGGCACTGTAACAATATAAAAATTAGCTTGTTTTATTTCGGCCAAATCATCGGTTAACCAAAGACCTTTAGTGTGTAAACTTTTTAATGAACCTACATTAACAGCGTTTAAAGATTCTCTAGTGATCTCTAGGGTACAATCTTTTCCTTTTCTTAAATCGGCTATTCTTGATTTATTTATATCAAATCCTACCACTTGGTATTTTTTTGCAAATTCAACTGCAAGAGGCAAACCCACATATCCCATACCTATGATGGCTATCTTAGAATTATTCATTAAATTTTATAATATTAACAACTAAAACATCGCTAACCTGAAGTTTATATGGCTCATTATTGAGTTTATACACATCAGATTTTAAAGAAGGTTCTCCTTGAAAGTAAACAGTTCTTTTATTAGACACACACGAAGTTAAAATTACAAGAAGTATTATCGCAACAAAAAACTTACACATGATTTATTTTTACCTTAATCAGCAAATATATAGGTTATTCGTTTATTTTACCAATTTTTCAGTTATTTTCGTAAAATTAATGATGGATATGTATTATCAATTATTTTCATATTTTAAATTTCTTGTTAAATCGACAAATAAGCACGGTATTCATTCACCTTTTGTATTCGATTTTACCTACAATTGCTTGGATAAAAAATTGAATAAATCACATCCTGTTTTTCAATCATTTTTATCTTATAAAAATCAATTAAAATCTGATAAAACTTCAATTGAAGTCAATGATTTTGGCGCTGGCTCAAAACATTTTAAAAGCAATCACCTAATTATCAGCGACATGGAAAAGTATGCTGGAATTTCTAATATTAAAGCCAAACTTCTAATTAAAATTATCGATTATTTCAAACCACTAAATGTGCTGGAATTAGGCACTTCATTAGGATTATCAACTTTAATATTATCGCAACAAAATCAATCAAATGTCATTACTATAGAAGGTTGCCCTGAAACTTCAAATTTCGCAAAATCACATTTAAAACAATTAGGATTAAATTCCATTTCATTTATAACCAGTAAATTTTCAAAAATACTTCCAAAAATGACTTCCGAAAACAAATTCGACTTCATCTATTTTGACGGCAATCATCAAAAAGAAGCGACTCTAGATTATTTCAATCAATGTTTAAAAACAACGCATAACGACAGCCTCTTTATTTTTGATGATATCTACTTAAGTAAAGAAATGCAAGAAGCTTGGCGCGAAATGATGGCACATCCAAAAGTAAGTGTGAGTATTGATCTCTTTCATTTCGGATTGTTGTTTTTTAGAACAGAGCAATCTAAACAATATTTTTATATTAGAACGAAAACTTAATATCTTTGACTAAAATCTAAGCACATGAAAATATATACCAAAACGGGCGATAAAGGTTTAACCTCTCTTTTTGGAGGCAGTAGGGTCTTAAAAAACAATCTTCGCATAGAAAGTTATGGCACAGTAGATGAACTCAATGCACATATCGGTTTCTTAAGAGATACCATCACACAAGAATCCTTAAAAAAAGATCTTTTTAACATCCAAAATCAGCTTTTTACTTTAGGTGCCATGTTGGCTACTGATCCTTTAAAACAGGAATTAAAAAATGGGAAAGAACGCTTAAATATCCCTAAAATAAATACGCAAGATGTTTTTTATTTAGAACATCAAATAGATAAGTTCAATGAAACACTTCCAGAAATGACCCATTTCATTTTACCTGGCGGACATCCAATTGTGTCATCTTGTCATATAGCAAGAACCGTTTGCAGACGTGCAGAGAGGTGTATTGTGGCGCTACAAGAAGAAAGCCCCGTTGAAGAAGATATTATTACCTACATAAACCGACTATCTGACTACCTCTTTGTGTTGGCACGAAAATTGTCTCTTTCACATAAAGCAAAAGAAATCTTTTGGATACCAAAAAAACAGTAATTTATAGCTGATTTTTTACGTTCATTTATTTATTAAAAAAATTAAAGTTAATTTACTTGCTCATGTCAATAAAAAATTTATTTTTGCAAAAAAATTAATTTTAATATTATGTATTGGACATTAGAACTTGCCTCTTACCTTAGTGACGCGCCTTGGCCCGCTACAAAAGATGAGTTAATTGATTATTCAATCAGAACAGGAGCACCTCTTGAGGTTGTAGAAAATCTTCAGTCTCTAGAAGACGAAGGTGAAAGTTATGACTTAATCCAGGAAATATGGCCAGACTACCCCACCGATGAAGATTTCCTTTGGAATGAAGAAGAATATTAAAAATTAAAGTCTCGGTTGAGGCTTTTTTTTTGCTTAAATTTGAATCCTTAAATATTGACATATCATTATGAGTATTATAAATTCCGTTCTTAAAATTTTTGTTGGAGACAAAAGTAAAAAAGACTTAAAAACACTACAACCTATAGTTGATAATGTTAAAACATTTGAATCACAAATAAACGCCTTAACTTTAGATCAATTAAGAGATAAAACCAATCAGTTTAAACTACAAATAAAAGAAGCTAGAAAACCTTTTGATGATAAAATCGAATCGCTTAAAGCAGAAATAGAAACTGTAGATATAGACCAAAAAGAAGTCCTTTACAAAGAAATCGATTCTCTAATTGACGAAGCTTATCAAGCTTCAGAAATTACTTTACAAGACATAATGCCCGAAGCGTTTGCCGTTGTTAAAGAAACGGCTAAACGCTTTGTAAATAATGCCACATTAACTGTTACTGCTACCCCATTTGACAGAGAACTAACAGCTAAATACAATTTTGTGAGCCTTGATGGCGATAAAGCCATTTGGAAAAATTCTTGGGATGCCGCCGGAAAACCTATTACTTGGGATATGGTGCCATACGATGTACAGCTTATTGGCGGTGCCGTTTTACACGGTGGTAAAATTGCCGAAATGATGACTGGTGAAGGTAAAACACTTGTAGCTACCTTACCTCTCTATCTAAATGCTTTAACAGGAAATGGTGTTCACGTTGTTACTGTAAACGATTATTTAGCCAAACGTGACTCGGCATGGATGGGTCCTCTTTTTCAATTCCACGGTTTAAGTATTGACTGTATAGATTTACACGAACCTAATTCTGAAGCGAGACGAAAAGCCTATAATGCCGATATCACTTACGGAACTAACAATGAATTTGGTTTCGATTATTTGAGAGACAATATGGCGCATACGCCAGAGGATCTTGTTCAAAGACCTCCTAATTATGCCATTGTAGATGAGGTCGATTCTGTTTTAGTTGATGATGCGCGGACACCTTTAATTATTTCTGGCGCTACGCCTCAAGGAGACCGTCATGAATTTAATGAGCTCAAACCTAAAATTGACAAATTGGTAAATATGCAACGCCAATTGCTTACCGGTGTTTTAGCTGAAGCCAAAAAACTTTTGGTTGCTGGAAATACCAAAGAAGGGGGTGTTTTATTATACCGTGCTTTTAGAGGATTGCCAAAAAGTAAAGCCCTTATCAAATTTTTGAGTCAAGAAGGCATAAAAGCTTTGCTTCAAAAAACTGAAGGCCATTTTATGCAAGATAACAATAGAGAAATGCCCATAATTGATGCTGATCTTTATTTTGTAATCGACGAAAAAAATAATTCTATTGAGTTAACCGATAAAGGCATCAATCACCTTTCTGGCGATGACAAGGAAGGTAGTTTTTTTGTTTTACCTGATATCAGTGTAGAACTTGGTAAAATAGATAAATTAGATGGTGCTCCCGAGAAAAAAGCCAATTTAAAAGACGAATTATATCGCGATTTTAGTGTCAAAAGTGAACGCATCCATACGCTTAATCAACTATTAAAAGCCTATACCCTTTTTGAAAAAGACGTAGAATACGTTTTAATGGAAGGAAAGATTAAAATTGTTGATGAACAAACGGGTCGTATTATGGAAGGCCGCCGCTATTCTGATGGGTTACACCAAGCTATTGAAGCCAAAGAAAATGTAAATATCGAAGATGCAACTCAAACTTTTGCTACAGTTACACTTCAAAATTATTTTAGAATGTACCGTAAACTGTCTGGTATGACAGGTACTGCTGTAACAGAAGCCGGCGAATTTTGGGAAATCTACAAACTAGATGTTGTAGAAATACCCACCAATATGCCACTGATTAGAAAAGATGAAGAGGATTTAATTTACAAAACCAAACGCGAAAAATACAATGCTGTTATCGAAGAAATAGCAGTACTTGTTGCCAAAGGACAACCTGTTTTGGTAGGGACAACATCTGTTGAAATTTCAGAACTTTTAAGCCGCATGCTTAAAATTAGAAAAATTGAGCACAACGTTTTAAATGCCAAAATGCATAAAAAAGAGGCCGATATTGTAGCCACAGCTGGTAACCCTGGCGTGGTAACTATTGCCACAAATATGGCGGGACGTGGTACAGATATTAAATTATCTGACGCAGTTAAAGCCGCTGGAGGTTTGGCAATTGTGGGTACAGAACGTCATGATTCAAGACGTGTAGACCGTCAGTTACGTGGTAGAGCTGGACGACAAGGTGACCCAGGCTCATCACAATTTTATGTGTCGCTCGAAGATAATTTAATGCGTCTTTTTGGCTCAGAAAAAATCGCCAAAATGATGGACCGTTTAGGCTTAGAAGATGGCGAAGTTATCCAACATTCTATGATAACAAAATCTATAGAACGTGCCCAACGTAAAGTAGAAGAGAACAATTTTGGTATTCGTAAACGCTTACTAGAATATGATGATATAATGAACGCACAACGCGAAGTGGTTTACAAACGCCGCCGTCATGCCCTTTACGGAGATCGCCTTCAGGTTGATATTATCAATATGATTTATGATACATGCGAAGTGATTACCGAGGATAACAAGAACACAAGTGATTTTCCTAACTTTGAGTTTGAACTTATCCGCCATTTTTCATTTACATCACCCATTACCGAAGAAGAATTTAGGTCTAAAACTATTCCTGAAATAGCCGAGATATTGTATCAAAATGTCACTAAGCATTATAAAGAAAAAATAGAACGCAATGCGGTTTTGGCCTATCCTGTTATTAAAGATGTCTATCTAAATCAAGGCGATAAATACGAACGTATTGTTGTACCTTTTACTGATGGTATTAAAACCATTCAGGTCGTTACAAATTTAAAACAAGCCTACTACTCAAAAGGTGCAGAATTGGTAAAAGATTTCGAAAAAAATATCACTTTATCAATTATTGACGAAGCTTGGAAAGACCATCTACGTCAAATGGATGAATTAAAACAATCGGTTCAAAATGCTACTTACGAGCAAAAAGATCCGCTTTTAATTTATAAGTTTGAAGCATTTGAATTATTTAAAAACCTAATTGATAAAATAAATAAAGAGGTTGTTTCTTTCTTATTTAAAGGTGAATTGCCTAATCAAAATCCGAATCAAGTAAGCCAAGCAAGAAGTTCAAAACGCGAAAAAGTGCAATTGAGTAAAGAAGAAGTTCACAACTTAAGCGAAGGTGGTGAAGCAAACCCTACACAAGCACCACAGGCTGTTGAAACTATTGTAAGAAGTGAGCGTAAAATTGGTAGAAACGAGCATGTTACCATTAAGAATATTTTGAGCGGCGAAAATAAATCGCTTAAATACAAGCAAGCTATTCCGCTTATTGAAAAAGGAGAATGGGTTATTACAGACGAAGCTTAAATATTTCTCAATAAAAAAAATTGGATATTTTGGTTCTAAAGCCAAAATAGCCAATTTTTTTATTTTACCTCACCCAGAACTGCGAAAAAGCAGTTCCGACCTCTCCAAAGGAGAGGTCATAGCAGAAACCTCGATGCAGAGCATCGCAGAATTATTTAGATTAATTTTAAGGTCGCCTTTCTGTTTATTTTGTGTGTGTTGGTTTCTACAAATTTTTCAACAAATAAAATTTGTTTGGGATTTTCGTATTTCGACAATACTTTTTCTATCTGAAGCTTTTCTATACTTTGTGCTTTGCCTTCGCATACAAGCGTGACCTTTTCGCCTAATTTTTTATCGGATAAACCGGTGATAAAAAAACGGAAAAGCAAAATATTTTCGAGTTTTTGTTCTACCATTTCTGGGATGATTTTAATGCCACCAGAATTGATAATTGTATCATAACGGCCCAGCCATTTAAAATGTTGGCTGTCTATAATGTCGACCAAATCGTTCGTAATGATTGGCGCATCAGAAATTTTTGGGGCCTTTATAACCAAACAACCTCTCTTATCTTTTGAAATAAAAACATTGGGAAGTGTTTTAAAACTATCTTTAAAAGGCGTCTCGACTGCCTGCCAGAATAAGTCTTTCGGGCTGGCGCTCGACGTGACATTTGTACGGCAATTATTAAGTTGCTTTACAGCAATATGTGTCACGGTTTCGGTCATGCCGTAAGTGGCAAAAACACGTGTTTTTAACTTTTGTAATTGTTGCTCAAGAATTTTATCTATAGCTGCGCCCCCAATAATAAGTGTTTTTATGCGGTCTAATTGCAGTAAAGAATTCTGAACCTGAAGCGGTATCATGGCACAAAAATCATAGGTTTTATGATGCCCGTCAAGCGGATGGGAACTCGGATTCACCACATCTAAATGCCAACCCAAAACAAGCGCGCGTACCAACATTATCTTTCCAGCAATATAATTGGGAGACAAACACAATAAAGCTGTTGTGTCTTCTTTTAAATTAAAAAAGTCACCTGTGGCTAAAGCACTGTTCACCATAAATTCTTTTTTAATTTTAATGGTTTTTGGTTTTCCTGTGGAGCCAGAAGTCTGAACTACAATAAAATCATCGGCATGAAACCAATCTATTAAAAACAGAAATACACCCTCAGAAATGGATTCAGAAGAGCTTAATAAATCATTTATAGATTTAAATTTACATCCGTTAAGGGAAAAATTGCTGTGTATTTTATTGAGATGCTTCACTTCGTTCAGAAATATGTTATTATTTATTCTACCGTTATTTCTTCTGTAATTTCTAGAGGTATTTCTACTTTACCCATGAGTTTTTGTCGCCAATTTGTCCAGCCATATTTCTTAGAAAATATAAATAATACTGCTGGATAAATGACAATTATGGTTGCATAGGTTGTCCAATCTATTTTAGGCTCAGATATGTTGACAAACAAAGCATCCGTTTGAAAAACAGACCAATTGGTGGTTACAAAAATAGCTGCTGCGATATTATTGGCGGCATGTAACCCTAAGGTAAGTTCTATACCGTCATCCATTAAGGCAATGATGCCGAATAAAAAACCCGTAGCTATATAATGTATCAAAAGAATATTTCCCAGTTTAGCAACCTCTGGATTGGCAAAATGCAACAAGCCAAAAATAGATGACGTCACTACTAAAGCTGCTAATCTGCTACGTGTGACTACGCCAAAACCCTGCATAAGATAACCTCTAAAAAGCAGCTCTTCAAAACTTGTCTGTAAAGGCATAAATAAAAATGAAACCAATACTAAAATTAAAAATGGGATGGGTTTAAAATTGCCTACATAATTGTTCTCATAAAAAAACAAATCTAAAATCAGAAATGCTACAAGCATTAAAAACCACACTAAAAAAGCGTATAAAAATCGGTGCCAATCTATTTTTGGTCGTGAGGTTAAAGCTTTTATAAAGGGCAAGCGGTGGATTTTAATGATGCTTATATAGAGGCCCCATAAACCTAAACCAAAAGGGATTATCATCAAAAACAAAAATAAATTATTATCAAGACCTGGATTTAGATTTGTGGGATTTAAATTTGGATTTTTAACAAGACTAGAAGCAATACCCAACGGAATAGCCCCAAATTGCATGATAAAAAAAGACAATAAAGTGCCTCCAAAATAATGATACCATTGTGCTTTTCCTTTAAACGCTTGTGCTATAAAATCCATATAATTTATAATAAATTAAAATCTGGCATTTGCCATGTTTTTTCTGTGTTGTAAAATAAGGCGCCTTTTTTAACCTGTAAGGGCGATTCAATATTATTTGTAAACAAACCGCCTGTACCTAAGCCTTGTGGTAATTTATTTTGAAGTGTGTAGGTGAATTGCGCAATTGCATTTAAACCAATATTACTTTCGAGTGCTGAGGTTATCCACCACCCCATATTTTGTTTTTCGGCCAGATGAATCCACGTATTTGAACCGGCAAAACCACCAATCAAACTCGGTTTTAAAATGATGTATTGTGGCTTGATAATTTGCAAGAGCTGTTCTTTTTTAGCGTCGTCAAAAATACCAATAAGTTCTTCGTCTAAAGCAATGGGCAAAGGGGTGTTTTCGCAAAGTTGCGCCATGACTTCCCACTGATTTACTTTTATAGGTTGTTCAATAGAATGTAAATCAAAATCTGATAAACGCTTTAATTTTTCAAGCGCTTCTAGTGGACTAAAACCACCATTGGCATCTACGCGTAATGCGATGTCGTTGGCTGAAAAATTTTGTCTTAAAGCTTTAATTAAACCCAATTCGGCCTCAAAATCTATAGCGCCTATTTTTAGTTTTAAAGTTGTGAACCCAGCTTTTAATTTCTCTTTAATCTGCTTATTCATAAACTCTTTTGAGCCCATCCAAATCAAGCCGTTTATAGGAATTCCAACTTTTCCATCAGTAAATTTAGAGGGGAATAAAATAAATTTATCTTCGCTCTTAAGCGATAGAAACGCTTGTTCTAATCCAAATTGAATGGAAGGATATGCTTTTAATTCTTCTATTAAATCCGCTTGACGGGAATTAATATTTGCACATAACCAGCGCAACTTATCTTCATAATTGGGTACATCATCAGCGCTGAGTCCTTTAAACAACCCGCATTCGCCAAGACCTTGTTTATTACCTTCTAATAATTGTAAGAAATAAGTGGTTTTATGGCGCAACACACCACGCGAGGTGCCACTGGGGTGCTTAAAATGTAAATCGTATTTTTTAAAAGAAGCTTTTATCATACAACACAAATATACATTTTAGTTGCTATAAATAACAGGTAAATTAAATGCGGTATTATAGTTTTACGGCTTCAACAAAAATGCTATTTTTGCAACTACATTTTGCCCTCGTAGTTCAACGGATAGAACAAAAGTTTCCTAAACTTTAGATCTAGGTTCGATTCCTAGCGAGGGTACTATATAATTGACTTCATCTTCAAAAGCTAGATTCAACTATTAAGTGCACCAGCGTGGTTAAAATTAGATAAAAATACTTCATTAGGGGATTTGTAGCCTAATAATTTTCTTGGTCTATTATTTAATTTGTTAATAATCATATTTATAGTGTTGTTATTTATGAGGTTAAAGTCTGTTTTTTTAGGTAGGTATTGTCTTATTAATTTGTTGTTGTATTCATTAAGTCCTCTTTGCCAAGGTGAGTAAGGGTCAGCAAAGAAAAAATCTGTTTCTAGTTTTTCACTAATTTCTTGATGTTTAGCAAATTCTTTTCCATTATCAGATGTGATTGTTTTAACCAGTTCTTTAAAAGGTGCCAATAGGTTAATCATTTGTTTTCTTATAGATTCCGCTTTAGTGCCATCGGTTTTAACCATTAGTTCAAATTGACTTTTACGTTCTGTTGCTGTAAGAATGGCCGTTTTATGGTTTTTACCGATAATAGTATCTACTTCCCAGTCGCCAAAACGTTCTTTGGTATTTACTATTTCAGGTCTTTGATTTATCATTATCCTATTGGGTATCTGACCTCTTTGGTGTTTCCTGTGTAAACGCTTTTTACGCCATCTACGAGCTGTTCTAAGGTGTAAATACAATGTACCTCCTTCTGATTGGTTTTGATAGATATATTGATAAATTCTTTCTATACTCACCATAGATATTTTATCTAAATCACAACGTCCCTTTATCTGTTCTGGCGACCATTGATTACAGGTAAGTTTTCTATTAATATACCGTTTCATATTCTCATCAAATGCGTGATGTTTATAGCTTTCTTTCTTGCGTTCTAAACTCATCTTAATGGCATAGCTTCCATTGTATCCTCGCTTTTTACTGTTTCTTCTTAACTCTCTGCTAATCGTACTTTTATGAACACCTAACTCTACTGCTATTTGTGTAATCGTACATTTTGCTTTTAGATACGCTTCTATTTGGTATCTTTGAGAGTCGATTAATTGTTGATAATTCATCGGCAATCAGTTTTTTTTCAAATATCGGAAAGTTAACTTTCCGATATTTGTTAACTGTTGCACTTATTAATTGAACTTAGTA
>JABMNH010000015.1 GCA_013205245.1 Flavobacteriales bacterium | reverse complement strand
CTACAAATCCCCTAATGAAGTATTTTTAACTAATTTTAACCACGCTGCTGCACTTAATAGTTGAATCTAGCATTTATAAATTAGTTAAATCAAGCTATTTTAGTAACTTTATAGCAAAATATAATTGTTTTCTTCCCTTAACCTACAATTTATATTTATTTAAAATTTAGTGTCTTTAGATAAATTAAATGAAAAGATCAGATAAAAATATACTAATTCTTTGTGAATCAAACATTTTTGATGATTCTAATGATGCGGCTTTTAAGGAAGTTGAAGGTCAATACAATGTTTTAAAAACTTTTACTCTAAAAGAGTACAACACTATTTTAAGTCAAAATTCTATAGATTGCGTTTTGGTTTGTCCATCTTTTGAGAATAAGGGTTTTGTGACAAGCATTATCAAAAACTTTTCAAGTTTGCCACATATTGCTCTTATAAAAAAGGGTATGAAAAAAATGCACAAACACTTTTAAATAAAGGTCTTAAAGATTACATTACTACAGAAATAACATCAAGGCTTTTACCCGCTATAAATAGAGAGGTTATGGTCTTGGCGGATAGGAAAAGAGCAGATATTGCTCTTTTTGAGTTTAAAAAAAGCAAAGAGATATTAGATGTTTATTTTGAAGAAGCACCTATAGCTACAATTTCTTGGGATTTGAATTTTAATGTATTAAAATGGAATAAATCGGCTGTTGCTTTGTTTGGTTATACGGCATCAGAAGCCATAGGTAAAAACTGTTTAGACCTAACAGTTCCAAAAGGGTTGGAGGATGAAGCACTATCACTTTTTAAAGGTCTTTTAAAACAAAAAGGAATAACAAATAATGTTAATGATACCCTTACCAAAAATGGTGACATTAGAGTATGTCATTGGTATAACACAATTTTAAAAAATAATGATGGTGAAACTACAGGGGTAATATCTACAGTAGAAGATATAACAGAAAAAAGGAAAATACATAATGAGGTTTTAAAAAACCAACACTTATTACAACAAGCACAAAAACTTTCTGAGGTATATTTTATAGATATCAGCCTTTATTCAAATGAAATTATTTTAGATAATGAGTTTGTGAAAATGAGCGGTATGCCTGTAAAAGATTACTATACCTCACAAGAATTATTAAAGAACCTTATTTATCCGCAAGATAGGATCAGATTGTTGAAAGCTTTTAATAAAGCTACAAAAGACAAATGTAAATTAGCAATTGACGTTAGGGTGGTTTTTGCCAATGATTCAATACGGTGGATAAATATTTTGGCCAATGTATTGGAAGATGAAAATGTTAATAAAAAATCGTTTGTTGGTACATTTATCGACATAACTGATAGGAAAAACGAATTATTAAAATTACAAGAAGACGATAAAAGGTTAAATTTATCAATAGACATTGCTAAGATAGGTTTTGTAGATTGGGATTTTAAATCGGATGTTGTTAAAGTTTCTGGCAAAACAAGACAAATTTTCGATTTAGATAAAAAACAAGAAATATTCCAATCAAACGATATCATTTCCAAACTTCACCCTAATGATATTTTTAAAGTTAGAAGAGCTTTAAACTTAACTAAAACAGAAAAAAACCATACCATTTAAACTATAGATTATTGCGTGCAAATGGCGAAATTATTTGGGTTAATTCCTTGGGAGAAGTGGTTTACGATAAAGAGAATAAGTCTAGTAAAATGATTGGTATTGTAAGAGATATTACCAAACAAGTAACCAGAGAAAGACGTTTGTTACAACACTCTTTAGTGTTAAACCAACTAAATTCTTTGGTTTTGGTATTAGATGAAAATACAGATTTTACTTTTGCTTCTTCTTCTGTAGTTAAAATGACAGGTTATAGTATTGAAGAGGTTTTAGGTCAGGGCTGGTGGAATCTGTCTTATATTTCTGAATCAAAATAATCTATTAAAAAGTAGAAATTATGAGTAAAAAGTATACCGTTCATATTGCAGACGACCATCAAATAATAATTGACGGCATTGGTGCTGTTGTAAATTTAGAAGACGACTTAGAAGTAGTAGGCTCATCGCTTAACGGAAAAGAAACCGTAAAATGGTTTAAAGAAAATTATGCCGATGTGTTGCTTTTAGATATAAATATGCCTATTTGTAATGGCAAAGAAGTGCTAAAACAATTAAAAGAAATTGATGATAGACCAGATGTTATTGTACTAACTAGTTATGATGATGTTAAAACTATAAAAGATGTTTTAGACTTAGGTGCTAAAGGGTTTTTACCAAAAAAGACTGCAGGAGTTAATGTTGCAGAAGCCATTCGTACAGTCTTAAGTGGTGAAGAATATTTTACACCAGATGTAAATAAAAAAATAATGCATTCGTTATTGGGCAAGCCTTTAAAAGAAGAGGGTATAGATAATCCGGAAATAGTGGAGTCATTATCAAAAAGAGAATTTCAAATTCTTAAAATGATAGCTCAAGAGTATTCTACTAAAGAAATTGCTAAAAACCTCTTTATTAGCACCCGTACCGTAGAGGCTCATAGAAACGAATTGTACGAAAAAACAGGGTCTAAAAATGTAATTGGTCTGGTAAACTTTGCATCAAAAAATAATGTTATTTAAGAAAGCGCCTTAATTACTTAGTAAAAAAGGGTATTATTTAAACTACGGCGTTTTACTAAAGTGAGCGGTTTTAAAGTTGTCTAATTTTGTAGTGAAATATTAGATGATGATAGAAAACACAACAGGAGCGAAAAGGTCTGAAAATTTAGAAAATCAAAATCTTAAGGGAAGTAATAACAGTATGTCAGCTATCAGTATTAATAGAGTGACATCTTTAAATACTGCTATTCTTGAAAGTGAGAATGAAAAAAAATATTTCGGCAGGTTTTTACATAACAATTTAGTGCAAGTGCTTTCTTCTTTAAACTTTTATGTTGATGCTTTGCTTCATCCTAAAAATATAAAAGAAAATTCAAACCAACAATTTCTTAAAAGCATTAAAGATTTGAGTCAAGATGCTTTAGATATTTCTCTTGATGTGGCAAATTCATTAATATCAAACAGTTTATCAGAAGAGAATGGTTTGCTAAATGGCATACAAATACTTTGCGAAAAACTATCAAGAAAGCATCATCTAAAAATTGCATTAGAATTAAAGTTTAAAGAATCATTATTAAGTATAGAAAGAAAACAACAGACCTTAAAAATTTCTAATGACATTATTTTATATCTAGCCAATACAGGTGAATTTAGAAACTTTTCGTTAGAATATTCTTTGAAGTATTAAAAGAGAATCTTACAAATTGACATTTTTTTAAAAGAAGTAGTTATTCATCTGTTAGATTTAGAAAAACAGAATTTAGTTGGATACACCAATTTAAAGCATAGTTTAGATATATTAAATGTAAGATTGTCTGAAAAGACAAGCAATAAGGGCACACTTCTTATAATAAAATTGCCTTTAGTTAATTAATAACTAAAATTTAGGGCTTAAATCTATATCAAAAAATACCTACTTTTACTAATACAAGAGAATATTAGAGCATGTATTTTAGCATCAATAAAACAAGTTATTTAATTTATTAAAATCCTTGTACTCATGTTTAAAATGTTCTTTTAGAATAGACTTCGTTGAGGGGTGAAGTTGTTAGCGTACAGTAGGCATACACATAAATAAAGTTGCTTTTTGTAGATGATATTTTTTACTTACTACTGGGGGAATTAGCAACCAAAGTAATGCCAAATATTGGTCTAACGTTAAACATACAAAACACGAGCGCCTTGCTAAGATGTTTAAAAAGTACAAGGATTTATCTTTTAACCTTATTCACACTGACATTTTACCTTCTTTTTTTGAATAAAATTGTATATTTGTTTATAATGTAAAACACTAATTGAGTGTTTAGTCATAGATTAACAACCTGTAAGCGCTTATAATATGGCAAAATTTGGTGAATTAATAAATGCAGAAATCCCGGTTTTGATAGATTTTTTTTCTCATTGGGATGAATCAACAGAAATGCCTAATGATGTTTTACGCGATGTGGCTGCCGCTCTAGGCGATAGAGCCAAAGTTGTTAAAATTGATAAAGATAAAAATGAAGCTTTAGCAAATGCTTTGCGAATTAAAGGAAATCCCACCTATATAATCTACAAAAAAGGCGAAATGAAATGGCGCCAATCTGGCGAACAAGATGCCAATACACTTATAAACTTGGTAGAGCAATATCTTTAAATGGCTTTAAAAGTATAACCTATTTCGGTAAAATAGGTTAAAATTCTAGGTAAAGTATACGACAGCTTTTCAAAAGATTTTTCACTATCGTGAAAAACGACAATGCTGCCATTCTTCGTATTTTGTATCACATTATTAAAACAGGTTTCTTTACTTATTTTCGTATCAAAGTCGCGACTTAAAACATCCCAAAGCACAATTTTATAACCTTTTTCTTTTAAAGCTTTTGTTTGTTTCGGACGTATTTTTCCATAAGGAGGCCTAAATAGTAGATTGTTATCTGTAAACGTGTTTGCGTCTGTTTTTAAAAACAGCTTCTGTGTTTCTTCACAATTTTCTAAATACTTGACTGAACCAGTCTTTAAACCATTTATATGATTAAAGGTGTGGTTGCCAATAGTGTGACATTCGTTAATAATACGTTTAAAAATTACAGGATGTGTTTTTACGTTTTCGCCCACACAAAAAAAAGTAGCCTTGGCATTAAAATCTTTTAATTTATCTAAAACCCAAGGGGTAATTTTAGCAATAGGACCATCATCAAAAGTGAGATAAAGTTCTTTTTTTTGTCTTGAAAAATGCCAAATGTAACCCCTCAATAAAGTGGAGACGAAATTTGGCGTTTTAACAATTGAAAGCATGCAATTATTCTATAAGATCTTTAAATAAATCGATTACTTGAATGTAATCATCTTTAACTTTATCGGCATATTTCTCATCGTCATACTGCATTGTAGCCTGAACCAAATTTTGGTATTGTCTTAAATTGCTTTCTATTTCATCAAATACCAAAGAGATGTCTTGTTTCTCAAATTGGGCGTAATATTTCAGATTTTCTTGGTATTTCCCTATTAAAATAACCGCTAAATTTCGCGCTTTTTCTTTGGCGCCAATTTTATAATAGTCTTCTAAATGACCTAGCAATAAAGAATAATAGCCAAACTTATCTACAGGCATTTCATTAATAGACATATCTAATATTTCTTCGGCTTTTTTGTTGTTACCTTCGTCAATAAAGGCATTGGCCAAACGCTCTAAACGCCCTCTAAATGAGATGCTATTGCGGCGGGTTTCTATATCAAGATATACTTTGGGGTCATTCATATTGCCCCAATTCCATTCTTTAACGTGCGCATACATGGTATCGGTATTAATGCTACCCATATCAAAAGGACCGTAACCAGTATCTGCTTTTTTGATTGGCACCAATTTAAAAGCAAGACCATCAACTTGTAAATAATCTTTCATCCAAATATATTCTTCGCTATCAAAACTACCGCCTGTAAAATAAATGGGCCTTTCCCAATTATTATTAGCAATTATATCAAGCATCAAAACACGATTTTTTGTGATGCCATTTTCATTGATGTCAATATCTATATAAGGCAAAATTTTAGCAGAATCTTTAAGCGCCACAATACCATTTTTAAGCACAGCTTCTTTGTCAACAGGAATCCTAATTTTGTTTGTAGGATAATAGATTTCTTCGTGACCATTACCAACTTCAATACGCGTTCTGTCGTCATCACTGGCTATCCAATTCATAAAGTCTTTAATATCCCAACGCTTGTCGGTTCGGTTCATGCCATATATAATTTCGCGTGAACCATTCTTGTATTTATCGTGGGTTAATTGAGATGGAATAGGATCGGCTTTATAAGTTTTGCGTTTCATTTGATCAATATACCAAGCTGTATTAAACAAGCTGGTATTTACCAATTTTATATCTGTACGATAGCCTTCAATTTCTTGCATATACCAAAGCGGATACGTATCATTATCGCCAATGGTAAACAAAATGGCATTCGTTTGACACGAATCTAAATAATCTTTTGCCACAGCGCGTACCGAATATCTTCCAGAACGGTCATGGTCATCCCAGTTCTGATTTGCCATAAGTGTTGGCACTGCAATTAAACATAAAAGGCTTGTTCCTAGTGCCAAATAAGTTTTGTTTATTTTGTTTTTAAAACGTTCGTAAATGGCTAAAACACCAAAGCCTATCCAAATGGCAAAGACATAAAAAGAGCCTACCACAGCATAATCGCGTTCGCGTGGCTCAAAAGGTTTAGGATTGGTATAAAAAATAATGGCTAATCCGGCAAAAACAAAGAAAAGCAACAGGACATAAAAGTTTTTTAAATCGAATTTTGTTTGGAACAGCACACCTATTATTCCTAATATAAAGGGCAAAAAGAAATACATATTTCGGCCTTTATTATTTTTAATATCCGATGGTAAATTGGTTTGAGGACCTAATCTAGGTTGATCAATTGCATTGATACCACTCAACCAATTGCCATTTAAAATATCCATTTTTCCTTGAACATCATTTTGACGTCCTACAAAATTCCACATAAAATAGCGTCCGTACATATAGCCAAATTGAAACTGAATCATAAAGCGGATATTCTCACCAAAAGTAGGCCGACGTTTGCTTTTTTCGCTTATTCCTGCTATTGACTTGTAATTTTTTATCGCCTCGGCAGATGTAGCCGTCATACGCGGAATAAATCCTTTGTGCTTGCTAGAATAGTTTTGCAAATCGTCTTTATAATTGTTTACAATAACGTATTTGTTTGTAGCCGTGTCTTTTTCGTAATGGGGTTTGCCGTCTCTATAAGGTTTGTTTTCGTCTAAATCTCTATCAAAAGCTACCGAGTAATACGATTCGTAAAACAAAGAAGCATCACCATATTGTTCGCGGTTGTAATAGGCCAATAATTCTCGGGCACTTGACGGATTACTCATGTTTATAACCGGATTTGCAGTGGCACGAATTGGTAGCATAATCCAAGATGAAAAGCCGAGCATCACAAAAAGTATCGATAAAATAATGGTATTGGTGTTGTATAATTTTTGTTTTCTGGTGTAAACTAATCCGTAATAAAATGCAAAAATTAAAACAATTCCCGCAATAATACTTCCCGAGTTAAAGGGTAATCCTACGCTGTTTACAAAAAAGAGTTCAAGAGCGCTAAAATATTTTAGGGTAAACGGAAATAGAAATTTAAAAACAAAAGCCAAAGCTAAAACCGCTAATATATTGGCGAGAATAAAGTTTTTAGTCGTAATGGTTTTGTAATGTTTGAAGTAATAAATAAACCCAATAGCAGGAATAACTAACAACGACATCACATGAACGCCAAACGAAAGTCCAATTGTAAAACATAAAAGTAACAACCATTTGTTGCCTCTAGGCGAATCCATATCTGCTTCCCAACGGAGACCTAACCAAAATAAAAGTGCTAAAAGCATAGATGATAAAGCATAAACTTCGGCTTCTACAGCGCTAAACCAAAAAGTATCGCTAAAAGTGTAAGCCAAAGCACCTACCAAACCACTGCCTAAAATAGCGATTTGTGTAGCGCTAGAAATAGTTTCTTTTTTTTCTTTAAGCAAGCTAAAAGATAAACGGGTAATGGTCCAAAACAAAAACAAAATGGCAAAAGCACTGGCTAAAGCCGACATAAAATTGACCATCATTGCCATATGTTCTTTGTCGCTTGCAAAAATGGCGAAAAAGGCACCAAGCATCTGAAACAGTGGTGCGCCAGGTTCATGACCAACTTGTAATTTTATAGCCGTAGAAAGGTATTCGCCGCAATCCCAAAAACTTACTGTAGGCTCAATGGTGCTGGCGTAAGTAAATAGAGCGATGGTAAAAGTAGCCCATCCTAAAATTGAATTCCATTTTTTATAGTTAAAATTAGACATGCTTTGTGTTTTAGACTGTGGGCGAATTTAATAAATAATAAAATAACACAACCACCTGCAAATAAAATTACAGATTAAAATTCTGTTAAAAGTTATAAAAATAATATTTATAATTTATTTGCTGATTTAAAACTTTACTGTAAATTTGCGCCTGCTTAAACGCAAAAATAAAAACTGACCCATGGTGTAACGGTAGCACTCCGGTTTTTGGTATCGTCAGTCAAGGTTCGAATCCTTGTGGGTCAACTTAAAAGCCTCCTATGTTTAGGAGGCTTTTTGTTTTTATTATTCACACAAACAAATTGTTCATAAAAACTGATATTCATTTTTAAACTAATCAGCAATAAACTCTAAATTTGAAAGTAATTTTAATGCACTGTTTCAATGAGAATAGAATATGATATAAAATTGGGCTTTAGCGATGTGATGATTAGACCAAAACGGTCAACCTTAAAAAGCAGGGCACAAGTAAGTTTAGATAGAGAGTTCAAGTTTTTAAATAGCTCGGCTGTCTGGACAGGCGTGCCAATAATGGCAGCCAATATGGATACTGTTGGTACTTTTGAAATGGCACTGGCTTTATCAAAAAAGCAATTATTTACAGCGATTCATAAACACTATTCAGATGATGAATGGAAGAAGTTTTTAGATAAAGCGCCAAGTGGTATCGAAAATTATATAGCCGTAAGTACAGGAACTGGCTCAAAAGATTCACAAAAATTAGCCGCTATTTTTAAATTAAATCCACATATAAAATTTATTTGTATTGATGTAGCCAATGGCTATTCTGAGCATTTTGTCAATTTTGTTTCAAAAACCAGAAAGCAATATCCCGATAAGGTTATTATTGCAGGAAATGTGGTTACTGGCGAAATGGTTGAAGAGCTTTTATTGGCTGGCGCCGATATTATTAAAGTGGGTATTGGTCCAGGATCTGTGTGTACCACGCGTATAAAAACAGGGGTGGGTTATCCACAGTTGTCGGCTATTATAGAATGTGCCGATGCGGCTCATGGTTTAGGAGGTCAAATTATAAGTGATGGAGGCTGTTCTATTCCGGGTGATATTGCCAAAGCTTTTGGTGCTGGCGCCGATTTTGTGATGCTTGGCGGGATGCTTGCCGGACATGATGAAAGTGGTGGCGAAATGGTAGATCACGATGGTGTTTCTTACAAACAATTTTATGGCATGAGTTCTACTACTGCCATGGGAAAATATGTTGGTGGCGTGGCAGAATATCGCGCAAGCGAAGGCAAAACAGTCGAAGTGCCTTACAGAGGAAAAGTTGAAACAACCTTGCAAGATATTTTAGGTGGTTTGCGAAGCGCGTGTACTTATGTTGGTGCTCAGAGATTAAAAGAACTTACCAAACGCACAACTTTTATTCGCGTAGCCGAACAAGAAAACAGGGTTTATACAAAGTAGATTTTTTGTTTGTAGCGTTTTGTCAGTCTGAGCGGAGTCGAAGACTCTAAAAAACAGTAATTTTAAAGTTTAAAAGTCACCACAGGTGCCATGGCGTGATTGGTAATTTCTACACCAATACTGCCATTAAACAATTGCGATAAACCACTGCGTCCATTCGTGTTAAGCGCAATGGCATCAGCATTAACAGATTTAGAAAAAGTCAAAATACCCTGTTCAACAGAATTGGCGTTGTAAATGGTAATGGTATAATTATTTAAATCAAAACCATTAATATAATTATGGATGTTGCTTAAACTGTCTTCGGTCGTTTCAAAATTATGAATCGTATTAACGTATAATAAATAAATTTTTGCATTAAAAAAACGGGCAAAATCCAGTACTTTTTGAAATGTTTTTTTGCCGATGGGATTAAAATCGGAAGCAAAGACCATATTGTTTAAAGTAAAATTTACCAGAGGTTCTTTTATAACCAAAACGGGCACATCGGCACAACGCACAACTTTTTCTGTATTAGAGCCAATAAAAACTTCTTTTAAGCCCGTAGCGCCTTTAGATCCCATAATGATGAGGTCTATATTTAACGATTTAGCTTCGTCTTTTATGCCATCAAAAGCTTTGTAGAAGAGAATTTTTGTGTGGACTTCAATACCTTTTAAAAACGGCAATTTTAAAAATGAATCGAAGCGTTTTTTTGCCATATTCATAAAAAATAAAGGCTCAGCTTGTCCAGAAAAATTGTAGTTTTCTGTTATTTCTGGCAATTCTAACATGTGTAAAAGATAAATACAACCATTACTTTTTTTAGCAATACTTACCGCTACTTGAGCGGCATTTTCGGCTTCTTTAGAAAAATCGACAGGGACTAAAATACGTTTCATAATTTTTAGAAGATTTTAATAAGTTTAAAGTTAATGAATTGCTAGATTCAACTATTAAGTGCACAAGCCTGGTTAAAATTAGATAAAAATACTTCATTAGGG
>JABMNH010000014.1 GCA_013205245.1 Flavobacteriales bacterium | reverse complement strand
TTATTGTAATTTGCTTGAAAGTTGTTCATTATATTTATATGTTTGATATTCAAATAAATATACGTCTTTTTTAGACAATTGAACAACTTTTTTTGTTAAATTATAATGCACAACGGGTAGAACTTATTAATCTTGTTTCAAATTGGAGAGAAGAATTATGGTTGCAAGAAGAGAATAGAATTAAAACAAATGGAAATTAAATAAAACGATTTGCAAACAACGTATATAATTAATTGGTTATAGCGCACTTACGAAAATTCTATTCAGATTTTATTTACTTAATTACGTGCTTAACCACGCAACTTTTCATACCCTAAACCGTTAAATTTTTTATTTTGTAGTAACAGACAATGCTGCTCCTACAATACCCGCATTGTTTTGAGCCTTTGCTAGAACAAGAGGTGTTTTAGAGTCTAGATACGCTTCGTATTTGTGAAATTTATTACTTATACCACCGCCTAAAATAATGAGACTGGGGGCTACTATTGTATGTACATAATTTAAAAAGAAACTAAAGCGTTTCCCCCATCTTTTATAACTTAAATCTTCTCGTTTTTTTGCAGCATCAGAGGCATAAAGTTCTATGATATTGCCATCTTTATAAAGTAATTGTCCCAATTCAAAATTAGGTAAAAGAACACCGTTAAAAAAAGCGCCAGAGCCAATGCCTGTGCCAACAGTTATTGTTAAAACCAAACCCTTTTTGTCTTTTCCTGCACCAAAATTCATTTCGGCTAAACCCGCTGCATCGGCATCATTTATAACAGTAAAATCTAAACCCGTGGTTTTTTTAAAAAGAGCGGCTGCATTTACACCAAGCCAATCTTTGTGTAAATTTCCGTGAGCCATACATGTGCCGTTCGAAATTATGGTAGGAAATCCACATCCAACAGCGCCTTTCCAATTAAAAAATGCTACAAGTTGTTTCACTATTTCGGCAACAACTAGTGGCGTAGCTGGTTTTGGTGTTGGTATGCGATGACGTTCTGATACAAAGCTACCATCTTCAAGATTAATAATAGCTCCTTTAATTCCTGAGCCTCCTATATCTATTCCTAAAACTTCCATAAACTAATTTAAATATCCTTTTATATACTTCAAACTTAACAGAAATTAAATTAAAATTGAATGATTATTTCATTTTATTTAAAATTTTGAAGTAGGCATTTTTGGAACCAAGTCTGACTTTAAATCAGAAAATATCGCTTAAAATTCGTAAGTTTGCAAAACTAAAAAAATCTATATGTCTGTAAAAACATCATCTACAAGTCAGAAAGAAATTTCATTTAACCAATTTAAAAAAGAGGTTTTAAATGATTATAAAATTGCAGTTACAAGTAGAGAATGCAGTCTTTTAGGACGTAGAGAAGTTTTAACAGGAAAGGCCAAATTTGGCATTTTTGGTGATGGAAAAGAGGTGCCACAATTAGCCATGGCAAAAGCTTTTAAGAAAGGCGATTTTAGGTCGGGCTATTACCGCGACCAAACTTTTATGATGGCTATTGGCGCATTAACGCCACAACAATTTTTTGCAGGTTTATATGCGCATCCCAGTATAGGAGCCGAACCAATGTCGGGTGGACGTCAAATGGGTGGACATTTTGGGACCCATAGTTTAGATGATAATGGTGATTTCAAAAATTTAACCGAACAATATAATTCAACTTCCGATATTTCTCCAACGGCTAGCCAGATGCCACGTATGTTAGGTATTGCGTATGCCTCGAAAATGTACCGACGTTTGCCCAATTTAAAAAACGAAAATTTTTCTAAAAATGGGAATGAAATTTCATGGGGAACCATTGGTAATGCCAGCACTTCTGAAGGTATGTTTTTTGAAGCTGTAAATGCAGCTGGTGTTTTACAAGTGCCTATGGTTATTAGTGTTTGGGATGATGGTTATGGTATTTCTGTTCCTGCAAAATTTCAAACAACTAAAGAAAGTATTTCAGAAATTTTAAGCGGATTTCAACGTGATGATGATAAAAATGGCTATGAAATTTTTGTTGTCAAAGGATGGGAGTATCCACAACTTATAGATGTGTATAATAAGGCAGCTAGAATTGCCAGAGAAGAACATTTGCCTGTACTTATTCATGTAACAGAATTAACCCAACCGCAAGGGCATTCAACATCTGGATCTCACGAAAGATATAAAACTAAAAATCGTTTGTCTTGGGAAAAAGAGAATGATTGTATCTTAAAAATGCGTGAGTGGATTATTGATTTTGAATTAAATGATGAAGACAATAACAGCCTTAAATTTGTCGATTCAGAAGAAGAACTTATTGAAATAGAAAAAGAAGCAAAAAGAGAAGTAAGTTCAGCTAGAAGAGCTGCATGGAATGCACTGCTAGATCCAATAAATAAAGAGAAAAACACAATTGTTCAACTGCTTTCTAATCTTTCAGGAAAGAGTAGCAATAAGGCTTTTATACTTAAATTAAAAAACGATTTATCACAAGTTCAAGATATTTCAGTTAAAGATATTTTAGTGGCTGCAAGAAAAGCAATTGTTTATGTTAGAAATGAAAATTCTTTAGAAAAAAGTCAATTACAAAATTGGATAACGAATTGTATAAAATCGGAACAACCAAAATTCAGTTCGCATCTTTATAGCAATACAAATAAAAAAGCGACCCTTGTTAAAGAAGTTTTACCAACGTATAGTGAAAATAGCACTTTGGTTGATGCAAGAATTATATTAAAAGACAATTTTGACAATATATTCTCTAATAACAACAATGCTTTTATTTTTGGTGAGGATGCCGGAAATATAGGTGATGTTAATCAAGGTTTGGTGGGTCTTCAAGAAAAATACGGAAAAATGCGTGTTTCTGATACGGGCATAAGAGAAGCAACTATCATAGGGCAGGGTATTGGAATGGCTTTAAGAGGTCTGCGTCCAATTGCAGAAATCCAGTATTTAGATTATTTGCTTTACGGATTACAAATATTAAGCGATGATTTAGCTACACTTCATTACAGAACAGTTGGCAAACAAAAAGCACCGTTAATTATTAGAACACGCGGACATAGGCTAGAAGGTATTTGGCATTCGGGTTCGCCAATGGGCGCTATTATTCATTTATTAAGAGGTATTAATATTTTAGTACCTAGAAATATGACCAAGGCTGCCGGTTTTTATAACACCTTATTGGCTTGTGATGAACCCGGTCTAATTGTCGAAAATCTAAATGGCTATCGTCTTAAAGAAAAAATGCCTACTAATTTGGGCGACTTTAGAACACCTATTGGTATTGTTGAAACTGTTAAAAAAGGGAAAGATATTACCGTTGTTTCTTATGGCTCTACTTTAAAAATTGTCGCAGATGTTATTGCCGATTTAAATCAGGTAGATATAGATATAGAACTTATTGATGTGCAAAGTTTATTGCCCTTCGATTTGAATCACGATTGTGTAAAAAGTATTCAAAAAACCAACAGACTTATTGTGATTGATGAAGATGTGCCAGGAGGCGCGTCGGCATATTTATTACAAGAGATATTAGAAAGGCAAAATGCTTATCAGTATTTAGATAGCAAACCCATTACACTCACTGCAAAACCACACAGAGCAGCTTATGGCACAGATGGCGATTATTTTTCTAAACCAAATGCCGAAGATATTTTTGAACGTATTTATGCTGTGATGCATGAAGTAAATCCTTCAAAATATAAAAAACTGTATTAAAATATTAAAGACAAATTAGATATTTTATAAAAAGCAACCAAATAAGGTTGCTTTTTTTTGTCAATGCTCAAAAGTTACAAAAATATTTGTTAATTAGAATTGATATTTGTCATCTTTTTTGCAATAAAGAACCCTTAAATTTGCGAATAATTAAATTACACTACACTATTCGTACTAAAATATATTGATATGGCAAAAGTTCAAGGCGCAATTGTGGTAGATACCGAAGTCTGCAAAGGATGCGAAGTATGTATGCCCGTTTGTCTAGAAAATGTAATTAAAATGTCAAAGGAAGTTAACCGAAAAGGTTATCACTACGCCTATATGGATAAGCCAGAAGCTTGTACAGGTTGCACAAATTGTGCTATTGTTTGTCCAGATAGAGCCCTGTCTGTTTACAGAGTAAAAATTCCAGCTTAATTAAATACAGTATTAAAATGGCAGAATTAAAATTGATGAAAGGGAACGAAGCCTTAGCTGAAGCCGCTATTCGTGTCGGTGTTGATGGCTATTTTGGCTATCCCATCACCCCACAAACAGAAATTATAGAATATTTAATGACAGAGCAGCCTGAAAAAAGAACAGGTATGGTTGTGTTACAAGCCGAAAGCGAAATAGCTGCTATAAGCATGGTTTATGGCGCTGCAAGTACGGGTAAAAAAGCCATGACATCGTCTTCAAGCCCTGGTATATCTCTAAAACTTGAAGGAATATCGTATATGGCTGGCGCCGAATTGCCTGGCGTTATTGTAAATGTGGTTCGTGGCGGACCAGGCTTAGGAACCATTCAACCATCGCAAGCTGATTATTTTCAATCTGTAAAAGGGGGTGGTCACGGCGATTATAAACTCTACGTTTTAGCACCATCATCTGTTCAAGAAATGGCCGATTTTGTAGAAGATGCTTTTGATATCGCTTTTAAATACCGTGCGCCAGTACTTATTTTATCGGATGGTCTCATTGGGCAAATGATGGAAAAGGTCTATTTAAAAGAACAAAAACCTAGAATGACCGATGAAGAAATTATCGAAAAATATGGCGATTGGGCAGTAACTGGAAAAAAAGGAAGAGAACGAAACATCATTACATCCCTCGATTTAAAATCAGAAAAAATGGAAGCGCGGGTTCATAGACTCATGAAGAAATACGCACAAATGGAAAAAGAAGACATGCGTTACGAAAAAACATTGTGCGATGATGCCGAATATCTTATTGTAGCATATGGTTCAAGTGCACGTATCAGCCAAAAGGCTGTAGAATTGGGACGCAAAAAAGGCATCAAAGTCGGTTTATTACGCCCCATAACATTATTTCCTTATCCCAAACAACCACTTTTTGAATTGGCAGATCAAGTTAAAGGTATGTTAAGCGTCGAATTAAATGCAGGACAAATGGTTGAAGACGTGCGACTTTCTGTAGAACACAAAGTGCCTGTTGCACATTTTGGTAGAACAGGGGGTATTATTCATACACCCGAAGAAATTTTAGAAGCTTTAGAACAAAAAATTATCAATAATGGAAGTATTAGACATTATAAAACCAGAGAACCAAGTATTTTGTAAAACAAAATTGATGACAGGCTGTAGCTTGTCTTACTGTCCTGGTTGCGGTCATGGCACTGCTCATAATTTAACCATGGAAGTGATTGATGAGATGGGTATTGTTGAAGATACTATTGGTGTTGCGCCTGTAGGATGTTCGGTTTTAGCCTACGATTTTATGAATGTTGATATGACACAAGCCGCCCACGGACGTGCGCCAGCAGTGGCTACAGCTATTTCAAGATTGTGGCCAGAAAAATATGTATTCACGTATCAAGGCGATGGCGATTTAGCCGCTATCGGTACAGCAGAAACTATTCATGCCTGTAACAGAGGCGAAAATATTGTCATTATTTTTGTGAATAATGGTATTTATGGCATGACGGGCGGGCAAATGGCGCCCACTACTTTAGAGGGCATGAAATCATCAACATCGCCTTACGGAAGGGATATTGAAACGATGGGTTCTCCTTTAAAAATAACCGAATTAATAGCCAATCTACCGGGTGTTTATTATGTAACGCGCCAATCTGTGCATACACACAAACACGTGCGTAAGGCCAAAAAAGCTATCCGTAAAGCATTCGAAAATATCAAGTTAAGAAAGGGCTTGTCGTTTGTAGAAATTGTATCGAACTGTAATTCTGGTTGGAAAATGACACCCACAGAATCTAATATTTGGATGGAAGAAAATATGTTTCCTTATTTCCCTCTAGGGGATATAAAAGTAGATGGTAAATTAAAATAAAAAGCAATGACAGAAGAAATTATTATAGCTGGTTTTGGCGGACAAGGGGTTTTATCTATGGGTAAAATTTTAGCTTATTCTGGCATTATGCAAGATCAAGAAGTAAGTTGGATGCCTTCTTACGGACCAGAAATGCGTGGCGGTACTGCCAATGTAATTGTTATTTTAAGTGATGAACGTATTAGTTCTCCTTATTTAAAGGCCTTCGATACAGCCATTATTTTGAATCAACAATCAATGGATAAGTTTCAAGAAACAGTAAAGCCCGGCGGCGTATTATTATACGATCCCAACGGCATTACCATTCATCCCACACGGACAGATATTGAAATTTATCAGATTGAAGGCAATAAACTAGCCATTGACATGGGTAATGCAAAAATATCTAACATGATAATTTTAGGGGCCTTCTTAAAAATCAAACCTATTGTTAAATTAGATAATGTTATTGAAGGTCTTAAAAAATCTTTACCAGAACGGTACCATCATTTAATTCCGTTAAATAAAGAAGCCATTACCAAAGGCATGGCTGGTTTGATTCCGTTTAAGGTAACTCATAAAGATTAAATTTTATTAAAAAATCCAAAAAATGCTTCTTAATTACTATGAGGTATTTAATCAAAATTATATTTTACAAAAGCTTGATTATCTCTTTGTTTTCATTGGTGCATCAATAAAACGTTTTGATTGAAAGTTTAAAATTCGTAATAATAAAGAAGTGGAGTTCCAACATATACTCGGGAATTATTTCAAGGTTATCAAATTTCAAAAAGAAGGGTGGCTAAATTAATGCGATTCAATGGCATTGTCAAAAAGAAAAATAGACAAACCTTTACTTTTTCATTCAGACAGAGGTATCCAATATGCTAGTAAAGAGTTTAGAAAATATATTAAAACAAACAAATTCATTACCCAAAGTATGAGTCGGAAAGGAAATTGTTGGGATAATGCTGTAGCTGAATCATTTTTTAAAACATTAAAGTCTGAATTGATTTATCATCATAGTTTTAAAACCATAGAAGAAGCTAAATTAGCAGTATTTGAATATATAGAGATTTGGTATAATAGAAAAAGATTACACTCTTCTTTAAATTATAAAACACCTAAAGAAGTAGAACTAGAAGTTAACAACTTAAAATATGTAGCGTAGGTCTTAGAAAATTTGTCCGACTTTTTGTTGCAAGTCCAGAAGTTTAGCTTTTGTCTATAAAATCACAAAAAGCTTGTTTTTTACGCTGAACTTAGCAAAAAAAGCTAGTTATTTTATGATATCTTTTTAAATAAATCTACAATTCATCTCTAAAAAAAACAGCATTCATTAACAGCTTATTTGTGCCATACCAAAATGCTCTAAAGTTAGTATTATCAGTAAAAGCAACAACTTTTCCTTTTCCTAATTTTTTAATTTGTAAGGGTACAGAATTAGCTAATTCTTTTAAGTTGGGTTTAGATATATAACCGCTTAGAAGAGGCGCTTTAGTATATTTAATAGGGTTGTTATAGCTAGTAGAATCAGGTTTCATAAAAACCGTTGTATTTCTAAATAAAGCTATTTTATTATTTTTATACCCAAAATTTATAGGGTGTGTACGATCTATTTCAGCCTCAAAAATAGCACCATCAATTTTTTGTGCACCTTTAAAATCTTCTTTTTCTTCATAGGAAACATTTTTTGCTTCAACTTTAGGTTTTATAATTTCTAATTTTGCAAATTCTTTGGTTTTAAACCATTCTACTGTATTTCTAAAGCCAATAATAGTACCGCCATTTTCAACCCATGCCTTTATTTTTTTAGTATTTTTTTCGTTTAGAGCCTCATTGCTTATGTTTGGGACAATAAGCGTGTTGTAACGACTTAAATTTGCTTTTGCGATTGATTTTATATCTAATTTAGTGATGGCTATATCATATTTTTGGTCAAAAAGATGCCATATTTCGCCTGCATCGTATGATGTGACACCTTCACCAACTAAAAGGGCAACACTTATTTTTTCTAAGGGTTTAAAATTTCTACTTCCTAAATCAATACCTTTCGTAAGTCCTGTGTTAACACCATCTATTTCTAAATGACATTCTTTGGCTATTTCATTTAAAAAATTAAATAGATCATTATTAGCTAAAGTTTGATTTTGAACAGGTATTAAAATAGTACCATAATCATACTGTTTTCCGTTTAAATTGAAAGGCTTTAAGGCAACTTTTGCTCTTAAATTTTTATTCAAAATTTTGTTTAAAACTTTAGGTGTGTAATATTCATGCCACTCCATAAGGTAGGCATAATTACTAATATTTGAAACCTTACCAGTTTTTAATTGAAGATTAGTAACAGTTTCTCCTGTATTATTCACAAAAGAGCCCTCAGCATAATCTACGTTAAAAGCTAAAGGAAACGTCCACGCAGAAATATCGTAGAATATACTGTCTTTAAATGTGGTTTGTTTTTGAAACATCGCATTAATTAAACGCGTGTTTTTTTGATTTTTAGGGATGATATAACTATATCCTTTTTTATATTGTTTTCCGTTAACAGTAAAGTCTTGTTTAATGTCATTAAAGTTGATGTGATTTCTTTTTAATATTTCTGCTAGATGGTAAGTTTTAGCAGCATCTTTTTCATCACCAAAAACAATAGCTTTATCTTTTTCTTTGCTGCCCTCATTACGCGCATTTTGGTAAAAATTCTGCTGATAATCTAGTATTTCAACGCGCATATTTTTTGCAGCATCTAAAGTAGATAAGGCTGCTGTAAATTGATTTCGAATGGTAAAAGGGAACGTTAATAAACCATTTTCGGTTTCTTGAACATGACCACGAGAACTGGCTTGTTCAAACAAAATACCGATACCACCATTAATATCGGGATAGGTTGAGCCTTTACCATAATAAAAATCGTCATATCCTTCTTCAGAATAATAAAGCGACCCAATTTTATCAAGTGCTTTTGCATGATAACTACCTATTTTTTTTGTGAGTTCCTGATTTAATTTTGGAGTTAAAGGGTTAGTCCTTTCCGGTACGCCAGGTTGAAAAAAGAACGTTGAATGGCTACCCATTTCATGATGGTCAGTTAATATATTAGGCAGCCAATCATGAAATGTTTTTAATCGAGCACGTGATTCAGGAAGTTGTGCTGGCATCCAATCTCTATTTAAATCGAACCAATAATGGTTTGTTCTTCCTCCAGGCCATACTTCATTATATTCTCTATCATTTGGGTCTGGATTTAAATTTGCATTTTTATTAGTGTTTGCCCAATATGCAAATCGTTGCAAGCCGTCTGGATTATACGAAGGGTCAAATAATATTATAGTATTATCTAATAATTCAGCAATTTTAGTACCTTCAGCTGCTGCTAAATAATAAGCCACTAAAAGCGCTGCATTTGCTCCACTTGGTTCATTCCCATGAATGGAAAATCCTTGATATAAAACAAGTGGCATATCGTTGCTATTTGAACTAGAAACTCCGTCTGTAGCATCCATATGTGTTTTCTTAATGCTTTCAATTTTTTGATGATTTTTTGGAGCAGTAATCGTTAATAACAGTAAAGGTCTGTCTTCAAATGTTTTTCCTCTATCTTCAATAATAATTCTATCAGATGCATTGGCGAGTACATACATATATTGAACCAATTTATCATGAGTGACGTGCCATTCACCAACTTGATGTCCAATAATTTGTTCTGGAGTTGGGATATTTTGGTTATAAGAAACATCTTGAGGAAGATAATAGGATACGTCAATATTGTTTTGTGCTTCAATAGTTGAAGCTATTAATAAGCAGATTAAAAATACTTTTTTCATTTGTTTAAATCTTTTTATTGAAATGGGTTATTATATTATTGTTTTTTGCCAGGGCGATAGGTGCTTACTGCTCTTTGTTTTACATCTTCTAAATAATAAGCAACATCTTTAAATTGAACATCAGCATATTGTTGAGCTTGATCGTTAAAGTGAGGCGATGATGGGTCACCACTTTGTCCACCAGCCATTATGGTTTTGGCTTTTACTTTATTGCCAAATTCAACAACAGCCACAAAACTATTACCTCGTGTTCCATAAATACGCTTTGTGGTTTGTTTTGTTCGCATACCAAATGCTGCCAATGCTCCCCATCGAGAAGTAGTCATGCCAACTGGGATACTAGGTAAACTATCATTAAAAATTTGTTTAATATTTCCGTCAAGTCTTTGGTATCTATTTATTTCTCCCCAAGGTGTATTCCACGAACCAAAATCTTCATTTAACTTAGCAATGGCATTTTCAAAAGCATTGAGACGTTCTGCAATGGTTGATTTTGAACTGAAATAAATAACCTTTTCCATATCACTTAAATCCGAAGGAATCATTGGGTCTCTTAAAAATGATTGCCCATAAAAATGCGCTAATGACATCCCCACTGATTCTTTTGATACTGCAAAATCCCAAGTGCGCAAAATATCTATAGATTCTTTTAAAGAAATAGGCTTATTAGTAGTAGCATCATAGGCATTAATTAAACTTGGGATGGCAACTTCAAATGCTGGTAAATAAGGGTCGTAAGCCATGTCAATAAGTTTATCCAACGTTAAATTTTGTGCTTTTTCTAATAATCGAATGGCATGTACACCTCTGAAATTTTCTTGATTTATGGACATATAATTAGGGTAGTCACTAGCTTTTGGGCTGTTTTCTGCAGCACAAGTAAAAGGGGTTGAGTTACAGTTTTGAATCCATCCATTGCTTGGGTTTATTACTGTCATAATCTCATCTACGGTATGCAGTCCTTTCCAATCGGTTTCTGGATTGCTTCCGTCAACAGGTTTTGTATAATCATATTTTGTATCCCTTTTTGGAATAAAATCTCCATGATAATAGGCGATTGTACCATCCGCATCCGCATATACTGTATTGTTTGACGAATTGGTTCTTATATCCATCATTTTTCTAAACTCGGAATGGTTATTCAACTTAGTTCTGGTAAATGATTGTGTTAAGGCTTTAATAGGATCCCACATAATAGCGGTTGCAACCCAAGCACTGTCATTTTTTTGAGTAATTGGACCGTGATGAGTTCTGAACATAGTGAATTCCTTTTCTTTTTGAACGCCTTCAGCATTATATTTTAAGGTTTGTTTAATAACTTTTACAGGTCTTAGTTCGTTGCCATATTTGTATTGGTATCCTTCAGCTGTTTCAACAATAGTTTCAATAAAATCATCTTTAATATCGGTGTAAGTTGAGGTGTGCATCCAACCTGTTTTTTCATTAAACCCTTGATACACAAAAAACTGCCCCCAGGTGACAGCGCCATAAGCATTTAATCCCTCTTCGCTTACGACATGCACTTCACCGCGAAAAAAGAACGATGTATGTGGGTTGATTAAAAGCATGGCATTACCAGATTCTGTTAATTTTCCAGAAATGGCAAAACCATTAGAGCCTGCAGGTTCTAATTCATTAGATTTTATAGAATCTTCAGTACTGGTTTTAATAGTATTTTGGGCTTGATCTTCATAAGAAGCTTGTATTTTTTTTGTGGAAATGCCCTCAATATCGCCACCAATAGAGCCTTCGCTAAAATACATTGGCATCCACGGTTCAAAAAGGGTTAATAGTTTTGGTTTTACTTCTGGGTGTGTATGTAAGTAATAATTGATTCCATCAGCAAAGGCGTCACATAATTTTTTTAACCAATCGGGACTATTTTCATAGTTTGCAATTGCCTCTTCTTCCGTCATAAATAACTTGGCTCTAAGATCACTATAAAGTGCTTCCTCACCTTCAACTTCTGCAAGTCGTCCAATGGCCCACATATAATTTTGTTCTACTCTATTAAAATCATCTTCACATTGCGCATAAAGTAACCCAAAAACAGCATTGGCATCTGTTTTGCCATAAATATGTGGCACACCAAAATCATCTCTTATAATTTGTGTATTGTTACTATGAGCTTCCCAGCGTGATAATTCAGATTGAGGTTGTTTTGTACAGGCTGTAAAAACAATAATTAGTAGAAAATAAAAGTACTTCAAAGTGTCTAAATTTTAGTTATTTTTTTTGATTTGAAAATAATATCCTTGCTTCTGCAAGCTATCTAAGTTATTATAAAATATCCCATACCAATTTTTAAAATTATATCATACCAATGTTAAATATATGGTGTTTGTATCAGCGTAAAATGATTTATTATAGCAGTTAGTAAAAATGTTTTAATTTTTGCAAGTACACTTGCCGTTGGTAACTATATATGTCTGTTTTAATTTAACTTTAAAAAATTAGAATATTCATTCTTCATTTTTGAGATACTTTGCTTAATTAATTTATTATTTACACAAGAATACCCCATTACAAGTCCATTTTCAAGAGGTTTAGATATATAGTATTTACTTAATGGGTTAGTAATTATTCCTTTTTGTTTTAAATAGGCAGAAACATCTTGATCACTCACATTAGAATTTTTGAACTTTCCTAAAATATTCAATCCGGTACTGCTTGAATCCAAAACGATTTCATCTCCAAAATTAGAAATAAAATGTTCCATAAATAGTTCTTTTCGTTCTTGAGCAATTGCTACAATATTTCTAATATGTTTGTTTAAATAATCTTTTTCAATGAACATACTCATTACTTTCTGTAATTCGGGAGAGACAAATCTACTGGACTGTTCAATAATATTAAGAATCGTGTTTTGAAGGTAATTAGGCACTATCATATAGCCTAACCTTATTGAAGGATGTAATAGCTTATTAAAAGTCCCTAAATAGATGACTCTATCTTGTCTGTCTAAACTATAAATGGCGGCAATTGGTTTGTTCCAGTTGCTAAATTCTTGTTCATAATCATCTTCAATTATTAACGCGCCATTAATAGATGCCCATTGTAATAACTCTAATCTTTTGGGCATACTCAATTTATTTCCCAAAAAATTCTGATTTGAAGGAATTGTATAGATAAATTTAGCTAAATTATTTTTAAAGTTACCAAAGGCTAATTCAGTATTATTTAAATCAATTTGCGAAACTTTTGCCTGTAAGCTCTTAAATAATCTGTATGCATGTGGATATGTCATATTTTCTGTTAAAACCTTATCGCCCTTATCAATTAAAGCATTTCCAATTAGATAAAGAGAATGTAAAGATCCTGTAGTGATAATTATTTGACTGGCATTGCAAGTTATATTTCTGTAAATTTTTAAATAATTGGAAATATTTTCCCGAAGGCATTGTAACCCAATGGATTTTGAATAAGAGAGTTCAGAAGACTTAATTCCGCCCCAATATGAATTAGATAAATTCCGCCATATATTAGTAGGGAAAATATCTAAAGGCGGTAAACCTGGCTTAAAAGCAATTTCACTACTTGATTGTATATTATTTATTAAATGAATGTTTTTTTGAAATGCATTTCCTTTTTTTGAAATAGTGGGATAGTGTTTAAATGAGTTTACAGATTTTAGGTTAAAGTGAATTTTAGTATTCTTAGAGGAAGAGACATAATAACCTGAACCATTAATACATTTAACATAATTATCTAAAACCAATAACTCATAAGCCTTAATAACAGTACTTCTGGAAATTTTTATATCGTTTGCCAATACTCTTGTTGGAGGTAATTTTAAACCTTCTTGCAATGTATTATCTATTATAGCTTCTTTTAAAGAATTATAAAGATTTATATAGATGTTTTGGTAATCGTTTTTATTACCAAATCCATGACTATCTAAAATGCTTTGAATATTAAAATGCAAAACTGGTATGCTTTTAAGTTGAAAATTGGTATGCTCTATGTCATGCAAATATATTATAAATTTATTATAATATTGATCACTCTAAATTAAATATGGCTACAAATAATTTAAATAATTCTTTACGTCTTGTAAAACCTTCAGCAACTTTGGTAATTAATGAGTTGTCTTCAAAATTGATTAATGAAGGTGTTGAAATTTTTCGCTATGGCTTTGGTCAATCACCTTTTCCTGTGCCAGATAAAATTGTTAAAGCATTGCAAAACAATGCACATCAAAAAGATTACCTACCAGTAAAAGGCCTCTATAAATTAAGAGAAATAATAGCTGATTTTTTTAAAAATAATTATGAATTGGATGCGACGGCTGAAGACATTATGATTGGACCGGGGTCTAAAGAACTAATATATAACTTTCAAGTTACCTATAATATAGAAGAACTCTTGTTGCCTTCACCTAGCTGGGTATCTTATGAGCCTCAAGCTCAATTAACGAACCATAATGTGGCGTGGATACCAACAGATGAAAAAAACAATTGGAAATTAAAACCAAATGATATTATTGGCCATTGCAAAGATACGCCAAACAAAACAAGAACAATAATCCTTAATTACCCTTCAAATCCCACAGGGGCATCTTATACAGCTATTGAGTTAATGGCTTTAGCAGAAGTTTTTAAACAATTCAATATAATTGTTATTGCAGATGAGATTTATGGAGAAGTACATCATGAAGGAAATCACCAAACAATAGCAAAATTTTATCCTCAAGGAACAATAATTAGTACTGGATTAAGTAAATGGGCAGGTGCTGGAGGATGGCGGCTAGGGTTTTTTGTTTTTCCAAAAAATTTGAGATATATTTTAGATGCTATGGCTATTGTTGCTAGCGAAACATATACATCTACAAGCGCACCAATTCAATTTGCAGCAGTTGAAGCTTATCGTGAAGATGAATCTACCAAATTATACCTTGAAAATTCTAGAAAGATTTTAAAAGAAGTTGGGCTGTATGTGTATAACCAATTAATGAATATAGGCGTAACAATGCCAAAACCCGAAGGAGGGTTCTATTTATTTCCTAATTTCAATAAATGGAAAGATGCTTTAGTTAAAAAAGGAATATTTACAAGCAAGGATTTTTGCAATGTTCTTCTAAAAGAAACAGGAGTTGCATTGCTTCCTGGAGAAGCTTTTGGACATCCTAAAGAAAATTTTACTGCAAGATTAACTTATGTTGATTTTGATGGAAAAGAATTACTTAATATACTAAAAGAAACCCCTTCTGTTATTGTTGATGGGAAATTTGTTGAACAATATTGCCCTAGAATGATTTTAGGCACAAAAAAAATTGAACAATGGATACTTTCTCTATAAAAAAGACAATCATAATTATTTCTGTATTAATATTAACAAACGCATGTAATAGTGGTAATAAAAATTTAGGCGTTATTTCATCGGCAACTCCTGAAGCATCAAAAGCAGGACAAGAAATATTCCTTAAAGGAGGTAACGCCATTGATGTTGCAGTTGCAGTGTCTTTTGCCCTTGGAGTAACAGAGCCTGCCATGTCTGGCCTGGGTGGAGGAACTCAAGTATTATTGTCGTTAAATGATAGTCCACCAATTTCAATAAACGGAACAACGTTATCTCCAGCTAATATACCAACAAATATAGGTGATACACTAACCTATCATCGTAGAAGCACTATTCCATCAACCGTGAAAGTATTGGATTACTTATGGAAAACTTATGGAAGCGGCAAAATTACTTGGGAAGAATTATTAACTCCTGCCGTTGAACTTGCTGAAAATGGATTTGTTGTTGGAAAATTCAGAGCAAAAGTATATCAACAATACAAAGGCAAGTTGCAACAAAGCAATTTCAACACCTCTTTTTTTTTAATTGATGGAAAGCGCATTCCAAAAGAAGGTGAAATTTTAAAACAACCAATATTAGCAAAAACACTAACACGATTAGCCAAATTTGGAGCTGAAGATTTTTATAAAGGTGAGATTGCAAAAAAGATTGCAAAAGATATGAAAGTTAATGGAGGATGGATAACTTTAAATGATTTAGAAAATTTTCCTGAACCTAAAGAAATTTCTCCACTTTCAACAAATTATAAAGGTTTAACTGTTTATTCTCAACCACCACCTTGTGGAGGATGGAGTATGCTTTTAGCTTTAAATTTGTTGGAACAATTACAGGATGATAAAAATATTAGCAAAGAAAATATTATTGAAGCATTATACCATGCTCATAAGGATAGGGGAAATAACCCAATAACAGATTTAATAAATTATGATAGTATTTCTAAAATTAAACTTTCAAGAAAATATGCAAATTCATTACTATTGGAAAAAGCAAATTCAGAAATCAAAAAAGAAAACAAAGGATCGGGAGAAACAACTCACTTCTCGGTTGTTGATTCTCAAGGAAATGCCATCGCGGTTACTGCGAGCATAAATGCCTATTTTGGAGCATTATCGGCTTCAAAAGAATTAGGGTTTTTGTATAATACGTATATGGATGATTTTATCTTTGAAAATCCAGATCATCCATTTGCCATTCGTCCTAATGCTATGGCGTACTCATCAATGTCTCCTACTATTGTTCAAAATAAAGGCGAAAACGTACTGGTATTGGGCAGTCCAGGAAGTGAAAGAATAATTTCGTCTGTAGCTCAAATTACTGCAAAATGGATAGAGAATAATGATATTGATAAATTAATTAAAGAGAAACGTATTCATGTTTCCAAAAACAATATTTATTTGGAAGACCAGCAAGATTCTATTTCAATCAACAAATATTTTTTGGACAAATTTGAGTTGCAATATAAACATGCCAATAAAAATTTAGTAATAACCAAAGGATTAAATGCTTATTTTGGAGGCATCCACGCTATAGCAAAAGAAAATAATGTTTGGATAGGAGTTGCAGACCCAAGAAGAGATGGTAAAGCAATTGTAGTAAATAAATAATATTTTATAAAATGAAAAAAAGCAAATCAAAATTAATTGGGTTTTGGGCTGGAATTTCAACCCTCTTATTTTTTTTAGTAATCCCAACACCCGAAGATATGCAACCGGAAGCATTAAAAGCCTTGGGAGTTGCACTTCTTATGGCAATTTGGTGGGTTACAGAATGTATACCTATTTACGCTACAGCATTCGTTCCTATTGCATTATTTCCTTTATTAGGAATTCTGGATGCAGGAACTACCACAGAAAACTATGGTCATAATTATGTTTTAATGCTATTGGGAGGTTTCTTCCTTGCTAAATCTATAGAACTTAGTGGGCTTCATAAAAGAGTAGCGTTGTATATAATTAGTAAACTTGGAACTAGCAGAAAACGAATAATTTTAAGTTTTATGATTGCTACTGCTTTCCTTTCATTTTGGATAGCAAATGTAGCTGTTGTATTGCTTATGCTACCTATTGCCTTAGCCATTGTTGATAAAGAAGAAGAAAATGAAGAGAGGAATCCTAAATTTGGTTTAGCAATGATGTTGGCTATAGCTTACGCAGCCAGCGTTGGAGGTACTGGAAGTCTGATTGGAACTCCCCCAAACATGGTATTTGCAGGTGTTTATGCAAAAGCATTTCCTGAGCTTCCAGAAATTGATTTCCTAGAATGGATGAAGCTGGGAACTCCAATAGTTATAATTATATTGCCAATAGTATGGATATATTTAACCAAATACTTTAAAATCAGTGGAAATTTTGCCGGTAGTAAAGAGATTATTAATCAAGAGATTAAGGTTATTGGAAAAATTACGGTTATGGAAAAAAGGGTTTTAGCCGTTTTTGTTTTTACTGCTTTGGGTTGGATTTTTCGACGTGATATTGAATTGGGAAATTTTGTTATTCCAGGTTGGTCTTCACTTTTAGGTATTAAAGACTATGTGCATGACTCAACTGTTGCAATTTTTGCAGCTTTATTATTATTTGCTTTGCCTTCAGGTAAAATAAAATCGTCTCAAAAGCGACTTCTAGATTGGGAGTCTGCATCCAAAGTGCCATGGGGAGTTGTCATGATTGTTGGAGGTGGATATGCCATTGCAGATTCATTTAATCATACAGGTTTAGCAGGTTTCTTAGGCTCAAAAATGAGTTTTATAAGTACTTATCCAACAATAATTATTTTAGTAATAGTCATTTTTATTATGATTTTTATAACAGAGATTAATAGTAATACAGCCACCGCTAACATTTTTTTACCAGTGTTAGCAGCCATGGCTATTGCCGGGCAAATGAATCCATTATTATTAATGATCCCAGCAACATTTGCATGTTCTTTTTCATTTATGTTGCCTTCCGGAACAGGTACCAACGCGGTAATTTTTGGAAGTAATCGAGTCACAATTCCCGAAATGGCAAAATGTGGATTTAGCCTAAATTTGCTTTGTATTATGCTATTAACTATATTAATGTATGCTTATGTATTACCAATTTTATCATTATAAATATAATCGTATGAATCAAAATAAACCATTGTTGAATTATATTTTGTTCATTATTTTAATTGTATTCTCAGTTAAAAGTATTGGTCAAAATGAAATTAAAATCATAAATAATTTAAGTGATTTAGCGAATAGTCAACCAGGTATTCACAACTTTTGGCTGGAAATGGGAAGTAATACGTATGGTTACCCAATGCTTGTTCCAATAATTGTAATTCAAGGTCAAACTAATGGCCCAACTCTTGGGCTTACGGCTGCAATACATGGCAATGAATTAAATGGCATCCCTATTATTCATAAGTTAGTAGATGAAATTAATGTGGCTGAATTAAAAGGGCGAATTATTGCGATTCCGGGATTAAATCATGTTTCCATTCAAATGGATGAGCGCCGATTTATAGATGAAGAAGATTTAAATAGAAATTTTCCGGGCAAGGAATCTGGGAACAGAAGTCAGCAATATGCTTATAAAATAAAGGAGAAAATACTTCCTTTTTTTGATGTACTTATTGATATGCATACTGCAAGTTTTGGACGGGTTAATTCAATGTATGCTAGGGCAGATATTTCCAATGATACGCTTAAAACACTGGCGGTGCTTCAAAAACCAGATATTATATTGAATAGTAAAGGCAAACCATCGGTAGGTTCTGTTTCTGCTTCTTCTTATACCATGAGGGAAGCTGCTACCTTAAAAAGTATTCCAAGTATAACAGTAGAATATGGTAATCCACAAGTTTTTCAAAATGATTTGATTGAGAGAGGGTTTAAAGGCATTTTAAATACTTTGGGATGGTTTAATATGTACGAAAATAATGAACAGAAAGAGCTAAAAGATGATGCTGTTTACTGTAAAAAATCGTATTGGATTTATATGGAAGAAGGAGGCTTTCTTGATGTTATAGTTGAAATAAACCAAAAGTTAAAAAAAGGAGTGAAAATAGCGGTTGTTAAAAATGCTTTTGGTGAAATAATTAAAGAATATTTTGCTCCAGAAGATGGCATTGTAATAGGTAAGAGTACCAATCCTGCCAACATGAGTGGAGGGAGAATATTACATTTAGGAATATTAGAAACACCTTAAAAAGAGGAATTCCTATTTCACAAATTAAATTGGTATGTTATTTATTTTATAATTGGTATGCTTAATTTATAAAAAATTGAATTAATTTTAACCAGTTGTGCGTTTGTAAAAAATGAATAAAAATAATTTTACTTAAACGATAATAATGAAGAGAGTTTTACGAAAAATTTCTTTTTTAACTTTTATTATAGCTACTTTATTGCTGATTGCTTGCTCCAGTGCTAAAACGGTCAACTTTTTAGTGCCTGTAGATACTAGAACAAAACCTATTGCAATTCAAACCAAACAAATTTATAAATTGGAGAATTCTAATGTTTTTGCTAGTAATGATTTTGATGGCGCGCGTTTAAATGGGTTTGAGCAAGTTAATGATAGCACCGCTTTGGTTATAATTTATCCTGAAAATACTCCCATAAACAATAGTCCTTATTATGCTTTTAAAACTTGGTCTAGTAATCCAAAGTCTTTTTATTTTACATTTCAGTATCCGAAAGGTTTTAAACATCGATATATTCCCAAATTAAAAATTAATGATAACTGGACCATTATTGATTCATTAAATGTTTTTAAACAAGATAGTATTGTAACCATTAAATTAAATTTGAGCTCTAAAGCTCAAACTGTTGCAGCACAAGAAATTCAATCTTCTAACGATGTGAAAAATTGGTATACCCAATTAATAAATGGAAAAGGAGATGTCGTTTCATTAAAAAGTGTTGGTAAAACTAGATTAGGAAGAAACATACCAATACTTGATATACATAAAGGAGAAACTAAAGGAAAAGATATTATTGTTTTACTTACTCGCCAACACCCTCCTGAAGTAACGGGATATTTCGCATTTAAAAGTTTTTTAGAAACTATCTTAAATGACTCAGAACTCTCTAATAAATTTTTAAGTAAGTACCATATTTTAGCATTTCCAATTATGAATCCAGATGGTGTAGATTTAGGGAACTGGCGTCATAACGCAGGTGGTGTAGATATGAATAGAGATTGGTCCGTTTATAATCAGCCGGAAATTAAGCAAACTGTAGCCTTAATTAATAAAGCTTTAAATAAAAATAAATCGAGGCTAATTTTAGGATTGGATTTTCACTCTACATGGTATGATGTGTTTTATACCAATAAAGAAAAAATGAACACCGCCTTGCCAACTTATGTTGAAGATTGGTTTTCTGCTTTAGAGAAAAACATTCCAAACTATAAAGTCAACGAGCAGTCTGCCAATAGCAATCAACCAACATCTAAAGGATGGTTTTTAAACGGACACCGTTCGGTAGGAATTACCTATGAAATTGGTGATGTAACACCAAGAGAAACGATTAAAGTTATTGGCAAAATTTCTGCCGAGCAAATGATGAACATTCTATTAAATAAATATTAACTAAACTAAAATTAATTATGACAAAAAAGTTATTTTTGTGTGTGTTAACAGTCCTACTTTCGAGTAGTTTTATGTTTGCACAACGTACGGTAAGTGGTACTGTTAGTGATAAAACAGGACCATTGCCTGGAGCAACTGTGGCAGTTAAAGGAACAACCTTAGGAGCCACTACAGATTTTGATGGGAAATTTTCCATTAATGTACCCAATAACAATGCAATTCTTGTGGTTAGCTTTTTAGGTTATACTACTTTAGATGTATCTGTTGGTGATAAATCTAATTTAACTATCATTTTAACTGAAGATGCTCAAGCATTAGATGAAGTAGTAATTAATGCATTAGGTTTTAAGGAAAACCGTGATAAAATTGCATCTACTTATTCTAAAATTGATGCGGATAAATTAGTGCAACCTGTTGAGAATAAAATTATCGATGGTATGGCAGGTAAGGCAGCAGGTGTCACTATCAGCGGTACTTCAGGAGATCCAGGCGCAGGTTCTAATATCCAAATTAGGGGCGCAAGTTCTTTAGGTGGAGCAAGCCAACCGTTAATTGTTGTGGATGGGGTGCCTTTAAACAATGATAATTTGAGCGGTTCAGGAGATAATGATGCTTCAGCAGGTGTATCTCAACAATCACGGTTAAATGACATTAATCCCGACGATATCGAATCATTGCAAATATTTAAAGGTGCATCTGCCGGTGCACTTTATGGTTCAAGAGCCTTAAATGGAGTAATCGTTATTACAACTAAAAAAGGAAAAGCAGGCAAAATGAAAGTAACCTACTCTTCTGGTGTTTCTATTGATCAAATTGCATATAAACACCCATTGCAAAAATCTTTTGGGCAAGGTCAGAATGGCAGCTATAGCCCTACAAATACTTTTTCATGGGGTGACCGAATTTCGGACAGAGCAGGTGGAGCAGACGATGTAAATACTTCGGGACAATTCTTCCAATCTTTAGTATCTGATAATATTATATATCCAATTAACAGTGGTGGAAAAAACTCAACAGAAATTTATACCGACCAAAATTTTGATCAGGTATTTGGAAATGGAACTACCTACGATAATAGCTTTTCCGTAAGTAGCGGTAATGAAAAGGGTACTTTTTATTTTAGCGGAGGCCATGTAAAGCAAGATGGAATAATTGAAAGCAGTTTTTATAAAAAAACAAACTTTACGTTATCGTCAAGTCAAAATTTAACCGATAAGTTAACGGTAAATTTTAAGGCTAACTATATTACTACGTCCTCGAACAGGACGCAACAAGGTTCAAATACAGCCGGATTATATTTGGGATTATTAAGAACACCTCCTGATTTTGATCAATCTGATTATATTGGAGATTATCACAGCAGTTCAGGTGCAGTTACACCATTTAGACAACGTGCTTATCGGAGATATAGAGGAGATAACGATAATGCTATCTATAATAACCCATTATGGACCATTAATGAGCAAAAGAGTACGGCCAATGTAAATAGGTTTATTGGTACAGGAGAAGCTACGTATAAATGGAACGATCATATTAGCACCATATTAAGAGGTGGTGTAGATACTTATACAGATACAAGAGTATATTTCTTTCCATGGTACACCGCAGGAGTAGAAAGGCGATATGGTTTATTGCAGGATGAAACCTTTATAAATGAAGAGTTTAATGGTGATATTATAACCAACTTTAATTACGATTTATTAGATAATTTAAGTTCTAATTTTGTTGTAGGGTTTGGTTTGAACGATAGACGTCGTAAACAGATCTTTTCTGAAGCCAATAATTTTATTTCCAATTTTAGAAGCCCATTAGATCCTTCAGAACTTTCAGCAAAAGAAAATATTACTGCTGAAACCTCCCGATTTTCACGACGGAACATTAGGTTTTTTGGAACGGCTAATTTCGAATATGCCAATCAATTAATTGTTGCTTTGGGAGGCGCTTACGAGAAGCATTCTAGTTTACCAGCAAATAATAATGGATTCTTTTATCCAAGTTTTGAAGCGGGATGGACCTTTAGTAATGCTCTTGAAAATAAAGGAAAACTTTCTTTTGGAAAATTGCGATTCGCTTATGGTCAAGTGGCGAATGTACCAATTGCACATAGAGCTCAAACCGTTTTTGAAGTTGGAACTTTTAACACCTTTTCTGACGTGATTGCACTTGAGGATTTTGGTGGAGGATTCCAATTGGATGAGCGTTTAGGAAATCCGGATTTAAGACCTGAAATTAAAACAGAATTCGAATATGGTCTCGATTTAAGATTTTTTAATAGTCGATTGGCAGCATCTGCTACATATTATACTAATGAAACTGTAGATGTATTATTAGATATTTCGTTACCAACCTCATTAGGTTTCGAAGAAATTTATGGTAATGGTGCAACTATCGAAAATAAAGGTTTCGAATTGGAACTTAGATATGATTTCTTAAAAAAAGCAGATTGGAAAGGTTCTGTTGCTGTTAATTATAGTAGAAATAAAAATTTAGTGACTAAACTAACCGGAGGTGGAGTCATTAATTTTGCTGACGGTAGCTCAATTCTTTCTGTAGCCAAAGAAGGCTATCCTCTAGGCACCTTAATGACACAAGGTGCGTTACGAGATGATAATGGAAATATGGTATTAGATTCTAATGGTTTCCCAGAGGTCGATACACGTGGAGATTTAGTTGTTGGTGATCCTAATCCGGATTGGAGAGGTGGTATTCAATTCGATTTATCATATAAAAACCTTACCCTTTCGGCATTATTTGATACCAGTCAGGGCAACGATTTTGCAGAACGAACACGTTTCATTACGTCTTATTTTGGAACACATGCCGATGTTGGAAACACCATTACACTTACCGAAGATTTAGTGAATTGGAATGGCGATGTAATTTCTGCCGGAACATCGGTTCGAGGAAATATTGGTAATTTTGGTGGTGGTAACGTGCTTCTTGATGAAAGTTATTATAGAAATTTGTGGGGATTCGGTGACGGTAAATTAAACGAATTTGCTGTGGCCGATGGCAGTTGGACACGTTGGAGAGAGTTGTCCTTAAAATACACATTAGATTCAAAAGCATTTAGAAACGCCACTGGATTAAGTTCTATTGAGTTTACAGCTTCAGGAAGGAATCTTGTTATTTGGTCGGATATAGTGGGTATTGATCCCGATATTAGCCAATATGGTGTTAGTAGAGCAAAAGGAATAGATTATTTCTCAAATCCTGGTTCTAGAACATTTGCTTTCGGTATTAAGTTTAACTATTAATTTAAATAAAGATAGAAAATATGAAAACTATATATAAAATACTATTATCATTTGTTTTTCTAATAGCAACCATCTCTTGTGATGATTATTTAGATGTAAATGAAAATAAAAACCAATTGGTAGAAGTTCCCACCGGGACACTTTTATTAAAGGGTACATTACTTGCTAATGCTCAAGTTCAACAAGGGCATTTGTCTCGAACAAGCATGTATTATACAGGTGGGTTAATAGGATTACAATTAGTCCAGCAAACGCTTTATAATTATGATTATACTCCTGGAGATTCTAATGGGACTTGGAGCCAAGTCTATAATGGCATCCTGGTTCAAAATAAGGAGATTAGAAGACTCTCTCCTAACCTGGATCTACTAAATGGTATAATAGATGTTAACGAAGCTTTGGCCGTTGGTACAGCCACATCATTATTTGGAGATATTCCTTATTCTGCTGCTGTACCTGATGGGGCAAGTTTAAATTCTCCGGATCCAACATTCGACGCTCAAGCCGATGTTTATGCGAGTTTACAAACGCTTTTAGATGGTGCCATTAATAAAATAACCAATGCAACAACCTCCGTTGGTTCTGAAGATATTTATAACAATGGGAGCAAAACGAAATGGGTACAAGCAGCAAATACCTTGAAAGCAAGGTATTATTTACAAACCAAGCAGTATGCACAGGCATTAAACTATGTTGGTAGTGGAATTAGTAGCGCGGCTAACACATTGGCTTATCACCCTATTGGAGAGGTTGATGGAAACAGCAATATTTTATCCAATTTTGTAACTAGCTCTAGAGCTGGTGACATGACCGGTAATGGCGCTTTTTATAGAGATTTAATCGATCCGGCTAATGGCAATAGCAGAAATAATGCTAAAACGGATGAAATGGCCCGTAGAAAATATTCGTATATCAAAGGTAATGGAGAGCAGGCCGATGGTATTGATGATCCTGCAACAGCTATGAAGCTGGTAAGTTATGAAGAGAATTTATTGATTTGGGCGGAATGTTTGTTAAGAGGTGGTAATACGCAAGATGCTATTGATAAACTCAATCAGTTAAGAGCATTTTTAAATTCTGGTAGCGCATTCAATTTAATTAGCGGTACTGATACATTTATGTATGCTGCCTACGATTTAACAGATTTTCAAACTGGAGGTATGGAGAATATGGATAATATCGCAACAGATAGAGCAGTGTTGAGAGAGATTATTGAAGAGCGTTATGTTACAGGGTTTACAACCTTCATGCCATTTAATGATGCGAGAAGATTGAAAAAGTCTGATAGTGATGTTATTGTACCTTTCCCATTTCAAGATAGAGGGCAACCTGTACCATCAGTAAATCCGCAAAGGCTTTTATATCCGCAAGATGAGATTAATGCGAATAGTAATATTCCTAGTCCTATTCCAGATATATTTACACCAACACCAATAAACCAATAAACTTTATTTAGTTAAAAGGTTGTTTAAAAATTTAATGTTTTTAAGCAGCCTTTTTTTAAACTACAATATCTTGCTCACTATTTTACATATTGTGTTTAGCCCATTAGGGAGTCAGGCAACTAAATTTATTGCTCAAAAATTGACAAACTAACTAACTTACATAGTTTAATAGTTTTTAATTAAATGAAGGCTTTATTCAAAATTCATTTTTTTTAGCTAGATTAAATACTTTATCCTAAGCAGATTAAAAATAATATTTCTTATGAAAGCAATAAAATTCATTTCCTTCATCCTATTTATTACTTTATCGGTTCATCTTCATGCACAAAAATTGACACAAATCGAAAAAAAGGTAATTAATTTAATTGATGAAAACAATAATCAAGCTATTGATTTACTTGAAAAAGTAGTGAATATTAATAGTGGTTCTTTAAATATTCTTGGAGTAAAAAAGGTAGGTTCCATTTTTGCGGATGAATTTAAAGCTATTGGATTCACTCCTACTTGGTTTGAAATGCCCGAAGCTATGGGTAGGGCAGGTCATTTGTTTTGTGAACTTAATACAGGTGTTGTAAAAGGTAAAAAAATACTACTAATTGGACATTTGGATACTGTTTTTGAGGAAAACAGTCCATTTCAAACTTTCAAAAGAGATTCAATGAAGGTTTACGGACCCGGTGTATCTGACATGAAAGGAGGTGACGTCATTATTTTATTTGCCTTAAAAGCTTTACGTGAAGCTGGGGTTTTAAAAAACACACAAATTATTGTTGCTTTTAGTGGTGATGAAGAAAAAGCAGGAGATCCTGTAAGTATTTCTCGAAAAGATTTAATTAAAGCGGCTAAGCGAAGCGATATTGCACTAGGATTTGAAGGCGCAATTGGGCTTAACTATGCCACTGTTGCCAGAAGAAGTTCGGGAAGTTGGAGCGTAGAGACTTCCGGTGTGCGGGCACATTCAGCTGGTGTTTTTACAGAAGATGTTGGTGCTGGAGCTATATATGAAATGTCGAGAATTCTCAATTCATTTTATGTCGAACTTCCAGAGCAAAACCTCACTTTTAATGCCGCCACTATTGTTGGTGGGACTTTGGTAGATTTTGATGATACACAATCAAAAGGTTCCGCTTTTGGTAAAAATAATATTGTGTCTCAAAAAGCCATTGCAAATGGTGATATTCGTTGTTTAACAGAGGAACAAATTAACAATACCGTTGAAAAAATGAAAGCGATTGTTGCTAAAAACTTACCAAAAACATCGGCGAGCATAACATTTGATTTAAAATATCCACCTATGGCACCAACACCAGGAAATTACGAGGTTTTAAAGGTGCTTGACGGAGTGAGTCAAGCAATGGGCTTAGGAATCGTTGAAGCATATGATCCAGCGAAACGCGGTGCGGGCGATATTTCGTTTGTCGCAAAATATGTTGACGGACTTGATGGATTAGGCGCTATGGGTAGCGGTGCTCATACTCCAAAAGAAAATATGGATTTAACCCATTTTAAAGATTTAACAAAAAGAGCAGCCTTATTAATTTACAGATTAATCAATACTAAATCATAAATACATATAAAGTGTTAAGAGAGCTGCTTAAAAAGCTAGCTCCAAAATTCTGCTGAACCTCAATTATTAAAGAAAATTTAGCTTTTATCTATAAAACTGCAAAAAGCTTGTTTTAGTCTTAACTTGTTAAAACTAATTATTAAGAAATACATACTTTTTGTAAGTAAATAATTACAATTAGTAAATTAAATATATTGACAATGTATATTTAATTATATTTGGATAACTACAAATAATCTATTACTATGATTATCAAACCTTTCCAAGGGTTATTTTCACGAAAAATAACCAGTAAAATATGCTGCTATGCTTTATTTTTTGACGCATTAAATTTAATTTATTTCTCACTTATAAAGCACCAATTTAATAGTTACACTACTAATATTACTTTTAAAACTGGTTATAAAATGAGAATTAATGAATATATAAGCATAAAAATTTTATTAGAATATTGAGTGGATTTAATAATTGAAGCAGTTTAATTAATGATTGAAAAATACTGTGAAAATTATGTAATTGTTATAATTGGTTCTATAATACATTTAAAGCGGAGGCAGTTACGTATGAAGAGGGAGATGAAATAGATAGGGAAGTTATAAAAGAAAGAGCCAAAGTATATGCCAGTATTTTATGAAAACTATGAATTTAAAAATTAAAGAAGAATTATGAAATTAATAAGCCAAAGATTTTTCCTATTATTTACAATTATTATTTTAAGTGTTTCGTGTAAAAAAACAATCGAAGCAGATATTGTTATTAGAAATGGAATTGTATACAATGGAGAAAATGAAGAATCAATGAATGTATCAATAGCAATTAAAAATGATAAAATTATTTTTATTGGAAATGAAGATAGTATTGCAATTAATACTTCCAAAATAATTGATGCGACCGGATTAATTGTTAGTCCGGGATTTATAGATCCTCATACTCACGCAGACCGAGATTTAAAAGAATCGGATAAATCACATAACAAACCATTTTTAATGCAAGGTATAACAACCGTTGTTGTTGGAAACGATGGGGAAAGTTTTTACCCAACAGAGAAGTATGTACAATTGTACAAAAACAATGGTATTGGCACAAATGTAATACCATTAGTTGGTCATGGAACTATAAGAAAACAAGTTATGGGTACAAGTAATAGAAAAGCAACTGAAGATGACATTTTAAAAATGCAGGCTTTGGTTCAGCAAGAAATGGATGCAGGTGCATTTGGATTATCAACAGGATTATTTTACTCTCCTGGGAGTTATTCTAATACTGATGAGGTTATTGCTCTAGCTCAAACTGCTGCAAAAAACGATGGAATTTATGATACTCATTTAAGAGATGAAAGTTCTTACTCAATAGGTTTAATACCAGCAATAGAAGAAGCTATTGAAATTGGAAGAGAAGCAAAATTACCTATTCACATATCTCATATCAAATGTTTAGGTGTTGATGTTTGGAATCAAAGCACTGAAATAATTAAGTTAATAGAAAAGGCTAAAAAGGAAGGTATTGATGTAACGGCAAATCAATATCCATATGATGCTTCAGCAACTAGTTTGAAAGCCACAACAGTACCACGTTGGGCAGAAAGTGGAGGTAAAGATTCTCTTTTTATAAGATATAATAATCCCCAATTGAAAACTCAAATTTTAGAAGAAACTAGAAAAAATATTATTCGCAGGGGAGGTCCGGAAAAATTGTTAATAGTAAAAATTGATGAACCTAAATTTCTTGGGAAAAACTTATTAGAAATTTCTAAAATGCTTAAAATACCTGCTGAACAGGCAGTTTATGAGGTGCTAAAGAATAATTATGCAAGAGTTGCATCCTTTAATATGAATACAATAGATATTTTAAATTTTATGAAACAGTCATGGACTGTAACGGGTTCAGATGGAAATACCGGACACCCTAGGAAATATGGTACTTTTCCTAGAAAATATTATAAATATGTACAGCAAGAAAAGGTAATGAATGTAGCAACTTTTATTAATGGAAGTACTTCAAAAACAGCAGATATTCTTAAAATTTCAAAACGTGGAAAATTGAAGGAAGGTTATTTTGCTGATATTATTGTTTTTAATCCAAAAACATTTAAGGATAAGGCAAATTACACTGATGCTTTTCAATTAGCAGAAGGTTTAGAGTATAGTATTATAAATGGAAAATTATCGGTAGAAGATGGAAAGTTTACTAATATTTTCAACGGTAAGATTTTAAAAAAATAAGAAATTATGAAATATTTAAATATAATTCTTGCAATTTTTATAGTTTCTAGTTGTAAGCAAAATCCAAAAGAAAAAGAAACAGTACTTGAAGATGTTGTTGAAGCCAATATTGTGAATACTATTATTAATGATAGTGAGAGCTTCTATCATATAGATTTTAATGTTTACCCAGATACAGATTCAAGTTTGCCTATAGGTGTGTTTGATTCTGGTACAGGAGGGCTTACAGTATTAAAAGCAATTGTAAATTATGATCAAAATCAAAATAGTACTTATCAATTTGGAAGTGATGGTGTCCTAGACTTTAATAAAGAAAGTTTTATTTATTTAGGCGATCAGGCCAATATGCCATATGGAAATTACTCAAAAGAAAACAAAGTTGATTTACTTAAAGAGCATATTATCAAAGATGCTCAATTTTTAATGAGTAATAAATATTATTCTGACGTAAATGACACTTCAGTAAATACAGATAAAAAACCTGTAAAGGTCTTGGTCATTGCGTGTAATACAGCGACAGCTTATGGAAAAGAATATATTGAAGAATTTGTAAAAAAAGCAAATTCAGATATGAAAGTAATTGGTGTAATAGATGCTGGTGTGAGAGGTGTTTTAGAAACTATGGAAAAAGATGAAGATGGTATTATAGGAGTGATGGCCACTGCTGGAACGGTAGCATCAAAAGGATATCATAATACTATTTTAAAATTTAAAGATCAATTAGGGTACCAAGGAGACATTGAAGTGTTTTCACAAGGAGGAATTGGAATTGCTGAAGCAGTTGATGAAGATGCTAACTATTTTAATAAAAACCTAAGGAAACCAAGACAAGATTATAAAGGCCCAGGATTGGAAGGAGATGTTAAGATTGATAAAACTTTATTTGATATATATAATTTTGATTTTGACAATAGTAAAATGTTGTGCGATACAGAGAAAGAAGATGATTGTTCGATTTTACAGATTAACGATGCTGAAAATTATGTACGTTATCATGTAGTTACTTTATTAGAGAATATTAGAAAATCAAATACTTCAAATCAATTAAAATCAATCATTTTAGGGTGTACACATTACCCATATTTAATTGATGAGATAAACTTAGTGTTGAATGAATTGTACAATTATAAAAGTGAAAATGGAAATTACTTATATAGAAGATTTATGGTTGAAAAAATTCAGTTAGTAGATCCTGCCATAAATACCGCTAAGGAATTGTATGAACATTTAAATAAAAAAGAGCTGTTCAATTCTAATGGAAATATTAAGGATAGTGAGTTTTATATAAGTGTAGCAAATAAGGAAAATAAAAACACGATTATTAATGAAGAAGGAAGATTTCCATACAACTATAAATATGGTAGAAATGTTGGAGAAATTCAAGAATATGTTAAAATAGTACCTTTCAGTAGAGATAATATTTCAGAAGATATATTAACACGTTTTCAAAAACAAATTCCTTATGTATATCAATTAATGCAAAATTTTAATGCGAAAAATGATAAAGCTAAAAACTTAAAACAAGAACAAAAAATATAATAATTTATGAATAATTTCAAGCAATTTATATTTGTATTTTTAGTAATGTTTTTCAGTTCTTGTGGTGGGTCTGATGATTCAATGCCAGAACCAGTAATAGATATAACTCCACCTACTGCACCTACAAATTTACAAGTAGATAACATAACAAAAACGTCTCTTGACTTAACTTGGGTAGCTTCTACAGATAATGTTGGAGTAACGGCCTATATCTTATATAAGAATGGAATTAATTTTGTAGCAACAACAAGTACATCTTTTAATATTACAGGATTAGATGCTGATGCAAATTATAATTTTAAAATTTCAGCGAAAGATGCAGTAGGAAATGAGTCAGGGTTTAGTAATGAACTTAATATTACAACGGAGAATGACAATCCTGTATTAGTTAAAACTACAGGTAATATTGAAACTTATATGGAAAGTTTTATAAGCGGAGTTCCTGGAGATTCAGGGAATAGCTATAAGAAACCAACATCAAATCAATTAGCTAAATGGAGTGTTGTTATAAATGAAATATTAGATCAAAATGTTTCTGAAGCTGTGTTGAAATCTTCTGAGTTGAATTATCAAATAAATGAATTTACGGATACTACTATAACACCAAATCAAGTATTTTATATATTAGAAGAGAAGAGTGATAAAGAGAATCATTGGGGTCTTTATCTGTTCAGTAAAACACCAACTATTAGTAATTTAGTTATTCAAGCTCCACATATTAAAAATGATATTAATACAGGTCAACAAGCAGTTTATTGCTTTAAAAACAATCTTGCAAAAGCAGTTTTTTTAAATGGAACACATCGTTGTAATCATTCAGAATTTTCACCTTGTGATGGCACGACATCAACTTGTAACTCTGGGTATCAGTCTTATAGAATTTCTGATATGGCTCATAATATAAATACAGTTTTTCAAAAAACAACAGAAATTTTGTACGAAAATATATCAAATTCTGTTTTTATTCAACTACATGGATTTGGTAAAAACGATACAGATCCATACGTGATTATGAGTAATGGAACAAGAGAAACACCTACAATTGATTATGCTTTTCAAATTAAAGAAGCACTTATGAATGAAGACAATTCGTTGACTTTTAAATTAGCTCATTTAGATACGGAGTGGACTAGGTTAATTGGATTCACAAATATTCAAAGTAGATTTATAAATGGTTCATCGAATCCTTGTAGCATATCTGCTACAGCAACAACAGGAAGATTTATTCATATTGAACAAGAAAAGTCAAAATTAAGAGATGATCAAGATGGCTGGTTAAAAATGAGTAATGCACTTAAATCTGTTTTTGAATAAAAGATAAATTGAAAACTGGAGTTGCTACAATAATTCGGACATTCTTTTAAGACTGTTTAAATAAAAAGAAATATAATAGAATTATGAAAAGACAACACAAAAATTTACATAAAACTCTTAGAATTTTTTTTGTTAGCTCTACCAGTAAAACCTTCAACTTAATCAGTTGGAGGTTTTTTATTTTACGAAATTAAAGTTATTAAATTTTTCTAATTCTTGCGTTAAATTGTTAGAACTATTTTCTGTTAGCTCTAGGGAGCAAGACCATAAAACTTAATATTGAGTTTTTTACATTACATATGTTTTATGAATGTTTAGTGTTAATAAATCACATGTAATTTATATCATTGATTTTCAACATATTAATATTTATTATTCTACTCTTCTCCTTTATCTAAATGTAGAGAGTTCTTTTTTTTATTCCTGAATTTTCTTGTTGAATTTTTCAAATAATTCAAGAGTTTGGTTTGAAACAAGGTCTATGTGGCTCGAAGAGCCAAGTTTTTCTTAAATTTTAGTCAACCTATTTCAGGAAAGTACATTGCTCATAATGAAGTGTAACGGATAGTATGTTTTTCAGCAGTACAAATCGCTTGCTAGATTGTTAATCGGTTTCGTTTTACTTCAAAAAAAAGAATAAACAAACCACTCAATCATAAATCAGATATTTTGCCCTAACAATTTTAAATTTATCCAAACCATTTTGCCATGATTTTTTAATTGTTACTTGAGATAATCCCGCTTCAATTTGTTCTTGTAGTTTCTTTGTGCCCGCTAATTTTGTAAAAAAGGAATTAAAAAAACTGTCCTTCTTATTAGTATCAGCGTAAGCAGTAATCAGCCATTCTAAATTGAGTTTATTTAATTTATTTACTTTTCTCAAATCTAATCCGTAACTTAATTCCCCTTTAAATTTAGGATATTTAGCGCCAAAATTCGGTTGTGGTAAAAAACTAAAAGTATAGGTGTCTTTTGGTAAAAAAGGCGCACCAAAAAGTTGGAATTGCATTTCGGTACCACGTCCACAACTTACAGTTGTACCTTCAAACAATGCCAAACTTGGATATAAATTTACAGCTTGTGCATTGGGCAGATTAGGCGAGGGTCTTATAGGCAAATTATAAACCGATTTATGGGTGTAGTTTTTTAAAGGAATCACTTTTAAATTACATTTTATACCATTTGGCAACCAATTTTCGCCATTTATCATTTGGGCATATTCGCCAATGCTCATACCGTACACCAAAGGCACAGGATGCATCCCTACAAAACTTTTAAATGGAGGTTCTAAAACTGCCCCATCTATATAATTACCATTAGGGTTGGGGCGATCTAAAACAATAACAGAAATACCAGCTTCGGCGCAAGCCTCCATCACATAATGCAAAGTAGAAATATAGGTGTAAAAACGCACGCCCACATCTTGAATGTCAAAAACAACAATGTCAATATCTTTAAGCTGATCTGAAGTGGGTTTTTTATTTTTTCCGTAAAGCGAAATGAGGGGCAAACCCGTAGTGATATCTATGCCATTAGCCACATGTGCGCCAGCATCGGCTTGACCGCGAAAACCGTGTTCGGGAGCAAAAACTTTGACGAGGTTAATTTGTAAACGCTGTAACGAATCTACCAAATGGGTGTAGGTATTGTCCGTTTTAAAAATCACGCTGGTCTGATTGGCAACCACAGCCACTTTTTTATTTTGTAAAAGTGGGAGGTAAGCTTCCGTTTGGTTTGCACCAATCACAATAGGTTTCGTTATTTTTAATCTGTTGCTATTTATAGAAAGGACAATTTCTTTATTTTTAGGAGCTGTGTTCTTGCAAGAAATCAATCCGAAAAGGGCAATTGAAACCAAAAAGAAATATGTATTTTTGAACATTAAAACAGTTTTATAAATTGAATTACGAATTATTTATTGCCAAGCGCATTATTTTTTCTAAACAAGGTAAAAGTAGCATTTCGGCGCCAATAATAAAAATTGCCATTACAGCCATTGCCATAGGTATTATTGTGATGTTGGTTTCGGTAGCTACTGGCGTAGGATTGCAACATAAAATTAGAGAAAAAGTTGCTGCTTTTCAGGGGCATGTGCAAATAACCAATTACGATAATAATAATTCAGAAATCACGGTTAATCCTGTTTCAAAAAAACAAGATTTTTATCCCGAGTTTAAAGGGATAACTGGCATTAAAAATGTACATATTTTTGCCACAAAAGCGGGTATTATTAGAACCGAAAAAGATTTTGAAGGCGTTATTTTTAAAGGTATTTCTGCCGATTATGATTGGAGCTATTTTAAAAATTATATGACGGAAGGTAAGGTGTTATCTTTTAAAGAAAGTCCTTCAAATAATGTTTTAATTTCTACAACCATAGCCATGCGTTTGGGTTTAAAATTGGGCGATAAATTCAACATCCTTTTTGTTAAAAACGATCCTAATAAATTACCAAACATGCGTGTTTTAAAAATTGTAGGATTGTACAATTCGGCCTTTAATGAATTTGACGAAAATTATATTATTGGCGATATCAAACACATCCAAAAAATAAATAAATGGAGCGAAGATGAGGTTGGCGGATTTGAAGTTTTGCTCAACAATTTTAAAGACTTAAAAGAAAAAAGCAATGCCATTTACGCCAATACGGCGGCCATTTTAAACACACAAAATATTGTAGATAAATACCCGTCGTTGTTTGAGTGGTTAAGCCTTTTTGATGTCAACATTACCATTATTATTGTCATAATGATTCTCATTGCGGGCATCAATATGATAACGGCTTTATTGGTTTTGATTTTAGAACGTACCCAAATGATAGGTATTTTAAAAGCCTTGGGAAATTCTAATTGGAGCATCAGAAAAGTGTTTTTATACAATGCAGCTTATCTTATTTTAAAAGGCTTGTTTTGGGGAAACCTTATCGGATTAACGCTCTTGTTTTTGCAACAAAAATTCGCATTTATAAGTTTGAATCCAGAGACCTATTATGTAAAATTCGTGCCAGTTTATATAGATTTTGTTCAAATCCTGATGTTAAATGTGGGCACTTTAGTACTTTGTTTATTTATGCTCATCATACCTTCAATCATTGTTACGAGAATAAGTCCGGTTAAAGCCATTAAGTTTGATTAAATTAAGGAGATAACCTTAACTGTCACATTGAGCGTAGTCTAAATGGGAGCTTATAAACAACATTTAGAAGTAAAATATTTCTTTACTTTGCATTTTGAATCAAACCAGAAAACAAAAGATATGAATTACGATATAATTATAGTAGGAAGCGGACCAGGAGGTTATGTTACAGCTATTAGAGCCTCACAATTAGGATTTAAAGTTGCCGTTATAGAAAAAGAAAATCTAGGTGGTATTTGCCTAAATTGGGGATGTATACCTACCAAAGCTTTGTTAAAAAGTGCGCAGGTTTATGACTATTTAAAACATGTAGATGCCTATGGCTTAAAAGCCGAAGCAGTAGACAAAGATTTTTCGGCCGTCATTAAACGAAGCCGAAACGTTGCCGATGGTATGAGTAAGGGCGTACAGTTCTTAATGAAAAAAAATAAAATTGATGTGATTGATGGTTTCGGAAAAATAAAACCGGGTCATAAAGTAGATGTTACTGCTGCCGATGGCACAATAACCGAATACACTGCTAAAAATATCATTATTGCCACAGGCGCGCGTTCTAAAGAGTTGCCAAATTTACCACAAGACGGTAAAAAAGTTATTGGCTATCGCGAAGCGATGAGTTTGCCAAAACAACCAAAAAAGATGATTGTTGTAGGTTCTGGTGCCATTGGTGTTGAGTTCGCCTATTTTTATCACACCATGGGAACAGAAGTGACAGTGGTAGAGTTTTTACCAAATATGGTACCCGTAGAAGATATTGATGTATCAAAACAATTGGAACGTTCTTTCAAAAAATCGGGTATTAAAGTCATGACAAATGCGTCGGTAGAATCGGTTGATACTTCTGGAAAAGGCGTTGTAGCTAAAGTTAAAACGGCAAAAGGTGAGGTAACGCTAGAAGCGGATGTGGTTTTATCTGCTGTGGGTATTAAATCGAATATAGAAAATATAGGACTTGAAGATGTAGGTATTGCTACCGATCGCGATAAGATTTTGGTAAACGATTTCTACCAAACCAATATGCCGGGTTATTACGCTATTGGCGATGTTGTGCCTGGTCCAGCTTTGGCACATGTGGCTTCTGCCGAAGGGATTACTTGTGTTGAAAAATTAGCCGGATTAGATACCGAACCTGTAGATTACGGAAACGTACCCGGATGTACCTATGCCACACCAGAAATTGCGAGTGTCGGTTTAACCGAAGCACAAGCAAAAGAGCAAGGATATGAATTAAAAGTAGGAAAATTCCCATTTTCAGCATCCGGAAAAGCACAAGCTTCTGGTACACCAGACGGCTTTGTAAAAGTAATTTTTGATGCCAAATATGGCGAATGGTTGGGTTGCCATTTAATTGGCGCTGGGGTAACCGATATGATTGCCGAAGCTGTAGTGGCACGTAAATTAGAAACAACAGGTCACGAAATTTTAAAATCTATCCATCCACATCCAACAATGAGCGAAGCTGTTATGGAAGCTGTTGCCGATGCTTATGGCGAAGTCATACATTTATAGAAGAATTTGATAAAGTGTCACCCTGAGCGAAGTCGAAGGGTCTCACACACAAAAGCCAAAGTTTTAAACTTTGGCTTTTGTGTTTTTTACATTTCTAATACATTTTCGTCACTTCGAGTTTCATGCTTTTAGCATGAAGTATCGAGAAGTAAAAACATCATTTTTTAATAAACCCAACCGAGACAACTTCGCCAGTATTAATATTCCAAGTCCGCGATACTATTAGATTGCCGGAATCATCATAAATTTCTAATTCGGCAGTATTAGGACCAGAATAGCCTTGATTTTGGGCTTTTATAGCAATGGTATTGTAGCTTTTTTCTAGGGGAACAACAATAAAATAAAACCTATTCTTAAGTTCGATGCTTTCTTCAATAACTTCACCATTCAAATAAATCTTAATCCTATCGCCATCTTCTAAACCAAAATCGCGCACTTCTATTTTAATCGATTTAGAATTGGTATAAAACGACCCCAAATTGTAATCGCTATTAATTTTAGTTTCGGCATTTGTAATTTTTTTGCCATTAAAATATTTTACAACCAAAACATCAACATCTACATTGTCAACATGATTTTTAAAATCAATTTTTCTTTTAGGCTTGTTAAATAGCTCATAATATTTTTTATCATTAAGTTTTACCTTTGGGTTGTTATTTTGAGGCGTAAAATTTATTTTTGTTTTGTTGGCAGCCGAATCGATTTTAAATAAATCTACAGGTTTTAGGTTCTTCTTTGTGTCTAAAAGTGGCTTATCTGTTTTTTTAATGCTATCCTTTTGAGAAAATACAGATGTAGATATACACAGCATAAACATCAGTAATGAAAAAGTATAAAAATGTTTTTTTGTTTTCATAGATAATAATGAGGGCAAATTTAGCACCTAAATCTTTCTTAAAAGTTTAAAATTCCGTTAAAAATAGAGAAAATTTATAGCAATATAAATATTAAAGATATTTAACAAAGTTATCAAGGACATTAATTAGTATTTTTGTTGTAATAAAAATTAATCCTTTAAAAAAAATATTATGTCTGTATTAGTAGGTAGAAAAGCGCCACAATTTAATGCTCAAGCAGTTGTTAATGGCGGTGAGTTTGTAGAAAATTTCTCATTAGATCAGTATTTAGATAAAAAGTACGTTGTACTTTTCTTTTATCCAAAAGATTTTACGTTTGTTTGTCCAACTGAGTTGCACGCATTTCAAGAAAATCTAGCACGTTTCCAAGAACGTAATGTAGCCGTTGTAGCTGTTTCTACAGATACAGAACAATCGCATTGGGGTTGGTTACAAGTGCCTAAAGCGCAAGGAGGCATACAAGGTGTTACGTATCCAATTGTAGCCGATACAAATAAAACCATCTCAAAAAATTATGATGTTTTAACAGGCGATTATTATTATGATGAAGATGATCAGTTTCAAGCCGATAACGAATTAATCGCTTACCGCGGATTGTTCTTAATAGACAAAGAAGGTGTTGTACGTCATCAATTGGTAAACGATTTACCTTTAGGTAGAAATGTTGAAGAAGTAATAAGAATGGTTGATGCCTTACAATTTAACGAAGAGAACGGCGAAGCTTGTCCAGCTAACTGGAACAGCTCAAAAGATGGCTTAAAAGCAACACATGATGGTGTGGCAGATTATCTATCTAAAAATTAAATAACAGCAGTTTCAAAAACTGTTTAGAAAAACTCTTAAGCCAAGGCTTAAGAGTTTTTTATTTTTAGTACTTTTGAAGCTCTTATAATTATAAATAAAACTTAATTTAAAAATAAATACCATGGCAGCAATTACATTAAAAGGCAATGCATTTAACACATCGGGAGATTTACCAAAAGTTGGTAGCACTGCGCCAGATTTTTCGTTAACAGCAAATAATTTATCTAAATCTACTTTAGCAGATTATAAAGGATTTAAAGTGATATTGAACATTTTTCCAAGTTTAGATACAGGTACTTGTGCCACTTCTGTACGTCAGTTTAACAAAGAAGCTTCTAATCTTGGTAATACCAAAGTATTGTGTATTTCAAGAGATTTACCTTTTGCACAAGCACGTTTTTGTGGTGCCGAAGGTTTAGATAATGTGATTACTTTATCAGATTTTGCATCGGGACAATTTGGTAAAGATTACGGTTTAGAAATCGTTGATGGTCCTTTGGCCAATTTACACTCAAGAGTAGTTATTGTTCTTGATGAAAATGGTGTGATAACTTACAGCCAACAAGTACCAGAAATAGTTGACGAGCCAAATTACGAAGCGGCTTTAAAAGCTATTTAATTTATGAAACCTGATGATGGTTTTGTGTTGGGACGCCTAAAGAGCACTATTTATGCCTTTAGGGGACTTTGGGTGTTAATTGCCACAGAGCATAGTTTTATGTTTCATGGCAGTATCTCAATAGTGTTGATAGTTTTAGGATTTTATAACAATATTACAACCACAGAATGGGGACTTCAGGTAGTAGCTATTGGCTTGGTTATGGGCGCCGAAGCTTTAAATACAGCTATAGAAAAATTAGCAGACCATATTGAGCCAGATTTGCATAAAACAATTGGGGTCATTAAAGATGTTGGCGCAGCTGCTGTTTTGGTTGGTCTATTTGTAGAAATTGCTATTGTGGCTTTAATATATGTGCCTAGGTTTTTGTAAAAAAATCTGTTGTTATTAACAAATAAGCATATTTATAGTATTTTTGATAGGAAATAATTTAGTGCATGGCAAAACAAAAAAAATCAAGCTTTAAACAATCTAAGAATGTCCGTTTTAAAACACTTAAATCGTTTTTTAACAACAGACAATCTCATGTAGTTTTTGGTTCTTTTTTACTGATTTTTGCAGTGTTTTTATTCACTGCAATCACATCGTATTTGTCTAGTTGGGAAATAGATCAAAGTACGCTTCATAGTTTTGCCGATAGAAGTATAAACACACACAATCTTTTAGGAAAAATAGGTGCTATTTCTGCACATTTTTTTGTGTATAATGGTTTTGGCATCTCAAGTTTTTACATCCCAATTTTATTATTGTTGTCGGGTTTGTGTTTATTGCTAAATATCCCGTTTAAGCGGATAAGCAAACCTTGGTTTTGGGGTGTCTTAGCAATGGTTTGGTTCTCTTTATTTTTAGGATTTATTTTGCCCGAAAAACCATTGTTTGGTGGCACTGTAGGTTACGAAATTAATGCCTATTTGACTGTTTATATTGGCCGTGTTGGTATTTCATTAATGCTGATATTTTGTGCTATTATTTACACAGCCATTCGTTTTAAATTGACACCAGAACATATTGCAGGCTTTTTAAAATCGAAAAAGAAACAAACAAAAGATGTTTTTCAAGACGCCATAGTAGAACAACAAGAAACAATAAATACTGTTACTTTTTCTGATGATAAAGAAGAAGTTATTATTTCAGAACCAAAACCTATCGTTTTAGAACAATTTGAAGCAAAAGGTGATCATGAAATAACCAAAGAATCTGGCGTTCAAATAGAAATAGAAAAACCTCATGATGAGGATAAAATCACCGAAAATCTATCCGATAAGTTGCTTAAAGATTTTGGTCAGTTTGACCCAACTTTAGAATTGGCAAAATATAAGTTTCCTAGTTTAGACCTGCTTCTTGAATACAACAATGAAAGTATCACAATTAATCAAGAAGAACTTGAAGCCAATAAAAATAAAATTGTTGAGACCCTTAGCAATTACAAAATAGGTATTGCCAATATAAAAGCGACTATTGGGCCTACAGTAACGCTTTATGAAATTGTGCCAGATGCTGGTATCAGAATTTCAAAAATAAAAAATCTTGAAGATGACATCGCTTTATCGCTAAAAGCTTTGGGTATTAGAATTATTGCGCCCATCCCCGGAAAGGGAACAATAGGTATTGAGGTGCCAAATAAAAACCCGACTGTTGTGTCTATGCGATCGGTTTTATCTTCACAAAAATTTCAAAAAGCGCAAATGGAATTGCCCATTGCTTTAGGAAAAACCATTTCTAACGAAACATTTGTTTACGATTTGGCCAAAATGCCACATCTTTTAATGGCTGGTGCAACGGGACAAGGAAAATCGGTTGGTCTTAATGCCATATTGGCTTCGTTGCTGTACAAAAAGCACCCTGCCGAAATCAAATTTGTATTGGTAGATCCTAAAAAAGTAGAGCTTACTTTGTTTAACAAAATTGAGCGCCATTATTTAGCCAAATTACCCGATACCGAAGATGCTATTATTACCGATACAACCAAGGTTATTCACACCTTAAACTCTTTGTGCATTGAGATGGATGCACGTTACGATTTGCTTAAAGATGCTTTTGTTAGGAATATAAAAGAGTACAATCAGAAATTTAAAGACCGCAAATTAAATCCAGAAGATGGACACCGTTTTTTGCCTTATATCATTTTAGTAATTGATGAATTTGCCGATTTAATTATGACAGCTGGTAAAGAAATAGAAACACCCATAGCCAGATTGGCACAATTGGCACGTGCCATTGGCATCCATTTAATTGTGGCCACACAACGTCCGTCTGTTAATGTAATTACGGGTATTATTAAAGCAAATTTCCCTGCAAGGATTGCGTTTAGAGTGACATCAAAAATAGATTCGAGAACAATTTTAGATTCTGGAGGTGCCGATCAGCTTATTGGTAAAGGCGATATGCTTATTGCTGTTGGAAGTGATTTAACACGTTTGCAATGTGCTTTTATAGACACACCAGAAGTAGAAAAATTAACCGATTTTATTGGGTCGCAACGCGCCTATCCAGAAGCCTATATGTTGCCAGAATATGTGGGCGAAGAAAGCAGTTTAAATTTAGATGTTGATATTGATGATCGTGATCTGCTGTTTAAAGATGCAGCATTGGTTATAATTCATGCGCAACAAGGTTCGGCATCTTTATTGCAAAGAAAACTGAAACTGGGCTATAACAGGGCAGGCAGGTTGATAGATCAATTAGAAGCTGCTGGCATTGTAGGTCAGTTTGAAGGAAGCAAAGCCCGTCAGGTTTTAGTACCTGATGAAATAGCTTTAAATGAATTGTTAAATAATGAAAAAAACATTTAAGATGAAAAATAAATTAGTAGTACTTACTTTATTGTGTTTTGTTAGTTTAGGGTTTTCGCAAAAAACGAATAAGTCTAAAGATTTGTTAGATGAGGTAAATGAGAAAATTACAAACTATAAAAATATGTACATCACATTTAAATATAGTCTTGACAATAAAGCCGAAAATATTCACCAAGCCACACGCGGTAATATTACTGTTATGGGCGATTTGTATAATGTAAGTTACTTAGGAGGTACCAAGGTATTTGACGGTGAAAAAATATATACTATTTTGCCAGAAGATGAGGAAATAAATATTTCGAACGAAGAAAGTGATGAGGAAGAAAGTCTTATTAAACCATCTAAATTTTTTAGCTTTTATAAAACAGGATTCACCTATTCTTGGGGCACATTAATAAATATGAAAGGTAAAAAAATTCAGAATATTATATTAACACCTACCGATGGCGAATCTGAAATAAACAGCATTGTTTTAGCCATTAACATGAAAGATAAAGAAATTTACCGCATGATAGAGAATGGTAAAAATGGCACACTTACAACATTAACAATTAATAAGTTTAAGAAAAATTTACCCGATATTTCTAAAAGTTTGTTCAAAGTAGACTTGGCAAAATATAAAGGAGATGGTTATACTATAAACGAAGCCCAATAACTGGTTTGAAAATAGCAGATAAGTACATAATAAAAAGTTTTTTAGCACCCTTTCTCACCACATTTTTAATCATCTTATTTGTGTTGGTAATGCAAATTTTATGGTTGCGTTTCGATCAAATTGCTGGTAAGGGTATAGAAATTGGTATTATTTTAAAATTTTTAGCCTATCTGTCTTTAATGATGGTACCTCAAACTTTTCCTATAGCCATATTGTTGTCGTCTATTATGACCATGGGTAAAATGGCAGAAACTTATGAATTAGCGGCACTAAAAGCATCGGGAATTTCTTTAAAGAGAATTATGAGACCCCTCGTTTTAGTGGCGATAATTTTTAGTGGCATCAACTTTTTATTTTTAAATAATATTTTTCCGAAAGCTGCTTTTAAATCCAAAAATTTATTGGTAAACATGCAAAAGAAGAAGCCTGCTTTGGCATTAATTGCTGGCAGGTTTAATACTGAGATTCCAGGATACCTTATCCGCTTTGACGAAAAATATGGCAAAGAAAAAAATGAACTTAAAAATGTATTAATTTATGATCTTACCGATCAAAAGGGAAATGTAAAAAATATAACGGCTAAAACCGGAAAAATAACCACAGAAGAAGGGAGTAAATACATGACATTTATCTTACACAATGGTTATTATAACGAAGAAAATGATAAAAAAACCAATTCGAGAGAGAAGGAACGCATGCCTTTTACCAAATCGCATTTTAAAGATTACACTGTAAATATTGACATTTCTACTTTAGATAATGTAGATTTAGAAGAAGAACGTTATAAAAAAGATTTTGAAATGTTGAGTTTAAGTCAGCTTCAATATTACATAGACTCTTTGGTTGTGCCATACAATGATTTTATTGAATCTAAATCTAAAAACATTTATATACGGGCCAATGCTGGCAAATTAATTGCTATAGATTCGGCTAAAACAACGTATCTGTCTGATACAATTTTAAATAATTTTGATAGTAAAGGAAAATTCATTGTGATTGATAATGCTAAAGAAATGGCCAAAAGATCTTTAGACAATGTAAAATCCTACGAAAGGACATTTATATACAAGCAAAACATTCTCAATATTTTTGATATTGAATACCATAAAAGAATTGCTTTTTCGGTAGCATGTTTGGTCTTGTTTTTTATTGGTGCGCCTTTAGGTGCCATCATAAGAAAAGGAGGTTTTGGCTTACCCATGATTATCGCCATTTTTATATTTGTAATCTACTATTTTATATCTATTATGGGTAGCAATTTAGCTAGAGGAAGTAGCATTTCGGCCTATGTAGGTGCGTGGTTAGCCACAGTTGTAATGTTACCACTTGGCATATATCTTACAAAAAAAGCAACGACAGAGATAGGCTTATTTAATATTGACTTATTTTTGCAACCTATTAATGCATTTTTTGCGCGATTTAAAAAAAATAAAAAAATAAAATGACAACAGCAACTCAAAATATCACACTAAATACTATTAAATCTGCGATTGATGATATCAAAAACGGAAAACTTGTTATAGTTGTTGATGATGCCAACAGAGAAAACGAAGGTGATTTTATAGCTGCCGCCGAAATGGTAACGCCACAAATGATAAATTTTATGGCAACTATTGGCCGCGGTTTAATTTGTGTGCCTTTAACAGAGTCGCGTTGTAAAGAGATGCAGTTAGATTTAATGGTGGGTAACAGTACAGATCCTCTAGGGACTGCTTTTACAGTTTCGGTAGATTGTACCGGAAAAGGTGTAACAACTGGAATCTCGGCAAAAGACCGCGCCATAACTGTTAGATCTTTAATTGAAGATGATACCAAACCCCATCAACTAACAAGACCTGGGCATATTTTTCCGCTTAAAGCGAAAGAAGGAGGCGTACTTAGACGTACAGGTCATACAGAAGCTGCTATAGATTTAGCACGCTTGGCGGGTTTAAAACCCGGTGGTGTTATTGTAGAAATAATGAATGAAGATGGCACCATGGCACGTTTGCCTGAGTTAGTTGAAGTGGCTAAAAAACACAAACTAAAAATTATTTCTATTGAAGATTTGGTGGCTTATCGTATGAAACACGATTCGCTTATCGGAAAAATAGAAGATTTTAATTTAAATACCCGTTTTGGCGAATTTAGATTAAGAGCCTATAAGCAAACTACTAATAATCAGGTTCACATAGCCCTAACAAAAGGCGATTGGGAAATAGACGAACCCGTATTAGTGCGTGTAAATTCTACTTTGGTAAATAATGATATTATAGGCACACTTACCAATAATCCCGATGATAAATTGGCTAAAATGTTTGAGATTATTAATAAAGAGGGCAGAGGCGCTATGGTTTTTATAAACCAAGAAAACCAATCTTTTAATTTAATAAACAGATTAGAACAGATTAAAAATCAGCTTGCAAAAAATTCAGAATCTTTAAAAATGACAATGGACGATAAAGATTTTGGTATTGGCGCTCAGATTTTGCACGATTTACATATCCGTAAATTACGCGTTATTTCTAACGGAAGACAAGATAGAAAACGCGTGGGAATGACTGGTTACGGACTCGAAATTATAGACTATCTTGTTTATTGAAGCTAATTTTGTAATTTAGCTTTAGTGAAAATACTTCGTAAAATATTATTCCCCATTTCCTTTTTATATGGTCAGGTCATGCGCTTTAGAAACAAAAGCTACGATAAAGGCATCCTTACATCTACAGTTTTTGCAATACCAATTATTAGCGTAGGTAATTTAAATACAGGAGGCACTGGTAAAACACCACATGTAGAATATCTTATAAATCTTTTAAAAGACAGCTTTAAAGTAGCCGTTTTAAGTCGTGGCTATAAACGGAAATCAAAAGGGTTTGTCTTAGCAAATGAGCATACATCAGCCAATTTTATTGGCGATGAGCCCATGCAATATCATCTAAAATTTAAATCTGTTAATGTGGCTGTAGATAATGACAGGGCGCATGGTATCAATCAATTAAAAAAGTTAAAGGTTAAACCTGATGTTGTCTTGTTAGATGACGCTTATCAGCACAGAAAAGTAAAAGCAAAAATAAATATTTTATTGACTTCTTATAATGATTTATATGTAGATGATTATATGTTGCCAACGGGTAATTTAAGAGAGTTGGCCAGTAATGCCAAACGTGCTACGCATATTATTGTTACCAAATGCCCTAAAGATTTATCGGAAGAGGCGCAACAAGAAATCCGATTAAAACTAAACCCTAATCCGCATCAAAAGCTTTATTTTTCTACCATAGTTTATAGAGATGAAGTGATGAATAATACAGAAAAAATTACTTTAAAAGACTTGCAAAACTATAAAGTTGTGTTGGTTACAGGTATTGCAAATCCAAAGCCACTGCAAACATTTTTAACCGAAAATAACATTGATTTCACAGGATTAAAATATAAAGATCATCACGATTTCACAGAAAAGGATAAAGTCATAATCAATAAAAAATTACAAGATTTAAATACAGAAAACACCTTAATATTAACAACCGAAAAAGATTACGTAAGATCTTTTTTTGCTGATAAAAAAGTATTTTATTTACCAATAGAAGTTGTATTTTTACAAGATGCAAAAGATTTTAACGAAGAAATAATTAATTATGTTCAATAAAGTACAAGAAACAGTTAAGTTTTTAAAAGAGAAAGGTATTACAAATCCTGAGTTTGGAATAGTTTTAGGCACAGGTCTGGGCAGTTTGGTAGATTATATTGCTATCGAAATAAGTTTAGACTATAAAGAGATTCCTAATTTTCCAGTTTCTACCGTAACAGGGCATTCGGGTAAGTTAATTTATGGCGAATTGGGGGGCAAAAAAATAGTTGCTATGCAAGGACGTTTTCACTATTACGAAGGCTGGACAATGCAAGAAGCCACTTTTCCGATACGCGTTATGAAATTTTTAGGGATTGATAATTTAATTGTATCGAATGCAAGTGGTGGTGTAAATCCAAAATTTAGCGTTGGCGATGTGATGTTAATTTCAGATCATATTAATTTTATGCCAGAGCATCCGTTAAGGGGTAAAAACGAAGACCTTTTTGGGACGCGTTTTGTAGATATGCACGAACCTTATAACTTAGAATATATTGCCAAATTTGAGGCCATAGCTGAAGCAAAAAACATAAAAATTCAAAAAGGAATTTACTTGGCATTACAAGGACCTACTTTTGAAACGCCAGCCGAATATAAAATGGTTAAAATATTAGGTGCCGATGCTGTTGGTATGTCAACAGTGCCAGAAGTTATTGTCGCCAAACACATGAAAATGGAATGTTTAGGGGTGTCAGTTATAACCGATATGGGTATTGAAGGCAAACCAGAAGCTGTGTCTCACGAAGAAGTTCAAATAGCAGCCAAAACAGCAGAGAAAAAAATAAGTGATTTAGTAACAGCCTTTGTGGCTTCTTTTTAAAATGTTTAAACGCTGGCTAAATAGTATTAATTTAGGCATACTTTTGTTATTTGTATTTGGATGTGCCGAGGCACATAAAGGTGATAAAATAAAGATAGGAGATAATATAACCAATGAGGTTTTAGTTAAAGATACTTTAAAAACAAATTACTACAGTTTACGAAAATATACCCATGTAAAATCCTTTTATAGCGGTTTGGCAGAACCCGTAACACAGCTATGTATAAAAGAAAACGTACCACCTGCGGCTGTTTTAGCTATGGCTGGATTAGAATCTGGTTGGAATAGTGGCTATGTGGGCCGCATTTCTGGAAATATTTTAAGTTTGGGCGCTAGAGGCGGCGATAAAGAATTGCCCGCTTTGTATTTACCCACATCTATTAAAACTAAAAATGTTGTATTTGATTCTTTAGAAATTTTAAAGCACTCCAAATCAGATTTAATCTGGAAGAAACGCCCGCCAAGTTTAAAAAAAGATTACCGACCAAATACTGTTGCTGGAACAACATTTCAATTGGGCTATTTTAGCCACCATCCCGAAGAAAAATCTGAAGCACAATTACAAAACATAGCCGATTTCCTACATATTTTTATTTCGCACAAAAGCCGTATTGTAGCTTATAAAAGAGCACGGCAAAAGCTAGATAGCTTGGTAAATATTCATGGGAAATCAGTTTTATTAGAAGAAAAAACGGCGCTTATGTTTATAAATGACATTGGCGGACGTCCCAATACTTTTAACTTTAGAAAAACGTGGCCTAAAAAAGTAACTTACATCATTAAAAATGCTGGTTTAATTCCATTGACAAAAGCTATTTATACAGATAAATTGACTTTTGAAAAAGCGTGGTAAATAGAAAAGAGCATCTATTTAAAACAGATGCTCTTTAACCAACTAACTAACCAACCTAATTTTTTATGAAAAATTTTATTTCTTTTTTATAAATAGCAAAACCTATGCCAGAGCAATAAGACTTATGTTAAAGCTAAGTTAAATTAGGGAGTAAGATTAAGTTTTTAAAACCAGGTATTACAAAAGGTGTTTTTGTGCTTTATAAGACGACCGTACCAAAGCGCCACTTTCTACATGTCTAAAACCCATTTCTAAACCTAGAATTTCGTATTTTTTAAACTGTTCTGGCGTGATAAATTCCTTTACAGGAAGATGATTTTTACTGGGTTGCAGGTATTGGCCAATAGTAATAATATCTACATTGGCAGCATGTAAATCTTTCATACTTTCTATAACTTCTGTTGAGGTTTCGCCAAGACCGAGCATAATACCCGATTTTGTTCTTGGTAAACCTTGCGCTTTAAGATAAGCTAAGACTTCAAGGCTTCTGTCGTATTTGGCTTGAATGCGTACTTCGCGTGTTAAACGGCGTACAGTTTCTAGATTGTGCGAAACTACCTCTGGTGCTACAGCAATAATACGGTCTATATTGTTGTGAATACCTCTAAAATCTGGTATTAAAGTTTCTAAAGTTGTATCTGGATTGGCACGGCGAATGGCTTCAACGGTTTCTGCCCAAATAATAGAACCGCCATCTTTTAAATCGTCTCTATCTACCGATGTTATTACGGCGTGTTTGATGTTCATTATTTTGATAGAACGCGCCACTTTTTCTGGTTCTTCCCAATCAACACTATCAGGTCTGCCAGTTTTTACACCACAAAAGCCACAAGAACGCGTACAGATATTCCCTAAAATCATAAATGTAGCTGTCCCTTCGCCCCAGCATTCGCCCATATTTGGGCAACTGCCACTTGTACAAATAGTATTGAGTTTGTATTTATCTACCAAACCTCTTAATTCTGTGTATTTTTTACCAATGGGCAATTTTACACGCAACCATTTTGGTTTTGGGGTTCTTTTTTCTGTTGCAGTATTATCAGACATAAGGATGACAATTATAAGGCGACAAAGTTACAAATTAAAGAAATACTAAAATGTAGAAAAGAAGTTTCTATTTCAATTCGAGCGAGATGCTCGAATTAGTGGGAATGTAAACCTTAAATGATTATTGTGATAAATTGATTTCATAATGCTCTTCAAAATACTGATTGAGAACATCTGTAAGTTTGCCAGAAAATGCAGACCATTCCGCTTGATTATTGCGTATACCAGTTTTTGGTAATTCCAGTTGAATAGCATCTATTAAACCACTATTTTTAGACCCATGGCGTAAAGTATTATAACCACCACTAAAAAATCTACTTCCTTGAGGACTTTGGCTGATATTGCTAGGAACAGATGCATAACCTGAATTTTCTAAAAGAGAACCAAAACTTGAGGAACCTCTAATTAGTTCAAAAAAGTCGCTCCTGCTAGTCTCTGCCAGCATCTTAATACTCGATTTATTTTTGTAATTATCAGAATTTAAAATGTTATCAGGCAGGTCTAATTCTTCACCAGTTAAAAGATACCCAAGCCATATACGTAAATCATAAAATCCATCTGGATTAATACCGTGGCCATGTATGTCTAAATACAATCCATTGCCATAATCCTGCGTTATTTTTGTTTTAGCAGCTTCGATGTAATGATGAAATTCTTCCCATGAATGACTGGCAATGGCATTGCCTTGAGCAGCTTCATCAATATTTCTATTGGCATCTAATTTTGTCCGTTTGAGTCGGCAAATAATTAAATGAGGAAATTTTCCAAATCTGGCTTTTATGCTATCAGCAATTACCATACTTAATTGTGCAGTATTTGTATCTAGTGCTATTGTTCCAAAAGTTCTGTCTGGAATATCAGAAGGAGTAATACTTCCACCATGTGGGGCAACTATGATGATGGGTAAATTACCAGCTATATATTCTATGTAATTGTTAAATCCATAATAGGTTTTGCCAGCAGTATAAGGCTCTTGGTGGTTTAATGGTAAAAAAGAAGAACCTACCTCTTTTGGCTGTTCCTTAGAACAGGATAATACTATAATGAAAATCAGAAAAAAAATTTGTTTGATCATAACCAGCTATGTTTTATAATCAGAACCGTTTTAACTTTTTTGAGTTGTTAAAGCGGTTTTTAGTTTACACCTAAATTTATAGATAAACCTATGGCATTTATTTTTTTATAAAAATAGTCTTTTTTAAAATACAAACAAAAATCATTAGTTTCTGTTCATATCCTGGCATTCGAAAAAGCACTTATAAATACCTTTTATTAAGGTTGATTTGTTATAAAGACAATAAATAGAATAGACTAAAGCCAATTAAAAACAGAATGCCTAGCCAACTTAACACTTTTAATCCGCTTGACGGATGCGCAGACACAGGCGTGTGCTTGCTTGTAATAAGTAAGTAATTGGCAATGGCATAAAAAGGTGCGGTTAAAAAGGATATGATGGTGGCTACTTTTATCATAACAGCCATACTTGTAATAAAATAATTTAAGATGATAAGTGTGCCAGCACCAAGAAAAATCATCCAAATAAAATAAGTGTTTTTTGTAGCTTTTTCAAACAACAAGCTTGTTGTTTTTGCCATCGCTCTTGGCGAAGCATCTAGCGTTGTTATTGTTGTGCTAAACATTGTTGTAAAGGCAGCTACGGCAATAATTATATAAGTGCCTTGTCCTAAATTCTTGGTGTACAAATTAATGAGTTGCCCCGAAAATTTACCGGCACTATTGCTAAAAGTTTCTCCAGAATTATGCATAACCAACGCGCCGAGTGCTAGAAAGCAAAGCCCCAAAACAACGGTGCCTAGATAGCCAATGTTAAAATCGAAAATGGCTTTTTTTGGAGTGATATTTTCAGTTTTACTTTTTTCTAAAGTCCAAAGAGAATGCCAAGCCGAAATGTCAAGAGGCGCAGGCATCCATCCCATAAAGGCTATTAAAAAAGCGATGCCTAGTTTTCCTTGCGGGAAAATAGGTGTAAAATCGAAATTATAAGCTGTTTTATTATAAGCAATACCCAAGGCGATAAGTGAACTAATAGATAAAACAACGACAATAATTTTCATTAAATTATCTAAGAGTTTGTATTTACCTATCAATAAAACAAGCATGCTAATAAGGGTAATAACTGCACTCCAAATAAGTGTACTTCCTGTAAATCCAAATAATTTTATGGCCAGACCAGCTGTTACTATTGTCACTGCTGCTTGTATTGTAAACATTGTGGCAAATGTTAAAATATAATACATCCACAAAAAACCTTTTCCTAAACGTTTATAGCCATCAATGAGACTCTCGCCAGTGGCAGCTGCATAACGTGGTCCATATTGAAAAAAAGGATACTTAAATAAATGAACTAAAAGTAAGGCCCAAATGAGTCCCATGCCATAATCTGCACCAGCACGTGTAGATTGCACCAAATGCGAAACCCCTATGGCAGCTCCAGCAAACAATAAACCCGGTCCAAGAGATCTAAAAGTTCTAAAGAGTTTATTCATATTAAAATTAATTGTTATTTATAATTTCTGCCAATAATTTCTTAGCACGTAGCAACTTTATTTTCACATTATTTATAGGTTCATCTAGTTCAGCCGCTATTTCTTTATAGCTTAATTCCATAAAATATCGCAAATTGATTACTTGCTGATAATGGGGCTTTAACATTTTAATATAGGCCAATAGTTGGGCTAAATTTTGCTTTTGAATAAGCAAATCTGCTGGCGATGGATCTTCGTCATAAACATTATGTGCCTCTTTTTGGAGGCTGTGAATAGAGATTAAATCGGGTTTTTGTTTCCTAAAATGATCTATGGTAATGTTTCTAGAAATTGAAAATAACCACGTTTTGAAGTTGTAATTGGCGTCGTAAGTATCAATTTTATCAAAGGCTTTGGCAAAAGTTTTTACAGTAATATCTTCGGCCTCATCATCGTTGTTGTTTTTCGACAATTGAAAATTATAAATATCTTTCCAAAAAGTATTTAACAAAGTATTAAAAGCACTTTGCTTGCCCTGTTTGGCTTGCGCTATGAGTTCTAAAAGTGTATCGTCTCCTACCAATGTGTGGGTTTTGAAAAAAGATTGCCGATAAATATACGTAATTGTATTACAAGTAAACTAATTTCAAAAAATATTGACAAGAAAATAAGGTCTTTTTCATCTAATTTTTTAGCTGTAAAAAAGATAATGAGGTAGAAAATTAAAAATCTTATACCAATTAATGGTAATACTATTAATGGTTTTATCGCTAAAGCGGATGTCAATATTGCTAAAAGCCAAAATAAAATTTGCGACATATAAAACAAGCCTAACAATGACTTATGTCTGCTTTTATAATATTTAGCCGTAGAGATATGACGTCTTTTTTGTAACAGCCAATCTTTAAATGAAGTTTTTGGAATTGACGTTGTTATGGCATCTTTTTCAAAACAAATAGCCGTGTTTTTATTGTTTGCTATCTGATTGATGAATAAATCATCATCGCCAGATTTCACATTCATGTGGCTTATAAATCCATTTACGCGAAAGAACTCAGATTTTGTATAGGCTAAATTCCGTCCAACACCCATGTATGGGATGCCAATTTTGGCATACGAAAAGTATTGCAAAGCCGTAAGAAGTGTTTCGTAACGGATAAGTTTGTTTAAATATGATTTTTCTTTTTTGTAAGCACCATATCCCAAAACAATTTTTTTGGAATCACTAAAATTTTGCACCATAGATGTTATCCAATTATCAGAACTAGGTAAACAATCGGCATCGGTAAACAATAAATGCTCGTGAGTTGCAGCTTTAATGCCTAAGGTTAAAGGGTATTTTTTATTGCCCCAAAATTGCTCATTTTCTTTAACATCCACAATTTTGATAAGCGGACTTTTAGCAGCGAAGTTTTTTATAACATCAAGTGTGTCATCTGTAGAAGCATCATTAATTAGAACAAGTTCAAAGTTCTTGTAATTCTGATTCAAAATCAGCGGAATGAGTTTTTCTAGATTTTTTTCTTCGTTTTTAGCACAGACAATAACAGAAACGGGAATATTTGTAATCTCGGTTTTTTTAGATTTTGACCAAGAAAAAAAACTAAAAACACCTAAATAATAAAGTATTTGAATAGCAAAGACGCTATAAAAACTTATAAGTAATATGTCGTTGAGCAGATTGATAGGTTATTTATTTTCGCAGTTTTCGGGCAGTTTCCCACAATAACCACAAGGTTCACCAGTCTTATTTATATGTGGATTTTGACTAGCGCAAGTGCCTGCAAATTTGCCATCTTTTTTAGCCCAGATTTTTATAGCGATACCTGCGAATCCTAGACCTAATAAACCGATTGTTAATAAAACTAATTTCATGTAAAAATATCTTAAAAAGAAAGGGCAAAGTTACAAAGAAAAGCCCAACCTTTAAAAGTTGGGCTTAATAATTTTACTATTCTTCGTTCTTTTTCATCAGCTCACTTTGAATGTTTGCAGGCACAGGTTCAAAGGCTAAAAACTTAGTACTAAACGAAGCTTTACCTTGTGTTAAAGAACGCAAAGTGGTTGAGTATTTATACATTTCGGCTAGCGGTGTTCTGGCTGTAATTTGTTGGTATTTACCTAAACTGTCCATACCTAAAATTATTGAACGCCTCGATTGTAAATCAGTCATAACATTACCCATTAAATCTTCGGGAACTTTAACAATAAGTTCGTTAATAGGCTCCATTAATTTAGGATTGGCATTTAAAAAGGCAGCTTTAAAAGCATGAGCTCCTGCAATTTTAAAAGAAATATCATTAGAATCTACAGCATGCATTTTACCATCAAAAACCATCACCCTAATATCTCTGGCGTAAGAACCTGTAAGTGGCCCTTCTTCCATAACTTCTAAAACACCTTTCATAACAGATGGTAAATAGCGTGTGTCTATAACGCCACCAACAATACAGTTATAAAAAACAAGTTTACCACCCCAAGACAGTTCTGTTATTTCTGGAGCTTTTCTTAGATTGAAGCCTTCTGGGTCAGGCATGCCTTCGTACCAAGGTTCAATTTTAAGATGCACTTCGCCAAACTGCCCAGAACCGCCAGATTGTTTTTTGTGTTTATAACTAGCTGTGGCAGAACGCTGAATGGTTTCTCTGTATGCAATGCGTGGTTGCTCGAAAATAGCTGTAACGCCGTGATTATTTTTTAGTATCCAATCTACAATGGCCAAATGAAGTTCGCCTTGACACGATAATATTTGTTGTTTGAGTTCCTTAGAATATCTTAAATTAACTGTGGGATCTTGACTTTCAATTTTCTTTAAGAATTCATTTAATTTTTCTTCGTTCTTTTTATCTTCGGCATATACTGCTTTATGAATACGGGCAGCTGGATACTTAATCGGTTTGATAGTTATTTTATGATCTTTTTGATAAAGCGTATCGTTAGATTCGGTATGTTTTAATTTTAGAGTGGCGCCAATATCACCTGCTTTTAACGATGCTACAGGCTCTCTTTTTTTACCATCCATGATAAAAAGTTGGTTAAGCACTTCTAATTCGCCATTTCTAGAATTTTCTAATTTATCATTCTGATTTAAAGTACCAGACATCACTTTAAAAAAGGTGATACGTCCTAAGTTAGGTTCGTGAACAGTTTTAAAAACAAAGAGTGCCGTTGGATCTTCTGCTTTGTATGACACTTCATCGCCTTCTAAACTTAATTGCGGTTTTAAATCGGCGGCAGCCGGCACAACATTATCAATAAATCCCATCAAACGGCCACTGCCCATATCGTTTAAAGCAGACACACAAAACACAGGGTATAACTCTTGATTGAGCATACCTATTTTGATACCTTTACGCATTTCGTCTTCATTTAACGAGCCTTTATCAAAATAAAGTTCCATTAAACCTTCATCATTTTCGGCAGCCTTTTCAACCAATTCATTATAAAGTTTATCGGCTAATTCTTTTTGATCTTCGGGTATTTTAAGTTTTTCTGGTTTGCCTCCTTCTGGTTTGAATTTATACATTTTCATTTTAAGCACATCAATAATACATTGAGCGCCATCTACAACCAAAGGATATTGTATTTTTATGGCATTGTTGCCAATAAGGTCTTTTATACTTTGAAAACTTTCGTCAAAATTTGCTTTTGGATGGTCAATTTGATTGATAACAAAAAGGGCAGGTTTGTTAAAACGATCTATATAATTCCATAAAATTTCTGTCCCAACTTCAACGCCATATTGGGCGTTTATAAGCACAGCAGTACTATCGGCAACATGCATTGAAGAGGCAATTTCTCCAATAAAATCGTCTAAACCAGGGGTGTCTATAATGTTTATTTTGTAATTCCGCCACTCGGTATGAAGAGGTGTGGCATAGATTGAAGTTTGGCGTTCTTGTTCAATTTGTTGGTAATCTGACACGGTATTTTTTTCTTCAATAGTACCGCGTCTTGTCAGAAGTCCAGCTTCAAAAAGCATGGTTTCTGCCAATGTGGTTTTACCACTGTCATGCGCACCTACAAAGGCAATATTTTTAATGTATTTATCATCATAAATTTTCATACGTGTAAATTTAAAAGGTTAAAAGCGTTTAAATTTACAAAATATATAGGTTAAAATTGTATGATAAATGTTAGGAAACGGCAATTTTGTCCATAAAAAAGCCATTTTTTTATTCTACGGCAATAACTTTTATTTCAACACGCTGATTTTGGAGGCGGGCTTGCTCGTTATTAGATGTGTCTATAGGACGTCTTTTGCCATAACCTTTATATGTTATTTGACTTTTAGGAATGCCTTTTTCAAATAGAAAAGAGGCCACATTTTTAGCACGATTTGTAGAAAGTTTATTGCTGTATTCATGTGGTGGAAGTGTGTTGGTATGTCCTTCAATTTCAATTTTAATTAAAGGATTTTCTTTTAAGAATTTTTGCAATCGCAACAATGTGCGTTTGGCTGTTTTGGTTAAACTGTACGAATCTGGCGAAAAATATAAATTTGGTAAGGCAAAACGTTGCCCTATTTTAAGCGTTTGAGATTTGATGTTTTTTGTGTTAAAATCGGCGCTTTTATCAACTTTTATAACAGTTGTTAAGGTATCTTCTTTTTTGTTGATTTCAGGTTTAGTTTGTTTGATTTGCGTATCAGATGCCAAAGTATTTTTTAAGGTAAGGGGTTGCTTACTTATATAATCTGGAGCCGTATAAGCAATGGTTGATTTAATGTTTTTAAGTGCGGCTTTTTGTAAAACAAATTTTCCTGTAGAACAATCTACTGTAAAATCGGGATCCAATATTTCAAGTTGTGTAATGTTCTTATAAAATTCTTTGGCCTTATCGCGTTTTAAAGAAAAGGTTAAACCTTTAATATTTGGTGTGTTTAGCGTTACCAAAGATTTATCGGCATCGTATATAAAATCGACATATTTTAAAATGGCTTTTTTGTTTGCAATGATTTGAATGGCTTTATCTTTTAGATTTTGTGTAGCAAAACTCAATGAGTCATTTAAGCGTTTTTGATATTCTGCAGTGGTTTCGAACATGCCTTTTAAAGACCCTAGTGCTACAACAGCATCTATATCTGCGCCAAAACGTTTGTTAGGTTTATAATTTGTCATTAAATCCGTTAAACGGACAAAATAGAATTTATCAAAAGGATGTACAAATAGATCAATATCTACACCTGCAGAAATTTCATTGGTAATACCCACATTAATTCAATCTTTACCATTTATTGATATTTCAACTTGTGTAGGCTCAAAACTGCCACCAACTTCAAAAATATATAAGTCTGGGCCATTTACATTTATTAAAGCATTGTCTGTAAATTGGAGTGTGACACTTGCACCATAACCTAATGAATACATATTAGAGTCTGGCTGACCGATAATATACTCTTCTTTTGTAAAAAATTTTGAAGCAGCAGGGTCGCCAAAAGTAGCATCAACGAGTTTATCTGCGAAAGCCAATGGACCTAGAGGAATCGTAATTTTATTTTCGCGCCAATCAAAATATTGTTTTTTTTGAGCAAAGCCATAAGTTGATATAAAGCATAATATTATTATGATTTGTTTTGATAGGTTGGTATTGAAAATATATTGCAAAGCTCTTTTTTTAAGTTTTGTGTAAAAACAGAAAATATATTTAAGAAAAAATATTAACCTCAGTTTGTAGATCAATATTAAAAGTGTTTTTCACTGTACTTTCTATTAACTGGGCTAATTGTAAAATTTCTGAACCGGTTGCTTTACCATAATTGACTAAAACGAGGGCTTGTTTACTATGTACCCCGGCATCGCCAAATCTTTTTCCTTTAAAGCCACATTGTTCAATGAGCCAACCTGCGGGAATTTTAACCTTACCCCCCCCCATATTATAGGATGGCATATTTGGATAATCTTTAAGCAAAGTTTTAAATAGCTGATTGGAAATAACAGGGTTTTTAAAAAAACTTCCGCTGTTGCCGATGTCTTTAGGATCGGGTAATTTTGATGAACGGATTTTTATAATGGCTTTACTAATTTGCGATAGACTTGGATTAATAGCACTTCCTAATTCCGATTTAATCGCCCCATAATCTAAATTTAATTGATGTTGTTTTGTGGTTAATCTAAAAGTGACTTTTAAAATGATGTATTTGTCTTTTGAGCTTGTTTTAAAAATAGAATCACGGTACCCAAATTGGCAATTGGCATTTGAAAAACTAACCACTTTTGATGTTTTCAAATCTAAGGCTTCTACATAAGTGATGGTATCTTTTACTTCAACACCATATGCGCCAATATTTTGAATAGGGCAGGCACCAACAGAACCAGGAATAAGAGATAAATTTTCTAAACCACCGTAGTTTTTATTGAGACACCACAACACAAAATCATGCCAATTTTCGCCCGCAAAAGCCGATACAAAAACCGAGTTATCATCTGTCGTAGAAGGTGATTCTTCAATCCCTTTTAAATTGAGTTTTACAACCAATTTTTCAATTGGTTTTGTAAGCAACATATTACTGCCACCACCTAGTATAAAAAAATCTGGGTAAAGCGTTAGAATTTCTGTTAATTCGTCTAGCGTGCTTACTTCTACAAATTGTTTTGCAAGCACATCTATACCAAAAGTATTATAGGTTTTAAGCGATATATTTTTTAATATTTTCACTAATAATTATAGGCTTCTAAAGCGGCTTTTATAATATTTACAGCACTTATTAAATCTTCTTTTTTAAGCACATAAGCAATACGTACTTGGTTTTTACCAAGGCCAGGTGTAGAGTAAAATCCGCTTGCAGGTGCCACCATAACAGTCTCATTGTTAAGATTAAAATCTTCTAAAATCCACTGTGCAAAATGATCGGCATCTTTTACAGGCAGTTGTACAACACAATAAAAAGCGCCTTTTGGTGTGCTTACTTTTACACCTTTAATATTTCGTAATTCTGTTATTAAAGTATTTCTGCGCGCAACATATTCTTTTTTAACGGCATCAAAGTAATCTTGAGTAGTTTCTAAAGCGGCCTCGCTCGCTATTTGCGCATAGGTTGGCGGACTCAATCTGGCTTGTGCAAATTTTAAGGCGGTATTTAAAAGGGCTGAATTTTTTGAAACGATACAGCCAATTCTAGCGCCGCACATACTGTAACGTTTAGAAACGGAATCAATCATAATGGCGTGTTGGTCGAGACCAGTTTCTGTCATAACCGAATGAAACTCTAAACCATCATAAACAAATTCGCGATAAACTTCATCGGCAATTAAAAAAATATCGTGTTTAAGAACAAGTGTTTTTAATTTTTGAATTTCTTCTTTGGTATATAAATAGCCCGTTGGATTTCCGGGATTACAAATTAAAATAGCCTTTGTTTTGGATGTGATAAGCTTCTCAAAAGCTTCAATAGGAGGTAAGGCAAATCCGTTATCAATTGATGAATTAACAGGCACTACGTTGATACCATTAGCTGTTGAAAAGCCGTTATAATTGGCGTAAAAAGGCTCTGGAATAATAATTTCGTCTCCAGGGTCTGTAATGCTTCCCATGGTAATTATTAAAGCTTCAGAACCACCCGTGGTTACAATAATTTGATCTGCATTTACCTTGATATTATTTTTCGCATAATATGCAGCAAGCTTTTCGCGATAAGCATCTGAGCCTTCAGATCGGCTGTAAGCTAAAACTTCTACTGTATTGTTTTTAACAGCATCAAGTGCCACTTGTGGCGTTTTGATATCGGGCTGACCAATGTTTAAATGAAAAACTTTGACATCCCTTTTTTTTGCAGCTTCGGCATAGGGTACTAGTTTTCTGATAGGTGAGTCTGGCATTGAAAGCCCTTTGAATGATATTTTTGGCATATTATATGACTTAGATTGGTTATGCAAAATTGCAAAATATAATTTTAAAACACCCACGATTAAAAAGTATTTAAAGTGTTAAATTTATATTAATTATTTTTGTTTAGATGTAACAAAGCCTATATTTGATTGTCTTGTGTGTAATACAAACTAATAAATCGATAATTTGAAAATTAAGCACTGCGTTTTATTATTTTTTCTTGTTTTGAGTCATATAAGTATGGCCCAATCTAATTTTTATATTAAAGATAATAGTTATAGCTATGCTATGCCTTTTAAAATGGTGAATAATTTAATGATTATTCCAATTTATGTAAATGGTAAAAAACTATCTTTTTTGTTAGATACAGGGGTTTCTAGCACCATTATCTTAAATGTAAAAATAAAAGATTCCTTAAAGCTAAAGAATATTGAAAAAATTAAAATTCAGGGTTTGGGTGATGGCGATTTTGTAGATGCTATAAAATCTACGAACAATTTTATTCAAGTAGGAGATAACATTCTCAATAGAAATCATAAAATATTTCTCATTTTGGGCAAAGGATTTAACCTGTCTAATAGAATGGGTGAAGAAATTCATGGCATTATTGGAGGTGATTTATTTAAAGATTTTATTGTAAAGATTAACTATACTTCAAAAAGAATAACTTTTTACAATCCAAAAGTTTATAAATATAAAAAATGTAGAAAGTGTGAAACATTACCATTGTCTTTTTTATATCAAAAGCCATATTTGTTTGCGAATACTATAATGCCGGACTCTTCTAACATTAAAACTAAATTATTGATTGATAGTGGGGGAAGCGATGCGCTTTGGCTATTTGAAAATAAAGATAAAAATGTAAAAGCGCCTCAAAAATATTTTTTAGACTATTTGGGCCAAGGCTTAAATGGTAATATTTATGGCAAACGAAGTCGGGTTTCTAGTCTAAATCTCGGTAAATTTCATTTAAAAGATATAACAGTAGCTTTTCCAGATACAACTTCATTATCAACTTCAATGCTTCATCACAGCAGGCATGGTACAATAGGCGCCGAAACATTAAAACGATTCCATTTAATTATAGATTATCCCAACAAAAAAATTACTTTTAAAAAGAACAGTAAATATTTTAATGAGGCTTTTAATTATAATATGAGTGGTATTGAGATAGCTTATAGTGGGCAAATGCTAGTAAAAGAACAAAAACTCCATAATTATAGTAATAATAATAATTCAAAAACTTATAACGGTGTGACTATTGAATATGAGTATAATTACGTTTTTAGCTTTAAACCATCTGTACAAATAACCAATATTAGAAAAGACTCTCCTGCAGATTTAGCAGGTATAAAGGTTGGGGATTTTATTATGGAATTAAACGGAAAACCTGTATACACATACAGCCTTCAAGAAATGGTTCATCTTTTTTACGAAAAAGAAGGTAAAGAAATTAAATTATTGGTAGAAAGAAATTTTACCAGATATCATTTTAACTTTAAACTTAAAAAAATATTTTAATTTTACTCTGCTATAACTTTACCTTTTATAGAAACTTTAATCTTATCAGAATCTACATTAGAAGATATTCTGATGTCTTTTTGAAAAATTCCAATCCTATTAGTATCGTAATGCACTTTTATTTCTCCTTTTTCACCAGGCATAATAGGTTCTAAAGGTTTCTCAGGAATTGTACAGCCACAACTTGATGTTACTTTATTAATAATTATTGGTTCGTTACCAATATTTGTAAAAACAAAAGTTCTATAGCCATCACTACCTTGTTTTATAGTACCGTAATCTATAGTGGTTTCTTCAAACTTAAAGGCTGAGTTGTTTTTGGTTTCCGTTTGTGCAAATCCAAGTGCACTTATAAACAAGCATATAAAAGTTAGTTTTTTCATAGGATAAAATTACAATTAAACTTTAATAAAACAAAAACATTATTAATAAAGCACCTTTTAAGTTAACGAGGATATAATTACATTTGTACATATTTTTAAGATATTAAAATCGTATGTCAATACCAACACATTACAATCCAGAAAACGTAGAAGATAAATGGTATGCCTATTGGATGGCTCATAACTATTTTCATTCAGAGCCAGATAATAGAGAACCTTATACCATTGTCATACCTCCGCCAAACGTTACTGGCGTATTGCACATGGGGCATATGTTAAACAATACCATTCAAGATGTGTTGATTCGTCGAGCGCGGATGAAAGGTTTTAACGCTTGTTGGGTGCCAGGTACAGATCATGCGTCTATTGCTACCGAGGCTAAAGTTGTGGCTAAATTAAAGGAAGAAGGTATCGCTAAAGCGGATTTAACCAGAGAAGAATTTTTAGAACATGCCTGGGAATGGACACATAAACACGGTGGTATTATTTTAGAGCAACTTAAAAAATTAGGTGCTTCTTGTGATTGGCAACGTACTAAATTCACAATGGATGACGATTTAAGCGCATCGGTTATTTCGGTTTTTATTGATTTATATAAAAAAGGACTGATTTACAGAGGTTATCGCATGGTGAATTGGGATCCCGAAGCCAAAACAACATTGTCTGATGAAGAGGTTATTCACATCGAAAAAAATGCGAAACTCTATTACGTAAAATATTTAATTGAAGGCACAGAAGATTACATCACAATTGCCACAACACGCCCCGAAACTATTTTGGGCGATACCGCTATTTGTGTTAATCCAAATGACAAACGTTTTGCGCACCTAGCTGGCAAAAAAGCCATTGTTCCTGTCGCTAATAGGAGTATTCCTATTATCGCAGATGATTATGTAGATATCGAATTCGGGACAGGTTGTTTAAAAATAACACCTGCGCACGATCAAAACGATAAAGAAATCGGTGAACGTCATAATTTAGAAGTGATTGATATTTTGAATGATGATGCCACGCTTAATGCAAAAGGTTTGCATTACGAAGGGCAAGACAGGTTTGTAGCTCGAAAAAATATCGTTAAAGAATTAGAGAGTTTAGATAATCTTGTAAAGATAGAAGACTACGCTACCAAAGTAGGAACATCTGAAAGAACAGGCGCTGTGATAGAACCAAAAATATCGGCACAATGGTTTCTTAAAATGAAAGATTTGTCGCAACCTGCCTTAGATGCTGTTTTAGATAATGATGTGCAATTGGTGCCAGATAAATTTAAAAACACCTACCGCCATTGGATGGAGAATGTGCGCGATTGGAATATCTCGCGTCAGTTGTGGTGGGGACACCAAATTCCAGCTTATTTTTATGCCGATGGTGTAAACGATTTTGTTATCGCCAATTCAATTGAAGAAGCTTTACCGCTAGCCCAAGAAAAAACAGGAAATTCAGCTTTAAAAATTTCAGATTTACGTCAAGAATCAGATGTTTTAGACACATGGTTTTCGTCTTGGTTGTGGCCAATTTCAGTTTTTGATGGCATCCGATATCCAGAAAATAAAGAAATAAATTATTATTATCCTACAAACGATTTGGTTACTGCGCCCGAAATTTTATTTTTCTGGGTGGCTAGAATGATTATTGCAGGCTATGAATACAGAGATGAAAAACCCTTTAAAAATGTATATCTCACCGGAATTGTACGTGATAAACAGGGGCGAAAAATGTCTAAATCTTTGGGTAATTCACCCGACCCAATAGAATTGATGAAAAAATATGGCGCCGATGGCGTGCGTGTAGGTATGCTTTTAACATCACCAGCTGGGAATGACTTGCCTTTTGATATGGAATTATGTCAGCAAGGGCGTAATTTCTCAAACAAAATATGGAACGCTTTTAGGTTGGTAAAACAATGGGAAGTAGATGATGCTATCGACCAACCCGAATCGGCTAAAGTGGCGATTGATTGGTATACTGCTAAGTTCCAAGAAGCTTTAGAAGAAACAGAACAATCTTATGACAAATACCGTTTAAGTGAAGCTTTAATGCGAATTTATAAATTAATTTGGGATGATTTTTCGTCGTGGTTTTTAGAGATGGTTAAACCCGAATATCAAAAACCTATAGATGCTAAAACCTATGCCGCTGTTATCGCATTTTTTGAAGAAAATCTTAAGGTTTTACATCCTTTTATGCCTTTCTTAACCGAAGAAATTTGGCATTTATTTAAAGACCGCACACCAGAGGAAGCCTTAATTATAGAAGCCTATCCAAAACAAGAAGTTTATAATGAAAATTTGTTGCAAGAATTTGATTTCGCAAGTGAGGTGATTACAAATATTCGTTCCATCCGAAAAGAAAAACAAATTTCCTTTAAAGAAACCATAAACATATCTGTTTTAAAAAATGACGCTGCTGCGGATACGTTTACGTCTGTCATTAAAAAGTTGGGTAATATTGAAACTTTTAGCACGGTTTTAGAAAAGGTAGATAAAGCTTTGTCGTTTAGAGTACAATCTGTTGAATATTTTATCCCGGTGGAAAATGCTGTAAACTCAGAAGAAGAAAAGGCCAAGTTAACCGATGAATTAAAATATATAAAAGGTTTTTTAAAATCGGTTCAAGGCAAATTGTCAAACGAGCGTTTTGTGAATAATGCGCCAGAACAAGTTATTGCTATTGAACGTCAAAAAGAAGCAGATGCTTTGGCTAAAATTAAAACGATAGAAGAGAGTTTGGGTAGTTTGTAATATTGAAAAACCTTACTGCGAGTTTCGTTTTGAGTGAAGACGAAAGGCTAAACATTAAAAATAGCCCTATTAACCAGACTATTAAGCGTTAATTTTTTTATTCATTTTTTGGATATTACAAATTCTACTCAATTTCAAAAATAAAAGTTTTAGTTCAGATAATATGAATACATTTGCGCGAAATTTGAATGACTAGCTATGAAGCGTATCAATGAGTACAAAAAAATATTTAAAGTAGAAGGCGCCATTAATCTGAAAGACCTAAAAACGACGTACAGAGGATTGGTAAAGGAGTGGCATCCAGATAAATTTCAGGACGAAGAAAAAAAGAATGAGGCAGGTATTATAAGTTTGAAAATTATTGATGGCTATCATTTTTTGGTAAGCATAGCGCCCGAAACTAAAGCCTCTAATCTAAAAGAATACGCTAGCATAACTTCTGAATCAAAAATCGAAAACTTCCAACACAAAAGTTTGCTCTTAGAAATTACCTTTGCTTGTGGTACCGCCTATGAATATTTTGGTGTGAATAAAACCCTTTTTACCAAATTTGTGAATAGTGGTCAGCGTTCTAATTTTGCCAAAAGAAAATTGTACAATTCTTTCCTTTACAGAAAGTCTAAGAAAGCTGCATAATTGGCAAGACCAAATTTGTAAATTTTGTCTAGAAAACTCTCTTTACCAACTGCCACCAGCGCCACCACCAGAAAAGCCACCACCGCCAAATCCGCCTCCAAAGCCACGGCCACCACCAAAACTACCGCCGCTTGAACCACCGCCGTAGTTACCTCTGCCTGCACCGCTTAAAAGAATAGCTGTTAAAATATTAGCTGCTGTAGAATTTCTGCCGTTTCTGCCATTACCACCACCTTTGTTCTTATTAGAGAGCGCAATAAATAATACAATAACAATAACCATGATAATAAAATTATATAGTATGCCAGATTTTTTGTTTTTCTTTTTGAGCTTTTGTGTGTTTTTAAAAGTGCCATTTAAAACGTCGAAAATAGCATCGGCGCCTTTGTCTAAGCCAGCGTAATAATCACCTTTTTTAAATTCTGGAATAATAATATTTCTTATGATAGTCCCATTGATACCTGCTGTGAGTTTGTATTCTACACCATAACCGGGAGAAATCCAGATTTCATGTTCTTTTTCTGCCAATAAAACAAAAACGCCATTATCTTCATTGGCTTGACCAATGCCCCATTCTTGCGCCCATTTGGGTGTTAAAATACCAATAGATTCGCCTTTTATGGATGCCACAGTTGCAATCACTATTTGTGTTGAGGTAGAATCGGAATATTTTATTAATTTATTTTCTAAAGTCGCTTTTTGCGAAGCAGATAATATATTGGCATAATCGTAAACACTGGTTTGTAAGTCTGGCTTTTTTGGTATGGTAAACTGGCCAAATGCTACCTGAACACATAAAAATGCGATTAAAATAAATGCGTATTTTTTAAATAATTTTTGAGATATAATCATTTATCCTTTTGAAATTTCGTCTGATAATTCGTTGGTGTCGTTAGATTGGTAAGGAAAAAAGGTTTTTAATTTTTCGCCCACTTCCAATATGGCCAATTCGAGTCCTTTGGCATACTCTTTTTTAGCAAAATGTGTAAACACAATGTCTTTGGTAGAATTCCAAAAGCTATCTGTAACTTTGGTATGAATGCCTACATCGCCAATTATGGCAAATTGCTGGGTTTCTACAGCCACATATAATAAGACCCCATTTTTAAGGGCAGTTTCGTTCATCTTTAAATCATAAAAGACATCTAAAGCCCTATCCATAGGTTCTTTGTCTGATGATTTTTCTATATGAATGCGGATTTCTCCAGACGTATTTTTTTCTGCAATTTTTATCGCATTGATAATTAATTGCTCTTGGTCTTTTGTTAAAAAATCTTCAACTTTTAGCATTAGTCTTTTTTATCAAAATCAAATTTAACTTCAGGGGCTTTATCCGAACCAGGTTCGGCATCAAAATAAGCTTTGCCTTCAAAGTTGAAAAGTCCTGCCAAAATGGAATTAGGAAATGTTTTTACATGAGTATTATAAGGCTTAGTTGCTTCGTTAAAACGTGTGCGTGCTGTTAAAATCTGATTTTCTGTACTGGCCAATTCGTCTTGTAATTTCAAGAAATTCTGATTGGCTTTTAATTCAGGATAACGTTCTACAGTTACCAACAAACTTTTTAGTGCCCCACTTAATCCGCCTTGAGCTTTATTAAAATTAGCCAATTGTTGTGGTGTAATATTAGTTGGGTCAATAGTAACCGACGTTGCTTTAGCTCTGGCATTTATAACAGCAGTTAAAGTCGATTTTTCGAAATCGGAAGCTCCTTTAACGGTGTTAACCAAATTACCAATTAAATCGCCTCTACGTTGATAGGCTGTTTGCACATTTCCCCAACTTTCTGATATGTTTTCATTTAATTTTACTGCTGTATTGTTAAATCCTACAGCCCATCTGTAACCAGCAAAGATTATGACGCCAATAATTAATACAGGTACTAACCACTTTTTCATTTGTTTTGATTTTAAGGTTTAATAAATTCTATTTATTAGATAATAAAATTAGGCTTTTGTTACAATATTTACAAACTTAATTTTTCTAAATCCGTTTTTAATTGCGCTGCCGATGTAAAACGAATGGCTTTTAAACCCACAGATTCAGCACCCAAAACATTGGCTTCATTATCATCAATAAAAATGGCTTTTTGAGGATTTATGTTAAACCGATTGAGGCATAGTTCGTAAATATCTTTATTGGGTTTTATCATTTTTTCGGCTCCCGAAACCAAAATACCTTCAAATAGTTGTAAAAAATCAAAACGTTCTAAGGCTATATGAAAAGTTTCGGCAGACCAATTAGTCAAAGCATAAATGCGGTATTTGTTAGAAGCTTTTAAATTTTTTAAAATGGCAACCGTTTCTGGAATGTCGCCTTTAAGCATATCTTCCCAACGGTCATAAAAGAGGCGAATCCAATCTTCGTATTCGGGATATTTTGCCACCAATTCTTCTGTGGCAACCGACATTAATTTACCAGCATCTTGTTGGATATTCCAGTCTGATGTGCAGATGTTGTTTAAAAACCAATCTACTTTTTCGGTATCACCTTCAAAGACTTCGTTATAAACATATTTTGGATTCCAGTCTACCAAAACACCGCCCAAATCGAAGATGATGGTTTCTATTTTTTGTGTCATAAATTTTAATTATTGTTTGCTATTCATCATTAAATAGGCTTTTATAAAGGCATCTAAATCGCCATTCATCACATCATCAACCTGAGCAGTTTCACATCCTGTACGGACATCTTTAACCAATTTATAAGGATGCATTACGTAATTACGGATTTGAGAGCCGAATTCGATATTCATTTTATTGGCCTCAATACTGTTCCGTTTTTCGCGTTGTTTTTGCAATTCGATTTCGTATAACTGCGACTTTAACATTTGCATGGCCTTTTCACGATTTTCTAACTGAGAACGTGTTTCGGAATTTACCACCATAATGCCCGATGGTTTGTGACGCAAAATAGCTTTGGTTTCTACCTTATTTACATTTTGACCACCAGCACCTCCAGAGCGCGCAAAATCCCAAGTAATATCTGCCGGACTTATATTAATTTCAATACTATCATCAACTAATGGGTACACATAAACCGAAGCAAAACTTGTATGACGTTTGGCATTGCTGTCAAAAGGAGAAATGCGCACCAAACGGTGCACGCCATTTTCGCCTTTTAAATAACCGAAAGCATAATCGCCTTCAACCTCAATAGTAACCGTTTTAATACCGGCTGTATCGCCTTCTTGATAGTTGAGTTCTTTAACTTTAAAACCTTGTTTTTCGCACCACATTAAATACATCCGCAAAAGCATTTGTGCCCAATCGCAACTCTCGGTACCACCAGCTCCGGCGGTAATTTGTAAAACAGCACTTAAACTATCGCCTTCTTCAGAAAGCATATTTTTAAATTCTAGATTTTCTAAAAAATCTAGAGTCTTTTTATATTGGAACTCTAATTCATTTTCGGTGGCTTCGCCAGCTTTAAAAAAGTCGTAAAAAACAGATAAATCTTCGGATAAAGTTTGCACTTCTTCGTAATCTTCTACCCACTTTTTTGTGGCACGAATTGTTTTCATCAGCGCCTCGGCAACTTTATTATCATTCCAAAAATCGGGAGCCGAAGCTTTTTCTTCGTCGTTGCTAATAGCAATTTGTTTGGCTTCTATATCTAAATAAGATTTTAAATTCTCAATCCTATTGACAATATCTTTAATTTGTTCTTGTGAAATCATAAGTCTTGCAAAAATAAGCTTATTCTTTAATTGTTTGGTTGTTTTTTAAGTTGAGATTAAATCAATTTATATAAATTAGTGCTTTAATTCTTTTACAATTTAGTTTAAACAATATATAAAATAAAATGGACATAAATTTAATTAGTGATACGGTAACAGTTCCCACACCCGAAATGCTTAACGCGATGATGCAAGCCAAGGTAGGTGACGATGTTTTTAATGCCGATCCTACGGCGCTAGCTTTACAGGATAAAATTGCCAAAATGTTTGGTAAAGAAGCAGCTTTGTATTTTCCGTCGGGCACAATGGCAAATCAAACAGCTATTAAAATTCATACACAACCTAGCGAGCAAATGATTTGCGATAAGTGGGCACATGTCTATAATTTTGAAGGCGGTGGTGCGGCTTTTAATTCGGGTATTTCTTGCTGTCTTTTAGATGGTGATCGCGGCATGTTTACGGCAGAACAAGTAAGAGACGCTATTAATAGTCCCGACAATATTCACATACCAACAACCAGTTTGGTAGCTGTAGAAAACACAACAAATAAAGGCGGTGGCGCCTGTTGGGATATTGAAGAAATTAAAAAAATAAAGCAAGTGTGTGTAGAAAACAATTTGGCTTTTCATCTTGATGGCGCCCGATTATTTAACGCTTTAGTAGCCAAAAATGAAACACCAAAACAATATGGCGATTTGTTTGATACCATTTCTATTTGTTTGTCAAAAGGATTGGGAGCACCAATTGGGTCGCTTTTATTGGGGACTAAAGCACATATAAAAAAGGCTTATCGCATCCGTAAATTATTTGGTGGTGCGATGCGTCAAGTTGGTTATTTGGCTGCCGCGGGAATTTATGCTTTAGACAATCACGTAGAAAGACTTGCCGAAGATCATAAACACGCCAAGCAAATAGGTGAAGCCTTAGGTAAATCACCTTATATAAGTAATGTAGAACCTATTGAAACCAATATCATTATTTTTAATGTGACCGATGTTATTTCTGATGATGACTTTGTTAATGCTTTAAAAAAACAGCAGATTTTAATCAGTTCTATGGGTGGTGGCAAACTTAGAATGGTTACACATTTGGCTGTTACAAATGCAATGACAGAAGAGGTTGTAACCGTATTAAAAAATTTAAACATATAAACATATGAAATCACCAATTTTCAAATTAGCATTAACTTTTGTGCTCGTTAGCAATATTAGCTTTGCACAAACAAATGTTTCTCCTACACAGATAGAAACAATTTTATCTGATATTGCCACAGCAACATCCGCAGAGCGAATAAAAAATGACATTACCACACTTGTTGGTTTTGGTACACGTCATACCTTATCGGATACCATTTCAAAAACAAGAGGTATTGGTGCAGCGAGACGCTGGATAAAAAGCGAATTTGACGTTATTTCTAAATCTTGTAACAATTGTTTGGAAGTGAGTTACCAAAGAAACTTGGTAAAACAAGACAAACGACGCATTTTTAAAGATGTAGAAATAGTAAATGTTTTAGCCATTCAGAGAGGTACAACATTCCCTAATAGTTATCTTATTATGTCTGGAGATATAGATTCTCGTGTATCCGACCCTAATAATGCTATATCTGATGCGCCTGGTGCAAACGATAATGCTTCAGGTTTAGCTGGTACACTAGAGGCTGCTCGTGTGTTAAGTAAATACAGTTTTCCGGTTTCTATTATTTATGTAGGCTTATCTGGCGAAGAGCAAGGTCTTTACGGCGGTACACAAATGGCTAAGGTTGCTAAAGAAAAAGGTTGGGATATTATAGGCGTATTAAATAATGATATGATTGGGAATATTCACGGGATTGATGGTGTTATTGATAACAGCACTTTTCGTGTTTTTTCTGAAGCTATTTCCCCAGTAACATCCGAAAAGGATATCAGAAGAATGCGTTTTTATGGAGGAGAAGTAGATGGGCCTTCAAGACAATTGGCACGTCGTGTAGAAAAAGTTACGGCCACTTATATGACTAATTTGCGGGCTTTAATGATTTACAGACTAGATCGTTTTGGTAGGGGTGGTCATCACAAACCTTTAAATGATGCCGGATTTACTGGCGTTAGAATTATGGAAACACACGAAAATTACAACCGTCAGCATCAAGATATTCATGTAGAGAATGGTATTAAATATGGTGATGTTTTAGAAGGTGTAAATTTTGATTATGCCGCTAAATTAACGGCTGTAAATTGTTTGACATTGGCTTCTATAGCGGCTGCACCAGCCACGCCAACCAATGTTTTAATTGGCGGCGCCGTACAGCCTTCTACAAAATTAAAATGGGATGCTGTTGCTGATGAAAATCTTTTAGGGTATAAAGTTTATTGGCGAGATACCACATCACTACAATGGCAATACAGCCGTTTTGTAGGAAAACTTAACAATTATACTCTAAAAAACATTGTGATAGATAATTATTTTTTTGGTGTGGCAAGCGTAGGTGAAAATGGCGCAGAAAGTTTGATACAATTTCCACAAGGCTTAATTCAAAAATAAAATATATTGTAAGAAAAAATTTATCATTACGACTTAACAGCAAATCAATTAATGAATGAAAAATTCTTTAGGCATAGTTGTTGTTTTTATATTAATATTTACAGCTATTAATGCTCAAAAAACAAAAATAATGACAATCAAAACACAAAAAAATAATTCAATTGAAACAGCTACTTTTGCAGGCGGTTGTTTTTGGTGTACCGAAGCTATTTTTCAGGAACTTAAAGGTGTAAAGTCTGTTGTTTCAGGATATTCAGGTGGTATTGTAAAAAACCCAGCTTACAGAGAAGTAGTTACAGGAAGTACAGGACATGCCGAAGCTATTCAAATTACTTTTAATCCTAAAGAAATTTCTTTTATAGATCTTTTAGATGTGTTTTTTTCGACTCATAATCCCACAACATTAAACCAACAAGGCTATGATGTAGGAACACAATATCGATCCGTTGTATTTTATCATAATGATGCGCAAAAAGAAGCTGCCGAAAAGATGATTAAAAATTTAACCAAAACACAAGTTTACGATGCTAAAATTGTAACGGAAGTTGTTGCTTTTACTGATTTTTATATGGCAGAAGAATACCATCAAGATTATTATACAAACAATAAAAACCAACCTTATTGCGAAAATGTAATTAATCCAAAGTTGCGTAAGTTTTTAAAAAACTATGCGACTAAGTTAAAAGAATAATTAAAATATTAACGTAAAAATTTGGTTGATTTTTGGTTTTGGAAGGTTACGGAGCGCTTGTTCTGTAGCCTTCCTTCTTTTTATATCAGTCCTTTAAAAAACGACCTAATCCCATTCTTCGTAACATTTTCTTTTCCATATTCCAAAAGAATTTATGTTGACCGAATAAGGTGCCTACCACAACTAAAAGTATTTGATAGATAGGAAAAATAAGCATTATTCGTACAGGCCAAAATAGCCATGGATTTGTAACACCTTGATACAATCCAAAAAAATGAGTAACAGGTTGTGCTAACTTTACAGCAATTGAACCATTAACGGAAAATACGATAAAAATTATAATAAGTTGAAAATTTGAGGTAATGCCCCAGCGTTGTTTTAGCTTTTCCAAAAGAGTTTATTTTTAGGATGCAAATTTAACAGAAAATTTTTAATAGGGTGTTTTAGTTCAAAATTAAAAAAGTGGATATAAATTATATAAATGAGATTTATTAGTATCTTTCAACCCAAATCTTAAAATTATATGAAAAAATTAGCCTTGCATTGGCAAATAGTTATCGGTATGGTTGCCGGTGTTTTATTTGCACTATTAATGACACAATTCTCTTGGGGAAAAATGATTGTAACCGATTGGGTTAAACCATTTGGAACCATATTTATAAATTCCTTAAAACTTATAGCAGTCCCACTTATTTTAGCTTCTTTAATAAAAGGCGTATCCGATTTAAAAGATATTTCTAAACTCTCAAAAATGGGCGGACGCACCATAGGTATTTATATTTTAACTACTGTTATGGCTGTGTCTATAGGCTTGGTTTTAGTTAATGTAATTAAACCAGGCAATTCAATTTCTGACACAACGCGTCAAGAATTGGTAGAAAATTATAGTGGTAATACAGCTAAATATAAAGCACAAGCGGCTAAGCAAAAAGAAAGTGGTCCGCTTCAAGCATTGGTAGATTTAGTTCCTAGTAATTTTATAAACGCCGCGGGGGATAATAAAAATATGCTTCAAGTTATCTTTTTTGCGATATTTTTTGGTGTGGGTTTGATTTTAATTAAAGAGAAGCAAGCCAAACCTGTTAAAGATTTTTTTGATGGATTTAATGAAGTTATTTTAAAACTCATAGATTTAATTATGATGGCAGCACCTGTGGGTGTTTTTGCATTATTAGCAGCACTGGTGGTCGAATCGCCTAGTTTAGATTTATTTAAAGCTTTAGGATGGTATGCTTTTACTGTTGTTTTAGGCCTTGCCATTATGATTGTGCTTTATAACAGTATGGTGTTTATTTTTACTAAAAAGAAACCGAGCTTTTTTATGAAAGGTATTTCGCCAGCACAATTATTGGCATTTTCTACAAGTTCAAGCGCAGCCACCTTACCGGTAACTATGGAGCGTGTGACAGAACATTTAGGTGTTGATGAAGAGGTATCAAGTTTTGTATTGCCTATTGGCGCTACCATTAATATGGATGGTACAAGTTTATACCAAGCCGTAGCCGCAGTATTTATTGCGCAAGCCTTTGGTATGGATCTAACTTTAGGTGCCCAATTAGGCATTATTGTCACAGCAACTTTAGCATCTATAGGTTCTGCAGCAGTGCCTGGCGCAGGTATGGTAATGTTGGTAATTGTGTTGGCGCAAGCCGGAATACCAGAAGCTGGATTGGCATTAATTTTTGCAGTAGACAGACCTTTAGATATGTGTAGGACGACAGTTAATGTTACTGGAGACGCCACTGTTTCTATGTTAGTAGCAAAATCTCTAGGTAAATTGCATAAACCAAAAGTTAAAGATTGGGATGATAATTATCCAACTAAATAATAATTATAGATTTTAAACTATAAATATAAACAAGAACAAAGAGGTTAACTTTAGTTTAAAATATCTAAAGTAATTACAAAAATCTATCTGCTTCAGCTGGACTAGGTAATCTACACGATTCCTTTTTTCCGTACCACTTATAGCGGTTTTTAGCTATATAATTATAAATGCCATCCCGTAAAGGTTTGGGTATAATTATAAAAATGTAGCATAATTTGATGAGACCATTTAAATTTTTGGCAATTCTCAAAGCCGCATCCGATTTAAAATAAACCACTTCGTTTTCTATTAATACAATACTGTCAAAATTTTTAAAAGATTTTTGATTTAACTGTAACAAAATTTTTGTTGCAGCGTCTGATTGGAGTGATGCAAATAACAAACGTTTTTTTTTATCATGTTTTATGACAAATTGCACCGATGCATTGCAAAGGTTGCAAACACCGTCAAACAAAATGATAGATGTGTTTTTTAAGGGTATCATATTTAGAGTTTAATTACTGTAAATAAGTTAAGTTTTTAACAAATAATTAGGAGCTAAAAACACACACAATAATTAATTTCGCTATAAAAATATCAATTAATGATTAAACTACATAATTTACACAAATCTTATCCCATTGGTAAAGAATCTTTACACGTTTTAAAAGGTCTAGATTTACATATTAAAGAAGGCGAGTTTGTATCTATTATGGGCTCTTCGGGCTCTGGTAAATCAACACTTTTAAACATTGTGGGTTTATTAGATACTCATGACTCAGGAGATTATATTCTTAACGGCCAGCGTATAGAAAACCTAAACGAGAAAAAAGCAGCTATTCTTAGAAATAAATTTTTAGGGTTCGTATTTCAGTCATTTAATTTAATAAACTATAAAACGGCCTTAGAAAATGTATCATTACCATTATATTATCAAGGTATTGGTAGAAAAGAACGTCAAGAAATAGCCTTACAATATTTAGACAAAGTTGGTTTAAAAGATAGGGCAAACCATTTGCCAAGCGAACTTTCTGGTGGCGAAAAACAACGTGTGGCTATAGCACGTGCTTTGGTTACAAATCCTAAAGTGGTTTTAGCCGATGAGCCAACAGGAGCATTAGACTCAACCACTTCTCATGCCGTTATGGAATTGCTTAAAGGAATTAACCGTGAAGGGATGACAGTATTTGTAATAACACACGAAGAAGATATTGCCGCAGAAACAGATAGAATAGTGCGTTTAAAAGATGGCGTTATTATTAGTGATGAACGCGTAATTAAAAAAGCTACAGTATAAATTATGTTTGATTTAGATCGTTGGATAGAAATTTTTCAAACGCTTGGCAAAAATAAGCTAAGAACAGCGTTGTCTGGTTTTACAATTGCTTTTGCTATTTTGCTTTTCACCCTATTGTTTGGCGTCGGAAATGGTCTAAAACACACATTCGAAAAACAATTTGCTGGCGATGCGCAAAACTCGGTTTATATAAATCCAGGTAAGACTACAAAGCCTTATAAAGGTTTACAAAGTGGTAGAAGAATTCAGTTTAAAAACGAAGACATTAAGTTCATTAATGAGAAATTTGAAGATGATATTCAGTTTTTTAGCCCAAATATTCAAAGGAATAATGTACAAGCAATATATAAGGGTGAACAAAACAGATATACGGTAAGAGGTGTTTATCCAGATTATTTACCATTAGAGTCGGCTGTTATGCAAGACGGACGCTTTATAAGTGTTTTAGATTTAAAAAGAAGATCAAAAGTTGTTGCCATTGGCAGATTGGTAGAAAAAGATTTGTTTGGAAATAGATATGCCTTAGGTAAAAACATCATTTTAGATGGTATCTCTTATCAAGTAATAGGTGTATTTAATGATCCTGGAGGCGATAATGATGAGAGGTATATATACACACCTTTCACAACAGCCCAAGGCATGTATCGCAATAATGAAGATATAGATAATTTTGGCTTTACCTATAATCCAAGTTTAAGTGTAGACAAAGCTTTGAAATTTACCAATTTATTGACAAAAGTTTTAAAAGAAAAACACAAAGTAGATCCTAGAGATCAGGCAGGCATTCGCGTTCGTAATTATGCCGAAGGCACAAAAAATGTCCAGTCATTTATGATGGTATTGAATATAATCATACTTTTTATTGGTATAGGCACACTCATTGCCGGCGTTATAGGCATTAGTAATATTATGGTTTTTATAGTAAAAGAACGTACCAAAGAATTAGGTATTAGAAAAGCTTTGGGAGCCACACCAAAATCTATTATAGGTATGATAATGATGGAATCTATTTTTGTGACTGCTATTGCCGGTTATGCCGGATTAATGCTGGGGGTATTTGCCCTAAAAGCATTAGGTAGTAGTCTCGAAAAATATTTTATTTTAAATCCGAGTGTTGAAAATTATGTTGTTGTTGGCGCCACAATAATTTTAATAATCTCTGGCACAATTGCGGGTTATATTCCTGCAAAAAGAGCGGCAAGTATAAAACCAATAGTAGCACTAAACGACGAATAATTTATGAAGTTTTTATTTGACATAGATACATGGCAAGAAATTTACAGCAGTATTCGTAAAAATAAAATACGTACGGGTATTACCATAATTGGTGTTATGTGGGGCATATTTTTATTGGTTGTTTTACTAGGAGCAGCAAAAGGTGTTGAAAATAATTTTAATAAATTATTTGGAAGCTTTGCTACCAATAGTGTTTTTGTATGGGCACAAGCCACAAGCGAACCTTTTAAAGGATTTCAAGAAGGCAGAAGACTCACATTAAAAATGACTGATTTAGACAATATTAGGAGAGAGATTAAAGGACTTGATTTTGTAGTGCCAAGACATCAAACACAAGCTGTAGCAACTAATAATTTTAAATCTGGAACTTTTGGTATTTATGGTGATTATCCTGAATTAGATAAGGTTCAAAAAAAGGACATGGTTTGGGGAAGGTTTATCAATGATAATGATATCCACGAAAATAAAAAAGTCTGTGTTATAGAAGAAGAAATTTACAAACAATTGTTTGATAAAGACGAGTATCCAATTGGTCAATACATTAAAATTAACAATATTAATTATAAACTGGTTGGCATGTATAAAGAGGGTTCTGTTAGAACAGGAGGGCCTCAAGGTAATATTCATATTCCGTTTACAACATTTCAACAAGTTTACAATAGAGGCAACACCATTGGCTGGTTGATGATAACAGGAAAACCAGAATTTGATATTTCGCAAATAGAAATTGATGTAAAATTATTATTAAAAAATCTTCATAAAGTAAATCCAGAAGACAGCAGGGCTTTTGGAAGCTTTAATTTAGGAAAAGAAATAGCTAAAGTAACAGGATTTTTAACAGGTATGCAATTTTTAACTTGGTTTGTAGGTATTGCAACTTTAATTGCTGGTGTATTTGCCATCGGAAATATATTGTTAATAACAGTTAAAGAACGCACCAAAGAAATTGGCGTTAGGCGTGCATTAGGCGCTACACCTTGGGAAATTAAAAGGCAAATAATACTAGAATCTGTATTTTTAACTAGTATTGCAGGTGCTTTAGGAATCATTGCAGGCGGATTAGTTTTGATGCTCATTGATGCCACAATGGGTAAAGGTCCAGATGCCGCATTAACAAACCCTACAGTAGATATTCCAGTCATTTTAATAGCCTTTGGAACTCTGGTCATTTTAGGAACTTTAATAGGATTAATACCAGCGCAACGCGCTGTAAGCATAAAACCAATAGAAGCATTAAGAGAAGAATAAAAATTTAAAATCATGAACAAAACAGTAAAAATTATTTTATTTAGCGTATTCGGTATATTATTTTTAGCCATCATGATATGGTTTGCTAAGAAAAACGCAAAATCACCCATAGAATATACTACAGAAAAGGCTTTTAAAGCAACTATTATTAATAAAGCCGTAGCCACAGGAAAAGTAGTTCCTTTAGAAGAAATTCTAGTGAAACCTCAAATTGCAGGTATTATTGAAACTATTTTCTTAGAAGAAGGTGCTAAAGTTAATAAAGGCGATTTAATTGCTACCGTTAGAGTTGTGCCAAATGTGCAATCATTAAATAGTGCTAAAGGTCGTGTTGAAACTGTGAAAATTCAGCTTAAAAACGCCGAAATTAACTACTTACGTAACAAAGCCTTATTTGATAAAGGTGTTATTTCTAAATCTGATTTTGAAAAAGTTGAACTTCCTTATTTTCAGTCACAGCAAGATTTAAAAAATGCTCTTGGCGATTATGATATCATCAAAAAAGGATCAACTTCTGGTCTTGGCGGCGTGGCTAATACCAATATTAGAGCCACTATGACTGGTATTATATTAGAAATCCCTGTAAAGGAAGGCGATCAAGTGATACAAAGTAACAGTTTTAATGCAGGAACTACAATTGCTTCTATAGCCGATTTAAGTAAAATGATTTTTGAAGGTAGGGTAGACGAAGCCGAAGTTGGAAAACTTAAAAAAGGAACAATCTTAAATGTAACACTTGGCGCTATTGGTAAAAAAGAATTTAAAGCAAAATTAAATTTTATTGCCCCAAAAGGAACTGAAGAAAATGGCGCTGTTCAATTTAAAATTAAAGCCGATGTTAAATTAGATAAAGATTATTTTATAAGAGCTGGTTATAGTGCCAATGCTTCAATAATTTTAGACAGAAGAGATAGTGTGTTGTCAATTAAAGAATCGCTTTTAAAGTTTGATAAAAAAACGGAAAAACCTTATGTTGAAATTAAAAAGGGAGACCAAGAGTTTGAAAAGCGTGATGTTGAATTAGGCTTATCTGATGGTATAAACGTTGAAGTTTTAAAAGGAGTAGGTCCAGAAGATGAAATTAAAGTATGGAATAAAGCCAAGAAAGATGATGAGAAAAAGGATAATAATAATTAAATAGATAACAAATATAATTGATAAAAAAGGCGCTTATTTTTAAGCGTCTTTTTTAGTGCTTTTTTTATAAGGGATTAAGGCTAAATTTTACTGTTAAAATTATGACATAAATCAGAGTTTAGTTTCTGTTTTTTATTTAACTTTATGGGGTTAATTTAAAACTTAAGAACTATGGAGACACAATTGCTACATTTGGGTGATTTAAAATTTAATTTAGATGTGTGGTTAAGAGAACTTAAATTTCATAAAGAAGAGTTAGGTTTTTTTGAAAAAAAATTAGGAGAATTGTCTATCAGAAACTTAGGTCAAGAGGCCATGGTGCCTTTAGAAAAGTTTCAAAACAAAATAGCAAATGAAAAAGATGCTTTAAATAAGTTAAAGCACCGTATTAAGTTTAAAATGAATTTACTTGATAAATTAACCGATTTAGATAAAGTAGATAATTCACATCGTTCAAATCAGGTATTGTTAAGCGAAGAAATGGCCACATTTAATAAATTAAATGTAGAGCTTAAAGCAAAAATGATGAATTATTTTTTACGCTGGTTATAAATCAAAACTAAAACCAGCTTCTAGAGTAGCTATATTAATACCACTATTTGGGTGTTGTAATTCGGCATTAGATAAATGTCTTAGACGTGCTCTTATATCAAAATAAGTTTTTTTTGCAATCTTGGTAGTAATACCCAGACCTATAGTGTCAGAAAAAGCAAAACCTTTAGCCAAACGTTCTGTACGTTTGCTAATTATCATGGGGCCAAAACCTACAATTATATAAAAACTATTTGATTTGTATATTTTATGGCGTAAAATCAAACTGGCAGTTAAAATATATTCTGTCAATAGTTTACTTTGTGTAAATTCTTCTCGTTTAGCCAAATAGTCGGGTTGATCTGGTTCTATAAAGTAGAAATTTAAAAGCTGATGTTTGGCAAAACCAATGGTTGGTTCTACAACTAAGTCTAAACTCAATTTACCTTTCCTTATCGGATAGTATAACTGGGCTCTAATAGTATTAGAGCTATAACTATAATCTTTATCCTTTAAAAAGGCGCCTCTCTGGTCGCCATATCCATACATAAAACCGATTTTGGTAGGAGCGTACCACACTCTATTTTGTGCACTCAAAGTTAAAGAGCACAAGTAGAGTACTGAACAGAGAAGTACAAGTCTAAACAAATTGTTTTGCAATTTTTTCAGCTTTTCTAGACGCAGTATAATCATAAAAACCTTCACCAGATTTTACGCCAGTTTTACCTGCGGTAACCATATTTACCAATAGCGGACACGGTGCGTATTTTGGATTTCCAAAACCATCGTAAAGCACATTTAAAATTGACAGACACACATCTAAACCAATAAAATCAGCTAGTTGTAAAGGACCCATCGGATGCGCCATACCTAGTTTCATAACAGTATCAATTTCGTAAACACCTGCCACACCTTCGTAAAGTGCGTAAATAGCTTCGTTTAGCATTGGCATCAAAATTCGGTTGGCGATAAAGCCAGGGTAATCATTGACTTCTACAGGAACTTTATTCAACTTTTTTGAGATGTCCATTATTAATTCGGTAACGGCATTAGAAGTAGAATAACCACGAATTATTTCTACCAATTTCATTACTGGTACCGGATTCATAAAGTGCATGCCAATAACTTTATCTGGTCTGTTTGTTACCGATGCAATTTTGGTAATAGAAATTGATGAAGTATTGCTTGCCAAAATGGTATCCTTTGGGCAAACGGCATCTAATTCTTTAAAAATGCGCAATTTTAAATCGCTATTTTCTGTAGCTGCTTCTACAACCAAATCTGTTTTTTGAACCCCTGTTTTAATATCCGTAAAGCTTGTAATATTAGCTATAGTTGCTTTTTTTTCGGCTTCGGTAATTTTATCTTTAGCAAGCATTCTGTCCAAATTTTTGACAATAGCAGCCATGCCTTTATCTAGAGCTTCTTGGCTGATATCAATTAAGTGAACATTATATCCAAATTGTGCAAATGTGTGTGCAATACCATTTCCCATAGTACCTGCACCAATAACTGCTACATTTTTCATTGTAAATATTTTAATAATTATCTATTATTTGTTGTGCTACTTCTAAGGCTTTTGCACCATCTTTAAAAGGTACAATTGGCGTTGTATTGTTATTTATGGCATCGGCAAAAGTTTCTAATTCTTCAAGAATGGCATTGTTTTCTGTCACATTTGGATTCTCAAAATAGATTTGCTTTTTAACGCCTTCGGCATTTTGTAAAATCATGGCAAATTCATCTGGATTTTCTGGCACATCTTTCATGCGTACTACTTCGCTTTTCTTTTCAAAAAAATCAACTGAAATGTAGGCGTCTTTTTGAAAAAATCGCGTTTTACGCATATTTTTTAAAGAAATACGACTGGCCGTAAGATTGGCCACACAGCCATTTTCGAATTCAATACGTGCATTGGCAATATCTGGCGTATCGCTAATAACTGATACACCGCTTGCGCTGATGTGTTTAATAGGGCTGTGAACCACACTTAAAATAATGTCGATATCGTGAATCATTAAATCTAAAACCACAGGCACATCTGTACCACGTGGGTTAAATTCTGCCAACCGGTGCGATTCTATAAACATAGGATTATTGATGGCTTCTTTGGCTGCTAAAAAAGCGGGATTAAAACGTTCTACATGACCCACTTGTCCTTTTATGTTTTTCTCTTTAAGTAAGTTTTGTAAAGAATGTGCTTCTGCAACAGTAGTAGTAATAGGTTTTTCAACAAAAATATGTTTCCCATTTTTAATAGCTTCTACGGCGCAATCGTAATGAGATAGGGTAGGCGTTACAATATCAATAACATCTACGGCTTTTATAAGTTCTAAAATGTTGTCAAACTTTGTATAACCAAACTCTTTTGCAACCAGAGCTGCATTTTTTTTATTTGGATCGTAGAATCCAATTAATTGGTATTTAGAAGATTGTTGTAGTAACTTTAAATGAATTTTACCGAGATGGCCAGCGCCAAGTACACCTACTTTTAGCATAAATTTTGTTTTGAACAAAAATAATAATCTTTAGGGAGAAAACGCTACTTTTAAGTCCTCAAATTTAAGAGATTGCTAAAAGACACACTCAAACATCAAGGGCTTAGAAATCAGTTGGTAAAAACCTTATCGGATAAGGGAATAGTCGATACAAATGTATTAAAGGCTATTGCGAAAATTCCACGGCATTTATTTATGGATTCTAGTTTCGAAAACTTTGCTTATCAAGACAAAGCTTTTCCTATAGCTGCCAATCAGACCATTTCACAACCTTATACAGTTGCTTTTCAGACACAAAAATTAGAAGTAAAACCCAATCAAAGTATTTTAGAAATAGGAACAGGATCGGGCTTTCAAACGGCTGTTTTAATTTCTTTAAAAGCGAAAGTATATACCATAGAACGCCAACAAGAGTTGTATAAAAAAACATCTCTATTTTTACCCAAATTAGGATTCAGACCTAAGGCAATGCGTTTTGGTGACGGCTATTTAGGTTTGCCAGATTTCGCCCCTTTTGATGGTATTATTGTAACGGCAGGCGCACCTGTAATTCCGAAAGCTTTGTTAAGTCAGCTTAAAATAGGTGGACGTTTGGTTATTCCTGTTGGTAAAGATGTACAAATTATGACATTGGTTATTAGAAAAGGTGAAAAGGATTTTGAAAAGCACGTTTTTGGCGATTTTAAATTTGTGCCTATGCTTAAAGAGAAGAGTTAAAAAAGAGCATAAAAAAAGTCCACACATTGTGTGGACTTTTAGATTTTAAAAAGTTAAAAATTAAATATTAAATTGCTTTAACATTTACAGCGTTTAAACCTTTTCTACCTTCTGCCAATTCGAATTCTACTGTATCACCTTCATTAACTGAATCAATTAATCCAGAAACGTGTACAAAGTATTCTTTGTTTGTTTCGTCATCTGTAATAAATCCAAAACCTTTAGATTCATTAAAGAATTTTACTGTACCTTTTTTCATTATGTGATTATAAATAAGTTGTTAAAGTAACAAAGATAATATTTATAAAACACAAAGGGTAATTTTTATAAAATTATTTAACATATTACAATTAAAGTGTTTAATAAACTGATTTGCTTCAGTTTTTTGACACTTCTTTAAAGTTTAAAATAGCCATAATGGGTAAATGATCTGAGATATGTTTTTTATTTACCCTATCATCTATATGTATATAGTTGCTTACGTTTAAGTTTTTAATAAAAATATAATCAATTTTTATAAGCACAGGCGCTTCATTATTAAAGCCGTTAAAGGTACCGGTTTGCCCGATAAAAGGTTTGTCAGATTTATCTAAAGCGTCTTCAAGTTCAGTTTTTAGAAGTGTGACAGGTTTTTCTGAAGGGTTTGTATTTAAATCGCCGGTAAGTACAACAGGATATTTTTTTGTATTTATCTGACGTATTTTATTTAAGATTAATGCAGCCGATTTTTCTCTAGATAAAGATCCTTTATGATCAAAATGCGTGTTAAAAACCCACACTTTTTTATGGGTTTTTAAGTTTTTAAAAAGGCCATAAGTACAGATTCTGTTTAAAACTGCATCCCAACCTTTAGAGATTTTATCTGGCGTTTCTGACAACCAAAAGGTGCCACTTTTTAAAACTTTAAATTTTGAGGTGTCATAAAAAATGGCAGAGAACTCACCACTATTCCCACCATCCCTACCAACGCCTATATATTTATGATTTTTAAGCGCATAGGCTATAAATTTTACCTGATTTACCAAGCCTTCTTGTATGCCAAAAATATCTGGATTTTGGGCCGTTAGCAGTTTTACAATATTATCTTTTCTGTCGTTCCATGCATTTTTTGTATCCCAATCATTGTCGTAACGAATGTTGTAGGACATAACAGTAAAACTCTGCGCCTTTGCTAAACTAACATGTAAAAGAACAATTATTAATAAGACAAGGCTTCTTTTTAAAGTGGTATTTATGTTAGTTTTCATTTATTAAATACAAACGCCTATCTTCTACTTTATAGAGCATTGGTGCAATGCAAATTTTTGGATATTTTAAGCGAAGTCTTTTTGTCTCACTCAAAATAAAATCTATTTCATTTCCTATTTCGAATTTCACTTCATATTTCACAAAATGAGATGTCGCTTTTTGTTTTGACCAACCAGCATTATTTATCATACCTTTTATAAATTCATCTTTACGTGCTTTAAGATTGCTCATGCCACAATTATTGTGACCTATTAAAGCAATATGTTTTATGCCGCCAATAGAAATGGCATACGACACTTTAAACTCGCTGTATTTTAAATTGGCGCCGCCAGAACGAATTATAAATGAAAAATTGTCGGGAATGTTAAGATGGTTTCTGTTATCCATACACATGCCTACTAAAAGTTGGGCATCATTATAATCATCAAAAGGCTTGTTAAGATTGTGATATTCCAACAAAAGTGCGATAGGTGTCTGTCTGTATGCTGGTAAAATATCTGAAGTTTTATCTATTTTTATAAGTCGGTTCATAGGGGAATTTTCTTACTTAGTTCTTTGGTGGCAATTTGTTATAGCCCAACAAATATAACATTTATCAGATTAAAAAAAATAAGAAAAAAGCAATAGATAAAAGACCTAATTAACAATCACTTTTTTAACAATTGTTTGGGTATTAGAGGTCATTTTTAACATGTAAAAACCAGTAGGTAGGTTTGTTAATTCTGTTGAGGTTGCCGTCATTTTTTGTTGGCGTATCAATTGGCCACTAATGTTGTACAAACTTATTGTAGCTTCTTGCTGATTGGGCAAACTTATGTTAATGCTATGTGTATTTGATGGATTTGGATACACTTTAAAATCGGTAAATGTAAAATCGGATACAGCCAAAGTACCCCAAGTATCTTCGGCTTGTGTACCGCCCCAAATACGGGTTGCAAAAGCAGGATTATCTATAAACGGATTGCGATTACCTTGCATTGTAACACTAACAGGATTGCGTTGTAATTCAACATCAGATACTGGGTCTTCTGCATTCCATTGTAAAAATAAATCTACCATTTTGTTATCGATACTTTTAACAGTTCCAATACCCACATTTATAGGATAACATTGTGTTTCTGTAAGAGAACTGCCATTACCGTCGTAGCGGATATACATATACATTATAATACGTGCCACATCTCCTTTCCACTCGTCTCCCGGATACCAACCACCATTGCTGGTGCCTGAATTACCACTTCCGGCAGCAAATTTTAAACTGCCTCGTGCGGCATTCCATTGCACATCCGATGGGCGTAAATTGTGTAAATCGGTTCCAGGGCCAGCAGGAGATGTTTCTAATTTAGGATTGGCCAGTGCTTTTGCAAAAACATGTTCGCGGTTCCAATCGCCATTATCACCACTATTGCTGTTTATACCACGTTCGCGATCATTTTGCACATTTCCATCGGTACCGTTTTCCCATCCATATATTAATAAAACTTTGGTATTATTTTGTGGGTTTACATCAGCTTGTTGCTGCGCAGTCCATCCATAAGGTATTAGTGTGGTATGAGTTATAGTTACTTTTTGATTGAGTTCAGAGAAAAGATCCATCCCAGTTAAGTTGATAGTAACATCGTTATAATATGCTGGCATTTGAGCAATTATAAACTGACTTGTAACAAGTAATAATAGGAGTAGTGTTTTTTTCATAAGCCTTATGCGGTTCTTTCTAGTAATGCCATGTAAAATCCGTCGAAACCAGATTGTACCGGACTTACTTTTTGTTCTTTTAAGAGTTTAAAATTAGCATTATTTTTTAAAAATTCAGTTATCTGAGCTTTATTTTCCGAAGGCAATATAGAACATGTGGCATAAACCATTTGACCTTTCACCTTAAGCATTTTACAGTAATTATTAAGAATTTCTTGTTGGGTAACTTTAATTTGATCAATAAACTCGGGTTTTAATTTCCACTTGGCATCTGGATTGCGTTTTAAAACACCCAAACCGCTACAAGGCGCATCTATTAAAAGACGGTCTGCCGAATTGTGCAGTTTTTTAATAGTTTTACTAGATTCAATATGTCGTTGTTCAATATTATGTGCACCATTGCGTTTGGCACGACGCTTTAATTCGTTTAGTTTGTTTTTATAAATATCTAAAGCAATAATCTGACCTTTATTTTGCATTAAACTCGCTAAATGAAGGGTTTTTCCACCTGCACCCGCACAGGCGTCAATAACTCTAAAGCCAGGTTGTACATCTAAAAAGGCAGAAACCAATTGCGATGAGGCGTCTTGCACTTCAAAAAAACCATTTTTAAAAGCTTCGGTAATAAATACATTTTTGCGTTCTACTAATATTAAAGCATCTGGATATTTGGCGTGAATTTTTACAGCCACACCTTCTGATTCTAATTTCTTTTTAAGTGCAATTTTTGTGGTTCTAAGCGTGTTTACTCTTAAAATAACTTCGGCAGGTTGGTTTAAAGCGTGGAGTTCTTTGTCCCACAATTTGCCCAATTCTTTTTCGCCTAATGCGTCTAACCAATCTGGAATAGATTCTCTTATTTTTCTAACACTCTGAATTTCATCAAATTTTCCTTTTATACGACGCTCTGGCGTACCAATAAAATGTCCCCATTCTGGTAATTTGATGCCTTTTAGTATGGCCCAAACGGCAAATATTTTCCACAAATTATCTTTGGTATAGTGGTCTTTTGTACCAGCAATTTCGTTGTATAAACGGCGCCATCTAACAATTTCGTAAATAGTCTCGGCTATAAATTTACGGTCGTTAGAACCCCAACGTTTGTCTTTTTTTAAGGTTTTTTCAACGACTTTACTGGCCATTAAACCATCGTTAAATATGTAATTTAAAGCTTCTAAAACAGCTAAAACCAAATTTCTATGTAAGCGCATAATATTTTTTTCAGTTTGCAAAGATAACCAAAGTTATGGCTATAAAGTCTTTATTTAACAATACCTTCTTCAAAAAGTAAATCGGTATTGGGATCTAATTCAATTTTGATAATTTCCTTATCGGATTGAAATTTAAATGCTTCTGTTTTTTGACTGATGTTAAAGGTTTTTATAATACTCGAGTTGTCTTTAAAAATGAATTTTATGCTTAGCGGAAAATTAAAAACAGTGTCAAAACCTTGAACTTGAGCGATGGTAATTTTTATTTTTTTATGATTGAAAGACCACTGCACATCTAGCTTTGGTTGCCCAACTTTATACAGCCACTGATTGAAAAAAACTTCCAAATCTTTTTCCGAAACTTGCTGCACAATTTTCTGAAAATCTTCAGTATCGGCATTTTTAAGTTTGTAGGTATCGTAGTAAGTTCTGAGCGCTTTGTTAAATAAGTTATCACCTAATTTACGGCGAAGCATGTGTAAAAACCAGCCGCCTTTTTCGTAAGAATTGGCATTTAAAAGGCGCATTAAGTTTGTGGTATTAAAATCTACTACAGGCTTTTGCCATTTTTTAGAAAAGGCAATAATTTTTTGACGTTGCTTTTTTAAGCGCGTGTCTAAAGTTTCTTTATTGGAGTTATTTTCTAGGTATAAATTGGTAAGGTAGGTTGCAAAACCTTCGCTTAACCACAGATGGGGCCAATCTGATTCTGTGGCCGAATCGCCAAACCATTGGTGGGCAATTTCGTGCGCCAATAAATCTTCGTGATCTTGTTTGCCCGTAACCGACTTTTCATAATAAAAAATGTTACTGGCATTTTCCATCCCACCAAAACGTGTTTTAGATTGCACATTTGCCAATTTTTTATAAGGATAATTGCCTATGGTTTTGATAAAATAAGTCAAGATTTTATCCGCGACAGCGTAATCGTAAAATCCATCCTCTTTATTTTGTGGATAAACCCAACTTGAAATAGGAATATTGTTGACTTTGCCAAGATGTTGAACGGCAAATTTTGCAATACCAATAACCATTACATCGGTGGGTAAAGGGACACTAGATTGCCAATGATGATAGGTATAATTCTGATTGAGATTGCTTTGCTCTTTCAAAGATCCATTTGCTATTACTTGATAATGTACGGGGGCGGTAATATAAAAATCGACAAAAGCCTTATCGGATAAATAATCTATACAAGGCAGCCAATTTTGAGCCCTGTTTGGCCAATTATCGCCAAAGAAAGTTCTGTCGCCAAACATGTTTTTCGAAATTATTAAACCGTCTTTTGGTATGCCAGAATAGCTGATTGTAAAAGTGGCATTTTTATTTTGTTTTGATTTTTCTACAGTTATATTTAAGAGCTCTTCGGTTTGTTCAAATATAACTGGTTTGTCATTTTGTAAAACTTTAGAAACAAGCATTCCTTTGTTATCTTCACTTTTTTTGATAAGATTCAATGAAATATTGGGTGTTTCTTTTAAAAATTTAATCTCAATTTTAGCTGTGGCTTCAATTGCATTTGTGCTGTCGTTAACAGCAATATAAAAGTGATAATGTTGCACATCAATATTTGTTAAAGGCGCAATTATTTCTTGAGAATAGGTGTTTATATATCCAAAAGAAATTATTAAAATTATGATTAATGACTTTATAAGTTTCATGTTGTAAGAAAGTTAAGTGTTAATTATAATGTCATGCGTGCTTTTGCAACACTGTCATTCGCGGCAAAATTATTTTGTAAATACGCATAATAACCAGCAATACCAATCATAGCTGCATTGTCTGTGGTATATTCAAATTTTGGCACAAAACACTGCCAGCCTAAATCAGTTTCGGCTTGTTGTAAAGCTTTTCTTATGCCCGAATTTGCCGACACACCTCCTGCAATGGCTACTTGCTTTATACCTGTTTGTGTTACTGCCAATTCCAGTTTTGTCATTAAAATATTAATAATGGTATGCTGAATTGAAGCACAAATATCATCACGATTTTGTGTGATAAAATCGGGGTTTTCTTTTACTTTTTTCTGAATAAAATATAAAACAGCCGTTTTTAATCCACTAAAGCTAAAATCTAAAGGATTTTTAGTTTTAGGATATGGGAATTTAAAAGATAATGGGTTTCCAAATTGGGCGTATTTATCTACAAATGGGCCGCCAGGATAATCTAAACCCAAAATTTTTGCCGATTTATCAAAGGCTTCACCTACGGCATCATCAATAGTTTGTCCTAAAATTTCAAAACTAAAATAGTCTGTTAGTTTAACAATTTGTGTATGCCCACCACTGATGGTTAAACATAAAAAAGAGAAAGTGGGAATTTTAGAATTTTCATATTCAATAAAATGTGCCAATACATGTGCTTGCATGTGGTTTATGGCAAGCAACGGAATGTTTAATGCCATAGCCAAACTTTTTGCAAATGAAACGCCTACCAAAAGAGAGCCCATTAAACCTGGACCTTGGGTAAAAGCTATCGCGTCAAGCTGATTTTTAGAAATACCCGATTCTTTTATAGCTTGGGCAACTACTGGAACGATGTTTTGTTGGTGCGCTCTTGAGGCCAGTTCTGGAACAACACCACCATATTTTGCGTGAATTTCTTGACCAGCTATAACATTAGATAATACCTTGTTATTGCATAAAACAGCAGCACCAGTATCATCGCAAGAAGATTCTATAGCCAATATGTAAACAGGTTTTTCTTGCATTTTATAGTTGGTTAAAGGCATTTTGAAAGGCCAATTTCTTTTTTGAGAATGTGGCACGAAAAATGTACTTTTACGCTTACAAATGTAAAATATTTAAGCGTATTAAACGTATAAAAAAAATAGGGTTTAGGTTGTTGTTAGGACTTATGATTAGTTTTGTCTTAGCTGTTATATTATTTTCAATTTCAGCTGTACAAACCTATTTGGCCTTAATTGTAACAAAGGATTTAAACACATCTTACAAAACCAATATTTTAATTGATAAAGTAGATTTATCTTATTTGGGTAAAATTCAGTTAAAAGGAATTCATATAAAAGACCACCATCAAGAACCAATGATTGATGTTGAGAATTTTAGCACATCTATTTTTAGTTATAAAAAAGCTTATAATAATAAGATTCTTTTTGATGATGTAAAGATGAGCGGCGTCAACTCTAAAATGGTGACGTATAAAGGAGAAACCAATGATAATATCAGCATTTTTGTAGAAAAGTTTGATGATGAAGTACCTACAGGAAAGCCCTCGGAGTTTTTATTGATAGCTAATAAAATCAATTTAACTAGTGGTAATTTTTATTTATACGATTTTAATTTTAGTGAAAAACCATTGGCATTTTACAAAGATTTAAAAGGCGATTTAAATGCTTTTAAAATTCAAGGGCCGAATGTCTCTGCTAAAATCCGCCATTTACAATTTTTAGAAGACCATGGATTAAATGTTATTCAGTTTGACACTGACTTTGATTATGCCTTAAACGGTATGCAATTCCATAATTCAAAGATTAAAACAAAAACTTCTACAGTGTCAATGGATATGGATTTTTCTTACAAGCGAGAAAATTTAAAATATTTTTATGACAGTGTTCAGATTAAAGCAGTTTTTAGAAAATCATCATTATCAGTTCAAGATTTAAAACATTTTTACGATGGTTTAGATGGCAAAGAACATATTATTTTGACCTCGGATATGCAAGGCACTTTAAACGATTTTAAATTAAATAATTTACAAGCTTCTACAAGTACAGATGTTGAGATAGAAGGGCATATGCATCTTATAAATTCTTTTAAGGATGTTGCGCCTTTTAAATTAGAAACCGATATTAAGAAGTTGTCTGCCAATGCCAATCAGCTAAAAAAATTACTACCGGGTTTGTTAGGATCAAATTTACCTGATGCTTCAGAGGAGCTGGGTAATTTTTCTGTAAAAGGTAAAACAGATATTACCAGAACAAGTATTAAAACCCAAAGTCAAATTAGTTCAGATATTGGTTTTATAAATCTTAATATGGATTTTGATGATATTGAAAATGTTGATTTTATAAAATATAAAGGCACACTTGGACTTAAAAATTTTAACTTAGGTAAAATAGTTAAAGATTCTTTGGTGGGTGATTTTAGCATGCAGTCTTATATAAATGGGCAGGGTTTTACAAGAGATAAATTAAACACAGCTTTTAAGGCTAAAATTTCTAAACATCAATATAAAGCTTATACTTATAAAGACATTTCGGTTGATGGCGTTTATAAATACAATAAATTTCAAGGGAATCTTATTGCTGCCGACCCTAATTTAAAGCTAACTTTAAATGGCATAGCCGATTTTTCTAAAAAACAAAATGTATATAATTTTAAAACGGATGTTAATTATGCCAATTTTAACGAGCTCAACTTATTTAAAAAGGATGCTGTTTCTATTTTAAAAGGCGGTATTTCTTTTGATTTTAAAGGCAATACACTTGATGAATTAGAAGGACAGATTAAATTTAATGATGCATCTTATACAAATTTAGAGAACATTTATTTTTTCAAAGATTTTGTTATAGGATCAAATTTTGAAGATAAAATTAGAACAATTGATATCAATTCTACCGATATTATTAGTGGCAAACTCAAGGGCGATTTTAAACTTAGAGAACTGCCAGATTTGGTTAAGAACGGATTGGGGAGCTTATTGTCAAAATACAATTTTAAAGCAGTGACACCTAATCAGGATTTGAGCTATAATTTTAAAATTTATAATAAAATTATTGAGGTTTTTTATCCTGAGATAAAAGTAGCACCAAATACATTTTTAAAAGGAAGTTTAGCCACAAGTAATAACAGTTTTTCGCTCAATTTTAAATCACCACAATTAGATTTATTTAAAAACACAATAGAAGATATTAATCTGCAAGTAGATAATAAAAACCCTTTATTCAACACATTACTTACAGTTTCTAAAATAAATTCGACTTATTATAATGTGTCTAAAATAAACTTGGTAAATGTAAAGTTAAAAGACACATTGTTTTTAAGAACCGATTTTTATGGAGGCGATTCTTTGTCAGAAAAATACAGTTTGAGTATGTATAATACTAAAATGGCAAATGGCAAATCTGTTTTTGGTGTTAAAAAATCTTCGGTAAATATTAAGAATATTAATTGGCAATTAAACCCAACAAATAATAAAGCCAATAAAATAATCTTTGATGATGATTTTAAAGCTTTCGAAATTGTGAAAATAGATTTACAGTCTGGCATTCAAAAAGCAGATGTTGCTGGTTTTATTTCTGGAAAAGACACAAAAGACATTCAGCTCAATTTAAAGAATGTAGCTTTAGAAAATATTACCCCAAAAATTGATAGTTTGTCTTTAAAAGGGGTTATAAACGGAAACCTAAATTATAAGCAGATAAAAGGACTATTGATGCCAATTACCGATGTTACTATAGACGATTTTGTGGTAAATAATTCTTATCAAGGCAATGTTATTTTTAACGCTCAAGGTTTTAATACCTTTAAAAAATATGAGCTAAATCTTCTTATAAATCGGAATGATGTGCGAAGTTTATACGCAAAAGGTCAAGTTGATTTATCACTAGATAAACCAACATTAGATATGGACATCATTTTAAATAAATTTAAATTAAATGCTTTTAGTCCGTTAGGCGAAAATGTTTTATCAAATATTCGTGGTTTTGCAACTGGTCAAGCCAAAGTTACAGGCAATCTTGAAAATCCGTATATTGATGGTGATTTGGTATTGCAAAAAGCAGGATTAAAATTCCCTTATATTAATGTAGATTATCATTTCAAGGGAGAACCAAAAGTGAAGTTATACAAACACACTTTTGAGTTTTTACCAACAACTTTAGTTGATGAAACATATAACACCGAAGCTAATTTAACAGGAACCATATCTCATGAGTATTTTAAGAAATGGTTTTTAGATTTAAAATTAACAACCGATAATTTACTGGTGTTAAATACTTTAGAAGATGATGAGACCTTGTATTATGGCACTGGTTTTATAAATGGAGTCGCTACAATTACGGGTATTACAGACAATTTATTAATTGATGTTAATGGCAAAACTAATGCTGGTACAAAATTTATTATTCCGCTAAGCGATGTAAGATCTATAGACAATTCAAGCCTTATTCATTTTGTAAATAAAGAGACAAATCCAAATAAAAACCGTGCTTTAGAAGACGTTATTTTAGGCGAATTACAGGGTTTAAATATAAAATTTAATTTAGATGTTACCAAAGATGCTGTAGCCCAAATTGTTATTGATAAAAAGACAGGCAGTATTTTAAAAGGTAGTGGCGACGGAAACTTACAAATCAATATAAATACCAACGGTAATTTTACCATGTTTGGTAATTTTATAGTAGATAATGGCATTTATCAATTCAAAAATGTTATCAATAAATCGTTTGATGTAAACAAAGGAGGAACTATAAATTGGACAGGGAATCCTTATAACGCCGATCTAGATATAGAGGCCATTTATCACACCAAAGCCAACCCTTCGGTTCTTCTTGAAAATGTTAGAGGCACACGTAATGTAGATGTTGACTTAATTACCAAAATAAAAGGAAAATTGTATGAATCTAATATAGATTTTGACGTTAAAATACCAAATGCAAGTTCTACAGTTAATGGAGAATTACAGTTTAAATTGAGTGATAATGATAAAAAAATGACACAGTTTTTCTCGTTGTTAGCTACAGGGATGTTTTTTAATCAAGACAATTATAATTTCGACAGTAACGCAGCTTTAACTGGTACACTCTCTGAGCGTATTTCTAGTATTTTATCTGATATTTTAAATAAAGAAGGCAACAGATTTCAGATAGGCGTAAATTACGATGTTGGCAATAAATTAAACAATTTAAAAACTGATGATCAGCTTGAGGTTTCAGGCTCTTTAAAAATCAGTAAAAAATTCACAATTAACGGAAAAGTAGGTGTACCTGTTGGTTCAAAAACACAATCAAACGTGGTTGGCGAAGTAGAAATTGCCATGCCTTTAAATAAATCAGAAAGTCTGCAAGGCCGTATTTTTAATCGTCAAAACGAAATTCAGTTTGCTGTTGCCGATGAAGAGGGATACACACAAGGCTTAGGCTTGTCTTATAAAATAGAATTTAACAATGCGAAAGATTTATTTAAAAAATTAAAAAAGAAGGAAAAACAAATTAAAAAAGACAGTCTTAAGCTAAAAAATAAGCTCTTAAATTTTAACACCAAACAAAAAGACTCAATTCCCAAAAAAATGAGCCTTTAAAAAATTCACTTCAGATTTATCTTGATTTGTCAAGTAAAGTAACTTTTGATTTTACGACTGTAATAAAAATAAAATCAAGTTGTTAGAAGTTGTAATGTATGCGAAAACGATTTCGTATAAATCGTTTACATCACGTAGTATAGATGAAGTTTATTTGTAAATTTGAAAACTCAATTTAAAATGAAAAAAATTAAAAAAATAGCTGTTTTAACATCTGGAGGCGATGCCCCCGGTATGAATGCTGCCATTCGCTCAGTTGTTAGAACTTGTGCGTATTACAGAATAGACTGTATTGGCGTTTTTAGAGGTTACCAAGGTCTTATTGAAGGCGATTTTGTACCTATGAGTGCCAGAAGTGTGAGCAGTATTATTAACAAAGGCGGCACCATGCTTAAATCGGCACGTTCTAATGAGTTTAGAACAGAGGCTGGTAGAAAAAAGGCCTATGATAACCTTATTGCAGCAGAAATAGATGGTCTTATCCTTATTGGTGGAGATGGTTCTTTTACAGGAGGGCTTATTTTTAACAAAGAATATAATTTCCCTTTAATTGGTATTCCAGGCACTATCGATAACGATATTTTTGGCACAGATTATACCATTGGTTACGATACAGCATTAAATACCGTTGTAGAAGTTATAGATAAAATTAGAGATACAGCCAGTTCGCATAACCGTTTGTTTTTTGTAGAAGTAATGGGCAGAGATGCTGGATTTATTGCTCTAAATGCAGGTATTGGCGCTGGAGCTGAAGAAATTTTAATACCCGAAGAAAATTTAGGTTTAGAACGATTATTAGATTCGTTAAAAAGAAGTAAACGTGCTGGTAAATCTTCGAGTATAGTTGTTATTGCCGAAGGCGATAAACTGGGGAAAAATGTTTTCGAATTACGTGATTATGTAGAAGAGCATTTACCAGAATACGATGTGCGTGTTTCTGTTTTAGGACATATGCAACGCGGTGGTGCGCCTTCTTGTTTTGACCGCGTTTTAGCAAGCAGATTGGGTGTGAAAGCTGTAGAATTATTATTAGATGGCCATTCAAATCTAATGGTAGGTATTGTAAATACAAAAATAGAAAGTTGTCCTATTGAAGAAGCTTTAAAAGGACATCATGAAATAAATAAAGAATTAATAAGAGTGTCAGACATCATGTCTGTTTAAAATTTAAATAAAGAATATGATTAAAATTGGAATTAACGGATTTGGAAGAATAGGCAGATTGGCATTTAGAGCGGCTGTGAACAGACCTAATGTACGCATAGTTGCTATTAACGATTTATTAGATGTTGATTATTTAGCTTATATGCTAAAATTCGATTCAGTTCATGGTAAATTTGATGGTGAGGTTTCTGTAAAAGATGGAAAACTTGTTGTAAACGGAAATGAAATTAGAATTACTGCAGAACGCAATCCAGAAAACTTAAAATGGGACGAAGTAGATACAGATTATGTTATTGAATCTACAGGTTTCTTTACAGATAAAGACAAAGCAGCCTTACACATAAAAGGTGGCGCTAAAAAAGTTGTTATTTCTGCACCATCTGCAGATGCGCCAATGTTTGTTATGGGTGTAAATAATAAAGAATTAAAAGCCACAGATACCGTTTTTTCTAATGCTTCTTGTACAACAAACTGTTTGGCACCTATAGCCAAAGTTTTAAACGATAATTTTGGTATTGTAGATGGTTTAATGACTACTATCCATGCTGCTACTGCAACTCAAAAAACAGTTGACAGTCCTTCTTTAAAAGATTGGAGAGGCGGTCGTGCAGCAATTCATAACATTATTCCTTCATCTACAGGCGCTGCAAAAGCAGTTGGGAAAATTATTCCAGCCTTAAACGGAAAACTTACTGGTATGTCTTTTAGAATACCAACTATGGATGTTTCTGTTGTTGATTTAACAGTTAATTTAAGTAAAAGTGTTTCTTACGATGAAGTTTGTAAAGTGATGAAAGAAGCCTCAGAAAATGAATTGAAAGGAATTTTAGGTTATACCGATGAAATGGTTGTATCTCAAGATTTTGTAGGCGAAACTTGCACATCGGTTTTTGATGCTAAAGCAGGAATTGCTTTAACAGGTAATTTTATGAAAATTGTGTCATGGTATGACAATGAGTGTGGTTACTCAAATAAAATAGTTGATTTGGTAGAATATGCCGATTCAATAAGTTAGTATTTGTTAGTTAAAGAAAAAAATCCTGCTTTTGCAGGATTTTTTTTTTGCCTTATATGAACGTGGTTCTTTGTATATTTGAACTGCTTTTATGAAATCCGTTAAGTTAATAGAATGTCCTAGAGATGCCATGCAAGGCATAAAGTCCTTTATAGATACATCTGTAAAGGCAAACTATATTAACAAGCTTTTACAAATTGGTTTTGATACCATAGATTTTGGCAGTTTTGTATCGCCTAAAGCGATTCCGCAAATGCGAGATACGGCGGCTGTACTATCTAAATTAGATTTAACAAAAACTTCAAGTAAATTATTAGCCATTGTGGCCAATGTGCGTGGGGCTCAAGAAGCTTCTTGTTTTGATGAAATTGATTTTTTAGGCTATCCTTTTTCTATTTCAGAAAATTTTCAAATGCGGAATACTAGTAAAACAAGAATTGAGTCTTTGAAAATTTTGGAAAGCATCTTATCTATTGCAACAAAAACAAATAAAGAAGTTGTGGCGTATCTTTCTATGGGATTTGGAAATCCTTATGGTGATCCGTGGAATGTTGATATTGTTGCTAAATGGACAGATAAACTCGCCAATATGGGTGTTAAAATATTATCTCTGTCTGATACTATAGGCACTTCAGATGCTAAGACTATTTCATATCTTTTTAAAAATTTAATTCCGTTGTATCCTAAAATTGAATTTGGGGCACATTTGCACACCACACCAACAACATGGCAAGATAAAATTGAGGCGGCTTACACATCTGGCTGCCGCCGATTTGATGGTGCGCTATTAGGTTTTGGTGGTTGCCCTATGGCAACAGATGAACTTACAGGCAATATGCCAACCGAACAAATGGTAAATTATTTTGGCCAACAAAAGATAGCTACCAATATAAATCAGACTAAGTTTGAAGCTGTTTATAATGAGGCACAAAAAGTTTTTCTAAACTATTAAAAGTGTAATTACCTTCTAGAAGAAGAACTTTTTCGTTTGTTAAACCCTGAAGATCGATCATGTTTAAAACCTGATGATTTATCGGGTTTAGAACCTTTAAATTTAGAGCGTCTATCACCTCTGTCTCTGGTAGAATTTTGTTTTGGTTTGGTTGTGAGCTCTACGCTAATTTTTCTGTTATTAAAATCTTTATTATTTAAAGCTTCAACAACATCAGAATCACTAATACTTTTTTCAATTTCAAAGAAAGAGAAACTTTTTAAAATTTCAATTTGTCCGATACCAAAATTGCTTTGTTTTAAATTTTTATTGATAATGCCAATAAGTGAACCAGGGTTTAAATCGTCTAACTGGCCAATGTTTATGTAGTAACGAGAATAACTATCATCGTCTTTTCTCTTAACAGATTTACTTGCATCTCCATTAATATCTTTAGCATTTTCGTAATAAGATAAAAAGCGGTTAAACTCTACAGAAACAAAACGTTTAATAAGTTCCTCGCGACTTAAATATTCTAATTCGCTGTAAATATTAGGTAAGAAAGATTCAATTTCACTTTCGTTAACATCAACATCTTTAACCTTATTTATAAGATTAATTAATTGGTTTCCACAAATATCTTTACTGCTAGGTATTGTCTTAACTTCAAAAGTTTTTGAAATTAAGCGCTCTATAGATTTTAATTTACTGCGTTCTCTACCGTTAACTATAACTATAGAAATACCTTCTTTTCCGGCACGTCCTGTACGTCCACTTCTGTGTGTATAAGCTTCGTATTGATCTGGAATTTTATAGTTAATTACATGCGTTAAATCAGTAACATCTAAACCTCTAGCGGCAACATCTGTAGCGATAAGCAATTGTAAATGCTTTGTTCTAAATTTTTGCATCACCATATCGCGTTGTTGTTGCGATAAATCGCCATGTAAAGCATCGGCACTATAACCATCAGCAATAAGTTTTTCGGCTACAGTTTTAGTTTCTTCGCGCGTTCTGCAAAAAACAATACCATAAATATCTGGATTAAAATCCGTTATCCTTTTAAGCGCAGAATATCTGTTTTTTTCTTCTACAATGTAAGCATGATGTTTTACATTTACGGTACTTATATTTTTATTGCCAGCCGAAATTTCGAAGGAATTATTCATGTAATTTCTGGCAATGGCATCTACTTCTTTAGGGAAAGTAGCCGAAAATAAAAGGGTTTGCTTATCGGATGGTGTTGCTTCTAAGATGCGGTCTAATTCATCTTTAAAGCCCATGTTTAGCATTTCATCGGCTTCATCTAAAACAACCCATTTAATGGTTTCTAAATTTAATACACGTCTTTTAATTAAATCTACAGTACGCCCAGGCGTTCCTACAACTATTTGTGCACCTTTTCTTAAACCTCTAACTTGAAGGTCAATATTAGCCCCACCATAAACAGCAACTGTTTTTAAATTCGGTAAGTATTTTGTAAATTCATTGATGTTATTTGCAATCTGAATGGCTAATTCTCTTGTAGGCGATAAAATTATGGCCTGTGTTTTTGTCAGTTTTATATCAACTTGATTAATAATTGGCAAACTAAATGCAGCTGTTTTACCAGTACCAGTTTGTGCAAAAGCTTTTAAATCTTGTTTTGAAGATAATAAATGCGGAATTGCTTTTAATTGGATTGGTGTTGGTGTAGTAAAGCCTAAGTCTGTTAGTGCTTTTAATACGTCGTCTTGTAAGCCAAGATCAGAAAATGTAGTCATTATATAATATGTATTTAACCTCTTTTTTAAAAGGTTGCAAAGGTAGGTTTAATTTTTTGTTAAAGAGGTTAAAATCAGTTTTTTTGTAATGCCTCTAATTGCTTGTTAAAATCTTCTGCCCAAAAGACAGTAAAGCCATTTTTTACAATAGAATTATTGTTTAATAATATGATGCGGGGTGTCTTAGCTGTAATAAAATTACGCATCACACATTTCTCTGCTAGTTGAAACTGATTTTTTGAAGTTGAATTTTTAAAAATGACAGATTTTAACCAGGTCTCTTTTGAGTCATCAATATTAATACCCACAAAATTTAAACCAGGATATTTTCTATGTAAATACAAAACCCTTCTTGAAAGGTTGTTGACATTGATTAATTTTTTTGACCAAAAATACAAGACGGTTTTCTTATTATTTAAAATAGTTGAGGATTCTAAAATTTCACCACCAGTATTAATAACATTAAAATCAAATAATTTTGTCCCTTTTTTTATATTTCCAAAATCAAAGGCCAATTGTTTTACTTCGGTAAGCATTTCTGCATCAGTACAGTTTTTGTAAAATAAATCGAGCGCTTGTTGTCTTTGATTATCAGAAAGATTATAGGTGATATTGTGCTTGAAAAAACTTTCAGAAATAATTGTATATAAAAAGAAATTTTTAAGTTCTTTCTCGTGAATAGTTTCAACTGTATTTTCAATAATATTTAAAGCAATATTGGTTTCAGGGTTCGCGTATTTTTTTTCGTAGGCATTGTGATGAAGAAAACTATTGATATAATTTCTATAGGGGAAAAAATACACCAAACTGCTATCGTTTAAATTTAAATTCTTTCTATAAGCGTAAAAAGAAGCATTGGTTTCGGGAAAGTTATCAGATTTTAATAGGCGTTTGTGATAATGCGTATAATTTTCTTTTTTTCTGTAAAGAGGGTAGCTAATGGCAACATTGACTAATTTATTAAAATAGGCAGATGTTTCTTTTGTATTTGTTTCAAATTGTTTAAACAAAGTTGTTTTTAATTGAAGTACAGAATCTATTTTGACTTCAAATTCTTTAGACTGAAGTTTATAATAAGGATTGAATAAAATTTCTTCTTTTTCATTCGTCAATAATAAATTAATTAAAAAATTATTACGTTCGGCACCTTTGCCACTAAAAACAAGAGATTCGTCAAAATCCCACGTATTTAAGCGAATAATTATACTATCACTTTTTTTAAAAAAGACATATTGATATTCATTACCATGGCTAAAGGTATATAAACCAGAGGCTAAGTTTTTAAATTCGAATGAAAAGTTATTGTGCTTATTTAAGATGCAAGAATCTAAATATTTATCATTTTTTAAAAAATAGACCTTTGTAGATTTAGGATTTACAATCTGACCACCAAAATAAGAGAGGGTATCATCAGCCCTTGAATGATCACATCCAAAAGAAATCAGACCCACAATGGTGCCAAGAAACAATATTTTTAAATAATTTGTCATTAAATATTTTTAGCAAGCGTTTAAAAACTTGACTAGCTACAAAATTAAGCTTATAGCCCGTTTTAATTGTTAACGTGCTGTTAAATTATGTAACATAAAAATAATTAGTTTAGTGCACCATTTTCATTACTTTTGCCAAAATTTCAACAAAAGAAAAAAATAATGTTATCAGTTTCAAATCTTTCTGTACAATACGGAAAACGCATTTTATTTGACGAAGTAAATACTTCTTTTACACAAGGTAATTGCTACGGAATAATAGGTGCAAATGGCTCAGGAAAATCAACTTTTTTAAAAATAATAGCAGGCGATATTGACCCAACATCTGGGCATGTAAGTTTAGAAAAAGGCAAACGCATGTCGGTTTTATCTCAAGATCACTTTGCTTTTGACGAGCATCCTGTTTTAGAAACCGTTTTAATGGGCAATAAACCCTTATTTAAATTGAAATCTGAGTTGGATGCCATTTATGCTAAACCAGATTTTTCTGAAGAAGATGGTGTCAAAGCTGGCGAACTGGGAGCCGATTTTGAAGAAATGGGTGGCTGGAACGCCGAGAGTAATGCCGCAACTTTATTATCTTCTTTAGGTATAAAAGATGACAGCCACTATACTTTAATGAAAGATTTAGATGGTAAAGCTAAAGTACGTGTGTTGTTGGCACAGGCCTTATTTGGTAATCCAGATTTATTGATAATGGATGAGCCTACAAACGATTTAGATTTCGATACCATTGGTTGGTTAGAGAATTTTTTAGCCAATTATAACAATACTGTTATTGTTGTTTCTCACGATAGACACTTTTTAGATGCTGTTTGCACCCATGTGTCTGATATAGATTTTGGAAAAATAAATCATTTTTCTGGTAATTATTCTTTTTGGTATGAATCTAGTCAGTTAGCTGCCAGACAGCGCTCTCAACAAAATAAGAAAGCCGAAGATAAGAAGAAAGAACTCGAAGAATTTATCAGACGTTTTTCTGCCAATGTTGCCAAGTCAAAACAAGCTACAAGTCGTAAAAAAATGATTGACAAGTTAAATGTAGACGAAATAAAACCATCGAGCAGACGCTATCCTGCCATTATTTATACACAAGAGCGCGAAGCTGGCGATCAGATATTAAACATAGAAAATTTAGCATCGGCTACAGATGATGGCACAGTCCTTTTTAAGGATTGTCATATAAATTTAAGTAAAGGCGATAAGGTTGCTATAATCTCAAAAGATTCTAGAGCGGCCACAGCTTTTTACGAAATTCTTTCGGGTAACGCTAAAGCTGATGCAGGTAAATTCGATTGGGGCATTACAACAACACAAGCCTATTTGCCATTAGAAAACGCCGAATTTTTCAACCAAGATATTTCATTAGTAGATTGGTTACGCCAATGGTCTAAAACCGATGAAGAGCGCGAAGAAGTTTTTGTGCGTGGCTTTTTAGGGAAAATGTTATTCAGTGGCGAGGAAGCTTTAAAATCTTGTAAGGTATTATCTGGAGGCGAAAAAGTACGTTGTATGCTTTCGCGGATGATGATGATTCGTGGCAATGTTTTATTGCTAGACGAACCAACAAACCACCTCGATTTAGAATCGATTCAAGCTTTTAATATTGCTTTAAAGAGCTTTAAAGGAACGGTGCTTTTTTCAACACACGATCATGAATTTGCACAAACGGTAGCCAACCGCATTATTGAGCTTACACCAAATGGCATTATTGATAGATATACAACACTAGATGAGTATCTAGCCGATAAAAAAGTTAAAGAATTGCGTCAAACGATGTATAAATAAAAATAAAGCCACGCCTTAAAGCGTGGTTTATTTTTATAGGATAATCTGGAAAAGATTAATTTCTGCCAGGGCCTTGTCCTTGTCGTTGATTTGGGCCTTTCCTGCCTTGCAAGCGTTGTAATAAACGTCTGTTAAAATCGTCTTCTGCTTTATAGAGTTTTAATATTTTTTTAGCAGAAATAACCTTTAGTAACTGTTTGTTTAAATCGTTTTTGGCGGCAAGAATATCTTTTTCAATATTTATAAAATCATTTAAAAGCTGTTCGGCCTCTTTTTCTTTTAAGGCATCAAAATCTTCACGGGTTTTAATTTTATCTCTTAGTTCGCGAGATTTTTCAAAACGCAAATCCATAATTTTTTTGTCGTAAACGTTATAAATGGGCCAAAATTTTTCTGCTTCTTTTGATGTTAAATTTAAAGCATCGGTAATATAGCCCGTTTTTAAGGCTTTAATTTTATCATTATTTTTAAATCCAGGAGGTCTGTGCTGTGCTTTAATACTTGATGCCACAAGTACTAAAGTGATTAATAAGAGTAGTGTTTTTTTCATGACTTAATTGTTTAAATTGAGGTCTTCTAAATTGATGTTATCTAAATAGTTTAAAAGCTGTATATCTTCTAAAGTGCTTGTATTTGATAGTGTTGTGATGTCATCTGTATCTAATAAAGCACCTAAAGCATAAGTGTGAGTTATATTATTTTCTGAATCTAGCCACGTACTGATATCACTTATTTCAAGAGAATCGAAAGTTGTTGTTTCAGATTTGTTTAAAAAATTTAATCCGATAAATAAGACTAAAGATGCTGCGGCAAGTATCGGTATAAAACGTTTTACAATGCGTGATTTGAAAGAAATGACTTTTACGGTCTGTTTTTCAGATGCTAATTTTGCAAAGACTTTGTCTTCAATAGAATCAAAATAATTATCTGGAATATCCGAATTAATTTTAGCAAAAACCTTTGTTTCAATGCCCTCAAAATAATTTTTGGGAGTACTAAAGCCAGCATTCTTATAATTTAAGGCTTCTATATCAATATGTTTTTTAGCGTTTTTCATTCTATCTTTTTAGACATTTTTTATTCAAAAAGGTTTAAGAGTTTGTTAAATAATGTTCTATTTTTTTCACAGCATGGTGATAAGAGGCTTTTAAAGCACCTACCGAAGTGCCTAAAACATCCGAAATATCATCATATTTCATGTTATCAAAATACTTCATATTAAAAACCAATTGCTGTTTTGTTGGTAATAAAACCAAGGCTTTTTGTAATTTTTCTTGTATTTCATCGCCACTAAAATAATTATCGGCGTGCAAACTGGCAGCCAACTGAATCTGTACATCTTCTACACTTACTTGTTGCTGTTTTGCTTTTTTGTTTAAATGTGTAATCGATTCGTTTGTCGCAATGCGATACATCCAAGAATATAACTTGCTATCTCCCTTAAAATTACTGATATTTCTATAAACTTTTATAAAGGCATTTTGCAACACATCATCAGCATCATTATGCGATTTTACGATATTACGAATATGCCAATACAAGCGTTCTTTATATAAACCCATTAAAGTTCTAAAGGCTTTATCTTGTGTTTGGGTATTTTGTAATTGTGTTATAAGCTGCTTTTCGCTATCCACTATTTTGATTCTAGTTTGGTATTAGACCACTAAAGTACAAAAAGGTTTAAAATGTAATATCCATTTTTATATTAAACACACGTCCAGTTAGTCGATTGGGTACTGCAAAAGATAATTTTGAAGAGGCATCTCTTACCCAAGTATTAGAAATGGTGTTCTGAACATCAAAGAGATTAAAAATTTCGAATCCAACTGAAAATTGTTTGGCACGTAAATTTCTAAAACTACGCGATGGTTTTGTTCCATCAACCAAAATATACGAAATACCAATATCGGCACGTTTGTAATCCGGCAAACGATTTTGAAAAAGATAAGGATCGGCAAAAGCAGGAGAACCACCCGGAACACCTGTATTATAAACCAAATTCATATACATTTTAAGATTTGGGTAATTAGGGACATAATCTTGAAAAAGCACCGCAAATTTTAAGCGCTGGTCGGTTGGTCTGGCAATAAATCCGCGGCCGTCAATATTTTCTTTTGTACTCAAATAACCAAAACTTACCCAAGATTCTGTTCCGGGTACAAATTCGCCATTTAATCTGATGTCTAGACCCGTTGCATAAGCTGTAGCGTTATTTTTTGCGCTGTAGCGGATGCGCACATTTTCTACCGTAAACGGATTAACATTGGTCAGATTTTTATAATAAAGTTCGGTTACAAGTTTAAACGGTCTGCCCCACATTTTATAACTGTACTCGTTTCCTAAAACAATATGAAAAGATTTTTGAGCTTCCAATTCTGGATGAACAGCACCTAAAGAATCACGTAATTCTCTGTAAAATGGCGGTTGTTGATAGACGCCTGCCGCAATTCTAAAGAGCATGTCTTTATCCCAGTTTGGTTTTATTGCAAATTGGGCTCTCGGACTAATAATGGTGTGGCTTTTTGAATCGATGCCAGTGCCATTAACCTGCCAGTGTTGCGCTCTCACACCAAAGTTATACCATACTTTAGTATCGTTTATATAATCAATTTTGCTGTATTGGGCAAAACCCATAAATCGGTTAATCTGAATTTTATTGGTAGCTCTAACACCGTTAAATGGTACAATAGGTCCTGTGTAAGGTAAATAAGGTTGGTCATTTCTTGGTACAAAATGAGGCGGTCTTATAGAAAAACCTGCCGAATCTATAACTTCCCATTCAATAAGGCGGTCTTTAATATCTTCGTGTTGGTATTTAATTCCCGCTTCAATATGGGTGTTGTCCTTTAAGTAACTGCCTTTAATTTCTGCTGTGCTAATTAAGGCGTCTAAATCGTTTCTGGCATGATTTAATTGAGAGCCTATTGCCACAGAATTTTCTACATCACCAAAATTATCTGAACCAAAATCGGCATTCACATCGCCTAAGCTATAAAAAGCAAAAGTGTCGAAATGTTCTTCTTCTTGTGTGTTGTAAGCAGATGCTGTTAAATTAAAAGTTAAATCATCATTATATTTATATGTGCTTTTTAAAGCGCCAAAAACTGTAAGATACTTGTCTTTTTCTTTGCCTTCGTAATTTACAATTAACGCCACAGGATTTGCTATAGTGCCAAAGTTAGAAATTCGTGTAACGGGTTCGTCTATATAATTGTTAAGGCTTAAATTACCAAGAAAATCAATCGTCAATTTATTAGTAGCTAAGAAACTAAAATACGATTGCAAATCGGTAAAATTGGGTTTAAAATTGCCATTGCTTTCACCACTATTAACCAATAAACTGTTATTTCTGTAACGCAAACCCACTAAGGCACTTATTCTATTATTGTAGAGAATGTCTTCGTAGGTAAGGTTGGCTCCTAAAAAACTACCGTTTACGTTTAAGCCAAATCGTTTAGGAATTTTATACGTTATATCTAAAACAGACGACATTTTATCGCCATATTTGGCCTGAAAACCACCCGCAGAAAAGTTGATATTTTGTGTTAAAAACGGATTTACAAAACTAAGTCCTTCTTGTTTTCCTGACCTGATTAAAAATGGGCGATAAACTTCAATGCCGTTAACATAAACCAGATTTTCGTCAAAATTACCGCCACGCACATTGTATTGTGTGCTTAATTCGTTGCTTGAATTTACACCTGGCAGTGTTTTTAAAATATTTTCTACACCAGCATTTGCACCAGGAATAATACGTACATTTTTACTTTTTATTTTGGTAATGCCTTGGGCTTCTTTTTTGTTATTTTTTATAGTGATGGCATCAATTTTCTCTGTTTTTAACTGCATTTTTGGAGAAAATACAACTGTTCTATTGTGTAGTACTTTGACGCGTTTTTTTACACTTACATAAGCAACATGGCTAAATGTTAAAGTAAATAGGGTGTTTTCTGGAATTTTTATATTGTAAAAACCAATTCTATCTGTTATTGTGCCCCTCTTTCCGTAGCTAACGGCGACGCCTTCAATAGCAACGCCATTATTATCGGTTACTTTCCCCTTAACGGATGCTGTTTGTGCATTGCCAATAAAGATTGAAATAGAAAATAGGAAGAGTGTGAAAAAGAGTGATTTCAAATTATGGGTTTATTTTTTTCTAAAAAACGTTGCAATATACACTTTAGTATTATCTACATTATCGGTAACGCTTAATTTAAGTTGATGTTTTGCGGATTTGAATTTTTTATCAGAAAAATTATATGTTAAAAGATCTTTTTTAGCATCGTATTCAAACAAAACCCAAACGCCATCTATGGTTGCTTTGTAATTTTTAATACCAGAATCTTTATCGGTAATTTTAATTTTTAAAAAACTATATTTTGTGAGCCATTGTTTGTTTTTAAAATTGACAAGTTCTATGGTCGGTTTTATGGTATCTTGTTTAAGGGCATAAGTACCTAAAGTATTTATTGAAGTGTATATTTCATTTTCTTTATAACGCGTAGCTTGATAATTTGTGTATTTATTTTTGACAATTTGGGCGATATATAATTTCGATTTATCTGCAATTTTTAGAGAATCTGTAATAAAAGTCAAGGTATAATTTTTATCTAAAGGGCGTGTATTTGATCCTACAAAAGCAGTGTCTTGATTAACTTTAAAGTCTAAATAAAAATCGGTGTAAAATGTGTTTTTAGGGAAGGTAACATTTACGTTATTCAAATCAAATTTATTAGACAAATTGTTATCTATAAAATAATCAGTTTTAATAGCTTGTTTTTTTACTAAAATGCTGTCCTTTTGGCCTCCAACGGGGATTAAAATTTGAGCTGTATTATTTTTAAAGTCTTTAGATAAAATGGTGATGCTATAATTCAAACTATCCAAAATTTCAAGTTGCCCATCACCCAATGATTTATTGTAAATATTGAGTTTATTTTTTTCTTCTATAAAACATTTTTGAATGGCTTGTTGATCAGAAAAATAAGCTTTATAATCCATAAATAGATTTATGTACTTCGTATTGTCGAAAGAAAATTTTTCTAATGTATGATGGTATTTTAAATGGCCGTTTTGCTTAAGCGATAAATCGTAAATGCCATTTCTGTTAAAAGCAGCATCTTGTCGGTCGAAGGTTTTTATGCCGAAACCAATGTTGCCATAAGCAGTTATATTATCAGCCATATAATTGCCATTATTCAAGCGTTTAAATTGAATTTCGACAGGTAAATTTGACTGGTTAACTTGTGAAGTATCGTTTAACGGATAGGCCATAAGTTTTGAAATAACTGGTTTTTTAGTATCAGGAATGTTATAGCTAAATAACATCGGGTTGATGGGTTCCTCGGTTTGAGTATTTCTAATTTCAAAATGTAAATGAGGTCCAGTTGAGCCGCCAGTGTTTCCAGAATAAGCAATAAGATTGCCTTTTTTTAAAAGAAAATCTTCTTTTTTAGGAAACAACTGAATCTCAAAAGACTGTTTTTTATATTGATTTTTTTTGACGTACGCTTCAATTTTTGGAGCGAATTTTTTTAAATGGGCATACACACTTGTAAAGCCATTTGGGTGTGTTATATAAATAGCTTTTCCATAACCCCACCAGCCAATTTTAATTCTAGAAATATAGCCGTCGGCTATAGCTTTAACAGGAAGCCCTTCATGGTTTTTTGTTTTTATATCTATGCCAGAATGAAAATGATTGCTGCGCAATTCGCCAAAAGTGCCAGCAAGAATAAAAGGGATATTTAATGGTTTTTCAAAATAATTTTTTGGATATTCTTGTTGTGAATATGCATTGCAAATAACAATGAGAAGTAATATAAAGAGGCCTTTTTTATACATTAAGTTTAAAATGAAATATTAAATCATTAATCAAAGTAAAAATAGAAATAATTAGGATGTTTAGAAGCTTTATTTCTAAAAAATTAGCTAATTCAAAAAATAGATATCAAATACCTTGTTAAAGTGTAAAACAGTTGCTAGATTTGTAAGAATAAGTTTACAGTCTTTGAATTGATGGAAGGATTTTTGAAAACGATTGATTTGTTGGAAGGTAAGTTGTTGAGCTTGTTAAAAATACACCAAAAATTACAAGAAAACAACACCAATCTTAACGAAGAAAACAAGCGTTTGCTTGAGGAATTATCTTATCAGAATCAAAAATATATTGATTTAGAAGAAAAATTTCAAGCCCTAAAAATTGCAAACACCATAGGAGGCAGCAAAGACGATAGACTTAAAACAAAACAAAAAATTAATTCACTTATTCGTGATATTGATAGGTGTGTAGAACTTATCAACGCATAAGAATAATGAAGGAAATGCTTAAAATAAAAGTTAGTATTGCCGATAGGATTTATCCGTTAACAGTAAAGACAGAAGAAGAAGAGGGTATTAGGATAGCGGTTAAAAAGATAAATGAGCTGATTAAAAAATTTGAGCAAAATTACGCTGTAAAAGATAAGCAAGATGTTTTAGCCATGAGTGCTTTGCAATTTGCATCTAAGTTAGAAGTAAAAAACCTTTATAATGAAAAGGAAATAATGGATGCCGAAAATAAGCTTGATAAATTACATGCTTTGTTAGACGCCCATTTAAAATAAGTTCTTTAAAATAAATTTACAATACTGCCTACATTAGTAAATTGTTTGGTAAACTCAACACTATTCATTTAAAAAGAATGAGTCTAAGTTTGTAAGAGCGCGCTAGCTTGACTAGATACTCGATCAACTTGTTAGTTCTAATCCTGTTTAATCGGAGTTTATAAACCAACTAATGTAGGCTTTTTATATATATAACACTATGGAACAAATGACATTACCCATTTTAATTGGGGTCGCAATAGGATTAGCAATAGGATATGTAATTGCAAAAATAGTAGAAAGAAAATCGGCTTCTAAGTTTTTAAAACAAGCCAAAAAACAAGCTACATCAATATTAAAAGAAGCTAATTTTAATGCTGAAGCTCTTAAAAAAGATAAGATGCTTCAGGCTAAAGAGCGTTTTTTAGAACTTAAAAGCGAGCATGAAAAATTAATTTTATCGCGTGATCAAAAGATTTCTGAAGCAGAAAAGCGTGTGAGAGACAAAGAATCTCAAATTTCACAACAGTTAGATAAGAGCAAAAAAGTAAATCTTGAAATCGAAGAAAAGATTGAAGACTATGCTAAAAAAGTTGAATATTTCGAGAAAAAAAATACCGAAGTAGATAAACTACACAGAAGACAAGTAGAACAGTTAGAGGTTATTTCTGGTCTTTCTGCCGAAGATGCCAAAAAAGAACTTAATGAATCTTTAAAAGAAGAAGCCAAAGCAGATGCTATGGTGTTTATTCAAGAAACGCTTGAAGAAGCTAAATTTACAGCGCAACAAGATGCTAAAAAAATAATTTTAAACACCATTCAGCGTGTAGGTGTAGAACAATCTATAGAGAATTGTGTAAGTGTTTTTAACCTTGAGTCTGATGATGTGAAAGGACGTATCATTGGTAGAGAAGGGCGTAATATTCGTGCTATTGAGGCTGCTACAGGTGTTGAAATTATTGTAGATGATACGCCAGAAGCTATTATTTTATCTTGTTTTGATCCTATCAGACGTGAGATTGCACGATTGTCTTTACATAAGTTGGTTACCGATGGGCGTATTCACCCTGCCAGAATTGAAGAAGTAGTTGAAAAAACCGAAAAAGAAATTACAAACGAAATTATAGAAGTTGGTAAACGTACGGTTATAGATTTAGGTATTCACGGCTTGCATCCCGAATTAATTAAAGTCGTTGGGCGCATGAAATACCGCTCGTCTTACGGTCAAAATTTGTTGCAACACTCACGCGAAGTGGCTAATCTTTGTGCCTTAATGGCTGCCGAATTGGGCTTAAATCCTAAGGTCGCTAAACGCGCTGGATTGTTGCATGATATTGGAAAAGTACCCGATACAGAAAGCGAATTGCCACATGCCATTTTAGGTATGCAATGGGCTGAAAAATATGGCGAAAAACCAGATGTTATTAATGCCATTGGCGCCCATCATGACGAAATAGAAATGAAGTCTTTATACGCACCAATTGTTCAAGTTTGCGATGCCATTTCGGGCGCAAGACCTGGCGCAAGACGTCAAGTACTAGACTCATATATTCAACGGTTAAAAGATTTAGAAGAGGTTGCCTTTAGTTTTGGTGGCGTGCAAAAAGCTTATGCCATTCAGGCAGGTAGAGAATTGCGTGTGATTGTTGAAAGCGAAAAAGTGGACGATACCAAAGCCGCCGAATTATCATTTAACATCTCTCAGAAAATTCAAAATGACATGACTTATCCGGGTCAAGTTAGGGTAACCGTTATTAGAGAAACCCGCGCTGTAAATATTGCCAGATAATCTATTGTTCGTCATTACGAGAAGCAAAGCGACGAAGTAATCTCAATAAAGAGATACTTTTAAAATTTCAAAACTCAAGCGTTATATCGTTTGAGTTTTTTTGTGATTAAGAAATGTCACGTTGAGCGTAGTCGAAACGCATTGTTTAATAAACATACAAAATCTTCGACTTCCTGCCTACCGGAAGGTAGGCGCTCAGATTGACAAATAAATGACACTATTTTCTAGGATGAAACCGATCAACCACTTTTCTTAAATGGCTTTTATCTACATGCATATAAATTTCGGTAGTTGTGATGCTTTCATGTCCTAGCATTTGTTGAATGGCACGTAAATCGGCACCATTTTCAAGTAAATGCGTGGCGAAAGAATGTCTAAACGTATGCGGACTTATACGTTTTTTAATACCCGCCAACTCAGTCAGTTTTTTAAGAATCATAAAAATCATATTGCGCGAAAGCTGTTGCCCGCGGCGATTTAAAAAAACAGTGTCCTCAAATCCTTTTTTGATGTCGATATGATTTCTAATCTGATTTATGTAAGTCGTAATATAAACTTGATTTCTAGAATTTATAGGCACAAAACGTTGCTTGTTGCCTTTACCCAAAACACGGATAAAACCTTCGTCAAAAAACAAATCAGAGATTTTAAGGGTAATTAATTCGGTTACCCTAAGTCCACAGCTGTACAATGTTTCTAAAAGTGCGCGGTTGCGTTCACCTTCGGGTGTGCTTAAATCAATCTGAAATATAATGAGATCTATTTCTTGTGTAGATAAAGTATCGGGTAATTTCCGACCAATTTTAGGCGATTCAATGAGTTGTGTGGGATTGCTTTCTCGGTAATTTTCGAAAACTAAGTAATCAAAAAAATTACGCAATCCCGAAATAAGGCGTGCTTGCGAACGTGCATTTATCAATTTAGCACTGTGATAAATAAATTGCTGGATATGATCTTCGTTAATTTGAAGCGGCGATAAAGCCATATCATTATCTTCCAAAAAAAGAATAAGTTTCTTAACATCTCTGGCATAACTGTCACTAGAATTTTGCGCCAAGCCACGCTCTATTTTAAGATATAATTGATAATCGTGTAAAGCGTCTTGCCATTTCATTCTGTAAAAATAAAGTAATATATTTACAAAATGAAACTGATAATAATTAATGGGCCTAATTTAAACTTACTTGGTAAGCGTGAGCCTAAAATATACGGCACGGCTTCTTTTGAAGATTATTTTAAAATCTTGCAAAAGAATTTTCCGCAACACGAATTGAGCTACTATCAATCTAATATTGAAGGAGCGCTTATTGATAAATTACACGAAGTTGGTTTTACTTACGATGGTATTATTTTTAACGCTGCGGCTTACACACATACTTCTGTGGGTTTAGGCGATGCTGTTAAAGCTATAGAAACACCTGTTATTGAAGTCCATATTTCGAATGTTCATGCACGCGAAGAATTTAGACATCAATCTTTTATAGCGCCAAATGCCAAAGGTGTTATTGCCGGTTTTGGTTTGCAAAGTTATGATTTGGCTATTGCTTCGTTTTCATAACGTTTTGTCATTCAGACAGTCCCGACACTTCGGGAGAAAAATGAGTGACGTGGCAAACTTTCCAAATGTCACCCTGAGCGGAGTCGAAGGGTTTTTATCAAAGTCGTTCCGACAAACCTTTTTTAAGGAGATGATGAGTCTCTAATAAATAAAACTAGAGATTCTTCACTACGCTTTGCTACTTTCAGAATGACAAAGCGATTGTCATCCAAAAACAAGAAGCTATTTCTTATATTTTAGCATCAATAAAAGCAATAATTTCCGCTTCTTTTTGCAAAGCATCTTTATAAACACTTGCTGCTTTTTTTAACAAAGCCTCTGCATAAGTGCGGTCTTTGATGTCTTTTGCATTGATGCGCACATTAAAATAAGCCCCAGTTACAGCCGTTCTGGCACAAAGTGCCCCAACACCAGCGTCAGAAAGTGAGTTTTGCAAACCATCTTTTACCATGGCTAACATAACTTCCATTGAATTGCAAGCAGTTTCCATCACTTTAAACGGAATCTCAGTGCCGTATTTTGTAGCTAATTCTACCGCTTGTGAGTGGATGGATTTTTCTTCTAATGACGATTTTGGCAATCTAAAAGCGTCTATAATTTTATTAAAGGCATGGGTATCTTCGTCTACCAAAGCCATTAAAGTTTCTTTATAAGATTGGCCTTTTACAGCCCAATCAGAAAATTCTGACCATCGGTTATCCCAACCCGGTTTGTGAGCCGACAAATTGGCAACCATTGTACCTAACGATACACCTAAAGCGCCAACATAAGCCGAAATTGAGCCACCTCCGGGCGCCATAGATTCGCCTGCGGTTTCATCCGCGAAAGCAGTAAGACTCATATCTATTAAATTATTGGTCTTACCTTTTAGAACGTATTCTATGATTTTTTCATTCGGATGAAAAGATTTTAAATCGTCTAAACCGAGTGATTTAACAGCAATTTTTATTTTTTCACTTTCACAAATCCCCAAAGAACGTTCTTGTTTAAGAAGATAAAAATCGGCTGCATCAAGCATTGCTTTGAGCGGAATTAAGCCAATTAATTCTGAGCCTGTAACACGTAAACCGCGTTCTTGTGCCGCTTTGCAACTCTCGTCAAAAGCCCTGTGCATAGAAGTGATGCTAATGTTGGTGAGATTGTACGAAATTTGAGCAATGCCATATTCTTCAATATACCAGCCAATGCCTTTTACAGCTTTAAGTTTTCCGGGGATTCTGATGGGATCTCCATTAGGGTCTAAAACTTTTTTCCCATTCTCAAGTTTCACACGGCCAGCTTCTCTAATGTCAAAAGCAACAGCATTGGCACGACGTGTAGAAGTTGTGTTTAAATTAACATTATAGGCAATTAAAAAATCACGGGCAGAAATGGCGGTGGCGCCAGTTTTAGCAACAGAATTGTTAAATTCTGAAGGACCAAAATCTGGTTTCCAATTGGGATTTGATAATTTTTCTTTAAGACCTTCGTATTCGCCAGAACGGCAATTGGCTAAATTTTTACGTTTGCTTTCTTGGGCGGCATTTTCGTAAAGATACACAGGGATACCCAACTCAATTCCCACGCGTTCGCCTAATAGTTTTGCATATTTTGAAGTTTCTTCTATTGTAATACCAGAAATAGGGACTAAGGGGCAAACATCAGTTGCACCAAAACGCGGGTGTTCGCCATGATGTTTGCTCATATCAATAAGTTCAGCTGCTTTTTTAATCAAAATAAAAGCGGCATCAATCACTTTTTGAGGCTCTCCTACAAAGGTTATAACTGTTCTGTTTGTGGCTTTTCCGGGATCAATATCTAAGAGTTTAACACCTTCAATTTGCTCAATACTATGAGCTATAATATTTATCTTTTCTAAATCGCAGCCTTCACTAATATTAGGCACACATTCTATGAGTTGTTTTTGCATAAGATCATCAATTTGATGTCCAAATTTAAAAGTAAATATTCATTTTAATGATAATAAACTTAGAATATTTTGAAAGTTTTCTATAGACTACACGACTACAAAATTGTTCTTTAAAAATTATAAAAAATGAAAAACTTAAAATTATTGATAATAGTATTAATGCTAACAGTTTCAAATGATGGCTTTTCTCAAAAATCAACGACCATTGAATCTCCAAAATTATTCCTCGTAAAATTTCATGCCGATTGGTGTAGAAATTGCCGTGCCATGGGACCTGTTTTTGAAGATTTAAAAAACAAAATGGACGGTAGTAATGTGCTGTTTGTAAAACTTGATTTCACAAATAATCAAACAAAGCATCAGGCTAATATGTTGGGTGATGGCCTTGGCATTGGTGCTGTTTTAAAAGCAAATCAAAGACGTACGGGGTTTGTACTCGTAATAGATGCTAAAACTAAAAAAGTGCTTCAAAAGCTCACTAAAGATGATGATGTTTACATGATGGAATCAAAAATAAGAGCACTGCTGTAAATTAATTTATAGGTTTTCCATTAATAAAAACGGTGTCAATTAAGTTGCTTCCAAAAGCATAAGGGATAAAATTTAAAGATGGAATTCTTTTTGTGAGGATGATATTTGCCTTTTTACCTATAGTAATACTGCCATGTGTTTTTTCTAAATTCATCGCGAAAGCGGCATTCAAAGTAGCTGCATTTATGGCCTCTTCTGGTGTCATTTTCATTTTGATACATGCGGTAGAAACTACAAAATTCATATTGCCACTTGGCGTAGAACCCGGGTTAAAATCGGTTGCCAAAGCCAAAGGCAAACCAGCATCTATCAATTTTCGGGCAGGCGTGTATGGAATACTCAAAAAGTAGGAGCAAGCTGGTAACGCAACAGGCATGGTATCACTTTCCTTTAAAGATGCCATATCGGTATCGGTCATTATTTCTAAATGATCAACCGATAAAGCCTTGTGTTTTACACCAATCTGAACACCACCAATACTTGTAAATTGATTGACATGGATTTTAGCTTTTAAACCAAATTTTTCTCCTGCCAAAATGATACGTTCGGTCTGCGCCGGATTAAAATAACCCGTTTCGCAAAAGACATCGATAAAATTGGCTAAGTTTTCTTCAGCTATTTTTGGAAGCATGACATTGATAATTTCATCAATATAAGTATCGGGATTTTGTTTGTACTTTAATGGAATGGCGTGCGCCCCTAGAAAAGTGGCTTTAATTGCGATGGGATAAGTTTCTTTTAAACGCTTAATAACACGCAACATTTTTAATTCGGCTTCTGGATTTAATCCGTAACCCGATTTAATTTCGACAGCTCCTGTACCTAAAGACATAATTTCTTCGACCCGCATTTTAGATTGCTCAAAGATTTCATCTTCTGAAGTATCTTGTAATTTTTTAGCCGAATTTAAAATACCCCCACCTTTTTTGGCGATATCTTCGTAAGAAAGCCCATTGATTCGGTCAACGAATTCTCCTTCACGATTTCCTGCATAAACCAGATGCGTATGACTATCGCACCAAGCAGGTAAAACAATTTTTCCGCTGGCATCAATTTGAGTGTCAAATTCAGATTGTGGCATTGCATCCATCGCGCCAAAATCGGCAATGAGTCCTTCTTCAATTATAAGATATGCGTTATTAATACTGGGTAAATAGCGCATATCAGCACCGCAAATTTTTGTTTCGCCATTGGTGCGAATTTGTAATAATTCCTTAATGTTATATATAAGAGTGGCCATTTTGTAAGATTGATTTGTAAAGATATTTAAATACATTTAAAACGAAAACGATATCGTAATTATTCTTGATTTAACATTAAAAAGACCATGTTAAAAAGAATGGAAAGTCTTTAATTACGTAACTTTGCATAAAATTAATAAGTAATGAATAAAGCCGTTTATATTGCCACAACAGAACCTGGTAGTGGCAAATCGATTATAGCTTTGGGATTGTTCCAAATGCTGTTAGGTAAAGGTGCTAAGGTGGGTTATTTTAGACCAATTATAGGTGATTCTCACAACAAAAAAACCGACAATCATATTGATACAATTCGTTCCTATTTTAATTTAGACATCACCCCAAAATCAGCTTATGCTTTTACTAGAAACGAGGTAACAATTTTACGAAACGAAGGGAAAATTGATGAAATTTTAAATACAATTATCACAAAATATAAAGCCATTGAAGCAAAAAACGATTTTGTTTTAGTTGAAGGCACAGATTTTTCTGGAGATAATTATGCTTTTGAATTAGATGCCAATGTATTAATTGCTAAAAATTTAGGAATTCCTGCCATAATTGTAGGTCAAGGCGAAGGTAAATCTACCGAAGAATTGATTGGCTCATTGCATATGGCTTACGATTCTTTTAAAGACAAAGAAGTTGAAGTTTTAGGTTTGGTTGCCAATAAAGTTGATAAACGCCTTTTGAATATTATTAAAAACGGATTAAAGAAAAATCTTCATAAAGATGTTTTAATTGATGTTATTCCAAATATCTCTTTGTTAGCAAATCCTACTATTAAAGAAATTGTGGAGAGTCTTGATGCTAAGGTTTTATTCGGCGAAGAATTTCTTCACAATCAAACCAGCACTTTTGTAGCAGGCGCTATGCAATTGCGTAATTTTTTAACCCATTTAACCGATAATTGTTTTGTGATAATGCCCGGCGATCGTGCCGATTTACTTCTGGCAACTTTACAAGCCAATAGATCTTCAAATTATCCTAAAATCTCAGGCATTGTTTTGACAGGTAATTTAATACCAGAAAAATCAGTTTTAAAATTGATAAAAGGTTTATCGTCTGTTGTGCCAATTGTTTCTGTAGCCGATGGTACTTTTGCGGCAATTACCAAAGTAGGTGCTATAAAACCACAAATTTATTCAGGAAATAAAGCTAAGATAAGAACGTCTATCAATGCTTTTGAAAAATATGTTGATACAGAAGCTTTAAATAAAAGACTTATTTCTTTTACACCCGAAGGTATTACACCCAGAATGTTTCAATACAATTTACAACAACGCGCCAAGCTGCATCGCAAACGTATTGTATTGCCAGAGAGTTTAGACGAGCGTGTTTTAAATGCTGTGTCACGTTTACAAGCCTTAGATATTGTTGATATTACCCTTTTGGGAGATAAAGAAAAAATAAAAAATTTACTTATTAGAAAGGGGATTCATTTAAAATTAAAACAGCTAGAAATTATAAATCCAGTAGCGTCTGAGTTTTACGAAGACTATGTCAATACATTTTATAATTTAAGAAAAGAGAAAGGTATTAATTACGCTGTAGCTGAGGATTTAATGACAGATGTCTCATATTTCGGTACAATGATGGTTTATAAAGGTCATGCCGATGGCATGGTTTCTGGCGCAGCACATACCACACAGCATACCATTCGTCCAGCTTTACAATTTATCAAAACCAAACCTGGCGTATCGGTAGTCTCATCTGTATTTTTTATGTGTTTAGACGATAGGGTCTCAGTTTTTGGCGATTGCGCCATTAATCCGAATCCAAATGCAGTTCAGTTAGCCGAAATTGCCATTTCATCAGCCATTTCATCAAAAGCTTTTGGTATCGAACCAAAAATCGCGATGTTATCCTATTCATCTGGTAAAAGTGGTAAAGGCGAAGATGTTGATAAAGTAAGAGAAGCCACAGAAATTGTCAAAAAATTACGTCCTGATTTAGAAATTGAAGGCCCCATTCAATACGATGCTGCTGTGGATAAACGTGTTGGTCTAAGTAAACTACCAGAGTCTAAAGTGGCAGGTCAAGCCAATGTTCTTATTTTCCCTGATTTAAATACTGGAAATAACACGTATAAAGCTGTACAACGCGAAACGGGTGCTTTGGCCATTGGGCCGATGTTGCAAGGTTTGAACAAACCCATAAACGATTTGAGTCGCGGTTGTACCGTTGAGGATATTCTAAATACCGTAATTATTACCGCCATTCAAGCACAAGATTTATAATATGCACATACTCATCATCAATTCAGGGAGTTCATCCATAAAATACCAGCTCATCTTAATGCCACAAGAAGAAGTCATCAGCAGTGGCATGGTTGAACGCATTGGATTAGAAAACGCCCAAATTCATTATAAAACGAATACGACTAAAATTACCTTAACGGAAGCTGTTCCTACTCATAAAGAAGGTTTACAAACGATTGTTAAATTGCTTTTAGATTCTAAAATTGGTGTTTTAAAAAATGCCGATGTTATTGATGTTGTTGGACATCGTGTTGTTCATGGTGGCAGCACTTTTGCAAAAACAACTTTAATTGATGAAAAAGTTAAAAAGAAAATTAACGATTTAGCGGCGTTGGCACCTTTGCACAATCCGCCAAATTTAGAGGGGATTATCGTAGCCGAACAACTGTTTCCCAAGGCCAAACAAGTCGCGGTTTTTGACACCGCTTTTCATCAAAGCATTCCACAAAAAGCATATCAATATGCTATTCCTACTAAATTTTTAGATGATAATCAGATTCGCCTTTACGGATTTCACGGCACGAGTCATAAATATGTATCAGAAAAAGCCATTGCTTATTTGGGATTAAAACATTCAAAACTCATCAGCATTCACTTAGGAAATGGCTGTAGTATGACGGCTATAAAAGATGGGAAAAGCGTTGATCATTCCTTGGGTTTTGGCCCGATGAATGGTTTAATAATGGGAACGCGTAGTGGCGATATTGACCAATCAGTTATCTTTTATTTGGTGAATTCTTTAGGCTATACTCTAGCAGAGGTGAATACACTTTTACAAAAACAAAGCGGTATGTATGGCTTGACTGGTTTTAGCGATTTACGCGATATTGAGTCTGAAGCAGAAAAAGGGAATAAGGCATGTCAGTTGGCTTTAGATATGAATGCCTACCATATTAAAAAATATATTGGGGCCTATGTTGCCGCTTTAAATGGTGTTGATGCCTTAATTTTTACTGCCGGCATTGGTGAACATTCAGACGTGATGCGTCATTTGATTTGTAACGAGATGGAAGGTTTGGGTATTGATTTAAATCAAGATAAAAACAAGGCTTACAAAGGCGGTATTGAAGAAATTCAGTTGGCTGAATCCAAAGTCAAAATATTAATTGTACCCACAAACGAAGAAATTGAAATAGCACAACAGTCATTTTTTTTGATTAAAGATTTGTAATTTATTCCTATATTTAATCAAAAAATAAAATGGAAACACTAAACCAAAACGAATATGACCCTTTTTACCAACCTTATATTACGGCAGTTCTATCAAAGAACAAAAATCTTTTAGAAATGTTAGACTATTCTGAAAACAAAGCTGTTATTTTACTTCAATCTTTAACAAAAGCACAACAGGAATTTCGTTATGCTGAAAGTAAATGGTCTATTAAAGAAATCCTACAACATTTAATAGATGCCGAACGTATTTTTGCATACCGTGCCTTGCGTTTTGCAAGATTTGATAAAACAGACTTAGCAGGATTTGAAGAAAATAGTTATGTAGAAAACTCTTTTTGTGATGATAAAAATTTTGATGATTTATTAGAAGAGTTTAAAGTTGTTCGCACATGTTCTAAAATGTTATTTAAAAGTTTCAATGTAGATATTTTAAAAAATCATGGTTTGGCAAATGGCAATAATATGAGTGTAAGAGCTATTGCTTATGTTATTTCTGGGCATCAATTACATCATTTAAATGTGATAAAAGAACGGTATTTGTAGCATTTGTAAAAACTTAGTGATAGGAACAATGTCACATTGAGCTTGCCTGCAGTAGGCAGGCGCAGTCGAAATGTTTTGATTTAAACACTTGTCTATTTTTGGCTTTCACACACGATGCTGGCGCGAGCATCTTTTGCTCGTGCCCGAAATACATATATTTATAAAGCTATTGATTTTTTTTTAAATCAACTCCAGATTGGAAAGTTAAAGCACGGATTGCAAATCCGCGCCATCATGGAGATGTATTTTTATGAGGTACGAGCGTGACGCTCGCACCAGCGGGGGGAATCCTATCGTGTAGTATTTACAGTTAAACTTATAATGGTAAATTTAAATAATTATATTGAATAGCCGAGCCGTTGGCTTCGGAATTCGGATTGTAAGTAAAAAAACACGGATTACAAATCCGCACCATCCGAGAAAAGATGCTGTCATTCCGAACAAAGTGAGGAATCTCGTGTCTTGTTTGAGATTCTTCCTTGCTACGCTTCGTCAGAATGACAATTCACAACTGTTTACTGCTACTGAACACAGAAAACTAATATTCAATCTTACCCTCTAAAGATTCCCAATATTTAAAGGGCTCTAAGGCGATTTCTCTTTCGCATTGTTCAAACGGAATACTGCGTTCGTCATAAGGCAAGGCAATTTCTTTGTAAATAAAGTCATCATCAAAACCAATATTAGCAGCATCGGTTTTTGTGCTGCCATAAAACACTTTATCTGGTCTGGCCCAATAAATGGCACCCAAACACATTGGGCAAGGCTCGCAAGAGGTGTAAAGTACACAGCCTGTTAATTGAAAAGAGTTTAAATATTTACAAGCTTCTCTAATAGCTGTAACTTCGGCATGAGCAGTTGGGTCGTTGGTAGAAGTGACTTTGTTATTACCACGACCAATTATTTTTCCATCCTTTACAATGACACAGCCAAACGGACCGCCTTCTTTGTTTTGCATGCCTTTTAAGGCAACTTCAACAGCAGCCTTGATATATTTTTTATGATCTTCCATATTATTATTTTAAACCGCCTACCATGTCTTCGGGTTTAACCCAAGCATCAAATTCATCGGCAGTTAAGAAACCTAAGTTTACAGCTTCTTGTTTTAAAGTTGTGCCGTTTTTGTGTGCTGTTTTGGCAATTTTTGCCGCTTTTTCGTAACCAATTTTTGGGTTTAAAGCAGTCACCAACATTAATGAATTATTTAGCAATTCTTTGATGCGTTCGTAATTTGGTTCGATACCTACAACACAATGTTCGGTGAATGATTGACAAGCATCACCAATTAATTGTGCAGATTGTAAGAAATTAGCTGCCATAACAGGTTTAAAGACATTCAGTTCAAAATGACCAGTAGCACCACCAAAAGTAATAGCTACATCGTTACCCATTACTTGAACGGCAACCATAGTTAAAGCTTCAGACTGTGTTGGGTTCACTTTTCCTGGCATGATAGAAGAGCCAGGTTCGTTTGCAGGAATATTTATTTCGCCAATCCCAGAACGTGGGCCAGAAGCTAGCATACGAATATCGTTTGCAATTTTCATAAGCGAAACAGCTAATTGTTTTAATGCGCCATGTGTTTCTACAATAGCATCATGTGCAGCCAAAGCTTCAAATTTATTTTCGGCTGTTTTAAAAGGCATGCCTGTAAATTCTGCAATGTATTTTGCAACCACAACATCATAACCTTTAGGTGTGTTTATGCCAGTACCAACTGCGGTTCCGCCCAGCGCTAGCTCTGATAAATGATCTAAAGTATTGTTTAAAGCTTTTAAACCATGCGTTAATTGTGAGGCATAACCAGAGAATTCTTGACCTAAAGTAAGTGGTGTGGCATCCATTAAATGGGTACGTCCAATTTTTACAACATTGGCAAATGCTTTACTTTTTTGCAAAAGCGCATCACGCAAAGTAGTAACGCCCGGAATGGTCACTTCAATTACTTTTTTGTAGGCAGCAATGTGCATGCCAGTAGGAAAAGTATCGTTAGACGATTGCGATTTATTGACATCATCATTGGGATGAATAATTTTTTGCGTATCGGTTAATTTACCACCACTGTTAAAGTGTGCCTTATTGGCGATGACTTCATTGCAATTCATATTGCTTTGCGTACCCGAACCGGTTTGCCAAATAACCAACGGAAATTCATCAAATAATTTTTCGGCTAAAATTTCATCACAAACTGTAGCAATGGCATCTCTTTTGTCTTGTGGTAACACACCTAGTTCGCAATTGGCATAGGCAGCTGCTTTTTTTAAATAAGCAAAACCTATAATTATTTCTTTAGGCATTGACGCAGGTGTGCCAATTTTAAAATTGTTGCGTGAGCGTTCTGTTTGTGCGCCCCAAAATCTATTTTCGGGAACTTGAACTTCTCCAATAGTGTCGTGTTCTATTCTATATGTCATGGCTAATAAATTTTAATGAATAACAAGCAAAGTTACGAAATAGCAGTTACGCAAAGATGAGAAATATCACTTTTATCCACCAAAATCTTCACCACCATCATCTTGACCACCTTGTTGTGGGCGCTGGAATTTCTTCTTTTGATTGAATCTGTAGCTAAATGCTAAATTAACATTGCGTTGTCTCCATCGGAATTCCGTTTTTGAAAATGTTGTTGCTGTATAACTCGTGCCAGAATACTTACTTGAATTAAACAAATCGGAAACATTTAATGTTAAAGTTCCTTTTTCTTTAAGTATATCCTTGCTAAAAGCTAAGTTTGCCATAAACATAGCATCTCTGGTTCCTTGAGCTGTATTTGATGGCCCCATATAAAAGAATGTTGTCTGAAAATCAATAGCAGAAGGTAAAGTTAATTTTGAACTAAATCTCGTAAACCAACTTGTATTATCCGCATCATAATTACGACCGTTAAAATCGCCTCTGGTTTCTGATTTGAACAAATTGAAGCTTGTATTTATTCTCCATTTTTTTATTGGAGTATAATTTAACCCTAATTCAAATCCGTAACGATTTTCAGTTGCTAAATTGATGGGCATTCTAATAAGAATTGGAATGCCATCAGAAGTAAAATCTCCGGTTTCTTGAACTACAAAAGTGAAATTTCCAGTTGAATGGTTGTAATAAATAGAACTACTTACGGTCAATTTATTCATTCTGTTTAAATATCCTAATTCATAAGCACTGGTATAAGTTGGATTGATATCTGGGTTGCCCGAAAATAAATTTGTTGCGCTGGTACGCGATGGAAAAGGATTGATAAATCGTGAGCGTGGACGGCGAATACGTCTGTTATAACCTAATGTAAAATTTTCTTTATCACTTAATTCGTAATTAAAGTTTAGCGTAGGGAATAACTTTGTGTAGTTTTTGTCGAAGTTTTGATTGTTTGTAATTAAATTTATTTTAATGTCAGATATTTCCATCCTTAAACCCATTAAAAATGACAGTTTGCTAAATTTTGTCCCGAATTGAGAATAAATAGCATTGATATTTTCGTTATATTTTAAAATATTGCTAAAATTTGGATCGCTTACGCGGACACCAGAGGTGTTTAATGTATCAACTTGATAATCGGTTATGTTTTTGTCAAATGTACTTCTAAAACCAAATTCAAATCTGCCATCATCTTTAATAGGTAAAACATAATCACCTTTCAATAACAAGTTCCGTTGGTATTTATCGGTTAATTCAAATTCACGAGCTGTAATGTTTATTAAAGGGAATGTATTGGTTTCAATAACGGTACCATCAGATAATTCGTTGCTATTTTCAAGTTTGATATCTAGTGTTAATTTATGATCGGCTTTTTTAAAGTTTTTAGTATAACTTAAAGCGTATTCGGTGCTATTTTCATCTTGTTTTGAGTCATTGTTTCTGATAGAACTGGCCGATAATGTGTGGTTCTCGAAAAATTTATCTGAAGTGTTAAATGTGTTGTTTTTATCATCAGATCCACTAAATAATACGGTACCAATTAATGAACTATTTTTAGGAAGATAGAGTTCTAAGCCGATTAATGAATTAACATTATTTCTGTCACGTTTGCTAAATCTGTTTTCATCTAAAAAGTGCTCACCACCAAAATTGGCAAAATTTTCTTGTTGAACAGTAGATGTGCCAGGTGATTGTCTTTTGTCAAAACTTGAGTTGGTAAATAAATTAATTTTTTTGGTTCGGTAATTTAAATTGGCATTTAAGCCAGTTCTGCTAGGATTTCCCAAATTTAGTTGGATGGAACCATTAAAACCTGTTATTTTGCTACGACGTAAGATAATATTGATAATACCTCCGGTACCTTCTGCGTCGTATCTGGCAGATGGACTTGTAATAACTTCAACTTTTTCGATAGCTTCGGCAGGTAATTGTTTTAAGGCGTTTGTGCCATTCATACCTACCATTCCAGATGGTTTTCCGTTTATTAAAATGGTAACGTTATCATTTCCACGTAAGCTAATAGCACCATCTTGATCTACAGTTACAGATGGTACATTTTCTAGAACATCAGTAACAGTACCACCCTTTACAGTCATATCTTTACCAACATTATATATTTTTTTATCTAGTTTGATTTCAACAGTACTTTTATCGGCTATAATTTCAACTTCATCCAAATTTTCTGAGTCAGTTTCTAGGGTAATTGTGCCAAAATCACGATCTGTCGTTATTTGTTGATTTTTTAAAATTATTTTTTTAAAACCGATAAATTCAAAGCTTATATTATATGTTCCTGTATTTGCTTCAAAAGAAAAATCTCCATTTTGATCTGTAATTCCGCCAGAGAGTATTTTAGTTTTAACATGTTGTAAAACTATTGTGGCATATTCTAAATTTTGCTTTGTCTGTTTTTCAATTATTTTCCCTTTCATCGTTATTTTAGCAGATACTAAATTTTGATTGGGACTGCGCTGTTGGCTAAAAATATTTATACATGAAAGTACAAGTACAGTGACAAATAAGTTTCTCATTTTCTATTTATTAGTTAGGTGTTTTTGACTGCGTAAAAATAATATGGTTTAAATTGCGAGTAGTTAAAGCTTTGTTAAATAAAACATAAAAATTTAGGTTTTATTTATGATAATTATCCCTTAAAATATTGTGTAAACTAAAATTTAAATATATTTTTGACGAAAGTTTTAATAAACAAAGTATTGGTATGGAAATTCAACAATTTTTAGGATTATTAACTTTTCTTTTCATTTTTACTGCAGGCTTTTGGCTAATGTTATTCTTACTAACTTTTGTAGTGCCTTATTGGTTAACTGGGAATTTAATTGAGAGGTGGAAAGAAAATAAAGCCGCTAAAAAAGCTTCTAAATAATAATTTATTTACACAAAATATTCAAGGCTAGTTTTTAAATGGCCTTTTTTTATTTAAAATCATCTGCATCAATATCATTCAAACGGTTGTGTTTGTCTTTTCTTTTCTTTTGTTTTATCCGATAAGTAAAAGATAATAAGAATTGTCTGTCATTATTTTGACCAATGCGTTGGCTAATGGTATTTGCTTCGGTTGATAATAAATTATCGCGTCTAGTTTCAAAAACATCACTTATCCTAAAAGTGAGTGTTGCCTGTTTTTGTAGTATCTCTTTGCTAAAAGCTACTGATGTGTATTGTTGGGGTTTTAATTTTATAAGTCCTGTATTAAACTCAGATTGGTAATCGTATTTTATTTGAAATTTTAGCCCATTATTAAATGTTATTAAAGATGATATTTGTGAGTACCATCTAAAATCTGAACCATTGTATAATCCGTTAAGGGTTTTAGAAATATCAACATTATAAAAAGAGGAATAGGCTTTTAAATTGATTTTTTTTGTGGGGTTATATGAAAGATCTAAATCGCCACCAAAAGTAGAATAGGTACCGTTATTAATGGGCTTACGTTTATAAATTGTAAAATTATCGCTGGTTGTAAGTGGTGTTTCTTCTAAAATATAGGTAAGCAAATCGGTAGAAATAACATAGAATAAAGATGTAGCCAAGGTTACTTTTTCATAACTTTTATAATAATCTAACTCAAAATAGTCTGTGTAGAAAGGATCTAAATCTAAATTACCAACAGTTTGAAAACGCTCGTTTGAAAAGGTAATAAACGGATTGATATTTCTAAGAGTTGGGCGGTCTATACTTCTGCTGTAACTTGTGTTTAAAACACTTTCATCTTTAAATTTATAACTCAATTTAGCCGTAGGGAAAACATTAGTATAATTTTTGTTAGCTTTTGAAATTGAGTTTCCCAAACCAATTGAAATATCTGAGTTTTCTACTCTTAATCCAAAAGAATAAGACCATGTGTTATAACTCGCAAATTGAAGATATCCTGCATTTATAGTTTCATCGTATTCTATGGTATCATCAAATCCACCAATTGTTTTATAAGTGCTTGTTGCGATGTCAAATTCGCCTACATTATAATTGTTAGCGTAATTTCTAACAGCACTTTTAAGACCTGTCTCTAACTGACCATATTTCCCAACAGGTAAAACATAATCAGCCTGAATTAGATAGCTGTCTAATTTTTGGTCTTTAACCGATTTTTGTTCCTTATCGGATGAAATTGGCAAAGTTGTTTGTTCTAAAATTGAACCGAAAGAATTGGCTTTGGCATGGTTGTATTTAAAATCTAGTGAAAAACTTTCGCCTTCTTTTTTAAGATTTCTAACAAAGCCGATTAGGTATTCATAGCGGTCAACATTATTGTCATTATCTTCTAATCTGTTTGACGTTTTAATATTAGTTTTAGAAGCGGCAAAGTCGTTTAGAATACTTCCTGTATTATAATTTTATCACGTGTTTTAAATAAAACAGAAGCCGTTAATGTGGTTTTGTCGTTAATGTAGAAGTCGGCCCCAAAATTTGTTAGAAAAGAATTGGCTTGTTTAGTGGCTTTACTTATTTGATCAAAAAAGCCAGTTGTGAGTAAATTTGTATTTAAAAATTCTTGTTTAACACGTTCTCTTTCTGGATTACTACTGTGATTATAACCCGTAGTAGAAAAGAAATTAACCGATTTAGATTTGTAATTTATATTGGCAGAAAGCCCATCGTCATCAGGCATACCCATATGGGTTTCTATAGATGTATTTAAGCCCAAACCTTTGCCCTTTTTAAGAACAATATTAATGATACCACCACTTCCTTCGGCGTCATATTTAGCCGATTTACTCGTAATAATCTCAACTTTAGAAATAGAATTGGCAGGAATGGCATTCAAATTACTCATATCGCCATCAACAATACCAGAGGGTTTGCCATTGATTAGAATTTGAATGTTACTATTATTTCTAATGCTCACATTATTACTACCATCAACATTAACATAAGGCGCATTTTCAAGCACGCTTAATGCTGTGCCACCTGCATTGGCAATATCTTTAGAGACATTGTAAATCTTTTTATCGAGTTTAAACTCAACCAAACCTTTGGTGTAATTAAGAGAAACTTCTTTAAGTTGGTCTGACTTATAACTCAAGGTTATGATACCCAAATCGGTATCTTTTGAAAAGAATTTAGAATTGACAACATAACTTTTATAGGATAAAAAGCTGACAGTAATTTTATAAATCCCTTCTGGGATGTCTAATTTAAATTTTCCACGCTTGTCAGATGTCGTTCCAGTTTTTATTTTACCATTTTCATTTTCAAAATAAATGCTGGCAAATTCAAGAGCTTTGTCAGTTGATTTCTCGATAATTTTTCCGGTAATTGTTAGTTTATCTTGTGGCTTGTTTTGAGCGTTTATAAAAGAAAAAAACATTAAAAAATAAACGCATAAAAATCGGTATTTCATTGGGGTTGTCTAGTTTGCTCCAAAATACTAAAATTTATTCAAATAAAAAATACCTGAAAATAATGATTTTTCACCCTTTCTAAAAAGCCAGAAAAAGGCATTAAAACTTATAAAATAGTCTTAATTATTTCGGGAGGGCGGCCCACAACAGCCTTGCCATTATTGATTACAATTGGGCGTTCAATTAATTTAGGAAAGTCAATCATAGCTTTAAGTATAGCGTCATCTGACAGTTCTTTTCCTTTAAAGTTTTCTTTCCAAATAGCCTCATTTTTGCGCACCAAATCAAGCGGTTTATAACCCAATAATTTTAAGATATTTTGCAATTCAGATTTAGTTGGCGGATTTTTCAAGTAGTCAATTACTTCAAAATTTGCGTGTAAATCGGTTAAAATTTCAAGCCCTTGACGGCTCTTAGAACAACGTGGATTATGGTATATTTTCATCATAAATTTTTTAACATTTATAGCGATTCAAAGTTATAGAATCTCACTTAATTTAAAGCTCTAAATTAATAGTATATTTACCCGTTGTGCATTTAAATAATGCTAATTTTTAAATTATTTATATTTCTATCAAAGATAAACTTATTGATGTATTGAATAACCGTTAACGAAGTTAATTTGGATAGTATTCTTGTTTTAAAT
>JABMNH010000013.1 GCA_013205245.1 Flavobacteriales bacterium | reverse complement strand
CGCTGGTGCACTTAATAGTTGAATCTAGCAATTCTTTTATAATGATAACTGACTCAGCTAAAAAGCTCAATGTCATCAGCGTTCCAGATATCATTACAATATAAGAAAACCACGCAACGCCACTCCAAATAATATAAAGTCCGCCAAAAGTCAGCAATAAAGAAATAAAGGGCTCTATCATTAAAAAGGCTTTTACTTTTTTATTGATGCCCGTTATGGCCAACAAACTAGCCATCATAAAGAATAAAATAGATAGAGATAAAATATGATTATGAATAAGTGTAAGCATTTCTCTTTGGGGTTTTTTAAATTTCATTTCAACAGCATCAGCTATATTTTCATTCCCCAGATATTGTTCTTGAATGCCTACAGATTCAAAATTAGTTGTGTCTTCTATAAAAAATAATCCTGTAAAAAAACCTATGTTTACCATAATTACAAATGCCAAAATAGCATTTTTATAGTACTTTGGAAAACTGTAAATTAAGCCGTGTAAATCCATTATAATTTGTTTTTTTCTTTTAAAATAACGATTGATTGTAATAATTTATTAACATCTCGGGTTAGGGCACTTGCCGAAATAGTAGCTCCAGAAATAGCAGCGATGTCTTTTTTATAAATAACGGAAGATTTTGGAGTTAAACCAATGAATTGTTTGAGCCAACGCACACTTCCTATTTCGCCACCATAGCTTTCGCGATAAGCCATCAATTTTATTTTAGCAATAATTAAATCTTTGTCAAAAATAACGATGTAATCAAACTTTGCAGCTTTTCCTTTGGCCTGCCCATAATATAAATAACCAGATATTTTAGAAAACGATTCAATACGAAAAAGAGATTCGTTCTCAATTCGTAAAGGCAAGGCTAAATCTGAATCAACTTTTATTTGATTTAAAATAAATGATTCTACACCTAACGAAGCCTTTATTTCTTTATTGATTTTGTTACCCATCTTCTTTGGATAAGTAAAACTTAAAAGAGTAAAAGTTATGAGTAAAAACAGCAGTGCATATTTCATAAAATACAATTTTTAGAAGCTTACGCCAATACCCATATTAAAAGAATTGGCAACATCGGCATTGGTTACACTGTTATCTCTTACTTGATACTCTGCTTTAAAAACAGCTCCTGGAGCCATAAAGTAGTTGAGCCCAAAAGTGGTTATTTTACGATCATAAGCATTATTCTTCATAAGTAACCCAGCTACATTTGCCTGCGTATCGTAAGTCTCATATCTTGAAAATAGCACTAATTTTTCAGTCGCTTTTTCATCAAATAATGGCAAAATATTATAGCCTGATTCTATATAAAATCCATCCATTTTTGAACCAACATCTCTCCCAGTAAGGCTATTATAAGCTTCGGTATTCGATAAATTATTGAACACATATTGTCCACGAATAGTCACATTATTTTTTTGATAAGCCGCATCTAATCCTATCATAGAAATACCAACATATGAATCTTTTAAATTTATATCTGTTGTTTGTGTATTCCCAAAATAACCTGCCAACCCGATATTTAATCCGGCTATACCGTAATAATTAAGTTTCGCAGCATAGTTTGCCTGACTAGAAAATCCTTCGGCACCACCTTGACGTCCTTTACGCAAACCATCTGAACCTCTTAAAAAGGGAATGCCATCTTGATAAGATTTGATGCCATTAAAAATATAGACTTGGTATTTTAGTGACAAATTATTGCTAGTGCCATTTAATCCTACACCAATTTGTGTCCATGTAGATGGAATAATATCATGGTCTTGACCAGGACGATTTACCGTAAAAAAAGTTGTGGGCTCATGGGTCTGATTTATCAATCCCATTGGCACAATCATTAAACCTGCTTTTGCTGTTAAGTTTGAACCCAAACGATAATTTATAAAAGCCTGTTCTACTTCAAGTTGTTTAACATGTTCGAATTCTACCTCAGACTCAAAACTCACTTTGTCTGAAAACTGATAACCAACATATAAAACCATGCGGTGCAAATCTACAGTGGCAATTTCATTTTTTGGATGTATGTAATCTACTTGTGCGTAGCCACCAATTGATAAGTTTTTAACAACTTCTTGCGCCTTTATTGTTGAAAATATCACTAAAAATATTAGTACTAATACTTCTTTTTTCATTACTTGTTATTTAGAATGATTATAAATAGTTTAAATCATGACGCAAAAATAATAAAACAAACGCATAGAGAACCATGATATTTGTCATATTATTTAGAATAATTCTAAATAGTGTGATTAATTAAGACTTTCAAGAATTTTAGGCATCTCTTCAATTGCATGTTGGTAACCAAATTCATAAGATTTTGTTACCGCTTTGCTATCAAATATGCCAATATTTGAAATATCTGGAGGAGAAAAAACATAGTTGCATTGGTGAAATTTTATCAAATCTTTGGCATCTAATCCTATATGGTAAACACGCTGAATTAAAGCCATGGTACTTTTAACTTCAAGCTTATCAATTTTTGTCAAAGGGTTAACAAAACTACCAATCACTTTATTACAAGAAAAACGTAAAGGTTCTATGGGGAAATTATTTATAATACCGCCATCAGAATATAAATTGTCGCCAATTTCAATAGGTGAAAAAATGGGTGGCAATGCTGCCGAAGCCAACAATGGTTTTATAAGTTGTCCTTTATGGAAAAATTCTAATTGTCCATTTAAAATATTAGTGGCCGTAACATAGATTGGCTTTTTTAAAGCCTCAAAACTATCTTCTTTAAAATATTTATCGAAAAATACGCTGTATTTATCGGTATCCATAATTCCAGGTTTATTTAAAGAATATAAAGAAAACTTAAATAAAGGTGTTTCATTAAAAAACTGTAACATCGTTTTGGTGTCGTAACCCGCGGCGTATAGAGCCCCAACTAAAGCGCCGCCACTGGTGCCAGCAATAATTTCTGGATGAATGTTGTTTTCTTTTAAGGCTTGCAACAAACCAATATGAGCCAAAGCTCTTACACCACCTCCCGATAAAACAATCCCTAGATTATAATCCATAATCACAAATTAATAACATCCCTAAAGATATGCTATTTAATTGTTTTTAAAAAGGATATCACCGTCTTACGGATATCTGCGCGGATATCTGTAGTATCAGTTTCTATGGGTTTATAAATATTTAGCACTAACGGATTTGAAGGTTTAAGCATCGGAATATCAAAGCCTTTCATAAGAAAATCTGACAGAGCAATGTGATATGTTTTATCTGCAACAATCTTTTTACCATTTACAAACCATTCTCCATTTTCAAAATTGGCATTATAACGTTGTAAATAAGCCCCAGTTCCGGCTGCATTTTTGCCATAATCTAAAACTTGTTTTAACAAAGTACCCTTAATATCTATTTCGTAAACACTTCCGCCGAAAGGCAAAACACGAAAAATATCAATACCCGTAATATCGCCAGACAACGCATCATCAATCCGGATAGAACCGCCATTTACAAAAGCACAATCGGCTGGTTTTTTTGAAGCTACAAACATGCTTTGCGCGATGATTTTACCCAAATTGGTTTGCACAGAACGGATGGGCGTATCACGTCCGTCAAGCGGCATTTGTGTGCGATAAACCACCGCTTCTGGATTTTTTATAACCCCTTTTAGCTGCGCATCTTGAATGGCTTGCCATTTATTGACAATTTTTAAAATCTCTGGATTTTGAACCACAGTTGAATCCAAGTAAACCAAAGTAGATGTTATGGTTGTCTTTTTTGTTTTTGTATCAAATTGTAAGCGGTGTACATAAACCGATTTGGCATTGGCATCGGCCTTGGCTATATGCGAAGTGCCTTCGGTTAACAACATATTGGTATGCTCATGACCACCCATTACCAACGGAATTTCTGGAAAGAGTTTTAAAAACTCACGATCGTTCTTTTTTGTTAAATGTGTGAATCCTAGAACAATATCAGATTGTGATTTTAAGCCTTTATAAACACGCTCTGCCGATGTGAATTTGTCTTCATAATTTACATAATCTTTTTTGTTTGAATCAATCGTTAGGCTTAAAAAACCTATTTTAAATTCTTTATTTTTCTGATTCACATCCAAAACATAAGTCTCAGAAAGAGGTGTCTTTTGGTTGTTTTGGACTTTATAAAAAAGATTGATGCTATCGTTTACTTTGTGTTTGACATTGGCAGAAACCCAATCGAAAGTTGACTCGTTTAAGCGCTTTTGTAAATCGGGGTATTTTAAATCGAATTCGTGATTACCAAAAGTGGCCAATTTTGTAGGCAAAGCATTCATAACTTCAATCATTTGCTTGCCGCCAATGCGCTCGCCTTGGTACTTTAAAGTGCCCAATAAAGAAGGATTTAAAAAATCGCCTGCCATTAATATATAAGTGTCTGGATTTTCTTTTATAAGTGTGTTATAAACAGTTTTTACCCGTGCCATGCCACCTACTTTTCCGCCTTCTAAGGCAGAAATTTCGTACACATCGTTTAATTGTAACAAGGTTACATCAACTTTTGTATCATTGGTTTTACAAGATGCAACAAGTAAAACAATACACAGACTTAGAAAATATTTTAAGGTTTTCATTTTAGCTAATTTAATTTCAATAAATAATTTTGTTGTACTGTTTTGGATGTTTGGCTGTTTTAGCGGTATAGAAAGTCTGAATATTGGCCATATCTACATTAAAATCATCTGTCAAATTATATATACCGCCTACGCCTGCAATTTTTTTCCCGTAATCTAAAAAACCTAAAGCCACAGGCACATCAGCTTGATTGGCAATATGATAAAATCCTGTTTTCCATTTTTCGACCCATTTCCGAGTGCCTTCGGCTGGCACCAATAAAACCAGTTTGTCGGTCGTGTTTAATAATTGAACAGCATAATCTACAAAGTTTGTATGCTTGCTGCGGTCTATACCTAGAGCACCTAGCCAGGTAAAAATAAAACCTAATTTTCCTTTGGTATACGCATCTTTAATCAAAAATTTAGCATTGACGCCCATTTTCCAATAGACAGCAATGGCATACATCAAATCCCAATTTGAAGTATGAGGCGCAGCTATCATTACACATTTATCAACCATAAATTTGGTTGGGTAATCTGCCTTCCATCGGCTTATAAAAAAAATAAAATTTGCTATAATTCTTTTCATATTAATATACTTTATGATTCAAAAAAATCATCTTTAAAACCAATTAAATACAATTTTTCTTGTGCTCGTGTTATGGCTGTATAAAGCCATCTGTAATAACCAATATCTTGTCCGTTAGGTAAATATGGTTGTTCTACAAATACCGTTTTCCACTGCCCTCCTTGCGATTTATGACAGGTCATGGCATAGGAGAATTTAATCTGTAAGGCATTAAAATATTTATTGTTTTTAATGGCCAACATTTTTTTATATTTTGATGATAAATGATCGTAATCTTTTGAAACTTCTTGATACAATCTGTTTGATGCTTCGTAAGGTAAAGAAGGTGTTTCTGAACTTAAAGTATCTAATAAAAGTACCGTTTCAAATGGTTTCTGATTTGGATAATCAATCATCCGTACTGTAACTTCTGCAAAGTTAAATCCGTATAAACTTTTTGTTTTGCGCATTTCCATAATCTCACAAATATCACCATTGGCAATAAAACCAGCTTCAGAATCTTTGTCAAGCCAAAAATAATTATTTTTGACTATCATTATATAATCGCCCGTGGTAATTTCATTATCAAGACCTCTTATTTTACTTCTTATTTGCTGATTGTATTGATTGGCGCGCTTATTTGAACGAACAATAAAGGCTGTATCTTCTACGCCATCATCATCGTAAGCTGTTTGAATGGCATCTTCTATATCATAACCATCTTCTAATCTTATTAAATCTGGGTGGTCTAAATTAAACATAAACCCACCTATATTTTCAAATTGAATTTGTTCGCGTAAGTTTGTTGCATTTATCAGAATTCCTGAATCTTGGTGTTGGCGCATCACTTCGGTTAATTCAATTTCTGTCACCTCTTTTTGATAATTAAAAACCAAGGTGTCCATTTCTAGTGCCGGGCTCGTTTCTAATTTTACAGGTGGCAATTGAGCTGTATCGCCTATCAGCACAAGCTTACAGTTTTTACCATTATAAACATAAGTCATTAAATCGTCTAACAAACCGCCATTTTCAAACAATTTAGACTCATTATCAGCATTCGCAAGCATAGACGACTCATCTACAATAAAAAGGGTATCGCTATGTTTATTGGCTTGCAAAGTAAAACTTACATTGCCGCTTTTGTTCTTTTTAGGATAGTATATTTTTTTGTGTATTGTAAAAGCCTGCCTGTTTGAGTAATTGGCAATAACTTTAGCTGCACGCCCCGTTGGCGCTAAGAGTACTGCTTTTTTACCTGCCCGCCACAAATTATTTACAACGGTGCTAACCGTAGAAGTTTTACCAGTACCAGCATAGCCTTTTAATAAAAAAAGTGTTTCTTTATTAGTACTAAATATGAATTCAGATAGGCGTTCAAACAACAGCAGTTGCAATTGTGTGGGTTCAAATTGAAAACTTTTTAAAAGTTGTTTTTTAAACGGACCTGCTTCTTTTATCATTTATTATTAAATATTTTTCAAAGATAGTAATTGATTTATGCTTAAAAGTTTTTGCGATTAAAAAAAAAATGTAAATTTGCCTACAGTCAAATAAAAACTCAAAAATAATGATATTACTATTCGTCCTCTTATTAATTATTCTCGGTATTGTGTTAACCGCTTTTTTAGCTACAGGTATGTTACAATTTGTTCTCTTAATTGTTCTAGGCATTGCTTTAGTAGTGTTTTTAGCTAAAGGAATAATTACTTTCATCCCTAAAAAGTTTCAGGCATATATTTCTATTTTGCTGTGGGTACTTATAATTTTCTTAGGTTATAGTGTTTATAATGGCATTATGCAACCTATTAACTTTAACAAAAATAAAGTTGAGAAATATTCTCATGTTATAGATCATTTAAAAATGATTAGAGATGCCGAATTAGCTCATAAAACTATTACAGGTAATTATACCGCTAATGGCGATAATTTAATCCAGTTTGTTGATACAGCTCGATTTGCTATTGTAGAAAACAGAGATACTGTTGTTACTGTAAGAAAAGGCAGAATTACAGTTGATGAAGAACGAAGAATAGTTGACACCATTGGTTACGAACCTGTTAAAAACAGATTTTTACATAGAAATTACAAAGAGATGATGGATGTTCCTGGTACAGATGTAAAATTTGACCTTAAAACAGATTTTGTAGAAAAAGTACAAGGTATGAAAGTATCTGTATTTATGGCGAAAGTTGATAAGGCCATCGTACTAAAAGGTGAAGAAATCTCTCTTATAAAACAAGAAAAAGAAATGCTTGGTGGTAACGAAGTTAGAGGCGCTTTCTTATCTGTAGGTTCTTTAGATGATGTTGTAACAAACGGTAACTGGCCTCCATTATATGACAAAGCCGAAAAAGAAGCAGCTAGAAGAGCTAAAAAGAAATAATTTAGAGTTAAACACTTTAAAAGAAAATACATTATCCATCCAAATCAGTTTGGATGGATTTTCTTTTTGTGTCTATGACAATATCTCTGATGGCTTAATAACGCTTAACCACTACCCTTTTAAAGCGAATTCTCCAGAAGATTTGCTGGAAAAAATTAAAGATATCTTTAATAATTCCGACTTATTAAAACTCAATTTTAAAAAAGTAAGTGTCTGTCACGAAAGTAATTTATCTACTTTGGTACCTAAGAGCTTGTTTGACAAAGAAAAATTATCAACTTATCTTAGTTACACTGTAAAAACCTTAGAAAACGATTTTTACGATTTTGATGAACTAGATGTTTTAGATGCCGTAAATGTGTATATTCCTTATGTAAATGTCAATAATTTCTTTATCGATAAATTCGGAAGTTTTACTTACAATCATTTTTCTAGTATTTTAATTCAGTATCTTTTAACAAATACAAAAACTACAGAAACCGAAGTCTTTGCGCATATTGGTGAAACACATTTTGAAATTATTGTCATTAAAGCTCAAAAACTATTATTATACAACACCTATTCTTACACTACCAAAGAAGATTTTATCTATTATATTCTGTATGTAGCAGAACAACTCGGGTTAGACACAAATACTTTTAAACTTAACTTGTTTGGGCAAATAAGTACCCAAGATGCTTTATTTTCTATAGCTTATACCTATGTTAAAAATGTATCATTATACAACCCAAATTTAAACTATAAAGTTCTGTTTCCTTTATCCGAAAATAAAAAACGCTCTTTCTTCACGCTTTTACAACAACGCTAATGAGAATTATATCTGGTATTCATAAAGGAAAAAGAATTACAGCGCCTAAAAACGATGCTATTAGACCTACAACAGATTTTGCAAAAGAGGCCTTATTTAATATTCTAAATCACAATTTTTATTTTAGCGAATTAGCTGTTTTAGATTTGTGTTGCGGTATTGGCAGCATTAGTTTTGAGTTTGGATCTAGAGGTTGTTCTAATATTATAAGTGTTGATCAACAAAGCAGTACACTCAGTTTTATTAACAACACTGCAAAACAATTAGACTTAAATATAACGACAGTAAAAAGTGATTTATTTAAATTTTTAGATAAAACACCACTAACTTTTGATGTTATTTTTACCGACCCACCTTACAGTTTTACCAAAGAACAATTTGAACGCATTGTCAAAACTACTTTCGATCGTAATTTACTACTAGAAGATGGTTATTTAATTGTTGAGCATTCCAAACAAACCGATTTATCACAACTGCCACATTTTGAATATGCAAAAAAATATGGCAGCAGTATGTTTAGTTTTTTTAGCTAATTATAAAAATACTTTGCCATACTTTAATAGTACGATTCATAAAACAGCACTTAAACTAACAGTTTTATAATAAATACTTTACCATTTTATTGCTATTAAACTGTAAAATAACTAGCTTCGCTTATCGGCTGATATAAATCAACCTGTGCTGAACTCGTTTCAGTATTAAAACGATTCATATCAATAAAGTTATGCTTAATTAACCGAATACTATAAAATGAAAGAGAAATTAAGAATTATTATAGAGGACAACACTTCCAAAAAAGGGAAAATATTTGACTATTTTATTCAAATTTTAATTCTCTTATCACTTATTGCCTTTTCGATTGAAACTTTACCTGATAATTCTCTTTATACGATTGAGATTTTAAATGCTTTTGAATTAATTTGTGTAATAATATTTTCAATAGAATATTTATTGAGAATATTTGTTTCAGAAAAGCCATTTAGATACATTTTTAGTTTTTATGGAGTTATCGACTTCTTAGCTATTTTTCCTTTTTATCTAAGAGGAACATATGATTTAAGAGCTTTAAGAGCTTTCAGAATATTCAGAATATTCAGAGCTTTGAAACTAATTCGATATAATAAAGCATTAAACAGATTTAGTATTGCAGCCAAAATCGTTAAAGAAGAGGTAATTCTATTTTTAATTGTTACTTGTATATTCATTTTCCTTGCATCGGCTGGAATTTACTTTTTTGAAAATGAGGCTCAACCTGAAGTTTTCACTTCTGTTTTTCATAGTGGATGGTGGGCAATAGTTACATTAACTACTGTTGGTTATGGAGATGTATATCCAATAACAATGGGAGGAAAAATATTTACATTTTTCATACTGTTGATTGGCGTTGGGGTTGTTACAATTCCAGCAGGTTTGGTTGCGAGTGCTTTATCAAAAGCTAGAGAAATTGAAGAAGAAGAAAATATTAAAGAACATAAATAAAATACTATGAATATACTTAATGACATCGTTAGTGGAGCATCTAGACAGTTTGGTCGAGAATTTGGACGTGCTGGAGCAAATGCAATATTAAAAGGAGCAAACTCTTACACAGTTCGAGGAATTAGTGATTATTCTGGCAGAATTAACCCCTCAGACAACCAGATTGTAAAAGCAATTAAAGAGATTCAAAAAATAAAATTTGTTTCAACTAATAAAGCAAATGCATCAAGATTAATAGATTTAACCGATTTAATGCTATCTAATATTTCATTTAATGGGAATGAATCATTAAATCAACTATCCGACCTTGAAGAGTTAGTCAATCAGTACAATAATAAGTTTGAACACGGTAGTTCATTAATTGAAGACAACTTTCAAGATAAAAGTATTGATTATTTAGAAGATAAAAGAAGAGAATTTGTTGATTTAATGGATAAATTTAATAGAGATACTAAAGTATTTATCAATGGAAATCTTGAGTTAGCTAAACAAAAAAGAAAATCTAAAAAGACAGCAACAATTCTAGCATTCCCAATTTTAGGAAGCTTAGGAATTCATAAATTTTATTTAGGACAAATTGGGCAAGGTATTATGTATGTTATATTTTCTTTTTTGCTTATTCCTGCAATAATTTCTCTATTTGAATTTATTTCATACTTATCTATGTCAACAGAAAAATTTGACACAAAATTTAATCCTGAATACAGTTATTATAATCAGTTTAATACAACAAACTAAGCACAACACCTCATAAAATTTATGCTTACATTTAAACTAAAT
>JABMNH010000012.1 GCA_013205245.1 Flavobacteriales bacterium | reverse complement strand
TCGCCATCTTTTAATTGGACATTAAATTTCCGTAATCAGGTATATGAAGAAATGCTTTTGGAAGGTGAAAGTATGACAGACTATGATAGGAATAATTTAATGGATGCACAATATGATGATTCACAATTGTGCTATCGTGCTGATGAGAAAATTAGAATGTTCCAGATAGATGGCGCAAGAGATGCTGGTATTTTTCATCACTTAATTACGCTACCAACGTATCATACAACAGCACTTCATATGAATGATTTAACTGAAGGTTATTTTGGAGAAGAAGGTATGTTGGCTTATGTAAAAGGTGTTCAGAGACAAGAAATTCGTAAAGGTGTGTCTTGTGTAAAACATCAAAGAATGGCAGGGTCTAATCTTGGTGATGACCATAAAACATTTTTTGCAGGAGATAAAGCCTTAAAAGCAGGAGGCGAAAACAACACATCTAATCAATTTGAAGATATTTCTAAAAACAATAAAGTTGAAGAAAAGTTAAGGAGGGCTGTATAAATAATTTAAACAAAAAAACAGAAACGGCTCATTATTAATAGTAATTATAAAGTTAGTTTGATTAAACGCCCTTTTAGGAGGGCGTTTTTATGCTTTTCATTTTTATTTTACGATATTTACATCCTCAAAAAAATATTTACGAAGATGATGAATAAAAACATAGTATTAGGTTATGCGACGCTTATTATGATTATTGTAGGATTAGGTTTAATTGCTTTAGGCGCTTTTAGATATGACGATGTTGCTGGTTGGGGATTTGCAGCCGTTGGCGTTGGATTTTTTGCCATTGCCTGGGTTTTTAACGCTTTAAAAGGACGTGTTTAATTTCACATCAATTTAAGAATTTACAAATTATACTTACTTATAATTATAGGTTTTAAAGTTTTTTACACTTACAACTAAAAACTTATAACTAACAACTCACAATTAAAAACATGGCTGACGATAAAAAAATAATTTTCTCAATGTCTGGTGTTAGTAAAACCTATCAAGGTGCTAACAAACCTGTCCTCAAAAACATATATTTAAGTTTCTTTTATGGTGCTAAAATCGGCATTCTTGGTTTAAATGGGTCGGGTAAATCTACCTTACTAAAAATAATAGCTGGACTTGAAAAAAATTATCAAGGCGATGTGGTGTTTTCACAAGATTATTCTGTGGGCTATTTGGCACAAGATCCACAACTAGACAATACCAAAACTGTTTTAGATATCGTCAAAGAAGGTGTTGGTGAAACTGTTGCTATTCTTGATGAATACAACAAAATTAACGACATGTTTGGCTTAGAAGAAGTCTATTCTGATGCCGATAAAATGGATAAACTCATGGCACGCCAAGCTGTTTTACAAGACGAAATTGATGCGGCAAATGCATGGGAATTGGATACAAAATTAGAGATTGCCATGGACGCCCTCCGCACGCCCGATGGCGATATGCCAATCAAGAATTTATCAGGAGGTGAAAGACGTCGTGTGGCTTTATGCCGACTTTTATTACAAGAGCCCGATGTGCTTTTACTTGATGAACCTACCAATCATTTAGATGCCGAATCGGTTCATTGGTTAGAAAACCATCTGAAAGAATATAAAGGAACAGTCATTGCCGTTACTCACGATAGGTACTTTTTAGATAATGTGGCGGGTTGGATCTTAGAATTAGATCGCGGTGAAGGCATCCCTTGGAAAGGAAATTACTCATCATGGTTAGATCAAAAATCAAAACGTTTGGCACAAGAATCAAAGACAGCTTCTAAGCGTCAGAAAACATTAGAACGCGAATTAGAATGGGTGCGGATGGCGCCAAAAGGACGTCATGCAAAATCAAAAGCCCGTTTGGCTAATTATGATAAGTTGATGAATCAAGATCAAAATAAGCTAGATGAAAAACTTGAAATTTATATTCCAAATGGTCCTCGTTTAGGCACCAATGTTATAGAATCTAATGGAGTTTCAAAAGCTTATGGCGATAAGTTGCTATATGAAAACTTAGAATTTAATTTACCTCAGGCAGGAATTGTTGGCGTTATTGGTCCTAATGGGGCTGGTAAAACCACTATTTTTAGAATGATAATGGGCGAAGAGACTCCTGATAAAGGGGAGTTTAAAGTAGGTGAAACTGCTAAAATAGCTTATGTAGATCAAAGTCATTCAAATATTGATGAAGAAAAAACAATTTGGCAAAATTTCGCCAATGAACAAGAATTGATTTTGATGGGCGGAAAACAAGTTAACTCACGCGCTTATTTAAGTCGATTCAATTTTTCTGGTTCTGAACAGAATAAAAAAGTGAGTGCCCTTTCTGGAGGCGAAAGAAATAGATTGCATTTGGCAATGACCTTGCGTGAAGAAGGGAATGTACTTTTGTTAGATGAACCAACAAATGATTTAGATGTAAATACCTTACGTGCCTTAGAAGAAGGTTTAGAAAACTTTGCGGGTTGTGCCGTTGTTATTAGTCACGACCGTTGGTTTTTAGACCGTATTTGCACACATATTTTGGCTTTTGAAGGTAATTCTCAAGTGTATTTCTTTGAAGGTTCATTTTCTGATTACGAAGAAAATAAGAAAGCCAGACTTGGCGGCGATTTAATGCCCAAACGGATTAAATACAAAAAACTAATCAGATAAAAATCTGAATTAAATATATTAAAAAAGCCTCTTTAAAGAGGCTTTTTTAATTATGATAAGGCTTTAACCTTATTAAACAGAATATTATTTTCTAAATGAATGTGTTGAAACAAATCATTTATAAATTCATCTAATTTAAAATAAAGCGCTTTATAGGTATTGCAAGCCCATTCTGGTGCTTCAAAATGATTGCTTAAGGCAATGATTTCTTTTGCATAAACACCTACAACTTCGTGTTCGTGCTCCATCATATGAATAGGACCTTCAACTGAGCCAAAAGGAAATTCAGAATTCTTATTTGCCACCAACGCTTTGATAGCTGGAAACAAAATGCGTTCTTCTTTTTGCATATGTGGTACCAATTCGGCAGCTATTTTTTGATAAAGCTCGGCAATCTTAATAACTTCAGGACTGTGATCGCCATGTACTTTTGCCACTTTTTGAGCAAATTCATCAATAATATCTAAATTTTCTGCCACATATTTATGATGCACATTTACAATATAATCTACCAAAAAAGTAATGTCCCAATCTTTAAAATTAAGATTTGGCACATCAGACTTTTGATGGTTTGATTCTAAATCATTTATTAAATCGGAAGGATTTATATCATGCTTTTTACAAGCACTGGCTAAACTGATGCCACCACCGCAACAAAAATCTAAATTATATTTTTTAAAAACACTGGCTGTGCTAATATCATCTGAGACAACTTCTGCAATTGTTTTATTAAGGATTGTATTCATAATTTTATATATTTAATTTATGCAAATATACAAAATATTTAACATAAAAGACAATGATATCTTTTATTAATTATAGTGATGATAATTCACGTTTTAATGATAAAAGAGAAGAGGAGATACTCAAGGGTAAGTCAGATGATGGTTTAATTAAAGCCTCTCTAAAATCGGTTAAAGAATTTGGATTTTCCTTAGCGCTTAATTCAATATGACTGATGGTGACATTTTTGGCATTTACAACAGATTGATAACTGGCTTCAGAAATATAAATGTGTTGTACGGCATTGTGGTTAAACTCTTGTTCTATAGTGGCAATTAATAATAATTTATAAAGTTCGGTTACTTCAGAGATTGGTTTAATTCTTTGTGATAAGTTTTCAATTTTAAGACGCTCAATAAATAGAGCAAAGCGTTCTATAGCTTTAACTTTTGTAGGAAATAATAGTTTCTGTTGTTCTAAATTGGCTTTTAAAACAATGTTTTTAAGGCTATTCCTTTCCTTTTGTTTTGCTATAATAAAACCTGTTAAAAATAGACAACTAAAAAATAAAAGTATAAATAAGATAATATCAAAAAAATCGAAATACATCATAAGATAGATTTAATTTAATGGTTCAAAAATAAATCAAAAATTTGAAATAGGTTCATTCTATGACAAAAATCAGTTGCTTATGTGATTGTTGTCATAAACTTAAGTTTAAGATTTATCTAAATTTGAACTAGTTTTAAAATTATAAAATTAAATAAAATTAAAAATCAATTTATTATGAAAAAAACAATTTCAATTTTTGTTTTATCCTTGTTTACTAGTTTTGCATTTGCACAAGCAGGACATATTATGCAAGGTGTGGGGTCTTTTAATATGTCTATGGGTGGTGCAGCTACTGCGCAGCCTTTAGATATTAGTGGCGCCTTACAATGGAATCCTGCATCAATATCTGTCTTTAATGATAAAATATTAAGCTTTGATTTAGGGCTTTTCTTTTCATCACCAAATTTGTATTCATCATTGCCAGCAGGTATGTTGGGTGTTGGTGCTCCAGGTGTATCTGGTGTGACAGAAGATGCTAGAGGCATTTCTCCTATGCCTGCTTTTGCAATGGTTTGGGGTAAAGAAGATAGCAAACATACTTATGGCTTATCAGTTTTTGGCATTAGTGGTTTTGGCGTTACTTTTCCAGAGGAAGCTAACAATCCTTTCAGTCCTACATTTAATCCTACTGCCAACTCAAACCCTATAGGTTATCCACAACAAGCAGGAGGTTTTGGTCATTTAGAATCTAATTATATGTTATTACAAGTTGGCTTTACTTGGGCTTACGAATTATCTGATAAATTTTCAATAGGGTTTGAACCTACTATAAATTATTCGGCTTTAGAGGTAGATCCTAACCCAATTGCTTCTCCAAGTCCAACTTTAGGATATCCAAATTCTGATAACGCTACTGCGATAGGTTTTGGTGGTCAGTTTGGTGTCTTTTATAATTCAGGATCTGGATTTAAATTAGGTATGTCATACAAAACAGAACAATCATTCAGCGATTTTGATTTTAAAGGCAATTATTTAGATGGTTCAACGGCTCCTAATACTAAATTTAAAATGAATTTCCCAGCTATACTTTCTGTAGGTATGGGTTATTCTACTGATAAATACGATTTTGCCTTAGATTATAGAACTGTTAATTATGAAAACACCGCTGGTTTTGCAGAAAAAGGATGGACATCTACAGCTTCTGTAGCTGGATTTGGATGGAAAAATATGGACATTATTTCTGTTGGTTTACAACTTAAAATGATTGATAAAATGCCATTGCGTTTTGGTTATACCTATAGTAGTAATCCTATTCAAAGTGAATTGGCTATGTATTCTGTTGAAGCTACAGCTATTATTCAAAATGCTTTTCAAGTAGGTTTTGGATATGAGATAAATGATAACTTTACCTTAAATGGTCTTTTTCATCATGGGGCTAGTGCAGGTAAAACAAGTGGACCAATGCTAAGTCCATTAATGTCTTCTGCAAGCAACCCTTATGGTGCTATACCTGGAAGTGAAGTATCATACGATATGAAAACAGACTTAATCATGTTTGGTCTTAGTTATACTTTCTCAAAATAAAATTAGTTAAAACTGGAGTTAAAAAGGCATCCTAGAAATGGGATGCTTTTTTTATGGGCGCCATTTAAGAAAGAGTTTAAAGAGATAGATTGTAACGGCTTAAAACTTTCAGCTTCTTACTTAAAACTTATTTCTTATAACTATCTTTGCCCCGCAGGTCGCCTTATCGTTCCGCGAAAGCGGAAAGGAAAGTCCGGACACCACAGAGTAGCGTAATGGATAACACCCATCCGGCGAAAGCCGAGGACAAGTGCAACAGAAAGCAAGTACAGTTAGGCTGTAGTGAAACCAGGTAAACTCTACGCGGTGCAATGTTACGTATATTGGAGTCTCTCCCGATAGCTATCGGGATTATGGGTAAGGGTACTCGCCCAATTCCAAGGGGTAAACAGCTCAAGTTAAACAGCAATGTTTAACTCAGATAAATGATAAGGATTTTGTCCCGATAGCTATCGGGATAAGATACAGAATCCGGCTTACAGACCTGCTTTTTTTTGTAAAACTCAGATTTCAAGAACATGTGAATTGAAATCTGTAAGTTGAACAAATCCCGATAGCGAAGCGTAGCGGGATAATTGAATTCAATATACGCATGTAACTATCAAGATTTTTTTTGAGACTTATACCGATTCTGCTTAAACCTTTATATTTTATTAAATCTATAAAATCAGCTAAAAAAGAACCTTCTAAATTTCATAATTTTGAATTTAAGTTCTTTAGATTTCATTATTCTCAACAATCAAATATATTGGGTAAATATTCTCTAATAAAGCACTAAATTTTGTAAATTCGCATAGAAATTAAGACTTATAAATTAAACTAAAATTATAAAATATGGCTTTTGATATTGAAATGATTAAAGGTGTTTATGCCAGAATGACTGAGCGTGTAGATGCCGCAAAAAGCAAGGTTGGCAAACCGTTAACTTTAGCCGAAAAAATACTTTATAACCACCTTTGGGATGGCAATGTAAAAACAGCTTACCAACGTGGTGTAGATTATGTAGATTTTGCCCCAGACCGTATTGCTTGTCAAGATGCTACGGCACAAATGGCGTTATTACAATTTATGCAAGCTGGTAAAGATAAAGTGGCGGTGCCTACAACAGTGCATTGCGACCACTTGATTCAAGCGAGGATGGGTGCCGATAAAGATTTGCAAAATGCGATAAATACAAGTAGCGAAGTTTTTAACTTTTTAGGCTCTGTCTCTAATAAATACGGCATCGGTTTTTGGAAACCGGGCGCAGGTATTATTCACCAAGTAGTTCTTGAAAATTATGCTTTCCCTGGAGGGATGATGATTGGTACCGATTCTCATACGGTTAACGCTGGCGGATTAGGTATGATTGCTATTGGTGTTGGTGGTGCAGATGCTGTAGATGTGATGGCAGGTATGCCTTGGGAATTAAAATTTCCAAAATTGATTGGTGTTAAATTAACTGGTAAATTATCTGGTTGGACAGCTCCAAAAGATGTTATTTTAAAAGTGGCTGGTATTTTAACAGCCAAAGGTGGTACAGGTGCTATTGTTGAATATTTTGGCGAAGGTGCCAAATCAATTTCTGCAACAGGAAAAGGTACTATCTGCAATATGGGTGCCGAAATTGGTGCTACAACGTCTACTTTTGGATATGATGCATCTATTGAACGTTATTTGCGTGCTACAGATCGTCATGAAGTTGCTGATGAAGCCAACAAAATAGCTTCTTATTTAACTGGTGATGCTGAAGTATATGCCAATCCAGAACAATATTTTGATGAACTTATTGAAATCAATTTATCCGATTTAAAACCACATTTAAATGGGCCATTTACACCAGATTTAGCAACAGAAGTAGGCTCTATGACCGAAAAAGCGATTAAAAATGGCTGGCCTTTAAAAGTAGATTGGGGATTGATAGGTTCGTGTACCAATTCATCATACGAAGATTTATCACGCGCTGCTTCTATTGCTAAACAAGCTGTAGATAAGGGCATAGTTTCTAAAGCAGAATTTGGCATTAATCCAGGTTCTGAGCAAGTACGTTACACAGCAGATAGAGACGGCTTATTAGAAATATTTGAAAATTTAAATGCTAAAATATTTACCAATGCTTGTGGACCTTGTATCGGTCAATGGGCTAGAGAAGGCGCCGATAAAGAAGAGAAAAATACCATTATTCATTCTTTTAACAGAAATTTTTCTAAACGTGCCGATGGTAATCCAAATACACACGCTTTTGTGGCATCACCAGAAATGGTAGCTGCTGTGGCAATTTCGGGTCGATTAGATTTTAATCCAATGACGGATAAATTAATCAATCAAGATGGTGAGGAAGTATTTTTAGATGAACCAACTGGTTTTGAATTACCTCCAAAAGGTTTTGATGTTAAAGATCCTGGTTTTGTTGCGCCTATGGCAGATGGCTCTGGCATAAATATTATTGTAAAATCAGATTCAGAACGCCTCCAATTATTAACACCGTTTATCCCAATAGGTGACAATTTAAAAGGCGCAAAATTATTGATTAAAGCCCAAGGAAAATGTACAACAGATCATATTTCTATGGCTGGCCCTTGGTTGCGCTTCCGCGGACATTTAGATAATATTTCTAACAACTGTTTGATTGGTGCTGTTAATGCTTTTGGCGGTGCAACAAACAAAGTTAAAAATCAGTTAACAGGCGAATTTGGAACAGTTCCTGACACAGCTCGCGCTTATAAAGCAGCAGGTGTGTATTCAATTGTTGTAGGTGATCAAAATTACGGCGAAGGATCTTCTCGCGAACATGCTGCTATGGAACCCCGTCATTTAGGTGCTGCCGCAGTTATTGTAAAATCGTTTGCACGGATTCATGAAACAAATCTAAAAAAACAAGGGATGTTGGGATTGACTTTTGACAATGAAGCCGATTACGATTTAATTCAAGAAGACGACACCTTTAACTTCTTAGATTTAAATGAATTTGCACCAGCAAAACAATTGACCTTAGAGTTAGTTCATGCAGATGGTTCAAATAACACCATTAAATTGAACCATACTTATAATGCTGGTCAAATTGAGTGGTATAAAGAAGGCTCTGCATTAAACTTGATTAAAAAAGAGAATGCTTAATTTTTAAGAGTTTTAAATATATCTGATATTTTATATATTCAAACCGCCTTTTTTAAGGCGGTTTTTTTTTGAATTATGTATTTTATAAAATATTTCGATATCGTTTTCGTAAATAAACTATTTGAGCCTTGATATTTTTTGTAATTTTCACTCTAATAATAAGGCTATCAAAATAGTATGTTTTAATGCTATATTTCTGTAAAAATACAAGTATAATTGAACAGAATATTTGAGTAAAATAACTATTTGTGATTTCGAAAAGATTTTTATGAAGGTACTTTTTTATACAAGAGAATTTCCGCCTTATGTTTATGGTGGTGCTGGCGTTCATGTTGAATACTTAGCGGCAGAATTAGCTAAGCTGATGGAAGTTGATGTCAGATGTTTTGGCGATCAAAACGAAAAATCAGATAATTTATCGGTTAAAGGGTTCCCTTTTGACAATCCAGATTTTGATAAGACAAATGACAAATTAAAAGCGGTTTTACAAACTTTAATCACATGTGTTCAAATGAATGCAGATGATGTTGATGCTGATATTGTCCATTGTCATACCTGGTATGCCCAATTTGCAGGCATCGTTGCAAAATTATGCTATGGCATTCCGTTAGTGATAACAACGCATTCACTAGAGCCTTTAAGACCATGGAAAAGAGAACAATTAGGTCGGGGTTATGATGCATCGTCTTGGGTAGAAAAGACAGCTATTGAAATGGCAGATGCCATCATTGCTGTGTCTAATGAAACAAAAGTTGATGTTTTAAAATATTTTAATGTTGATGAAGATAAAATAAAAGTTATCTATAATGGCATAAATCTGCAAGAGTATGTAGTAACAAAAGAAATGACTACTTTAGATAAATATGGCATTGATAAATCAAAACCTTATGTGCTTTTTGTGGGCAGAATTACAAGACAAAAAGGCATCATTCATTTGGTAAACGCCATAAAATATATCGATTCTGAAACACAAATAGTTTTGTGTGCAGGTGCGCCAGACACGCCAGAAATTGCCAAAGAGATGGAAAACAGTGTTAGCGAAGTGAAGAAAACGAGAGATAATGTTATTTGGATAGATGAGATGCTTCCAAAAAAGGAAATCATTCAACTGTATTCGCATGCGGCTGTTTTTTGTTGTCCGTCAATTTATGAACCTTTTGGCATCATTAATATTGAAGCCATGGCTTGCGAAACAGCTGTCGTTGCAAGTGCCGTTGGAGGCATCAAAGAAGTTGTTGTAGATGGTGAAACTGGTATATTGGTTCCTTTAGATCAACAAAATGTTGCGCCTTTTGAGCCAGTGAACCCTGATAAATTTTCAAGAGATTTGGCTGCTGGCATCAATAAAATAATAAATAATAAAGCATTGAGAGAATCAATGGCAAAAAATGGCAGAAAACGTGTGGAAGATTATTTTGATTGGATTGCCATTGCAAAACAGGTTAAAGATTTATATAAATTGTTGATTTAAATAATGAAGAAAAACATATATTAAAGATATAATTATAATTTGAATTATGGTAAATAGCGATAAAGTCTTGGCAATTATTTTAGGAGGTGGTCAAGGTTCAAGATTACATCCTTTAACAGAATCACGTTCAAAACCGG
>JABMNH010000011.1 GCA_013205245.1 Flavobacteriales bacterium | reverse complement strand
CTGAAAGCACCCGTGCGGGCAATGGCTACCCTGGCGAACTGGATTGCCGACGACTACAAAAATGAGCTTGCTCCCGAGGGCATCGAACAGCTCAAATTGCTTGTTCACCGGGCACAGCGAACAACCAATATGATTGACGAAATATTAAAAAGATCTTAAAAAATAAAGATGGCTAAAGAAGAATTAACCTGTTCGTTTTGTGGAAGAAAAAAAGCAGAAACCAATTTATTGATTGCTGGCTTAGATTCGCATATTTGCGATAGATGTATAGAACAGGCACATGGTATAGTGATAGAAGAGACAAATGAATCTGACACAAAAGGCCTAGCTGCTGAACTGATATTAAAAAAACCAAAAGAGATAAAAGAATTTTTAGACCAATACATTATTGGTCAAATTCAATCTAAAAAAGTAATGTCTGTTGCGGTGTATAACCATTACAAACGTTTGCTTCAAAAAACGACAGAAAATGATGTTGAAATAGAAAAAAGTAACATCATTTTGGTTGGCGAAACTGGTACAGGAAAAACACTGATTGCCCGCACCATAGCGCGCATGTTAAATGTGCCATTTGCCATTGTTGATGCCACTGTTTTAACCGAAGCTGGTTATGTGGGCGAAGATGTTGAAACCATTTTAACACGATTATTACAAGCCGCCGATTACAACAAAGAAAAAGCCGAAAAAGGCATTGTGTTTATAGACGAAATAGATAAAATTGCCCGCAAAGGAGACAATCCATCTATCACAAGAGATGTTTCTGGCGAAGGTGTACAACAAGCTTTGCTAAAATTACTCGAAGGAAGTATTGTTAATGTCCCACCAAAAGGCGGTCGCAAACATCCAGATCAAAAATTTATTGAAATCAACACACAAAATATCTTATTTATTGCGGGTGGTGCTTTTGATGGTGTAGATAAAGTCATCAGCAAACGTCTCAATATGCAAGCCGTTGGCTACAGCGCTTCTATAAGTGATCATAAAATTGAAGCCGATAATTTACTGCAATACATCATTCCAAAAGACTTAAAAGACTTTGGTTTAATTCCAGAAATTATTGGGCGTTTACCCGTGTTGTCTTATATGAATCCGCTTGACGCTGATACTTTAAGATCTATTTTAACCGATCCTAAAAATGCCATTACAAAACAATACCAAAAGCTTTTCGATATGGATGGTATCTCACTAAAATTTGAAGAGAGCGCTTTAAAATATATTGTAGGAAAAGCTGTTGAATACAGATTAGGGGCTCGTGGATTGCGTTCGCTTTGCGAAGCTATTTTAACCGACGCCATGTTTGAGATGCCAGGAACCGATACCAAAACTTTAAGTATTTCAAAAAAATACGCCGAACATAAAGTAAACAAATCGACGATTAAAAAGCTAAAAGCAGTTTCTTAAATTCAAGTTTTTTTTAATTGTTGGGATAATTTTTTGCCTGTTTATAAATTAAATGATTGACAGAACCACCATAGATGCTATTTTTCAAGCAGCCCAAGTAGATGAGGTTATAGGTGAGTTTGTACATTTAAAAAAAGCGGGCAGTAATTTTAAAGGCTTAAGTCCGTTTTCTGACGAAAGAACACCATCGTTTATGGTGTCACCTGCCAAACAAATTTGGAAAGATTTTAGTTCGGGTAAAGGTGGTAATGTGGTCACATTTTTAATGGAACACGAGCATTATACCTATCCAGAAGCGCTACGCTATTTAGCCAAAAAGTACAATATTGCCATTGAAGAAACCGAACAGACAGACGAACAAAAGCAAGAAGCCGATGAACGCGAAAGTATGTTTTTGGTTACACAATTTGCCAGCGATTATTTTCACGATAATCTTACCAAATCTACCCAAGGAAAAGCCATTGGTTTAAGTTATTTTGTAGAGCGTGGTTTTACAAATGAGACCATAGAAAAGTTCAGATTGGGTTATGCCATTAATGAGAGCAATGCTTTTACACAAGCTGCTTTAGACAAAGGCTTTAAGTTGGGGTTTTTAGAAAAAACAGGCCTCACAATTGTAAAAGATAACCGTTCTTTCGATCGTTTTAAAGGCCGTGTTATTTTCCCTATTCTCAGTATGAGTGGCCGTGTTTTGGGTTTTGGCGGACGCATTTTAACATCAGATAAAAATGTAGCCAAATACCTTAATTCGCCAGAGAGCGACATCTATCATAAAAGCAAAGTTTTATACGGTATTTACAATGCCAAACAAGCCATAGCCAAAACAGATAATTGTTATTTGGTTGAAGGTTATACCGATGTTATTTCGTTGTATCAAAATGGCATTGAAAATGTGGTATCATCTTCGGGAACAGCTTTAACGCCAGATCAGATCAGGCTTATTAGCCGACTGACAAAAAACATAACCGTTCTTTACGATGGTGATACCGCTGGTATAAAAGCATCGTTTAGAGGGATTGATTTAATACTAGAACAAGGTTTAAACGTTAAAGTATTGACTTTCCCTAATGGCGATGACCCCGATGGTTTTGCACAGAAAAATTCAAACGAAGAATTAAAACACTTTTTAGATACAGAAGCCAAAGATTTTATTTCTTTTAAAGTGTCTTTATTGTTAGAAGAAACGCAAAATGATCCTATTAAAAAAGCGGGACTTATCAGAGATATTGTAGCCAGTATTTCTAAAATTCCCGATATGATTCAGCGGGAAGTTTATGTGCAAGAATGTGCAAGAATAATGACCATTTCAGAAAATGTGTTGTTTAATGAGTTGGCGCAAATAAATAAGAAAAACGGCACAGAAAGTTTAAGAAATTTACGACAAGAACAAAAAAATGCTTTTCAGGTTGTAAAAAAAGAACCGATCTCTAAAATAGACACGCTTTATAATTTAGAACGTGAGATTATTAAAATCTTAGTGCTTTATGGCAATGAAAAAACGGAGTTTGTAGATTATATTAATGTCACAAATACCGATGATACCCAAGCCATAGAAAAACAAATTATCAGCAATACGGTAGCGCAAGAAATTTATCTACAATTGCAAGAAGATGAGATTGAGTTTACAAATCCGTTGTTTAAAAGTATTTATTATGAAATAATTCACCAATTAAATCAGGAGGAAAGTATTTCTTTAGACGCTTTTGTCACACATAAATCGGCAGAGGTTTCTCAAGAAATTACCGATGTTTTGATGGATGATGAAAAACACATTTTAAGCGATTGGCACCGCAAACATATTTATCCCAAAAGTAAAAAAGATTCTTTATCAAAATTGGTAACTGACGCCATTTTAAACCTCCGCCGTATTTTAATAGAACACAAAATTATAGCCCTTCAAAAGGAGGTTCAAGAAGAATCACAAATACAAATCTTAGAAAATGTGGTTAATTATACGCGCCTAAAACAATTGCTCTACGAAAAACTGAATAGGGTAGTTTAAAAAAGAGTGTTCAGTCCCGATAGCTATCGGGATCAGTGTTCAGTTTTATATTTATTTTCGACAACCATTTTTATTAGATAAGTTATAATTCCACTAATAATTCCAGCTAAAATATCTTTCCAATCAAAAGTGCCATGAATACCAAACTACACAGCAAAATCCGATAACAGATACCAAACTGCCAATTGTATCAGCAAAACCGAAATCATTTATCTTATGAGTATAAATATATGGTCTATAAAAAGCGGATAATACAAGACCTGTACCTATTATAGTTATGCCAATAAGTAAATATAAATTTTGTTTTTTACTCATTATTAATTAAAAAATTAAAGATAACTATTTCAATTCCTTCGGAATCACACAAACCGGAATTGGTTCCATTTTATGTTTATTGGCATTATGAAGTCTGGTGTAAATATCGAAAACTTCTTTTTGGCGGTCACTAAAATCAGTAGATTTTGCTTGCGTATCTGCCATTTCCATGGCCCATTCTAGTTCTGGGTACGAAGCCCCAATTTGATCTTCGTCTGTGCGGTCATCTCCCCAAAGCCCGTCGGTTGGTGGTGCTTTAATAATATCTGTGTTAATCCCTAAATAGGTCGCCACGGCATAAACTTCGGTTTTGGTTAAATCGGCAATCGGACTCAAATCTACGCCGCCATCGCCATATTTTGTGTAAAATCCCACGCCAAAATCTTCTACTTTATTGCCCGTTCCTGCAACCAAATAATTGTGCAATCCGGCAAAATAGTACAGAGAAGTCATCCGTAAACGGGCGCGTGTATTTACCAAAGCCATAAGTCTGTCTTCTTCGTTTTCTATTGCAGGAAAAGCTTTAATTAATCCGTCATACACATCCGATAAGGCTACCTTTTCAAACATCACTGTATCGTATTTTTGTTGCAACCATTTTATGTGTGCATGGGCACGATCTACCTGATTTTGTGCTTGATGTATGGGCATATCTACACACAAAGTTGGCAATCCCGTTAAGGCGCAAAGTGTTGAAGTTACCGCAGAATCTATACCGCCAGACACGCCAATTACAAAACCTTTGCTATTGGCATGTTGGGCGTAGTCTTTTAACCAGTTAACTATATGATTTGTGATGTTTTCTATCGGCATGAATGAAACTTTTAGTAGTTTTGTGCCCTACAAAAATAGGGATTTAATTATGGTTTTATGAGACTTTTTAAACAGATTGTTTTTAGCGTGATATCTATTTTGGCACTTGTAAACTGTACGCCTAAAAACAAATTGGCTGTTGATACTTCGGCTATCGCTATAAATTTTAAAGCAGAACGCTTTGACAGTATTTTTTACAACACGCCACCAAATGACTTTGCACGCATAAAAGCCGATTATGGTTATATGTTGTCAAATGCGACTCCTGATAGTGTGTGGTTGAGTGAAATTGAAAATCCCGATTCAAAATATTTAGTTACAGAAGTTATAAAGGTCTTTCCTGATTTTTTTGTGGAGACAGAAATGCTCACACAATTATTTAAACATGTAAAATATTATTATCCAAAATTTAAAGCACCAAAAGTTGTGACTTTAATTTCGGATGTAGATTATAACAACAAGGTGATTTTTGCTGATAGTTTATTGTTGATTTCTTTAGACATGTATTTGGGAGAAAATCATTCAGTTTATCAAAATTTTCCAAAATATATTAAATCTAGTTATACAAAGGCTCATTTAAAAGTAGATGTGGCCAAAGCTATTGCCTTAAAAAGTTTGCCTAAACAGACATCAAGAACATTTATAAGTCAGTGTATCCAACAAGGTAAATTAATGTACACAAGCAAGGCTTTTTTACCAAATGTGGCCGACAGTCTTTTATTAGGTTATTCTAAAATGCAACTCAATTGGGCACAGGCAAATCAAGAATTTGTGTGGAAATATTTTGTAGAAAATAACATGATATTTGATACTGATAAAAACTTACTAAAACGTTTTTTAATTGATGCGCCTTTTTCTAAGTTTTATCTAGAAAACGATAAAGACACACCAGGACGTATAGGTGTATTTATAGGGTATAAAATTGTAGAATCTTATATGAATAAGCACAATATGCCCCTTATAAAAATGCTTCAAACACCAAACGAAATACTCTTTAAAAATTCAAAATATAAACCAAGAAACTAATGGCAGTTACGACTTCAAAAATAGAATTCAACGTAAGTTTAGACGAAAATCAAATTCCAGAAAAAATATTATGGACGGCAGAAGATAATAAAATTATTGACGCTGAAACCAATGCTATTTTACTATCGGTTTGGGATAGTAAAAATAGAGAGACTTTAAAGATGGATTTGTGGACAAAAGAGATGCCAGTACACGATATGAAGGTGTTTTTTTACCAAACTTTAAAATCTTTAGCAGACACTTTTCAACGCGCTACTAACGATGAAAAAATGAGCGCCACCATGCACGATTTTTGTGATTTTTTTGCAGAAAAACAGGGGTTAAAAAGCAAAGAAGATTAGGCTTTAGAGTTGGGTGTAAATTGTTGAATTGTTTGAATAATCTGTGTGTAGTCTTGAGGGTTATTCACAAAATCTAATTCAGAAACATCTATAATTAGACTCTCTAAATTTGGTTCAGATTTTATAAAGTTACTGTAACCTTGGTGAATTTTATCTAAATAATTGGCGGTAATATCTTGCTCATAATCACGCCCGCGCTTTTTAATATTTTCTAGCAACCTATCGGTGTTTTGGTAGAGGTACACATACAAATCTGGTTTGGTAATTTCTTTATACATCAAATCGAACATGCGGCGGTATAAATTGTATTCTTCGGGCGCTAGAGTAACCTGTGCAAAAATGAGGGATTTAAAAATATAATAATCAGAAACTATAAAGTTTTTAAACAAATCAAATTGCGCCAAATCATCCGATAATTGTTGGTAACGGTCTGCCAAAAAACTCATTTCAAGCGGAAAAGCATAGCGCTCTTTGTCTTTATAAAATTTTGGTAAAAACGGATTGTCGGCAAAGCGTTCTAAAACAGTTTTTGCATTAAAATCGTCTGACATTAAATTAACCAAAGAGGTTTTGCCAGCACCAATATTACCTTCAATGGCAATGTAATTGTATTTTTCTACCAACGATACAGGGCGTTTTATGGTTTCATTTATTTTTTCAATGGCCAAATTGTCTTTGCAACCACCTTGTTGTAATTCTATTAAAATTGTTTTTTTAGTAATGGGATGTGTCAAATTAGGAGCGATTTCGGCTAGTGGAATCATCACAAATTTACGGCTTAGCATATCTTTATGTGGCACAACAAGTTTTTTTGATTTGATGATATCATCCTCAAAAAGTAAAATATCAATGTCAATTAATCGCGATTGATAAGCTTTAGAGTCAGATCTAATTCTGCCTATTTTTTGTTCAATATCAAGGAGTTTTTCTAATAAATTTTCTGCCTGTAAACAGGTTGATAATTGCAGACAAATATTTAAGAAATCACCTCCTTTAAAACCCCAAGAGGCCGTCTTATAAATCGATGAAATATTGATAACAGAACCTATACTAATAGCTATTAAATCTACTGCTTTTTGTAGGTTTTGCAGACAGTCTCCTTGATTGCTGCCCAATGATAAATATGCGGTTCTTTGCGTTTTCATTTAAGAAATACAAAATAACTAAAACTATCGCATAAAACTTTATCTTTACAGCGTAACTTATAAACATTATACCTTTTTTATGAATTTTTTTAAAAATATTATATCAACGATTTTGGGTGTTATTATCGCCTTTTTTTTAATGAGCATCATCTTTGTTTTTATTGCTGGCGCTGTGGGTTCTGCTTTTGGCGATGATGCAAAAGTCATCGTAAATACAAATTCAGTTTTAGTCATTAATTTAGAGAACGAAATGCGTGATTATTATAGCGTTTCAGATCCATTTACCGATGCTTTTGGCGCGGATAATAACAAAATAACAAGCCTAAATAAAATTCTTATTGCCTTAGATAATGCTAAAATCGATGAGAATATCAAGGGTATTAGTATAGAATCTAAAGGCGTTAGTGCTGGGTTTGCACAAATGTTGGCCATACGCAATAAATTGATAGATTTTAAAACTTCTGGTAAGTTTATTAAGGCTTACGCCGATGGGTATTCTCAAAAAAATTATTACATCAGTTCTGTTGCCGATTCTGTCTTTATAAACCCCATTGGCAATATCGATTTTAAAGGATTATCGGCCGAAATTTTATATTATAAAGATTTTCAAGAAAAGTACGGCATTAAAATGGAAGTGATCCGTCATGGCAAATATAAAAGTGCTGTAGAACCATTTTTAGAAAATAAAATGAGTGTGGCCAATCGTGAGCAAATCACATCTTTTCTAAAATCTATTTGGGAAACAATGCTTACCGATATTGCTATAAGTAGGCATAAAACCACAGCAGAATTAAATGCACTTGCCGATAATTTAGAAGCGAGAAATGTAAAATTGGCCACTAAGAACAACATGATTGATGGCGCTTTGTATTATGACGAATACGAGTCTAAATTAAAACAAGACACAGGGATTGAGGCTTCTAAGAAATTAGAAACAGTAAGCTTAAACGATTATATAAAAAGTGGCAAAGGCCGTATTATTTCTAAAGCTAAAGATAAAATTGCCGTTATTTATGCCGAAGGCGAAATAAAGGATGGCAAAGGAAACGAAAATTACATCGGCCCAGAAACGATGATTAAATATTTAAAAAAAGCACGTAAAAACAAACAAATTAAAGCTGTTGTTCTACGTGTTAATTCACCTGGAGGAAGTGGCTTGGCTTCAGATATTATTTGGCGTGAGATTGAATTGACTAAAAAAGAAAAACCTGTGGTGGTTTCTATGGGTAATTATGCCGCTTCGGGGGGGTATTATATTGCCTGTAATGCCGATAAAATTTTCGCACAACCAAATACCATAACAGGCTCAATAGGTGTGTTTGGCATTGTGCCAAATGCTGCAGGATTTGCTAAAAATATTGGCATCAACACACAGCAAGTAGGTACTAATAAAAAGTCTGAAAATTACGGTTTGTTTAAACCGATGTCAGCCGATTTTAGAACAGAAATCACAGAATATATTGAGAATTTTTATGTCAATTTTGTGACAAAGGTAGCCGAAGGCCGTCATAAAACTTTTGAAGAAATTGATGCCATTGCGCAAGGCCGTGTGTGGACAGGTGAACAAGCTTTGAAAAATGGATTGGTAGATGCTATTGGCAGTTTAGACGATGCGGTTGTTGCGGCAGCAGCACTTGCTGAGACTACCGATTATAAGCGTGTAAACTATCCCAATTTTACAAAAGATTTTAAAGACGCTTTTAAGGATATTCCTTTTGTTAGTTTAAAAGAAAGTCTTAAAACCGAGTTTGGTGCAGACAATGTTAAGTTATACGAGCAACTAAAAAGTATTACGCAATTAAACGGTATTCAAGCACGTGTGCCTTTTGTGATGACTGTAAAGTAAATGGCTTGCTAATGGCTGTTGGCCTCTGGCTTTTAGCTGTTAATAAAACGTGTTTGCGAACCTTTCCGTCATTGCGAACAAAATGCAATGAAGTGTGGCAATCTCAATCTAAGAAAGAGATAACCACGTCGTCCTGATAATTCAGGACTCCTCGTTAAGACTTAATTGATTCATTACAACTCCACAAAAGTAATACCTGGGTTGTATTTATCAGAATGAAGTGTTTCTAAAAGGTCTGGATAGCATTCTGTTATCTTTCTGTTGTTGATAGTAGAATTACTGGCTTTTGAATAGACTTCTCCAGCAATAATGCCTTTAATGATGTTGTTGGCTAATAACAATTTAAGTTTCTGTCGTAGCGCTATTTTAATTTTACCTCCAGTTCCCGAAGAACCGTAACCATGAATTATTTTTAGTATGCCAACATCTTGCGATTGGGCAAATTTAAGTTCTCTGTCAAAATTTAATAGTGCTTCTTTAACCAAAGGCAAACCAGCCTCAATATTAATTATGGCTGCTTTCTTAATTTTGAATGCCGATTTAATTTTAATGATAGATAGTGGTTGTGCGCAATAAGGACAAATCAATGCCTCTTTTTTTACAGGATTGCCACAAAAATCGCAAGTTTTCATTTGTGTTATTTACTTTCTCTCAAACCGCACAAAACTGTAATCGTAAATGTTTTTAGCATCAGCTTTAAAATCTTGTCGAGACATTTTTTTCCAGATTTTTAAATCTATTTCTGGAAAAAAGACATCGCCATCAAAATCGTGATGAACAAAAGTAAGATCTAACACATCCGCGAAAGCGAGGGCTTGTTGGTAGATATTAGCACCACCCAAAATAAACGGATTGTCATCCGCTTTAGCGATATTAAGCGCATTGGTTAACGAATGAACCACAACACAATTCTGCGCTGTAAAATGCTTGTTTTGGGTAATGATGATGTTTGTGCGGTTGGGTAGGGCTTTGCCTAAAGAGTCAAAAGTTTTGCGTCCCATAATAACGGCATGCCCAGAAGTGGTTTGCTTAAAACGTTTTAAATCGGCCGGAAGATGCCAAATGAGCTGGTTGTCTTTACCCAACACATTATTATTTGCTACAGCTGCTATAATTGTTATCATATTTTTATAGAATTAAAGCGCTTTTAAATCGGTTTTAGAAATCCAGCCAATTTTACCATCGGCTAATTTTATTTTTTGCCAAGTACCAACCTGCTCTAATACAAAAACTTTGGTGCCTTCGTGTAATTCAAAAACTTCTGTACTATTTGGTGTTGGCGCATCTTTAACGCTGGCACTTTGTTCAAAAATTATGGCGGGTTTGTTATTTTGTGCAAAGTCGTAACCTTTATAGGCAAAGGCAAAACTGAATAAGGTTGTAATTAATGCTAAAATAGCCGTAATAAAATACAAACGTTTGCGAGTAGAAACATAAGAAAAGTAATAACTTAAAAATAAAAGGACAAACAAAATACTGGCAGAAATAGCCATTATTGCCCAAGTGTCGAACTTTATAATTTTAATATAATTTTGATCTATGCGTTGTAAAAAAGTTTTAGGCAGCACATCAATTTTATCTATTGTCATACGTTGTGCAAAAGCCAAATTGTATGAAGCATCTTTGTTATTTGGATCTAGCGATAAGGTTTTTTCGTAATAATAAATACTAGGCGCTACTTGATTTAATTTATAATAGGTGTTTGCCATATTGTAATACAGACCAACCGAAGCCGAGTCTTGTGCTTCAATTTTTTTATAAATATCTAAAGCTTCTTGATAAGACTCTTTTTGATATAATGTGTTGGCAGATTCGTATAATTTTTCTGATGTTTGCGCCATTGTTACAGCACTTACAGAACATAAAATGACAACTAAAAACAAAGTTTTTGATGTGAGATTTGACAGATATTTAGAAATCATATATACCATCTTACAATTGTTTGTCTAATGTAGCAATAATACTTTTTGCACGTTCGTAATCGTCTTTCATTTTACCTTCGGTAGATGGTGTATATCTTGCAAAATCGGAATCTTTTAGTAGAGAAATAAACGCGTCTGTAGTTTCTATAGCAATATTTTTTTCTAAAAGAATACTTTTTATTTTTTCTTTACTAATGTCTGATGTTTCTACATGTAATGCCGCTTTTAAATAGTTGTGTAAAGCTTTTTCTAAGGCGATGTAAAAAGCTTCTCTATTGCCAAATTCTTTTTTAGCCGTTGATAAATATTTTCTTGCCAATTTATCGGCTTTACGACGCTTGTTTCCTAAGATATCATTGGCGCGTTCTTTTTGTTTTTTACCAACCACTATGGCAATAGGGATTAATAAAAATGGTAAAAGCAACCACATGTAAAATTTTGTAGAGCCAAAAAAGTCAATTTTTGTAGCCGATGTAAATGCTGTTTTTGTTTGAATATAACGGATATCGCCACCGCTATAGGTAATGTTTTGTTTGTTATTTGAATTAACCATATTGCCCGGATTTTTACCATAAGGCGCATCAATTAAAATGTCTGGTGAACTTAAATTGTGGTATTGTTTTTCAGCAGGATTAAAATACGAAAATTCGATTTTAGGAATTTTGTATTTGCCTTTAAACTGGGGCACAATTGTGTATTGATCGTAAATCTTTCCTTGCATGCCACTCAAAGACGTACTTATTTCTTCTTTGTGCTCGGGCTCGTAAACTTCTAGACCGTTTGGTGTGGTTAATTTCGGTAAATCAATCAATTTTAGATTGCCTTTGCCTTGAATTTCAATTTTTATTTGTGATGTTTCGTTTAATTTCAGGGTCGTTTTATCGGATATTACACTAAAATTATAATCGCCCACAGCGCCATTAAAGTTAGCAGGTTTTCCCTCTAAAGGTAATTGTTTTACATCAATGTTTTTTAAGCCTGTAGTAACTACGTAATTAACGTTGTTGTACATCATGTTGCCAAATAAATCACGCCTTCCGATAGGTACACCAGCTGTGATTTCGATTTCCATCGGATCAATAATAAGTTTACCCGATTTTTGTGGAATTAAAACCGATTTTTTTACAATAACATATTTATGCGGTTGCCCCTGATAAGTGCCTTGTTGCACCACTAAATTTTTTACATCAATACTTTGGTTCCAAAAACCATTAAAAGCTGGCGATTGGGTTTCTCGTGTGTTTCTAACACTCACCTTATTTACATTGACATATAATTTATACACCACACTAATGCTTTGGCCTACAAACGGATTGTTATTAGAAATATCGGCAACCAAATGAATGTTTTGCGAAGCAACATAACGGGGGTCATTTACATCTTTTGGGATGGCAACAGCATTTGTAACATTTACTTTTAATGTATTCGATTTTATAGTAGCATCATTGTATTCTATACTGGCAGATGCAATTGTTAAATTCCCTTTTTTTGTAGGCTGAATGATATAACTATAACTTAAAGAATATGATGTGCGGCCATTAATCATAGAGAAATTACTAGACTGACTTGGCCCAGCTAAAACGGTAAAATTTTTAAAGTCGGGTGGGGTAAAGTTATCGGCACCTTGTTTGTCAATCGTAAAATCTATTTTTAAACGTTCATTAAGACCTACCTTAAATTTATTGACAGAAGCCTTAAAAGTTACTTGTGCTAAAACAGCATTTGTAACTAAAAGGAAGCCTAATAAGATATGTAATTTTTTAAATTTCATCTACAGCATTTACATTTGCAAGTAACATATTTATTATGATTGTTACCAATCTTTGGCACGTTTTATTTTTTGACCTTTAACGCGTTTGGCATTCATTTTCTTTTGTGTTTTTTTCTCTTCATTATTCATAGCCTCTAGCAATTGTTTCATTTTTTCAGGAGACATTTGTCCTTTTTTTGGCTGTTGTGGTTTTTTGTCTTTGTCAGATTTGTCCTTATCTTTATTAGGGTCTTTCTTTTCGTCTTTATCGCCGTCCTTATCTTTATCTTTTTTATCCTGATCTTTTTTTTCGTCTTTGTTGTCTTTGTTGTCTTTATTCTTTTCGTCTTTGTTGTCTTTATTCTTATCCTTCTTGTCTTTATTTTTCTTTTCTTCGTCCAATTTTTTTTGTAATAATTTTTGAGCTAAGGCTAAATTGTAACGCGTATCTTCGTCTAAAGGATTGTTTCTAAGCGAATTTTTAAAAGCTTGAACGGCCTTGCTGTACTGTTTTTGCTCCATTTGTAAATCGCCTATGTTGTGATAAGCATTGGCTTTATCTAATTTTGATGTTGCTGTTTTGGCATTGAGTTCAAATTGAGGCAAAGCATCCTTATAATTTTTTTGCTTATAAATGGCATTACCTAAATTAAAACTAGCTTTGTTGTAGGCGCTGTTTTTATCTAAAGCCTTTTTATAGAGTGCTTGTGCTTCGCTGTAATTTTCGACTTCATATTGTTTGTTGCCTGCGCGCAAAAACACGCGCGCTTGTGCTTTTTCTAGCGTGTTTTCTTTTTGCTTTTGTGAAAATGCCACAAAGCTAAAACTTATAAATATGAGGGCGATTAATTTACTCATTTTGATTCGTTAAATAAATCTATTTTTTTAAGCCAATATGTTTTTTTCTCTAGCATAAAACTGTCGAAAAATAAAAACAGAATTGCAAAAGCAATAAACCATTGAAATTGGTCTTTATAATCTGAAAACTGTTTGGTTTCGAATTCACTTTTTTGTGCATTTATAATAACATCTTTCATAAAATCTACTGGCGTATCTGTAATATTGCCATCAACATAAGCGCCATTGCCTTCTTTGGCGATGCTTGTAAGCACATCGGCATGGCGTTTAGAAATCACCACATCTCCTTTTTCATCTTTTTTATAGCCATTAAAAATACCATTAATACGCATCGGAATAGGTTTGCCATCTTCTGTCCCAATGCCTATGGTAAAAGTTTTTATCCCTAATTCGCCCGCTTTTTTAGCCAATTCAATGGTGTTGCTTTCGTGATCTTCACCATCCGACAGGATAACCAAATATTTATTTGTTTGGTCTTTGTTATCGTAAAAAGTTAAGGCCCGATTAATAGCTTCGTTAATGGCAGTTCCCTGCGATGACACCATATCTGGATTGGCATTCTGCAAAAACATTTTAGCGGCTGCCAAATCTGTAGTAATGGGTAATAGCGGATAAGAATTACCAGCATAAACAATTATGCCTACACGGTCACTACCTAATTTATCTATTATTTTTGTGATGATTTGTTTGGCTTTCTCTAACCTGTTTGGCGCAATATCTTCGGCCAACATACTTTTAGAAACATCTAAGGCAAAAACCACATCAACACCTTCGCGTTTTACAGTTTTTAATTTGATACCCATTTTTGGATTTACAAGTGCAATTGTAATAAAAGCAAGTGCCAAGCTGACACTTAACATCTTTAAAACAGATTTAAATAAAGAAGTGTCTGGACTTAATTTTGCTAATAAATTTGAAGTTGCAAAGGCTTTTTGTCGGCGTTTTTTTACCCAAAGTGACAGCATAAAAATAAGAACCACTACGGGTATTACCAGTAGTAAATAAAAATAAGTTGGTTCTTCTAATCTGTACATTTTTTATTAATAATTTTATTTGTGTTATACCAAACTTCTAAAAAGTGTCAATCTTAATACAGTTTCTAACAATAAAAATAAGCCTGCTAATAATGTTAATAAGCGGTATTTTTCCGAATAATTATAATATTTAAATTCTTCTATTTTTGTTGTTTCTAATTTGTTTATCTCTTCGTAAATAGCCGATAAACTTTTATTATCGGTAGCTCTAAAATATTTTCCTTCGGTTTGTGTGGCTATGAATTTAAGCAAATCTTCGTCTATTTCTACTTTGGCATAATCGAATTTTAATTCCCCATTAATATCTTTGGCTACAGGAAATAGCGCCATACCATTTGTGCCTAATCCAATGGTGTACACTTTTATGCCTAAATTTTTTGCCATTTCTGAGGCTGTTCTCGGATCGACAAATCCTGTGTTATTCACACCATCTGTCAATAAAATAATAACTTTACTTTTAGCCTTGCTGTCTTTTAATCGGTTAACCGCAGAACCCAATCCCATGCCAATGGCAGTACCACCTTCAAGCTCACCCCAATGGAGGTTTTGGATGGTATTTATAACAATGCGTTTGTCGCTCGTAATAGGTGTTTGCGTAAAACTTTCGCCCGCATAAACCACAATGCCAAAGCGGTCGTTAGGTCTTTCGTTTACAAAACGTTCTGCTACTTGTTTAAGAGCTTCTAAACGGTTTGGTTTTAAATCGCGGGCCAACATACTTGCCGACACATCAATAGCCATAACAATATCAATACCTCTAACTGTTTTAGTTTTTTTACTAACGGCTACATTGCGTGGTCTCGCTAAGGCGATAATAAGTAAGCTCAAAGCAATTAATCTAAACACATATAATATGGGTTTTAATTTTGGCAGTATGGATTGGTACTGTTTAAAAGCTTGAATATTTGATATTTTTAAAGTGGCTTGGTCACTTTTTCTGTTTTTAAAAAACCAAAAACCAAGCAAAGGAATACTTATCAATAACCATAAAAATCCTGGATTTGTAAATTCAAAGTTATTCATCTGCGTCCTCCTTTTTTTCTTTAGGTTTTAATCCATTTAAAATATATTCGGCCACCAATCTGTCGGCTTCAGATTGTGATAAATCTGGTTTGTATTTTGCGAATTTTACCAAATCGGCTGCTTTTAAAAGGGCACTTAATTTGGCAATGGTTTCTTTGTCAATATTTAATTTGCTAGAACTGTTAAAATCTGTAATGGTTGTAAGTAATTCATTTGTAGTAGATTCTAAAGCGGGGATGTGCAAATCGGCTTCTATATAGCGTCTGATGATCTCGGTAAGTTCTATATAAAAATCCTTAAGTTTTTGAGCTTTAATCAACTGTTTGCCATCTAACGTTTTTAAACTGTTCATCGCAATTATAAATGGTGGAATGGCGGGTTTTTCTATGAGCTTCACTACTTTTTTACGCAATAAAAAGTACAAACCAATAGCCATTAAAATTAAAACACCAACAATCCACCACAAATAAGGGCGGGCGTCTATTAATGCAAAAGGTTCTTTTTGAATGTCTTTTATTGGAAATAATTTTTGTTTTGTAGTATCTACTTTTACAGTAGCTACATTTATAACAACAGAATCGGTTAAATAGAATTTTTTATCAATCAGCACTTTTTGTTGTGGAATAACCCATTTGCCGCTGTCAAAACTCGTCAATTTAAATTTTTTGATAAGTCTGTTTGTAAGCGTGTCAATAGGTAAAGATTCTACAACTTCAATTTTACCGAGACTATCTTTTAATATAGGAAAGACAATATCTGTAGCATTTAACACACTTATGCTGAAATTAAATTGTTCGCCTATGCGGATAGAAGTTGTATCAGAACTGACCTCTATTGTGGGGTTTTCTTGCGAAAATCCATAAAAGGATAGAAATAAAAACACCAATATGTATAATTTTTTTTGCATTATCTAGCGCCCTTGTTTTTAAAATAAAGCAATAATTTTTTCACATAACTCTCATTGGTTTCTGTATTTATAAAACCAGCACCACTGCGCTTAAAAGCATTTTCGAAATAGTCTTTGTTTTTAAGGTAGTGAGCCTTGTAGGCTGTTCTTACTTTTTTAGAAGCGGTATTTACCAAAAGAATTTCTTGGGTTTCGGCATCTTGTACAGGTACCATACCTATATTTGGAATCTCGGCTTCGTGTTTGTCAAAAATGCGGATGCCTGTTATGTCGTGTTTGTTGCCAACAATTTTGAGTGTGTGTTCGTAATCATCATCAATAAAATCGGATAAAATAAAAAGGATGACTTTCTTTTTAGAAACATTAGACAAAAATTTTAGCGCTACAGTAATGTCAGTTTTTCTGCTTTTGGGATGAAATTCTACAAGCTCTCTGATAATGCGCAATACATGAGAACGTCCTTTTTTTGGCGGAATATACAATTCGATGTCATCAGAAAATAAAAGCAAGCCGACTTTATCATTATTTTGAGTTGCCGAAAAAGCCAAGGTGGCAGCAATTTCTGTAATGACTTCTTTTTTAAACAATTCTGTTGTGCCAAAATATTCAGAATTACTTACATCAACCATGAGCATCATGGTGAGTTCGCGTTCTTCTTCAAACACTTTTACAAAAGGTTCGTTATAACGTGCGGTAACATTCCAATCGATATTACGGATATCGTCGCCATAACTGTATTGTCTCACTTCGCTAAAAGTCATCCCACGCCCTTTAAAAGAACTGTGATATTCGCCAGAGAAAATATGATCAGACAAGCGCCTGGTCTTAATTTCTATTTTACGAACTTTTTTGAGAATTTCTTTAGTTTCCATTAGAATTATTGTGCTGTTTCTGCTTATAAACAGTAAATCATTAATCTTAGTAAGTTGGTCTTTGTTTGACTAAAATTTAGGGTACTTCAACTTGATTGAGAATCTTTTGAACAATATCCTCAGATGTGATGTTTTCGGCTTCAGCCTCATAAGTCACGCCAATTCTATGACGCAAAACGTCAAGAGCAACAGCACGTACATCTTCTGGAATGACGTAACCTCTGTGTTTTATAAAAGTATAACATTTGGTAGCCATTGCTAAATTTATAGAGCCCCTAGGTGAGGCGCCAAAGCTTATAAGAGGCTTAAGTTCTGCCAATCCAAAATTTTCTGGATAGCGTGTGGCGAAAATAATGTCTAAGATGTATTTTTCTATTTTCTCATCCATATACACCTCTTTAATGACTTCGCGCGCATTTAAAATTTGCTTTACAGAAACTACAGAATTAACTTTAGGAAAACTGTTATTAAGATTCTGACGCATAATAAGTTGTTCCTCTTTTACGGCTGGATAATCAATAACGGTCTTTAACATAAACCTATCAATTTGCGCTTCGGGCAACGGGTAGGTGCCTTCTTGTTCTATTGGATTTTGTGTGGCCATCACCAAAAAAGGTTCTTCTAATTTAAAAGTGGTATCGCCAATAGTTATTTGACGTTCTTGCATGGCTTCTAATAATGCCGATTGTACTTTAGCTGGCGCTCGATTTATCTCATCTGCCAATACAAAATTTGCGAAAATAGGCCCTTTTTTAATGGTGAACTTATTGTCTTTAATGTTGTAAATCATTGTGCCTGTAATATCTGCAGGCAGTAAATCTGGTGTGAATTGAACACGGCTAAAAGATCCATCAATGGCTTTAGCAAGTGTATTAATGGCTAGAGTTTTTGCCAAACCCGGCACACCTTCTAAAAGAATATGACCATTTCCTAATAAACCTATTAATAAACGTTCTATCATGTGCTTTTGCCCCACAATAACTTTATTCATTTCTAGGGTTAACAATTCAACAAAGGCGCTTTCTTTTTCTATTTTTTCATTAATAGCGCTTATATCAATTTGCGTGTTTTGCTCTTCCATTTATATGCTTTTTAATTTCTGTTTTTTATTGGTGAACAAAAATACTATTTAATAAATACAGCTGTTGTTAAAATTTGGTTAAAGCTAATAAGTGTAATTAATATTTTAGTGAAAATTTAATGAATATCTTAAAAAGATATGAATTATCAGTATAATTAATTATATTTGTTAAAATAATGTTAACATTATCTTGTTTATGATAAATAAAATGTAAACATTTGCCAACTTTAAATTATATCAATTAAAATTTTAGTATGAAAACAAAATTACTTATCAAAAAGACTTTTTTGTTCTTTTTATTTATGCTTCCAATAAGCATAATGGCACAATCTGTAAATGGTAAAGTTACAGATGTTAAAGGAAATGCTATTCCGTTTGCAACAGTTGTTGAAAAGGGAACAACAAACGGTACTACAACCGATGATAATGGTGCTTTTACTTTAAATGTATCTAAGTTGCCAGCAACTATTAGTATCTCATCTGTGGGGTATGTTACTAAAACAGTAACGACAAATGATACTGTAACTGTAATTTTACAAGAAGAAAATGTAGGTTTAGACGAGGTTGTTTTAACTGGTAACCGCGCAAAACCTAGAACTATTTTAGATTCTTCTGTGCCAATTGACAATATTAGTGTTAAAGATATGGCGAGTAGTGGTCAAGCTACTGTAGACCAAATGCTAACTTACAAGATCCCTTCTTATAATTCTAGCAATCAAACAATTTCTGATGCCACAGCGCATTTTGACCCAGCCGATTTACGTGGTTTAGGCCCAAGTAGAACATTGGTATTGGTAAACGGAAAACGTAAAAATCAAAGTGCTTTGGTTTATATCAATGACACCCCTGGTAAAGGTGAAGTAGGTACAGATATGAAAAGTATCCCTACAGCTGCCATAGATCATATAGAAGTTTTAAGAGATGGCGCTTCTGCACAATATGGCTCTGATGCCATTGCGGGCGTGGTAAACATCGTCTTAAAAAAGAATGTTGATTTTACACAAGTTAATGTAAACTCTGGTGTCACTTCAAAAGGTGATGGTTTTAGCGTTGGCGCCGATTTAAATACAACGCTTCAAATAAATGGAGGCGGATTTATTAATTTATCATTAGGGGCTTATCGTCAGAGTCTTACAAATAGAGCTGGTACGCCTGGCCAAGATGATTTATTTGGTGTAGGTGCTTCTGATTCTTGGATTCAACAAAATCCTGATTTAGGAATGACTATTGGTCAGCCAGAAATTACAAAAGGAGAAGTTTTTTATAATTCTGAAATCCCTTTTAAAAATGGGAAAGGTAAATTTTATTCTTATGGTGGCTTAGTATTCCGTCAAGGAAAAAGTTTTGCTTTATACAGAACCCCTTATTGGGTAACAGATCCATTTAATTTATTGCACAATGCCGGTGATACATATCAAGGGTTTCAACCCTCTTTTGAAACCAATATTAATGATAATACAAACGTAGCTGGTTTTAGTTTTGATGCGAATAAATACAAAATAGATATTAGCGCAACCTATGGTAGAAATGCTGTAGATTATACCGTTGCTAATTCTTTAAACCCAGATTTGGGTGCTGCTAGTCCTACTAGTTTTGATGTTGGCGCTTACCGTTTTAGCAACATTATCGGTAATGTTGATGTGAGCAGAAGTTATGGCGATTTTAGCTGGGCTATGGGTGGAGAAATTAAAAGCGAACGTTTTATTGCGCTTGCAGGTCAAGAAGAATCTTATATTGGAGGTGGTGTACAATCATTTCCTGGTGTACAACCTAGCAACGCAGTTAATGCAACCAGATCTAGTGCAGGTGCTTATTTAAACGTTGATTGGGATATCAGCAAAGCATTCTTAATTAGTGGTGCTGTTCGTTATGAAAATTTTAGTGATTTTGGCGACAATACTTCATGGAAAGTGAGTAGCCGTTATAAAATTTCTGATGAAACTGTTATTAGAGGTTCTTATAGTACTGGATTTAGAGCGCCTGCTTTACATCAAATTTATTTGAGTAATATTCAGACTTTAGTATCTGGGGGCACCATATCAAATCAAGGAACATTTAACAATGTGAGTCCTGTTTTAAGAGATGGTTTAGGTGTGCCTCAATTGCACGCAGAGACTTCAGATAATTTCTCGGCTGGTTTTACTTACAAACCTTCAAGAGATGTTAACTTCTCAATAGATTTATACAATGTAAAAGTACATGACCGTGTGTTATTTACAGGAGAAATAGGCTTTGATGGAGATGATTTAACTACCAATCCTGTTGAAGAAATTTTAAATGATTTTAGTGTCACCAGTATTAAATTCTTTATCAATGCTGTAAATACAAAAACCAATGGAGTTGATTTTGTAGCCAATTTTAAAAACTTCGATTTTGCTGCTGGAAAATTAGATGTTAATATTGCTGCCAATTTTAATAAAACAAGTATTGTTGGCGCTATCGGAACACCTGCTGTCTTAGCGGCAAACGGTTACAATATTTTTAACCGTAAAGAGCAATCAAGAATTACGTCTTCTAGACCAAAAACAAAAATAATTGTAGGTTTAGATTATGCGAAAGATAAATTTACGGCCAATTTAAACAACACATACTTTGGTGACGTAACATGGCAACATGCTTCAGACCCAACTAAAGATCAGACTTTTTCGGGTAAAGTTGTAACCGACTTAATTTTAAGTTATGCTTTTACAGATAAAGTAAGTGCCAGTTTTACAGTTAATAACTTGCTAAATGTTTATCCTGATGTTATTGATATCAAAGGTGATGTTGTAACGGATCTTGGTGGTCGTTTTAAATACCCTTGGGAAGTAAATCAGTTTGGATTTAACGGTACCATATTTAAAGCTGGATTGACTTATAAATTTTAAAAGTCACAGTTGATTTTAAAACTAAAAACCCCGAGCCATTTGGCTCGGGGTTTTTGTTTGATAATGTATTGTAAATTTTAGTATTGCTCTTTTTTATTGGGGAAGTCAGTAGATTTCACATCTTTAATGTAGTTTTTAAATGCCTCACTCATTTCATCGAATAAATTGGCATAGCGTCTTAAAAAACGTGGGCTAAATTCTTGTGTCATGCCCAACATATCGTGGGTTACCAAAACCTGACCGTCAACACCACCACCAGCGCCAATACCTATTATAGGAATGCGCAAACTTTTAGCCACTTCTTCGGCTAGTTTTGCGGGTACTTTTTCTATAACTATGGCAAAACAACCCAATTCTTGTAAAAGCAGGGCATCTTGTTTTAGTTTTTCTGCTTCAGCTTCTTTTTTAGCACGCACGGTATAAGTACCAAATTTATAAATAGATTGTGGCGTCAAACCCAAATGTCCCATTACTGGGATACCTGCCGATAAAATGCGCGTGATAGATTCGCTAATTTCGCTACCGCCTTCTAATTTTACAGCATGACCGCCAGATTCTTTCATAATTCTGATTGAGGATTCTAATGCCTGTCTTGAATTGCCTTGATAGGTGCCAAAAGGCAAATCTACCACTACCAAACAATGCTCAATAGCACGAATAACTGATGAGGCATGATAAATCATTTGGTCTAAAGTTATGGGCAATGTGGTCTCATGACCAGCCATAACATTTGAAGCCGAATCGCCCACCAAGATAATATCAATACCAGAATTGTCAACAATTTTTGCCATGGTATAATCATACGAGGTCAACATGGCTATTTTTTCGCCATTAGCTTTCATTTCCATTAAAGATTTAATGGTAATGCGTTTGTATTGTTTTTTTGCAGAAGACATAGTCTATTTTTTAGAAAGTAAATGTAGTAATTTATGTTAATCTAGTTTTGTTTCGGCCTTTAAAAAAGAAGGAAAAAGCATCGGTGCCAATTCTTTTACGGGTTTAAACAAAAGCGATTCGTCAACAGTTTTTTGTTTTATAAACGGAATAGTGCTGTTTATTTGGTTAAAGAATAATAAGATAAAACTTAATATGATGGCTATTTTTAAAAAGCCAAAAACGCCGCCAAAAATTTTATTTACCAATCCTAGAGCAATGGTTTCAACCAATTTTGTCATCAATTTTCCCAATAATGAAACAAGAATAATGATGGCTAAGAATGTAAGTGAAAATGCCGCAATCTGAATGTATTTAGCGTCCCAATTAACATATTTTTGTAAGATATCTGAAGCATAAAACGAAAAATTCATAGCCCCATAAACACCACCAACCAATGCCACAAGTGAGGCTATTTCGATAAAAAAACCTTTCATAAACCCCCTTACCAAACCAAATAATAGCAAAACACTTATAATAATGTCTATTGTATTCATGTGTCTTTTTTTTTACAAATATACTGTTTTAGGTTACAAAAATCACTTTTATAGGAAGCTCTAAATAGACCAATATTTTTTTAGTAAGCTTAAGGTTCATACCATTTACAGCATCGGCATAGCCAATAAGTTGCTGGTGGTGTTCGGGGTATGGTTTACCCGATTTATAATCGATAATAACAGCTTCTTTACCTTTAATAACCAACCTATCTAATCGTAATATTTCTTTGTCTTTTGTAACAATTTCACACTCATTATAAACGGTATTGTTCGGTGAAAAATATTTTTTCAAATCGGGATGATTGACCATTTCTGTGATGGTATTTTTAAACTTTAGCGCTTCATCCAACGTTATTTTTCCTGTTTTTTGGAAGGTATTTATAGCTGAATCTATATCGTCTGCCGTTTTAATTTCAGCCAATATATCGTGTAATAAAGTACCGTGAATGGCAGCCTCTTGTTGTGGATTATTCCAATATTTTGAAGCATTAGGCACTATGTAAATATTGTGCGATTTCCAATCGGTCGAAATGTATTTAGATTCAAAAGATGTTGTTTCTTCTGTTTTATCGGTTTTACTTTTTGGACGTTCTACGTTGCCAAAAGTATAGGTGTTGTTAGCAGGTTGATAAAGCGCATTTGTTTTTAAATAATCTTCAAAAACGGCACCATAAGTAATGCTTTTGGCTGTACTTGAACTGTGTTCTGTAACAATATACAACTGCTCAACAGCACGGGTTAAGCCCACATATAGCAGGTTTATATTATCGAGTTCTAAGGCTTCTTTTTTACGACTATAAATTTGCTGACCAACAGTATCGGTTTGTTCTAATTTTGGACCGCCATCCATAAGTAGTGTTTCAAAATCATTAAAATCTGATGGCATTTTTGGGCTGTACCATTCTAAAGGTTTTATTTCTCTGTGAATGGTTACATTGTTTGGGAAAATAACCACAGGAAATTCCAATCCTTTGGCTTTATGGATGGTTAATATCTGGACAGCATTATCGTTTTTTGGTGAGACGATGCTTAAACTAGATTTATTGCTCTCAAAATAGGCTAAAAAATGAGAAACACCTCCTTTGTTTTGTTGTTCAAATTTTAAAACTTCATCTAGAAAAAACTGAATAAAAGCATCAGATTTTTCTACCAAACTAAAGCTACGAACCAGATAAGCAACAGATTGGTATAAAGACATTTCATTAAACTGATTGTCAGAGAAATCGATATCTAACTCTTTTAGTTTGACAAACAGGTCTTTTTTAGAAACAGATAAAAATCCGTTAATAAAATCGTGTATTTGAATGCTGCTTTTAAGATGTTCGTGCAAAAAGATAAGTGCATCCGCCAAGGCTTTTTTGTTGCTGTCTTGAGATAAATAACTCAGAAAATTAATGATAAAATTTACTTTTGTGGCGTTGCACATCAGCAAAGATTCCGATGTCATAATGTTAATGCCTTGCGCCGTTAGGTTTTCGGCAATAGCGGCGCCATCTTTTTTACTACGCACCAAAATACAGACGTCGCCTAGCGTGTAATCATTTTTTAAATTTTGTAGGGTCTTTATAATGGTATTTGCATAAGCATCGCTTTTATCTTCTCCTTTTAAACCTTTTTCTAAAAAGTCGATTTGAACATAACCACCAATTTTTTTAGTTGTCTTTTGCGAATTTTCATTTTCGTATAAAGAACGATGTGTTGGGTTTGATAAAAATTTAGAAGCATTTTTAAAAAAGGCATTGTTAAAATTCACCACTTCGCTAAAACTTCTGAAATTGGTTTCTAAAACTTCAATTTTTTTAGGAATAAAAAAAGGATTTTCGGCAACGGTTTCATCTTTATTAATTTTAGAAGCCAAGCTGATAAACTGTTGTGCTTCGCCACCACGCCATCTGTAAATAGATTGTTTGGCATCGCCCACTAAAAACAAACTGCTGTCGGGTTGATGTAGGGCGTTGGCAATGAGTGGCACTAAGTTTTCCCACTGAAAAGTTGATGTGTCTTGCATTTCGTCAATAAAAAAATGAGAGAATTTTTCACCAATTTTTTCATAAATAAAAGGCACAGGTTCGTTTTTTATATGTTTTCTGATGATGTTGTTGAACTCTGAATTTAACCGAATATTATTGTCGATTTTATAGCTATCTAAACAAATTTTTAACGCGCTTAAAACCGATAACGGAATAAGATTTTTTAATATTAAATTGAACAAAACATAAGATTTGTATTGCGTGGTAAATAATTCTTCAATCTTAAAATATAGGCTTTTTAGTTCTTCTGATTGTGATTCAATAGCTTGTTTGTCTTCTTCAGACGCTTTAGCACTGCACCAAGTATCTTTTGCAATGCTTTTTGAAAGGCGGCCTTCAAAAGTAATAGTGTCAAAGTTTTTATCTGTGATTTTTGAAATAAAACTAGGAAAATCACCTCCACCAGCATAGGAACTATTCGGAATGCCAATATTCTTAATAATATAGAGTCCTTCTTGCCCTAACTTTAAAATCTCTTTTTCAAAAGTGTCATTTTGCTTTTTTAATTTTTCGTGTAGTTCTAAATAATCGGGACCTTTTTTATTTTTTATTTTGTCTAATTCGGTAAGCGCACTGTCGTCAACCAAGAGTTTTGAAATGGCATTAAGGGCAAAACTCACATCCCAAGTTTCGTCTTTTTGCCATTTGTAGAGGGCGAAAAGGAGCAAGGTTTTTGTCAATTCTTTATCAATGCCAATTTTAGACATTAAAAGTTCAACGGTTTCTTCAAGGATGGTTTTGGTGTTTAATGCGACTTCAAAATTAAGAGACAGGCCTAAGTCAAAAGAAAAATTCCGAATAATTTTATAAGTAAAACTGTCTATTGTTGTAATAGCAAAAGCCGCATAATTATTGATAATTTCACGCAATGCAATAGCAGCTCTTTTTTGTAGAACTTCTTTATTTATAGAAATTTCTTGGCATAGCAAATCGGACATATCATTAAAGTCACCATCCGCGAAAGCGCGCAAATTATTTAAAATCCGCTCTTTCATCTCGTTTGCAGCCTTATTTGTAAAAGTAATGGCGAGAATCTGCTTAAATTTATAAGCATCTTGCGTTTTCAAAATAATTTTGAGATACTCTTTTACAAGGGTAAAGGTTTTGCCACTTCCGGCAGAGGCATTGTAAACTTGAAAAGTGGATAGATTTTGCACGAAATAATTTTATGCAAATTACATTTTTTTTGCAAATTTAACTTAGGAAGTTAAGATAATCCAACATCCATAGTCATCATGATAATAAAGCCTGCAATAAAGCCCATCGTTGCAATATCTGTGTATTTGTCTTGTTGCGTTTCTGGTATAACTTCTTCTACCACAACAAAAATCATGGCACCTGCTGCAAAGGCTAATGCATAAGGTAAAATGGGCTTAAAAGATAGCACTGCCCAAGCACCTAAAACACCTGCCATTGGTTCTACAATTGCAGAGAGTTGCCCATACCAAAAGCTTTTTAAACGTGATAAGCCTTGTCTTCTTAAAGGCATGGCAACGGCGAAACCCTCGGGAAAATTTTGCAAACCAATCCCTATGGCTAAAGCTACAGCGCCACCAATTGTGGCGCCATCGAATCCGGCAGCAACACCACCGAATAACACACCCACTGCCAATCCTTCTGGGATGTTGTGCAAAGTAATTGCCAAGACCAAAAGAGTGGTTTTGTGCCAAGGCGTTTTAATACCTTCGGCTTCTTTAAAATTTATATGGATGTGTGGTAAAACTTTGTCTAATCCGAAAAGGAAAAGAGCTCCTAATAAAAATCCAACCGCAGCCGGAATTACTTTTATAAAACCTTGACCACTACTCATTTCTATGGCAGGACTTAGTAAACTCCAAAAACTTGCAGCTATCATCACGCCGCCTGTAAAACCAAGCATACCATCTAAAACAGCACGATTCATTTTTTTGAAAAAGAAAACCAATGAAGCGCCTAAAGCCGTTAAAGACCAGGTGAATAATGTGGCGTATAAGGCCGCCATAATGGGGTCAATACTTTCTAAATAGCTAATTATTTGATCTAACATAATTTTTAGATTATTGTTTTATTACTTGTAAATTTATGGCAACTTCGCCTGTTATTAAGAGTTGTTTGTTGTTGATTTCTACAAGCATAGATTTGTCAAAAGGCTCAACGCTCAGTACTTTTATGGTACTGTTAAGGGCAATGTTTTTTGAATTTAAATAGTTTAAAAAAACATCTGATGAGTTTTTAACACCTACCAAAATACAAAGCGTATCTGTTGGGATGTTTGACAAATAGTCATTTTCTATTTCTGGAAAAACACCTTCTCGGTTAGGAATAGGAGTGCCGTGTGGATCTTGTTTTGGATGGCCCAAAAAAGCATCGAGTTTTGCCATGAGTACATCAGATTTTATATGTTCTAATTGTTCGGCTATGTCATGAACTTCGTTCCAGTTAAAATCTAATTTATTGACTAAAAAAGTTTCCCACAGGCGGTGTTTTCGAATCACTTTTATGGCTAAATCATTTCCTTTTTTAGTTAAATGTGCTCCTTGATATTTTTTGTAAATCACTAATTTTTTTAATGATAATTTTTTAAGCATATCGGTTACAGACGATGCTTTTGTATCAATTTTAGCGGCTATTATATTTGTGCTTAAACTTTTCCCGAATTCGGTTTGAAGCGTATAAATAGCTTTTAAATAATTTTCTTCGGCCTGGGACATTATAAATAAAATTTAGACAAAAGTAAAATAATTTTTAGACATATCTAAAAATAAAATTAATAATTAGATTTATAGTATATTTGAAACAAAAATTATGATTAGCAATCAGTCACATTTATTCAATTTACCAAAAGACATTACCTTTCTAAATGGTGCTTATATGGCACCACTTTTAAATAGTGTTGCCAAAATTGGCACGGAAAATCTTTTAAAAAAAACGAACCCTACAAGCATTAGCGCCACCGATTTTTTTACAAACACAAAAATTTTAAAACAGAAGTTTGCACAATTGGTTGAAGTTGCAGATGCTGGTCAAATAGCTATTATTCCTTCGGTTTCTTATGGCATGGCAACAGTTGCAAATAACATTTCACTTAAAGCAGATGATGAAATTATCATGCTTCAAGAACAGTTTCCGAGTAATGTTTATACCTGGCAAAAACTGGCTAAAAAGTATGCTGCCAAAGTGGTTTTTGTAGAAGCCCCCGAATTGAAATTGGGTCGTGGTAAATTGTGGAACGAAGCTATTTTAAATGCGATTACCGATAAAACGGCAGTTGTGGCTATGCCTCATGTTCATTGGGCAGATGGTACTTTATTCGATTTAGAAAAAATCAGACAGAAAACAAAAAAGCACAATGCTTTACTGATTATAGATGGCACGCAAAGTGTGGGCGCACTGCCTTTTTCTGTGGCTAAAATTCAACCTGATGCCTTAATTTGTGCGGGTTACAAATGGTTAATGGGCGCTTACGGTTTAGGCTTGGCTTATTTTAGCAAAACATTTAATGACGGTATTCCGATTGAAGACAATTGGATAAACCGTTTTGAAAGTGAAGATTTCTCCAACTTAGTAAATTACCAAGAAAATTACCAACCAAAAGCAGGGCGTTATAATATGGGCGAAGTGAGCAATTTTGTTTATACGCCAATGCTGACAAAAGCCATCGAACAAATACTGGAATGGCAGCCGCAAAACATTCAAGATTACTGTCAAAATATTACAGAAGAAGCTATTGCCACTCTTAAAGAAATGGGCTGTTTTATTGAAGAACCAGATTTTAGAGCCAAGCATTTATTTGGTATTTATTTACCTTCTCATATTGATATAGAAGCTTTAAAAGCAAAGTTTGATGCCCATAAAATTTTTGTATCCTTTAGAGGGAAGGCTATTCGTGTAGCGCCTAATGTCTATAATTCTAAAGTTGATTTTGACACATTGCTGAGTTGTTTTAAGTAATAAAACATTTTTTTTAATTTTTAATTTATGATTGGGTTTACCTCTGTATCTTTGCTCAAAATTTTATTTTTTTGAGTGCCAAAAAACTCATTACAACTTTAGAACAAACGCTTAAGGTTTTAGCCTTATCTGATGGGTTGCTTGTACCAAATAACCAAATTAGTGTGTCAAATTTGGTGGGATCCGCCTTGTCTTTTGTTATTTCTGGGGCTTTTAAAAAAGCAGAAAAACCTTTCCTACTTATTTTAAATGATAAAGAAGAAGCGGCCTATTATCTCAATGATTTAGAACAATTATTGGGCGATAAAAACGTGTTGTTTTATCCAGGTTCCTACCGCCGTCCGTATCAAATTGAGGAAACCAATAATGCCAATATTTTATTGCGCGCCGAGGTTTTAAATCATATTAATTCTAGAAAAAAGCCAGCTGTCATTATAACTTACCCCGAAGCTTTATTCGAAAAAGTGGTAAGCAAAGCAGAGCTTAAAAGGAATACCCTTAAAATTGAAGTTGGTGATGACCTGTCGCTTGATTTTATAAATGAACTCCTTTTCGAAATGCATTTTGAGCGGGTCGATTTTGTGTCAGAACCCGGGCAATTTGCTGTAAGAGGTGGTATTATTGATGTGTTCTCGTTTTCTCATGACGAACCTTATCGGATAGCCTTTTTTGGTGATGAGGTTGATAGTATTCGGACTTTTGATGTAGAAACTCAATTGTCTATCACAAAGTTGTCAAGGATAAATTTAATGCCGAATGTAGAAAATAAAGCCTTAGAAGAAAAACGTGATACTTTTCTAAAATACATATCGGCTAAGACCGTTGTTTTTGTAAAAGATATTAAAGCTTTGAGTCATAGTTTAGACAGTCTTTATGCCAAAGCCGAAGTTGCTTTTAAAGAGATAAAAGGAGAAATCAAACAACATAAACCCCAAGAATTATTTTGTGATGCTGCCATTATTTCGTCACAATTAACATTCTTTACATCGGTTGTAATTAACGATACCAATAAAAGTGTTAAATCTAATTCTGGCATTTCTGAAAGGATTAATTTTAGTTGGGATACCAACCCGCAACCTGCTTTTAACAAGCAATTCGATTTGCTTGTCGCTAATTTTAAAGAAAATACAGCTAACGGATTTACCAATTATTTATGTTGCACTAATGAAAAGCAAGCCGAACGGTTTCATGATATTTTTGATGAATTAGATGCCGCATTACATTACAAAACTTTGGTCTATCCTTTATACCAAGGCTTTGTTGATAATGACGCAAAAATTGTGTGCTACACCGATCATCAAATTTTTGAACGCTATCATAAATTTAGACTCAAAAACGGCTTTGCAAAAAAGCAGGCCATCACTTTAAAAGAATTAACAAATCTTGAAATTGGAGATTACGTAACACATATTGACCACGGAATTGGTAAATATGGTGGCTTGCAAAAAATTGATGTAGAAGGTAAAACACAAGAAGCCATTAAACTTATTTATGGTGATAGAGATGTGTTGTACATCAGCATTCATGCACTTCACAAGATTGCGAAATATACTGGTAAAGATGGAAATCCGCCTAAACTTTACAAGTTAGGATCGGGTGCTTGGCAAAAACTAAAACAAAAAACCAAGACACGTGTCAAGCAAATTGCCTACGATTTAATTAAGCTTTATGCCAAACGGAAAATGGAAAATGGTTTTGCCTATAACCCTGATAGTTATTTGCAAAACGAGTTGGAAGCGAGTTTTATTTACGAAGATACACCCGATCAATACAAGGCCACCCAAGATGTAAAAACTGATATGGAAAGTGCACAACCAATGGACAGATTGGTCTGTGGCGATGTTGGTTTTGGTAAAACCGAAGTGGCTATTCGTGCTGCTTTTAAAGCAGTAGATAATGGCAAACAAGTCGCTATTTTGGTACCTACAACCATTTTGGCCTTTCAGCATTTTAAAACTTTTACAGAGCGGCTTAAAGATTTTCCTGTTTCGATAGACTATTTAAATCGGTTTAGATCAGCGAAACAACGTACCCAAGTTCTAAAAGATTTAGAAAGTGGTGCCGTAGATATCGTTATTGGCACACATCAATTGGTAAATAAAAGTATTGTTTTTAAAGATTTGGGACTTTTGGTTGTAGATGAAGAACAAAAATTTGGTGTTTCGGTAAAAGACAAACTCAAAACAATTAAAGAAAATGTAGATACATTAACGCTAACCGCTACACCAATTCCGCGTACTTTACAGTTTTCACTGATGGCGGCACGTGATTTATCGATTATTAATACAGCACCACCAAACCGGCATCCTATAGAAACGCATGTTGTCCGCTTTAGCGAAGCACTCATCCGCGATGCGATACATTACGAAATTTCTAGAGGTGGGCAGGTGTTTTTTATCCATAACCGTATTGATACCATAAAAGAAGTGGCGGGAATGTTGCAACGTTTGTTGCCCGACGCTAAAATTGGCGTGGGTCATGGGCAAATGGATGGGAAAAAATTAGAGCAATTGATGCTGGCTTTTATGAATAATGAATTTGATGTTTTGGTATCGACAACCATAGTAGAAAGCGGTCTAGATATTAGCAATGCCAATACTATTTTTATAAATAATGCCAATAATTTTGGACTGTCAGATTTACATCAGATGCGTGGGCGCGTTGGACGATCTAACAAAAAAGCCTTTAGTTATTTTATAACACCACCGTATCATATGATGACCGATGATGCACGAAAACGCATTCAAGCATTAGAACTTTTTTCTGATTTGGGCAGTGGGTTTCAGATAGCGATGAAAGATTTGGAAATTCGTGGAGCGGGCGATTTATTAGGCGGTGAACAAAGCGGATTTATCAATGACATCGGTTTTGAAACCTATCAAAAAATCCTCAATGAAGCCATTGAAGAATTGAAAGAAAACGAGTTTAAAACGCTTTATAAATCGGATGATGCCAAACCAAAAACATTTGTAAAAGAGGTGCAAATTGACACCGATTTTGAAATTCTTTTCCCCGATGATTATATCAACATCATTACAGAACGTCTTAATTTATACCGAGATTTAAACGTTTTAAAAAGCGAAGATGAATTAGCCGCTTTTGAGGTCAATTTGATAGATAGATTTGGCGAATCACCTATTCAAGTAATTGATTTATTAGATAGCGTCCGTTTAAAATGGCTGGCTAAAGATTTAGGTTTAGAACGTGTGGTTTTAAAGAAAAACAGGTTGGTGGGTTATTTTGTCTCCGATCAGAAAAGTGATTATTACCAATCGCCACTATTTACACAGGTCTTGCAATATGTTCAAAATCATTCAAAAGAATGTGTTGTAAAAGAGAAAGAAACACGTCAAGGTTTGCGTTTGCTCATTACTTTTATTAGGATAGATTCTGTGCAGAAAGCGTTGAAAATATTACAAAACATTAAATGATTCACTAAATGGAATTTTTTAGAATTATAGATAAACAAGTATCAGAATTAATTTTACAAGAAAAAATAACCCCTTTAAGTTTAGAACTTTTTACCGAAACAATGTTTTTAATTAAAGACAACAAGACTCACTTTGAGGGTGCCACACTTTGGGATGCCTTTAAAATATCTTACAATAAAATTAAGGGAGGTATTCGTTTTACATTACTAGATTGTCCGAATGCTTTTTCTTGGACTATCACAACAGGTTATCCGCCAGAACCAAATAAAATAATTATTCATTGTACTATTAATCGCATACAAAAAGAGGCAATGTTTATCGAAGAAATTAATGCGTTTTTAGATGAGTGGGAAGTGGGTTTAAAAGCTAATTTCTAAACTGAAACCTTTCCTCTAATCAGTGGATATGGATCGTATCCAATTAATTCAAAATCATCATAAGTAAAGTCAAAGATGTTTTTGATATTAGGATTGAGTTTCATGGTTGGAAGAACTTTAGGTTCTCTACGCAACTGTAAATCTATTTGGTCTTTGTGATTGTTGTAAATATGAGCGTCGCCAAAGGTGTGGATAAAATCGCCATATTCATAACCCGTTACTTGAGCCATCATCATAGCTAAAAGGGCATAAGAGGCAATGTTAAAAGGCACACCCAAAAAGATGTCAGCACTGCGTTGGTAGAGTTGACACGATAATTTTCCGTCCGAAACATAAAACTGAAAAAAGGCATGGCAAGGTGGTAAAGCTGCTTTGTTGTTGGCTACATTTTCGGCAAAAGAAATAGAAGTGTCTGGCAATACACTGGGGTTCCATGCCGAAACTAGAAGTCTGCGGCTGCTTGGATTTGTTTTAATTGTTTCAATAACTTCTGTTATTTGATCGATGCCTTCGCTATTCCAGTTCCGCCATTGGTGTCCATAAACCGGACCTAAATCGCCATTTTCATCCGCCCAAGCGTCCCAAATTTTGACATTATTTTCTTTGAGATAAGCGATGTTGGTATCACCTTTTAAAAACCACAACAATTCGTGAATAATAGATTTTAAATGTAACTTTTTGGTAGTTAGCATTGGAAAACCTTGTTGCAAATCAAAGCGCATTTGGTAGCCAAAAACACTTTTTGTTCCGGTACCTGTTCTATCGTCTTTACCAATGCCGTTATCTAAAACGTGTTTTACTAAATCTAAATATTGTTTCATTCCATTTTAGCCATCCCAAAAGGGAAAAGGTCATTTTTTATCTTAATACTTAATACCAGTTACTTGATACTTTTTTTAATGATTTACTTCTTTTAAAGCTTCAGGCTTATGTTTATATTTAAATACAAGTGCGAAAATTATGGCTAAAACCAATGCATAAGCAGCAAATACCAACCAAATGGTTTGCCAGTCTCTTGTGCCATTATTGGTGAAATGATCTACAATTAAACCGCTAGAATAACCACCAACTAAAGCACCTAACCCATTAGTGAGTAACATAAATAAGCCTTGAGCGCTACTTCTAAATTTACTATCGGTTTCAATTTCTACAAATAATGACCCTGAAATATTAAAGAAATCAAATGCCATTCCGTACACGATCATAGAAACTACTAAATAAGTTAAGCCGAGACCTTCTGGACTGCCAATGCCAAATAGGGCAAATCGTAAAAACCATGCGAGCATGCTCATAAGCATTACTGCTTTTATGCCAAAACGTTTTAAGAAAAAGGGTATGGTTAATATAAATACTGTTTCAGATATTTGTGAAAGAGAAATTAAGATGTTTGAATGTTTTACAGCAAATGAGTCAGGAAAACCATCTGTAAAGCTGCGTAAAAATTCAGATGCCCAAGCATTTGAAATTTGCAATACGATTCCTAATAACATAGAAAACATGAAAAACACAGCCATTTTTTTGTCTTTAAATAAAACAAAAGCATCTAAACCTAATCGGGATATTAAAGATTTACTTTCAGATTTAGAGCAAGGTACATCTGGTAATGAAAAAGAATAGATTCCTAGTAATAAAGAAAAGGCTGCCGTAAAATAAAACTGATTGGGGCTTTGTGCCCATTCTAATAAATCGATTGCCCAAAGAGCCACAATAAAACCAATCGTTCCCCAAACACGTATTGGCGGAAAAACCTTAACAATGTCAAATTTATTTTTATCTAAGATGCTATAAGATACGGCATTGGTTAGTCCTATAGTGGGCATATATAGCAAAAGGTATCCCAACATTACCCAAAAGAAAGTATCGTAATCATTAACTTGTGCTAGATAGAACATAAAACCAGCGCCAAAAATATGAAGGAGCCCTAAAAGTTTTTGAGCACTCAAGTATTTATCGGCAATAATACCAACAATAGCGGGCATAATGATAGATGCCAAACCTAGAGTCATAAAAACACTCCCAATTTGCGTACCTGTAAAGTGGAGTTTACCTCCTAAATAGCCACCTAAAGATATTAGCCAAGCCCCGAACACAAAAAGTTCAAAAAAGTTTAAAACGGTTAATCGTAATTTGATATTCATAGTTTGTTAGTTTCGTTTGTTAATCTCATCTCGTATTTGGGCAGCTAATTCGTAATCTTCGCTAGCTATAGCTTGTTCTAATTTGGTATTTAAGGTTTTTAAAGTCAATTTAGAGAAAGTGTCTTTTTTTGGTGTTGGTTGTGCTTTTACAACATCAGAAGCACTTTCTTCTTTGTGTATCTTAAAATCTTCTTTCATTTTAAGAAAAATACCTGCTTTATCTAAAATCGTAGCATAAGTATAGATAGGAGAATTAAACCTTATAGCTAAAGCCACAGCATCCGAAGTGCGTGCATCAATTATTTCTTCTATTTTATCGCGTTCGCAAATGAGACTAGAGAAAAACACGCCATCTACCAACTTATGAATGATAACTTGTTTGACTTTAATGTTGAATCTTTCTGCAAAAGTTTTAAATAAATCATGCGTAAGTGGCCTTGGTGGTTTTATTTCGTGCTCTAAAGCGATGGCAATAGATTGGGCTTCGAAAGCGCCTATAATTATAGGTAATGTGCGTTCGCCAACAACTTCTTTTAGAATTAAAGCATACGCCCCACTTTGGGTTTGGCTGTAAGAAATACCTTGAATATTTAACCGTACTAAACTCAAATGATTTTAAATTTAAAAAAAACAGCCTAATTAATGGGCTTATTTAACCATTAATTAGGCCGCCTTTCGGAGCACAATTTAATAAATTTTATGCGTTATTTTGTTTAAAGGCTTTTAATTTTTCAACCAGTTGAGGTACAACTTCAAAAGCATCACCAACAATACCATAATCTGCAGCTTTAAAGAAAGGCGCTTCGGGATCTGTGTTGATAACAACTTTTACTTTAGAAGCATTTATACCTGCTAAATGTTGAATGGCACCCGATATACCAATAGCAATATACAAATTTGCAGCTACGGGTTTACCAGTTTGACCAACATGTTCGTTATGCGGACGCCAGTCTAAATCGGCTACAGGTTTAGAACAGGCTGTTGCAGCGCCTAAAACCTCGGCTAATTCTTCTAGCATTCCCCAATTTTCTGGGCCTTTAAGACCACGTCCGCCAGAAACAACAATATCGGCATCGGCAATACTTACTTTGCCAGAAGTTTTGTTTATTTCTTTAGAAACGATGTTAAAATCGGCATCATTAAGACTTGGATCAAATGCTTCAACAGTGGCTTCAACTTTATTTTCGAACACACCAAAAGCATTTTTAGCTAAGCCAATTACCTTAACGGATGTTGTCAATTCGGTTTGACAAAAAGCTTTATTTGAAAAAGCTGTACGTTTTACTATAAAAGGTGCCACAGAAACAGGCAGTGCCACAGTATTTGAACCCAATCCGGCTTTTAAATTATAAGCAGCAAGCGGTGCTAAAAACAATCCGTTTGAGCTTGAATCAATCACAACCACAGTAGCGCCTTCGGCTTCAGCGGCTTGTTTGATAGCATCGGCGTAAGCCTTAGCGTTAAAATTATCTAACCGAGCGTTTTTTACATTTAAAATTTTAGAGGCACCATAATCTGATAACTGACTAGGTTCTGATGCATTTATGCTAAGTGCCACAAGATTGGTTTGCAACATTTCTGCAACTTTGGCTGCGTAAGAAGTGGCTTCGAAAGAAATTTTCTTAAAACGCCCTTCGGATGTTTCGGCAAATATTAAAACTGACATATTTTTATTTTTTTATTTAATGAATTTTTGAAGCCTAAATTACTTTAGCTTCGTTGTGTAATAAGTTGATTAATTCGTCAATATTATCGGCATCGACTAATTTACAAGCGCCTCTTAAAGGTGGTTTTTCAAAACTTACAGTTTTACTACTAGGTGTAACATCAACAGCAGGTACCACACTTAATGGTTTTTTACGCGCCATCATGATACCGCGCATATTTGGAATTCTTAAATCTTTTTCTTCTACAATGCCTTTCTGACCGCCAACAACAAGAGGTAGGTTGGTTGTAAGAACTTCGTTACCACCATCAATTTCTCTGGTTACGGTTGCGTTTGCGCCATCTATTTCTATACCAGTACAGGCATTCACAAAATTATAGCCTAAGCTGGCTGCTAAAAAACCTGGCACCATGCCGCCGTTATAATCTAAAGATTCTCTGCCAGCTATCACAAGATCAAATCCGCCCGCTTTAACAACAGCAGATAATTGTTCTGCCACAAAAAAAGCTTCTTTTGGTTCTGCGTCTACGCGGATGGCGTCATCGGCACCAATTGCCAAACATTTACGTAAAGTAGGTTCTACACTCTGATTTCCAACAGTAACAACTGTGATGCTAGCCCCTTGTTTTTCTTTAAACCAAATGGCGCGTGTTAAGGCATATTCATCGTGAGGATTAATAACAAATTGCACGCCCGATGTATCGAATTTAGTATCCGCTTCGGTAAAATTAATTTTTGAAGTGGTGTCTGGAACATGACTAATACAAACTAATATCTTCATATTTATTTATTTATAATTATTGAGTCGTATAAAATATTTATAGGTTACGAAGTTAAAACTTTTTTTTGAATTTACTATGCGCGCATAGTAAAAAATTTAAGATATATTTAATGAGATAGGAAAACAATAATCCTTATTTTTGCCGTTCAATTTTTAAGAAAATGAGAACAATACAGTTTAGAGAAGCTATTTGTGAAGCCATGAGCGAAGAAATGCGTCGCGATGAAACAATATATTTATTAGGAGAAGAAGTTGCCGAATATAATGGCGCTTATAAAGCGTCTAAAGGAATGCTTGACGAATTTGGTGCTAAGCGTGTTATTGATACACCTATAGCCGAATCTGGTTTTAGTGGTATTGCCATTGGTTCTGCCATGAACGGCAACAGACCTATAGTAGAGTATATGACATTTAATTTTTCTTTGGTAGCGATAGACCAAATTATAAACAATGCAGCTAAAATGCGCCAAATGAGTGGTGGACAATTTAATATTCCTATTGTTTTTAGAGGACCTACAGGTTCTGCTGGTCAATTAGGCGCCACACATTCGCAAGCTTTTGAGAGTTGGTTTGCCAACACGCCAGGTTTAAAAGTAATTGTGCCATCTAATCCGTATGACGCTAAAGGTTTACTAAAAGCCGCTATTCGCGATGACGATCCTGTTATTTTTATGGAGTCTGAACAAATGTACGGCGATAAAGGTGAAGTGCCTGATGGCGAATATATTTTACCCATTGGTGTTGCCGATATCAAAAGAAAAGGAACTGATGTTACTGTTGTGTCGTTCGGAAAAATTATAAAAGAAGCTTATAAAGCGGCAGATATTTTAGAAAAAGAAGGTGTTTCTATCGAAATTATCGATTTAAGAACAGTAAGACCATTAGATAAAGAAGCGATTTTAACATCCGTTAAGAAAACAAACAGATTGGTTATTTTAGAAGAAGCATGGCCTTTTGGTGGTGTGGCTTCAGAAATTACTTATTTTGTACAAGAAGAGGCATTCGATTATTTAGATGCACCTGTTCAGAGAATTACTACGGCAGACACGCCAACACCTTATTCTCCAGAACTTTTGCAAGAATGGTTGCCAAATGCTAACGATGTTGTAAATGCCGTAAAAAAAGTACTTTACAGGAAATAAATTAAATTAACTTATTGTAAGATTCCTTTCTATAGCTGACTAAAGAAAGGAATTTTTAGCTATTATGAAAAAATATATATTTGTACTTTTTGTATTAATTTCAGCCATAACATTTGCCCAAGTAAAGGTGAGTGGTAAAGTAGTTGATAGCACTGGCGAACCAGTTCCGTTTGCTGATGTTTTTTTTAAAGACTCAACTTTGGGAACCGTCTCTGACGAAAACGGAAAATTTTATTTAGAATCAGATAAAACATACAGTATTTTAGTGGTCAATTTTTTGGGTTTCGACAGAAAAGAAATTGCTTTAAAACCTTATAATTTTGATTTAAAAATTGTTTTAAATGAAGAAGCGGCTCAGTTAGATGCGGTCGAAATTTATTCGGGTAAAATAAAGAAAAAGGGCAATCCAGCCATCGCTATTTTAAATAAAATTTGGGCACACAAACGTCAAAATGGTGTCTATCTTTTTGATCAATTTCAAAATAACAGATACGAAAAAATAGAATTTGACTTAAACACCATCGATGAAAAATTAAAAAATAGCAGTATTTTTAAGGGCATTGAATTTGTTTTTGATCAGGTTGATTCTTCAAATATTACGGGTAAAGCCTATTTACCTATGTTTATTAATGAGGCTGTGTATAAAGAATACGGGCAAAATACCACGCCAAGAAAATATAAAGAAGAATTGCTTGCCAATAAAAACTCTGGTTTTAAGAACAACCAAAGCCTTATTGCTTTTATAAAACAGTTGTATGCCAATTATAATGTTTACGATAATTATATTAAAATTTTTGACAAGAGTTTTACAAGCCCAGTTTCAAGAACAGGACCTTCTGTTTATAATTATTTTTTGGCCGATAGTGCCTTTATAGATAATAAATGGTGTTATAAAATTGTGTATTACCCACGCCGTAAAAACGAACTCACTTTTAAAGGACAATTTTGGGTGAACGACACCACTTTTGCCCTGAAAAAAATTACCATGGAAGCCAATAAAAGCGCTAACATAAACTGGGTGAAAGAGCTCTATTTAGAACAGGAATTTAATGTGTTAAACGATTCGGTTTTTTTGCTTAAACGCGATTATTTAATGTCCGATTTCGCGCTTAATAAACGTGAAAAATCAAAAGGTGTTTATGGCAAACGCACATCGCTTTACAATAATTACGATTTTAAAACAAAACTAAAAGAGTCATTATTTGCAAAGCGGGTCAATGAATACGCACCAGAAGTTTATAATAAAACGGATGAATTTTGGAACAACAACCGTTTAGAAACACTTAATAAAGACGAACAAGGCATTTATAAAATGCTAGATACTTTACAAACAATTAAAAAATTTAAACATCTCTATAATTTAACAGCAACGCTTTACACCGGCTATTGGCAATTTATTAAACCCATTGATGTTGGACCCATATTTTCGACCTTTGGTAAAAACGATGTTGAGGGTACACGCGTAAGAATTGGCGCACGCTCATATAAAACCCTAAACGATTTAGCCCGTATTCAAGGTTTTATGGCATATGGGTTTAAAGATAAAGTGGTTAAGTATGGTATGTCTGGTAGTTGGTTGGTTGATAAAAAAAGCCAGTTTACCATTTATGCAGGAAACAGAAAAGACATTGAGCAAACCGGATTTAGTTTAACAACCATTAACGATGTGCTTAACAGAAGTGTTGCTTCGGCTGCTTTTTTTACCCGTGGTGATAATTTCCGCCTAACCGATTTAAACCTTACCAATACAGGATTCCATTTTGATGTGGCAAAAAATTTGGAGTTTAATATAAGTGGTACTTATAAGACTTTAGCTTCGGCATCGCCATTATTTAATGTCGATTATTATGCTGATGATGCCCGTACCGAAATAAAATCGAATATCAAACAAGCAGAGGTTGATGTGTCTTTACGTTACACACCAAAACGTGTTAGTTTTGGATATGGTGTGGAGCGTGGCGTGAGTAATGAAGCGCGTTTCCCTATTTTATATTTAAGTTACACCAAAGGCTTAAAAGGATTTTTAGACAGTGATTTCGATTATCAAAAATTACAATTTTATTACTATCAAAGATTTTTAGTAGGTGGTTTGGGCAAACTTAGTACAACTTTAGAAGTAGGAAAAACTTTTGGAGCTGTGCCCGTTTTACTGATGAATGCAGCGCCCGCCAACCAAACCTTGTTTATGGCACCTAATACGTTCGATTTATTAAATTATTACGAATTTGTAACCGATAAGTACGCATCGTTTCACCTCGAAAATAATTTTAATGGCCGTATTTTTTCAAGATTCCCTTTACTTAGGCGACTTAATTTAAGAGAAATTGCAGGAGTTAGAGGTATTATAGGTACCGTATCTGATAAAAACATTGCGCTAAACGCTTCGGGTATAAATTACATAGCGCCAACACATATGTATTGGGAATGGCATGTGGGCGTGGCGAATATTCTTAAAATTTTTAGAATTGATTTTGTTTATCGCGGTAATTACAAAGATATGCCAGGCGCTACAAAATACGCTATAAAAGGTGGTGCAGGATTCTATTTCTAAACCAATTTAAATCTATAAAACCCTTTAATAAGTAAGATGTTTGTATCTTTGCTTTTGTCTGTTGTTTTAAATTTTAAAAATACAGCCTAAGTATTTAAATAAAATTCTTAATGAAACAAATTAATTTTTTTGATACCCCTAAAGTCGATCAGGTTGGTATTAATGATAGAATTTCTAGAATCACATCGCGTAGCATAAAAGATGAAGCTAAAATGCAAGGGCTTTACATGATTTTAAATATGATTGATTTGACCACACTCGAAGGTGCCGACACCGAAGATAAGGTTAAACATATTTGCTATAAAGCGATGCATCTACACGACGAATATCCGGGCTTACCAACAACGGCAGCCGTTTGTGTGTATCCAAATTTTGTAAAAACTGCCGTGAACGAATTAAAAGGTTCTGGTGTCAAAGTGGCTTCGGTAGCGACGGCTTTTCCTAGTGGCCAATCGAGTTTAGAAGCCAAGTTAGCCGATGTAAAACTAGCCGTAGAAAATGGTGCCGATGAGGTTGATATGGTTTTAAGTCGCGGTAAATTTCACAGTGGCGATTACCAATTTGTTTATGATGAAATTGTGCAAATAAAAAAAGCCTGTGGCAAAGCCCGACTCAAAGTTATTCTTGAAACAGGCGAATTAGGCAATCTTGACAATGTGCGTCGCGCAAGCGATATCGCCATGCATGCAGGCGCCGATTTTATTAAAACCTCTACAGGTAAAATAAGTCCAGCGGCTACACTACCCGTTACTTTGGTGATGCTCGAAGCGATAAAAGATTATTACTACCAAACAGGTAGAATGGTGGGCATGAAACCTGCCGGAGGTATTTCAAATTCAAAATTAGCTTTGCAATATTTATTAATGGTTAAAGAAACTTTGGGTGGTAAATGGTTAAACAATACCTATTTCAGATTTGGCGCCAGCAGTTTAGCAAACGATGTTTTAATGCAAATAATGAAGCAAAAAACCGGCAATTATCAATCAAAAGATTACTTTTCTAAAGATTAAATACATGAAAAAAGAAGTAAACATCGATTACAGTTCTGACTGGAATTTAGTACCAGCACCCGAAAGTACGTCACATATCCATTTAAAAGACACATACGATTTATTTATAAACGGCAAATTTGTAAAACCAACAGGCGGCAGATATTTCGACACCATTAATCCGGCTAACGAAAAACTTTTAGCCAAAGTTGCCGAAGCAGATGTGTCTGATGTAGATTTGGCTGTAAAATCGGCCAGAAAAGCCTACACAAATGTGTGGTCAAAATTATCTGGCAAAGAACGCGGCAAATATATTTACCGCATTGCACGCATCATTCAAGAACGCGCCAGAGAATTTTCTGTTATTGAATCCTTAGATGGCGGAAAACCCATCCGTGAATCACGCGATATTGATATCCCTTTAGTATCGGCACATTTTTTCTATAATGCTGGTTGGGCCGATAAATTAGACTATGCTTTTCCTAATAGAAATCCAAAAGCGCTAGGTGTTGTTGGACAAATTATTCCTTGGAATTTCCCCTTATTGATGGCGGCTTGGAAAATAGCACCAGCTTTAGCGGCTGGTAATACAGTTGTTATTAAAGCTGCAAACACCACACCATTAAGTCTTTATAAATTAGCCGAAGTCTTTAAAGATGCCGGTTTACCCGATGGCGTTGTTAATGTTGTTTCGGGACGCGGTAGTGTGGTTGGAATGGCTATTGTTAACCATCCCGATGTGAATAAAATTGCCTTTACAGGCTCTACCAATGTTGGTAAAATTATTATGAAAGCCATCGCCGGAACAGGCAAAAAAGCCACGATGGAATTGGGTGGTAAAGCAGCCAACATTATTTTTGAAGATGCCGCACTAGACCAAGCGGTCGAAGGCATTGTTAATGGCATCTTTTTTAACCAAGGCCATGTGTGTTGTGCGGGCTCACGTTTGTATGTACAAGAATCAGTTTACGATATTGTGTTACGTAAATTAAAAGACCGCATGCAATCTTTAATTATTGGCGATCCACTCGATAAAAACACCGATATAGGCGCGATAAATTCTAAAGATCAACTCAATACTATTAATGATTATATTAAAATAGGGCTTAAAGAAGGCGCCGAAATTTATCAGCCAGAATGCACCTTGCCTAAAAAGGGATTTTGGTGTAAACCAACCTTGTTTACACATGTAGCGCAATCAAATAGGATCGTGCAAGAAGAAATATTTGGCCCTGTTTTAGCCATTCAAACCTTTAGAACTATTGATGAGGTTATTGAAAAAGCCAACAACACACCTTACGGATTATCTGCTGGTGTGTGGACAGATAAAGGCTCAAAAATATTTAACATGACCTCACAATTACGTGCAGGTGTGGTTTGGGCAAATACCTTTAATAAATTCGATCCAGCCTCACCATTTGGAGGTTATAAAGAAAGTGGCTTCGGTCGCGAAGGCGGTATTCACGGTATGGAACCTTATTTAAAATTTGATTAAAACACTTAGATTATGTCACGAATTGAAGTATTAAAAACCTATAAAATATATATTGGAGGTCAGTTTCCAAGAACAGAATCTGGGCGTTTTTACCAACCCAAAGTTAACAAGAAAGCCATAGCCAATATGTGCCAATCTTCTCGCAAAGATTTTAGAAATGCGGTTGTTGCAGCACGTAAAGCTCAAGGCGGATGGGCAAATAAAACAACCTATAATCGGAGTCAGATTTTATACCGTATTGCTGAAGTTTTAGAAGGCCGTAAAGCACAATTTGTAGAAGAATTAATGTTGCAAGGCACCACAGAAAACGCAGCCAAAGAAGAGGTGAATTTAAGTATTGACCGAATGATTTATTATGCGGGCTGGTGCGATAAATTTGTACAATTATACAGTACTGTCAATCCAGTTTCGGGGAGTTATTTTAACTTTTCAGTGCCAGAGCCAACAGGTGTGGTGGCTGTTTTTGCTCCAGAACAAAGCGGTTTATTAGGCTTGGTTACCCAAGTTTGTAGTATTATAGCTGGCGGAAATGCGTGTGTGGTTTTAGCTTCAGAATCAAAACCATTATGTGCCATTACTTTTGCCGAAGTTATGGCAACATCAGATGTGCCAGGTGGTGTGGTAAATATCTTAACTGGTAATCGCGCTGAGTTGTTAACCTTCTTTGCTTCGCATATGGATGTGAATACAACGCTGTATTGTGGCGATGATAAAGCCGCTATTAAAACGATCCAAGAAATTGCAGTAGAAAGCATGAAGCGTGTGCGTGTGCGCGAAGACGGCGATTATTTTGATGCCAAGCATGAAAATCCATACTATATTTTCGATTTCCAAGAAACCAAAACTACTTGGCACCCTATTGAGAAAATAGCAGGTGCTGGGAGTGGCTACTAAACTATTGATGATTTTTTGTCATTCTGAGTGAAACGAAGAATCTCAATCACATAAAACAAAACGCAGATTTTTAATCCGCGTTTTTTATTTAATCTTACAAGGTTTGGTAAACCTAACAGGAAAGACCAGTTATAGATAGAAATTTACAAATTAGTTACCAACCAATCGCCCACTTCGCTTGTTTTATAAGCTTTGTTTTTACCCGATAAATCTTCGGTTACAATGCCTTGTTCTAGAGATTTGTTCACCACATTTCTAATAGCTTCAGCTTCTTCTTTTAAACCAAAAGCATCTTCAAACATCATGGCGGCAGATAAAATAGTTGCTAACGGATTGGCAATGTCTTTTCCTGTGGCTTGTGGATATGAACCGTGAATAGGTTCATATAACGATGTTTTATCGCCAACAGAAGCACTTGGCATCAAGCCCATAGAACCAGAAATTACTGAGGCTTCATCGGTTAAAATATCGCCAAAAAGATTTTCAGTAATCAGCACATCATAGGAGTTTGGCCATTGCACCAAACGCATCGCCACAGCATCTACAAATTCGTAAGAAACCGTAACTTCAGGATAATCTTTTGCCATGTCTTGTACAGTTTCGCGCCATAATCTTGAGGTTTCCAAAACATTGGCTTTATCTACACAGCACAATTTTTTTGACCGCGTCATGGCTAATTCAAAGCCTTTTTTAGCAAGGCGAATCACTTCGGCTCTGGTGTAAGTACATGTGTCGAAAGCTGTTTCGCCACCATCTTTTCTGCCTTTTTCTCCAAAATAAATACCACCGGTTAACTCTCTTAAAAAGATTAAATCGGTACCTTCAATACGTTCACGTTTTAAAGGCGAGTTGTCAATTAACGAAGGGAAAGTAAAGGTTGGCCTTACGTTGGCAAACAAGCCCAATTTCTGACGCATTTTAAGCAAGCCTTGTTCGGGTCTTACCTTGGCGGATGGATCATTATCATATTTTGGATGTCCGATAGCGCCAAATAACACGGCATCAGCATTTAAACATATTTGATGTGTTTCTTCTGGATAAGGATCGCCAACGGCGTCTATGGCACAAGCGCCTGTTAAAGCGGGTGTCCAATTAATATTGTGATTGTATTTTGTTGCCACAGCATCGCATACTTTTACGGCTTGTGCAATCACTTCGGGTCCAATGCCGTCTCCGGCTAAAAGGGCTATATTTAATTTCATTTTTTAAAGTTTTATTTTTTTGTCATTGCGAGCAAAGCGTGGCAATCTCATTGATTAAAACTACAAAGTAGCTGATAACCACGTCGTCCCGATAATTTCGATAGTTACCGGAATCGGGACTTCTCGTTATGACATTTTAGTTTCAATTATATATTCAACATTTTATTTGTGGCTTTTATAGCCGATACTGTTTGATCTGAATCTAATCCTCTCGTCACAAATTTATTATTTTCTGTTTGCCAAGTAATAATGGTTTCACACAAAGCATCCGATGTACTTCCGGGTGGGATCCTTACGGCATAATCAACCAATTTAGGTAAGACTCTATTTTTTTCTAAATATATTTTTTTAATGGCATTCATAACGGCATCAAATTGACCATCTCCTTGAGCACTTGTTTCAAAAAGCTCACCTTCTATTCTGATAGCAATAGTAGAAGAGGGTTTTAATCCCTTTGAATGTGTGAGCACATAAGATTCTATACTCACTTTTTCTTGGTATAAAGTGCTGTGCAGCACATCAGAAATAATATAGGGCAAATCTTCTTTGGTAACCGATTCTTTTTTATCGCCCAATTCAATAATGCGCTGGGTCACTTTCTTTAAATCTTCCTGATTTAACTCCAATCCTAATTCTTGTAGGTTTTTTTCTATGTTTGCTTTCCCCGATGTTTTTCCTAAAGCGTATTGACGTTTTCTTCCAAAACGTTCTGGCATCAAATCATTAAAATACAAATTGTTTTTATTGTCACCATCGGCGTGAATACCGGCCGTTTGTGTAAAAACATTTTCGCCTACAATAGGTTTATTTGCTGGAATGCCAAATCCCGAAAAGGCTTCAATTAATTTACTTACAGAATACAAAGCTGTTTCTTTAACCGAAATAGTAACATCATCTTTAAAGAAATCATTTATAACGGCTACAACACTTGCCAATGGTGCATTCCCGGCACGTTCGCCCATCCCGTTAACGGTTAAATGCAAGCCTTTTGCACCTGCTTTTATGCCTTCAATAACGTTGGCAACACCTAAATCATAATCGTTATGCGCATGGAAATCGAAATGTGTATTGGGATATTTTGCTGTTATTTTCGAAAAATAGTCATATGTTTCTGAGGGTGTTAAAACACCTAAAGTATCTGGCAACAAAATGCGAAGAACGGGTTGTGTTGTTAAAAAATCTAAATATTGAAAAACATATTCTTGAGATTCGCGCATGCCATTGCTCCAATCTTCTAAATAGACATTGGTAACAATACCATTTTTTTGAGCCAATTCAATGGTTTCTTTTATTTCAGAAAAATGTTGTAGGGGTGTTTTTTTTAACTGATGCGTTAAGTGATTTAGCGACCCTTTGGTTAACAGATTTTGAACTTTGGCGCCCGATTTTAGCATCCAATCTATAGATTGGCCACCATCAACAAATGTCAGAATTTCTACCTTGTCTATATGATTGTTTTTGTTGGCCCATTCAGTAATACTTTTCACGGCTTGAAATTCGCCTTCAGAAACGCGTGCTGAAGCAATTTCAATACGATCAACATGTAATTCTTCTATTAAAAGCTTAGCTATTGTCAGTTTTTCTGATGAAGAAAAAGACACACCCGAGGTTTGTTCGCCGTCGCGGAGTGTGGTATCCATTATTTCGATTTTTCTCAGCTTCATATTAAAAGGGTCTTGTTTTGGCAAACGCTTTAATTTCTGTTGTCATTTTTGTTAAATAGTCAATATCGTCATAACCATTTAACATATTTTCTTTTTTATAATCATTAATATCAAACGATTCTTTTTCGCCACTTGCTAGAATGGTAATGGTTTGAGTCGAGAGGTTGATTTCTATTTCTGTCTCTGGATTTGCTTCAACTGCTTTAAAAATTTTATCTAAAAAACCAGCACTTACTTGTACAGGTAAAACGCCGATATTTAAACAATTTCCTCTAAAAATATCTGCAAAAAAGCTTGATACTACACATCTAAATCCGTAATCGTAAACCGCCCAAGCAGCATGCTCACGCGAAGATCCTGATCCGAAATTACGGCCGCCAACTAATATTTTTCCTTTATAAATAGGATTGTTTAACACAAATTGTTCTTTGGGTGAATTGTCTGGGTTGTAACGCCAATCTCTAAAAAGATTATCACCAAACCCGACACGTTCGGTTGCTTTTAAGAAACGTGCAGGTATAATTTGATCGGTATCCACATTTTCTATGGGTAATGGTACTGCGGTACTTTTTAATATTTGGAATTTATCGTAAGCCATGATATAGTTGTTTGTTATTGGTTTTTAGTTGTTCCCTTCGACTTCGCTCAGGATGACAATTATTTTTATAAAAGTGTTCTTGGGTCAGTTAAAACACCTGTTACAGCAGTTGCTGCTGCCACAAGTGGACTTGCTAATATGGTTCTAGATCCTGGTCCTTGACGTCCTTCAAAATTTCTGTTTGAAGTACTTACAGCTAATTTTCCAACAGGGACTTTATCGTCATTCATTGCCAAACAAGCCGAACATCCCGGTTCGCGCAATGCAAATCCAGCTTCTGTAAAAATGTCTAACAAACCTTCTTTTTTTATATCAGCTTCCACAACATGTGATCCCGGCACTAACCAAGCCGTAATATTTTCGGCCTTTTTTCTTCCTTTAACGATGGAAGCAAAAGCTCTAAAATCTTCGATTCTGCCGTTGGTACAGCTTCCTATAAATACATAATCAACTTTTTTACCAATCATAGTATCGCCTTCGGCAAAACCCATATAATTCAGTGATTTTTTATAAGAATCGATGCCACCTTCAACTTCTTCGGCATTTGGAATATTGTTTGAAATACCGGTGCCCATCCCCGGATTTGTACCATAAGTAATCATAGGTTCAATGGCGCTGCCATCAAAAGTAAATTCCTTATCAAAAACAGCATCATCATCAGTACTTAGTGTTTCCCAATACGTCATGGCTTTATCCCAATCAGCACCTTTTGGTGCGTATAATCTTCCTTTAACATAGTCGAAAGTCTTTTGGTCTGGCGCTATAATACCACCACGTGCGCCCATTTCTATACTTAAATTACAAACGGTCATGCGGCCTTCCATCGTCATATTTCTAAAAACATCGCCAGCATATTCAACAAAATAGCCTGTAGCTCCTGAAGTTGTTAACTGTGAAATGATAAATAAAGCCACATCTTTTGGTGTCACGCCTAAGCCAAGTTTCCCATTGACGTTAATGCGCATTTTTTGAGGCTTCGGTTGCATAATGCATTGTGAAGACAACACCATTTCTACTTCAGAAGTGCCAATACCAAAAGCGATAGCACCAAATGCACCGTGTGTTGAAGTATGACTATCGCCACAAACAATTGTTGCACCTGGAAGTGTAATGCCATTTTCTGGGCCAACAACATGTACAATGCCGTTTTTTTGATGACCTAAACCCCAATGAGAAATGCCCCATTCGGCCGCATTTTCTTCTAATGCTTTTAACTGATTTACAGATAAAGGATCTTCAACAGGTAGGTGTTGATTTATAGTTGGCGTATTATGGTCGGCTGTAGCAAAAGTGCGCTCAGGATATAATACAGTGTTATTCCTGCTTTTTAAACCTAAAAAAGCAACAGGGCTGGTAACCTCGTGAATTAAATGTCTGTCTATAAAAAACACGTCTGGCCCATCCTTTATTTTACGGATGACGTGCGCATCCCAAACTTTATCAAATAATGTTGTACTCATTTTTAATGTTTTTTTTAAAAGTATTTTTTAGTAACCAAGCAAAGCAGCTTTGGTTGTAAAACGGACGCAAAATTAAAATAAATATCAAAATTCTATATTTTGATATTTATTTTATACGATACCCAAACAGGTTTTAATAGACCTTTCTACTTCGTTTTGTTAATTTTTGATTTTGCAAGACTGTAAATTTTTGATTTCAATCAATATTTCTTTGGTTTAAAATAATTACAAAGCATTTTTAAGTAATCACATTTTCACTATGAATAAGAGAGAAACATATATATGACTTATTACGAAAGGTTTTTTGTGAAATTTAACAGCTTTGATTTCTTTTTCCCCCTTTAAAACTGATAATATTCTTTAAAGAGATTCTCTGTCTTTTTTTGATAAAAAACTACGACATCCAAAAAAACAGAAAACCATTGATTTGGGGATTTAGTATTAAAATTTGTAAATATTAATTGAGTTAAGTCTTGAAGGTAGATTGAAATTATCTGCGGAAACGCTTATAAATAAAAAATCACCTCAAAAAAGAAGTGGTTTTTAGTAGAGAACTCTATTGAAATATCGAACGGTTATATATCCCGCAGAGAGTTTATAAATACCTGTAATTTGATTAGTCTCATTGTCAAAGATGCAACCAAAATTATATTAATGCCTTTCTTACTTACCTAAGAGGATTAGAGGTTAGTTAGAGGAGAGTGATATGCCTCTTGTATTAAAGAAAAAGCCTATCATAAATGATAGGCTTTTAACACGTATGGTTTATAATAGTTTATTCCTGCTCACTTGCCCTATCATATACTATTAACTCTTTAACTTTTCCATCAACAAAGTTAACATCTACTATATGGTGGCTTGTTACATTACTTCCGTCTATTGATTGAACGAGATCTACTCCAGTTGTTAGCCAAGCTTGATTTTTCCCATCATTACCTTGGACAGTGTTAGCAACCATAAATTTCACTTTCCAAGAGGGGTTACTTGCTTTAAACCAAATATCTAATTGTTCTGTATGCGAATCACTCCCATTGATTAAAGCACCGTTTGCAGCTCTAACAACTATGTCATCCATATCTATTTCTGAAATTTTGGTTAAATCTTTTTCATTATGAGCTTGAATATAATCTAAATAAATATCAGTTATTGCTGTATCCCCAGCTATTACATTTAGCTTTTTCCCTTCATCATTAAATTCATATCCTATAACAGTTGGCTCATTAGATTGCTCGGATTTTTTTTCTTTAGGAGCTTGGCAAGAAATTAGAAAAACAGCAATTAAAGAGAATAATAATTTTTTCATTTTTGTTTATTTTAAATGGTTAATTTATTTGTTATCCTCAGACTTTGTCCCTACTTGAGATGTTCCACTTCCACCAGATATAGGAGAATAATGACCTGTTTTCATTACCCATTTACCTTTTTCTTTTATAAAAACTTCTGATACTCTTGTCATATAGTGAGGTACAGCAGCGCTACCTTTTGGGGTCATACTACCTTCGCTATAATACATAGCTACTGCAGCTTTACCAGGAACAAGAGAAACTACTTTGATATGTTTAGGTGTTAAATTAACGTAATCCCATTCATTTTTTCTAATGTTTGGGTTTTTATCATAAACCATTAATCCTCCTGTAGAATTAAATGCATAGTAACCATCTTCTGACATAAGCCTTACGTCTATATTCCCCTTATTATTTGTTTCCCAATTGCTTTGGATTAATTTTATAATCTCTGTCTCATCTTTAAAGTTGTTTTGAGCAATAAGATTAGTAGTAATAAATAAAAGCAATACGATTCCTATTTTTTTCATTTGAATATATTTTAATTAATATTTGTTTTATTAGTCTATGATTTTGCTTGCTTCAATCTCTTCCACAATATACTTTGAATCCAACATATCAATTTGTTGAATTATTTTAATTAAAGCTTAATCAACATCAGGCAATCCGTTTTTGCCCTTCCTTGGAGCATAAGAAGAATGTAGAATTTTCCAGCCCTCAGTTGTTGATACCCACGTAGCAGAACCTCTTGTTGAATAATCAAATTTGATTTTTGAGTCTATCATTGTAAATGACCCATCGGCATCAAATGTTATAACTGAAGATTTCATATCAGGTGAAAAATAAACTTCAAAATTTGATAAGTCAAAAGCATTCCAAGTCATTGGAGCATCTTCATTTAAATTGTCTTTAGTGAAAACATAAAACGGATTTAAATTAGAATCACCTGTAGTCACTACTATTTCAGGATGTTCAAATTCTTTATAAGATTCATAATCTCCATTAAGTATTGCGGACTGCATCACTTTTTGATTATCCATAATGGTCTGAGTGATTTTATCTTTTGACATTTTAGCAGAATATAATTGTGCATTTTTCCTATATGGAGAAGCAAAAGTAGCGAAATCAATAGCCGTTAATTGAGATTCAAATGCTTTTTCATAGTCTCCAACTGAAGCGTAATGTTCTCCCATAGAATCAAAAGAATTAGGCCCATAATGTATGTTTTTTGACATTTCTATATATTTTTTAGCTTCATTCATATTTATTTCGCCGAAAGCACCCATCATATAACCATAAGATATCATATTATAAGCTGAAGAAGAATATGTTGGGAATTTTTCAGCAAATAATTTATAACTATTAAAGTCATTTACTGAGGTTCCTAAATAATTTATAAGAGGACTTTTTGAAAATTTATTTTGTAATGTTATTTGAAAATCAGACCTTTTTACATTGTCAACTATCCTTAAATAATCATACCACGCTTTTTCTTCAGGAGTTAGTTTTGAAGAATCTATTTCATCTAATTTTTGGATTCTACTTCCCCATTTTGGATTCTGACTACTAATCGCAGCTAAAGTTAATTTTGCGCATCCACAATTTTCATCTAAGAGCAATGCAGAATTTGCAGCGCCTAATGCAGGCAAATATTCTAAATTAGCCATATACTCTATAGCTTGATTAGCCACAATATTGGCTTTTTTATCACAAGATGAATTTTGAATCCATTGGGCATTAACAACAGCAACTATAAGTAATGTGGGAATTATTAAGATTTTTTTCATTTTAAATAAGTTTTAATTGGTTAATTTAATTTGGCAACTCTGAAGCATTAAAATAATATTGTTCATTAACAATTTTACCATCACTATTTACAACTATTTGAGAATGATGAACTGCCTCTTTAGTTTTTCCAGACTTTTTGTTTTTTACAGTAACATTCCACCAAGAAATTATAGTTGATGTATCATCTCCTTCGTAATTAAGTAAATCTGGATAACCTCTTTCTCTTACTCTTAAAATCTCATAAATCTTATAGAATTCTTTTAGATTGTTTATTTCTTCTTCTACTGTTACAAAAGAATTTAGCTCTGAATTCATTACATCATATATTTTAGCATCTTCAGAATATAAATCTTTCATAGAAGTTAAGTCTCCTATTTCTAAATAGGCATAAAGTAATCTAGCTTTAGATATCATAGGATGGTCTTTGTATATTTCACCATTCTTAGATGTACCCCGAGCATCGTATGCTTTTTTCCATTTTAATTGACTATCAGAAACACTTAAACCACTTATTTTCCCTTTTTTATCAAAAAAGAAAATTGAGTTTCTTGGAATTTCTAATTTATAGCCTGTGTTTTTATCAAATCCTTTTAAAACCTGATAGGCATAGACACTTACTCCATCTTTACCAAAT
>JABMNH010000010.1 GCA_013205245.1 Flavobacteriales bacterium | reverse complement strand
CGCTTCTATTTGGTATCTTTGAGAGTCGATTAATTGTTGATAATTCATCGGCAATCAGTTTTTTTTCAAATATCGGAAAGTTAACTTTCCGATATTTGTTAACTGTTGCACTTATTAATTGAACTTAGTAAAACTTTAGTGTAAGAATATCTCCTTTTTAATCCTAAAAAAAAGTTTATCTTAGACCCGAATTTTCACTTTTTAAATACCGATGAATACCAAAAAAAGATTGTTTTTAATAGATGCCTTTGCTTTAATTTTTCGTGGTTATTATGCCTTAATTAAAAACCCAAGAATAAATTCAAAAGGTATGGATACATCGGCTATTTTAGGTTTTATGAATTCATTATTAGATGTTATAAAACGTGAAAAACCAGACCATCTTGCTGTAGCTTTCGACAAAGGAGGCTCGGCTGCTAGAACCGAAGATTTTGCAGCCTACAAAGCAAATCGCCAAGAAACACCAGAAGCTATCCGCTTAGCGATACCTTATATTCATAAAATTCTTGAAGCTATGGAAATTCCCATAATTGAAGAAGCTGGCTTTGAAGCCGATGATCTTATAGGAACACTCGCCAAACAAGCCGAAAAAGAAGGGTATCAAACTTTTATGGTTACACCAGACAAGGATTTTGCGCAATTGGTTTCAGAAAATATTTTTATGTACAAACCTGCCCGTATGGGAAATGGCATTGAAATTTGGGGTGTAGATAAAGTAAAAGAACGTTTTGAAATTGAAGATCCTTTACAGGTTATAGATTTTCTTGGCATGATGGGCGATGCTTCAGACAACATTCCTGGTTTGCCTGGTGTGGGCGAAAAAACAGCTAAGAAATTTCTTAAAGAATATGGCAGTATGGAAAATTTACTTGCCAATGCGCATGAGATAAAAGGAAAGCTTGGCGAAAAAATTGAAGCCAATAAAGAATTGGGCATGCTTTCTAAAAAATTAGCCACTATAATGCTAGATTGCCCTGTGACTTTTCACGAAGAAAATTTTAAAATGTCGCAACCTAATTTTGACAAAGTTTCTACAATTTTTCAAGAATTAGAATTTAGGCGCATGGCAGAGCAGTTTGTTAAAATATTTGGTGTACCTAAGACCGAACCTATAAGTGCCGATTCTCAAAAAACTCCAGAAATCAGTAAGGAAACAGTGGTTTCTAACACCATTACAAAATCAGCTACAGCGCAATTAGATTTATTTTCTTTTGCTGCCGCTGACGATTTAGACACGCAAAAAACCAATCCGCATTTTTATCAATATGTAGATACAGCTTTGGCCAGACAATTGCTTTTAAGCAAACTTTTACAGCAAAAAACTGTAGCCATTTCAATTAAAACAGCAGATGAAAATGCGCTTCAAAAAAAATGTGTTGCCATCTCTTTTAGTTTTGAGGCTAACAAAGGGTACTATATAAATCTGCCTCAAAACACAAACGAAGCCACAACTATTTTAAATATTTTCAAACCCTTTTTTGAATCTTTAGAAATTCTAAAAATTGGGCAAGACCTTAAGTTTTTAACAAAACTCTTGGCTTATTATAATCTCAATTTAAAAGGATCTTTATTTGATATTAAAATTGCACATTATCTTATAAATCCAGATGTGCGTCATGATAAAGAAATTTTGGCCGCGCATTATTTAAATTACAGTTTGGCCCAAGAATCACAACTTTTGGGCAAAGGTAAAACTCAGAAAAACCTAAGCGATTTAAGCCTTACACAACAAGCCGATTTTTGTACAGAAGAAGCGTCTCTTTTTTTTCAGCTTCAGCCAATTTTAGAAAAAGAGCTTGAAGACCACAACCTTTTAAAACTCTATAAAAATATCGAAATAAAGCTCTTACCTGTTTTAGCTAAGATGGAATTAGAAGGTGTGAAATTAGATATCGCTTATTTAAAATCGCTTTCTGCCGAATTACAAACAGATATTAGCGCTCTAGAAAAATCTATTTTTGAAACAGCTGGCGAAGATTTTAATTTGGCCTCTCCAAAACAATTGGGCATTGTTTTGTTTGAGAATTTAAAATTAGTTGACAAACCAAAAAAAACTAAAACAGGCCAATACGCAACAGGCGAAGAAGTCTTGTCAAAACTAGCAACAACACACCCTATTGTTGCAGATATTTTAAATTGGCGTGGCCTCATAAAATTACAAAACACTTATGTTGACGCTTTACCAAATGAGGTAAATCCAAACACAAAACGCATTCACACCACTTTTGCCCAAACCGTTGCTGCTACAGGAAGATTGAGTTCTATCAGTCCTAATTTACAGAATATCCCCATCCGTACAGAGCGTGGCAAACAGGTTAGAAAAGCTTTTATCCCAAGAGATGAAAATCATATTTTGCTTGCCGCCGATTATTCTCAAATCGAATTACGCCTCATAGCCGAAATGAGTGGCGATACAGCCATGAAAGAATCATTTTTAAATGGCGAAGATATTCATAAAGCTACTGCTGCTAATGTATTTAATGTGCCTTTAAACGAAGTGACACAGCAACAAAGAAGCCATGCTAAAACTGTAAATTTCGGCATCATTTATGGTGTTTCGGCTTTCGGTTTAAGCCAACAAACCAATTTAAGTCGCACAGAATCTAAAGACTTGATTGAAGCTTATTATCAAACATACCCCACTTTAAAAACCTTTATCAGCAATCAAATAGATTTTGCCAAAGAACACGGTTATGTAGAAACTTTGCTTGGCAGACGTCGGTATTTAAAAAATATAAATTCTCATAATTCAATTGTCCGCGCAGCCGATGAGCGCAATGCGGTAAATGCCCCAATTCAAGGAAGCGCTGCCGATATTATTAAAATTGCCATGATAAATATTGATAAGCGTTTAATTGAGGAAAAGCACCAATCTAAAATGCTTTTACAAGTACATGATGAACTCATTTTTGACGTCTATAAACCAGAGTTAGACCAATTAACTACCATCATTAAACATGAAATGGAAAACGCTTACAAATTAAGCATTCCTTTAATTGTTGATATTGGCACAGGGAATAATTGGTTAGAGGCACATTAAACCCACACTAAAATTATGGCCCTGTAAGGAAAAATATTTTGTTTCGACTTTATAATCACCAAATATGAATTATGAAGTTATACATATCTTTAGTATTTATTCTTTTTATTAATCTCCCTTTTATTTATTCTCAGACATGTTGTTCTGGGGGCATTCCACTTTCTAATAGCATAGGTCTTACAAGTGCATCAAAAGGGGTGATGCAATTTGGCGTCCAATATGATCATAACAATTTAAATACTTTAAATTTTCGTGATACTAAATTAGATGATGACGCTAGACTTAGAATAACTCATTCTGTTTTAGTTAATGCCGATTATGCTATTTCAGATAGGTTCTCTGTAGAAGGTATGTTTACTTGGGTGAATCAACGGCGACTTATTACACAATTTGGCAATGAAAACCTCGATTTAACCTCAGGTATTGGCGATGCTGTGTTATTGTTTAAATACAATTTCAAAGATTTGTTAGCCAAAAACACCAATTTAAATTTGGGTATTGGCACAAAGATACCTTTAGGGTCTTCAACCAAAAAAAATAGCCAAGGTCTCACATTGGGCGACGATTTACAGCCTGGAAGTAATGCTTTAGATATTATTTATTGGTCTCTTATTTCTAAAACTTTTAATTTTAGACCAACCTTTAATGCTTTTACAAGATTTGTTTACAGACAAACGGGCACTAACAACACCTATTTTGGTAGTTTACATTATAAATTCGGTAATGAATTTCAATCTTTTATTGGAATTTCTGATCAATTTTTTATGCTTAAAACTAAATCTTTTCCAGGTATTTCTCTTAAATATAGAAATGTTCAACAAGACAAAGTAGGGGGGTCTGACATAGAAAATACTGGTGGTGATTGGGTAAGTTTAATTCCTAGTTTTGGCATTAATATTACGCCAAATTTAATTTATTCTACTAAAGCCGAGTTGCCTATTTTTAGCAATGTACAAGGCACACAACTTACACCAACTTATAGACTAACCGTAGGTTTTCTATTTAAAATTAATCCAAAAATTAAAGTTTTAAAAATAAATTAATTATTATGAAAAAAATATTTTTAATAACAATTTTAACTGTAATTTTTATATCATGTAGCGGTGGCGGCAATAATATCTCTGCTATTAATAATAACTTATCATCTGGTGATAATAATGGGTCTGATACTGATGCAGATAATGGTAATGGTGGATTAACAAGTAACGCCCCTGGTTGGTTAATTCCATTTAGCGAAGTAGTAGATGGCGGGACTGGAAAAGATGGGATTCCTTCTATTGACAACCCTGTTTTTACAAGTGTAAGTTCTAGCAAAAACAATTATTTAAAAAATGATGATTTAGTTGTTGGTATCATAAAAAATGGTGATACTAGGGCTTACCCCTATACTATTTTAAATTGGCATGAAAATGTAAATGACGATTTTAATGGAGATCCAATTACAATATCATATTGTCCTTTAACAGGTACTGCTTTTGCTTTTGAAAGTAAATCGGGAGGTAAGGAAACAACATTTGGTGAATCAGGTTTATTATATAATAATAATTTAATTTTATATGATAGAAGAACAGGTACAAAATGGTCTCAATTAAAATTACAAGCTATAAATGGTTCGTTAATAAGAGAAAGGCTTAATTTAAGTAATGTTGTAGAAACAGATTGGAAAACGTGGAAAACACTTTACCCCAACTCAAAAGTATTGTCAAAAGACACAGGATTTGATAGAAGTTATAACGTTTACCCTTACGGAAATTACTTAGATAAACAAAACTTTTTCTATTTCCCTCTATCACCGTTAAACAATGCCTTACCTAATAAGGAACGCGTATATGCCGTTTTATCAGATTCAGAATCTATTGTTTATCGTTTTCAAAATTTTCAAAATGGAAAAGCCTTAAAGCAAAATTTTGACACAAAAAATTATCTAGTTGTAGGTAATGGAAAGCTTATTAATTCTTTCGAGTTAAATTCAAGTCAAAAATTATTAAATTTTTCTTATAATTCAAATAACCCTTTAGATTTTTTTACAGATGATGAGGGAAATATTTGGAGCATTTTTGGAAAAGCGATTTCTGGCCCAAGAACTGGCGAAGTTTTAAAAGGGGCAAAGTCTGTTGTAAGTTATTGGTTTGCTGTTGCAGCATTCTATCCTAATCCTATTATTAGTACTGATTAATTAAATGCTCTTTAAAATTAATAATATGTTAAAATTGAAAATTATGAAAAAAATTCTTTTAATAGTGTTTGCTGCAATGGTAGTGATTTCTTGTGGCAATGGTGGCGGAAGCCCACTTACCAATGTTGATAATAGCGGTTCTGATACAGGAACAGGTGACGGATCTAGTACAGGTGATGGTTCTGGAACAGATAATAATTCTGGTGGTACTTTACTAGATTGGCTTGTACCAGCCAATGAAGTTAGAGATGGTGGCCCTGGTAAAGATGGCATTCCTTCTTTAGACAATCCTGTTTTTGCAAATGTAGCTGATATTGATCCCAGCTTTATTAAAGATGATGACTTAGTAATTGGTATCGTTAAAAATGGTGTGGTTAAAGCTTATCCTCATTTTATTTTAAACTGGCATGAAATTGTAAATGATAAATTTGGCCTAGAAAGTACTACAATTTCTTTTTGCCCATTAACAGGTACTTCTTTTGCTTGGAAAAGTGTTGCTGCTGGAAAAGTAACTTCTTTTGGTGTTTCTGGTTTATTATATAATAATAATTTAATTATGTATGATAGAGACACAGACACTTATTGGTCACAATTACGCGTGCAAGCTATTCATGGCAAATTAAAAGGAAATAAACCTGAATTAAGAGATGTCGTAGAAACAAATTGGAAAACTTGGAAAACATTGTATCCAAACACACAAATATTAACTACAGACACTGGTTTTTCTAGAAGTTATAATATTTATCCTTACGGCGATTACCTTACAAATCAAAACTTTCTACTATTCCCTGTATCTCCTTTAAATAACAATCTACCTAACAAAGAACGTGTTTATGCTTTAATGGGCGAGGCTAATTCTAACAATCCGGCCAAATCTATTGTATTTCGTTTCTCAGGTTTCACTGGTGGAAAAGCTTTAAAACAAACATTTGAAGGTGAAGATTATCTAATAGTGGGTAACGAAAATTTAATTAATTCATTCGAATTAACGCCAAATCAGGCTGCTTTAACTTATACTTTTAGCTTTACAGATTCCGAAGGCTTTTTTACTGACAGTGAAGGTACCGAATGGAATGTTTTTGGTAAAGCTATTTCTGGTCCTAAAATGGGAAATCAGTTAAGAATTACAAAATCTGTAGTTAGTTATTGGTTTGCTATTGGTGCTTTTTATCCCAATCCAGAAATTGTACAGTAGCTAATGTTTTTACTTTAAAAAACCTATATGTCATTTTAATGAGAAAAGTGTTTTCTGGCTTTTCTTTAAAAACCTGATTGTGCAAACTTCTAAACAAATGGTCCTTTGGATCTTGTAAACCTGTGTTGCCTTGAGACCATACAAAGAAAATTTCGGACCCTGGAGTATATTCCCAACGCACTACCAAATTCGAGCGAAATTGCACAAAAGAAAGATCGGGGTTACCAATGGTATAATCTGTGCTGCCATTTCTATCTTCATCAACTAGGTAATTGTCCCCATCAAAAGAAATTTGATTGTCGTCAAATAATTCAAAACGATCGTATAAATTATCGGCAATAGGATTTGTGATGTAATTAAAGTTTTTATATCGGGCTCTAAATATAAAAGGTTGTCCGTAATACTGAATAGTTAAATTGGGATTAATAGTATAGTTTATTCGGATAGAACTGCTTAGGGTTTGCTGCTCTATTTCTGCATTAATATACCTTGGTGTACCATTAAAACTAACTTCGCTTACATATTGCGTCTTGCTTGGGTTTTTAGAAAATTCTGGACTGATTGAAATCTTTAAAGAATTTAAAGGTTGGTACGTAAAGTCTGTTTCGACACTTAAAAAAGAAAAATTATTTTGTTTGGCATGCGAATAGACATATCCTGCTTGAAATCTAAATTTTTTACGTGAATCTGATCCCACAAAGAAAAAATTAATATTCTCTCTCGAGAAACGGAATCGAGGTCCCCCTCGTAAAATTGTATTGCTATAAATACGGGGTTTATGAATAAACCCAAACTCTGTACCCCAATTATTTTTAAAATTTATATTTCCTCTTATTGAATATTCAATTCTATTATAATTACCATCAAAATCATAGGTCGAAAATTGTGAGAAATTAGCATATATACGTCTAAATTTACCAAAAGGTTTCAGTGTTTGATAGCCAACAAAAGCATATTGACGTATGTCATCCGCTTGACGGAGAAATCCAATATCATTCAATTCTAATTCTGGAGAGCGCCACACAAAACCAGCATCATAATTCCAATTGCCACCACTAGATTTACCAAATTCAAATTTTCCGCCAGTACCCGTAAGCGATGTTCTGTTTGGATCAAATTTTACATGACTGGCATCTACCCGTTGAAATAAATGTGTTAAAGATTTTTGTGTATTTGCAATTGCTGTCTCGCTCCCACTAACCTGACTCACAACAACATTAGCTTCAATATAATATTTTCTATTTCTCCACTGGTGTTTAAAATCTAAACCACCTGTATAAGCCGCTTTTCGTAAAAAATCTAAATTGCCTTCTATTTTTCTATTTGTGGATGTAAAAATACCGCCAATATATGTGTTTTTATTATTGAAATCTTTCTGCAAACGTCCCACAAAATAATTGGTAAAAGGTTCTACCAATTCTTCTCTACGATTGCCATTATTATCTATTTCGGCAAATTCTTTTGCCGTCATACTTTCTAAAATGCCAATAGACCAGCCATTTTTAGTTTTGCCACTAAATTTTGCAGCACCTAAAATAGTTGAGTTTTGTGGTTGATTTACAAACTCACCCGATGCTGTATCTGGGTAACCTTGAGGACTGCGACCAATACGTCTTGAAAAAAATATGTTATCTTGATTATTACCAAACCTAAAATCGAAAATATTTTTATTTTCTACAAAAAAGGGTCTTTGCTCATTAAAAAATATTTCGAAACCATCTAAAGAAATGGCTGCAGGGTCTGCTTCTACTTGACCAAAATCTGGGTTTACGGTTAAGTCTAATGTTAAGTTATTTGTAATGCCAATTTTAGCATCTAAACCTGCTGTTACTTTAAAATCTTTACCATCTCTAAAAGGATTACCGGCTTCCTTAGGAAAAAATTTATATTGACTTACCGTAAAAGGTTGAATTTCTAATTGTTTTTGAGGCTCTATATTTTTTAAGCCGTGCAGTTCTCCAAATTCACTTACCCAACCTGGCGCATCTTTAGGAATGCGTTGCCAACCTGAACGTTCATCATTTCTAAAAAATTGACGAATAACTTGTAAACCCCAAACCTGTTCCTTTGCTTTTCCAAAACGTAATTGACTTAATGGAATCTTAAACTCGGCAACCCATCCTTTATCATCAATAGAAGTAGCTGTGTACCAAATAGGGTTCCAACTTTCATCCCAATTATTTCCATTATTAGAAATAAATTCTTCTCCTTTAACGTTGGCTGCGGTTAATGTAAATGAGAACCCTGTTCTTTTATCGTTATAACTATCAAAATTAACAGTTACCCTATCACCTTCAAATCCATCTCTACGCGACAATCGTTTTTCAATTTTAGCTGGTTCTGCATCAAAAGAGCGAATGCCTATATATAAATATTTGGCGTCGTAAAGTATTTTGAATTGTGTTTGATAAGTTGGTGGTGTGTTTTCGTCTGGATCATTTTCAATAAAATCTTTACCCCATGCAACATTGCCCCAACTAGCATCATCTAATTTACCATCAATAACAGGTGCTTTTTCTTGACCCAAAGAGTTGGTGGTATAAATTCTTTTTAGCGTTTTATTTGTCTGATTTTGGGCTGTTATAAATTGGAAAGTAGATAAACAAATTAAGCTTATTAATAATAAATTTCGCATTCAGTATATTGGTTTTTTAATTTTAGTTATATTAATATAGACTCTTAAATTAAATAAATGTTACACTTAAGTTCGCAAATCACTGAAAATTTATCTTAAAAAATTGTCACATTTAAAGGTGCTTATATTAAAATCATAAATGAGAAAATTAACAATAAATCACTGTTTGTTATATAAATAATAAATCTTACCTTTGCACACCCTTTTTTAAGGGGAAAAACAATTGTTTAATTTACAAAAACTAATCGTGTGAACACATTAAGTTACAAAACAGTATCAGCTAACAAAGAAACCGCTAATAAAGAGTGGGTTTTAGTTGATGCGGACGGACATTCATTGGGTCGTTTGGCTTCTAAAGTAGCAATGCTTATAAGAGGTAAGTACAAACCCAATTTTACACCTCACGTTGATTGTGGTGACAATGTTATTGTTATCAATGCTGAGAAAATTATTCTAACTGGAAATAAATGGACAGAGAAATCTTACATCCGCCACACAGGTTATCCAGGAGGACAAAGATCGCTATCTGCTACAGAATTATTTCAAAAAGACCCAACCCGTTTGGTAGAAAAAGCTGTAAAAGGTATGTTGCCTAAAAACAAATTAGGAAGCGCTTTATTCAGAAATCTATATGTATATGTAGGGACTGATTATAAACAAGAAGCACAAACACCTAAAGTTATAAACATAAACGATCTTAGATAATGGATACAATACACACAATAGGAAGACGTAAAACTGCCGTAGCGCGTATTTATGTTTCTGAAGGTAAGGGCAAAATTACCATCAACAATAGAGATTTAAAAAAATATTTTCCTACAGCCTCTTTACAATACAAAGTACAACAAGCTTTAACCCTTACCAAAACTAAAACGGCTTTTGATATTAAAGTAAACGTTTTTGGTGGTGGTATTACCGGTCAAGCCGAAGCTATTAGATTAGCTATTGCTAGAGCTTTAGTAAAAATGGATGCCGAAAATAGAACGATTCTTAAACCAGAAGGATTACTTACTAGAGATCCAAGAATGGTTGAACGTAAAAAATTCGGTCAGAAAAAAGCCCGTAAAAAATACCAATTCTCTAAACGTTAATATTAAGACATTGGTTATATTAATAAACAACCTGTTATCGCAAAGTCTAGCATCCAAATAATTGAGATCGATTTTAAACAAACGCTACTCAGTTATTGCTACCTAACGGAACGTAAACTAAAATTAAAATGACAGAAAAAATTGAAATTCAAGAATTAATTGAAGCAGGTGTGCACTTTGGTCACATCACAAGAAAATGGGATCCTAATATGGCGCCTTATATCTATACAGAACGTACAGGTATTCATATTATAGATTTGTACAAAACGGCTGCTAAAATACAAGAAGCTGCCAATGCTTTACATAAAATTGCTGCCTCAGGAAAACGCATCTTATTTGTTGCTACAAAAAAACAAGCTAAAGATATTGTTGCCGAAGCTGCAAAAAGTATAAACATGCCTTATATTACTGAACGCTGGCCTGGTGGGATGTTAACAAACTTTATCACTATTAGAAAAGCTGTTAAGAAAATGAGTTTAATCGACCGTATGAAATTAGACGGTTCTTTTGATGCCCTTTCTAAAAGAGAAAAATTGCAAATAAACAGACAACGTGAAAAATTAGAAAAGAATTTAGGTTCTATTACTGATATGACACGTTTGCCTGGTGCTATTTTTGTTGTTGATATTAAACGTGAGCATATTGCTGTTGCAGAAGCTAGAAAATTAAACATGCCTATTTTTGCTATGGTAGATACAAATTCAGATCCACGTTTGGTAGATTTTGTAATTCCTGCAAATGATGATGCTTCAAAATCTATAAGTAAAGTTTTAGGTTATGTAACCGAAGCTATTGTAAATGGTTTAGGAGAACGCAAATCTACTAAAGACAAAACGTCTGACAAAGAAGATGATGCTAAACCCGCAAAAAAAGTTTCTAAAGCCGATGCTGCAGAAGTAAAAGAAGAAAAATAAATTAATTACCTCTTAAAAATTAAATAAAATGGCAAAAATAACCGCCGCAGAAGTAAATAACTTAAGGAAATCTACCGGAGCTGGTATGATGGACTGTAAAAATGCACTTGTAGAAGCAGAAGGCGATTTTGACAAAGCAGTTTCAATTTTACGCAAAAAAGGACAAAAAGTTGCCGATAAAAGAGCCGACAGAGAAACCTCTGAAGGTGCTGTAATAGCAAAAGTAAATGATGATAACACCCAAGGTGCTATTATTTCATTAAACTGCGAAACAGATTTTGTTGCTAAAAATGACGCATTTGTTGCTTTAGCTACACAATTTGCAACTATTGCACTTAATTGTGATTCAAAAGAAGATTTATTAAATGCTGATTTTGGAGGCATGACTGTTGGAGAAAAGTTAATTGAACAAACAGGTGTTATTGGCGAAAAATTAGAAATCGCAGCTTTCGAAAAAGTTGCTGGTGCGTATGTAGGATTTTACATTCATGTTGGAAACAAAATTGCAAGTTTAACAGTATTATCTGCAAATGTAGAAGGTGCTGCTGTAGTTGCAAAAGATGTTTCTATGCAAGCCGCAGCCATGGGTGCAACAACTTTATCTTATAAAGATTTTGATCCTGCTTATGTAGCTTCTGAAACTGAAGCTAGAATAGCTGTTATTGAAAAAGATAATATTGAATTGGGCAGATTGGGTAAAACACTTAAAAATGTGCCAACCTATATTTCAAGAGCTCAGTTAACTGATGAAATAATTGCACAAACAGAAGAAGCTTTAAAAGAAGAACTTCGTGCAGAAGGTAAACCAGAACAAATTTGGGATAGAATTCTTCCTGGAAAATTAGAACGGTTTATTTCTGACAACACTACTTTAGACCACGAGAAATGTCTTTTAGATCAAAACTTTATTAAAGACGAAAAACAAAGCGTTGCCGACTATGTAAAAACTATTGGTGATGTTACTGTAACCGACTTTAAACGCGTTTCGTTAGTATAATATTTCACTTTATGTGATTAAAAAACCACGCTAAAAGCGTGGTTTTTTTTGTTTTATTAAGTTTATTCTCATTTATTCAAACCCAATTTATGCCCCGATATGGCATAATATAAAATGATGATATAACAAGGTAATAAAATCCAATAACCAGAAGTAGCCGCTTGCGCCGATGCTGATGCCTCACTCAAACCTTGCGCAATTAAATCGATTTTATTATTATCTACAAACCTACCGTATAAAGGTGGAATAATGGCGCCTCCAGAAATGGCCATAATCAATAATGCCGAGGCTGTTTTTGTAAATTTACCTAAGCCTTCTAAAGTTAGTGGCCAAACGGCTGGCCAAACCAAAGCGTTTGCTATCCCTAAAGCGGCAACAAAAAGAATGGATGTAAATCCAGATGTAAATACAATACAAAAAGTAAACACAATACCTAAAACGGCACTCGCTCTTAAAGCAAAAGCCTGACTCATATATTTCGGAATTAAAAACACGCCCAAAGCATAAGTTGCCACCATAGCCATTAAGGTAAAAGTTGTAAAAAATTTAGCATCTACAGCCGAAAATCCTAAAGAAATACCATAAGCTATAATGGTGTCGCCTGCAATTACCTCAACACCAACATATACAAACAAAGTCAAGACACCCAGCCATAAATGTGGGAATTGGAAAATATTTGTTTTAGTCATGTCGCCATCTTTGGTTTCGGCAATAGGATCGGCTTCTACATGAGGCAATGGCGCGCGTCTTATAAGAATGCCCAAAACAAATAAAATAACAGCCATAACAACATAAGGCGTTACAACACTATCTGCCATTGTATCTAGCAATTGCGATTTTTCAGCAAGTCCAACTGTACCTAATTTATCTTTTATCTCATCAATTCCAGATAACAAAATAGCACCAAAAATAAGAGACCCTAAAGCACCTGCCACTTTATTAGCAATACCCATAATGGCTATGCGTTTTGCTGCACTTTCTATCGGACCAAGAATTGTTATATACGGATTAGAGGCTGTTTGTAATAAGGTCATACCCATTCCTTGAATAAAAATACCGGTTAAAAAAAACCAATAAGTTCTTGCCTCTGCGGCAGGAATAAAAACAAGGGCGCCAAGCGCCATTACAATTAAGCCTAAAGACATCCCTTTTCTATAACCAATTTTATTAATAATGTAGGATGCGGGTAAAGCCATCACAACAAAAGAAATGTATGATGCCGAGGCTACCAAATAAGATTGGGCAGTTGTTAATTCATTAATCGTTTTCATAAAAGGAATCAACGCGCCGTTAATCCAAGTTACAAATCCGAATATAAAAAAGAGTCCCGCTATAATAAGAATGGGAATTAATGTGCTCTTTTCTTGTGAAGCGCTAGTGTTTTCTAAATTTGACATATTATAAAGTTTCTATTGGTCTTTAATTTACGTGTCCAATATACAAAATACTTAATCTTGATAAGAAGAAAAAAATAAGTCTATATTTTAGTATATTTGTAAAACCTTTTTATAAAAAACCATGCACTACAAAAGAGTATTATTAAAACTAAGTGGAGAAGCCTTAATGGGCAATCGCCGATATGGCATTGATCCAAACAGACTATCCGATTACGCCAAAGAAATAAAAGCAATTGTTAACCAAGGTGTACAAGTAGCTATTGTCATTGGTGGCGGTAATATTTTTAGAGGTGTGGCAGGCGCAAGTAATGGGTTAGACCGTGTGCAAGCTGATTATATGGGCATGTTGGCCACCGTTATAAACGGATTGGCATTACAATCTGCCATTGAAGATTGCGGTATCAAAACACGTTTATTAACCGCTATAAAAATGGAACAAATTGCAGAACCATATATTAAAAGACGTGCCGTTAGTCATCTTGAAAAAGGACGTGTTGTGATTTTTGGAGCCGGAACTGGTAATCCATATTTTACTACAGATACTGCTGCCGTTTTAAGAGCCATTGAAATAAACGCAGATGTTATTTTAAAAGGCACGCGCGTTGATGGTATTTATTCATCAGATCCCGAAAAAAATAAAGAGGCTATTAAATTCGATAAAATTTCTTTTAAAGATGTGATGAGTAAAGGCTTAAATGTTATGGATATGACAGCTTTCACTTTAAGTGAAGAAAATAATTTGCCAATTTTAGTATTTGATATGAACAAACAAGGAAACTTGCAAAAAATATTGAATGGCGAAAAAATTGGCACACTAGTAGATAAATAGTAAATTTTATTACCATGAATGACGAAGTTCAATTTATTTTAGACAGTGCTGAAGAGCACATGCAAAATGCCATTATTCATCTTAAAAAAGAATTGTTAAATATTAGAGCTGGCAAAGCATCGCCATCTATGTTACACAGTGTTCACGTAGATTATTACGGCTCTATAACACCTTTAGCACAGGTTTCTAACATCAATACGCCCGACGGAAAAACAATAACAGTCCAACCTTGGGAAAAAGCAATGTTACACGAAATTGAACGCGCTATTATGGCTGCAAATCTTGGATTTAACCCGATGAATAACGGCGAATCTATCATCATAAATATTCCAGCTTTAACAGAAGAACGCAGAAGGGATCTTACAAAATTAGCTCGTGCCGAAGCCGAAAACGATAAGATAAGCGTGCGTACTGCACGTAAAGATGCTAATAGCGATATTAAAAAACTCGAAAAAGAAGGGCTCTCTGAAGATTTGGCCAAAGATGCCGAAGGCGACGTTCAAGAACTTACCAATTCTTTTATAAAACAGATTGATGACATCCTATCAGCCAAAGAAAAAGAGATAATGACGGTTTAAATGTTAAACTTTTTCTTAAAATAAACCAGAGCACTCAATTGAGTGCTTTTTTAATTATTAATTTTTGTTACTTGCAGTAAACTATCCTACTAAGTGTGAAAAAATTAATTTTTTGTGTATTTTGTTTTGTTTGTTTATCGGCATCAGCGCAAGCGCAATTTCATATTTCTGGCGTTGTAAAAGACAGTAAAACCAAAGAAGTTTTACCTTTCGCCACAGTAATTACACAAAAAAACTTGGGCTTAATTACCGACGCCAAAGGCCTTTTTGATATAGAATCTAGACAAGCTCTTACAAAATTAAAAGTATCTTATATTGGGTACAATACCCAAGAAGTACTTTTAAATAAACAGACATTTATCACCATTTACTTAAAGCCAAAAGTTGAAAATTTACAAACAGTTCAATTGTTTTCTAAAGAAAATCCTGCTTTAGCTATTATGCGAAAAGTGATTTTTAACAAAGATAAAAATGATATAAATAAGGCTTTAAACACATACAAATATACCAGTTACAACAAGCTTTTGGTAACAGCTTCTCCCGACTCTATTGAAGTTAAATTTGACTCCATTTTTAAAACTAAAGACGGCAAAAAAACTTTTGTGAAATTAGATTCTTCTGATTATCAATTTAAAAAAGAGCTAGAAAAGCATCATTTATATATTACCGAAAAGATATCTGAACATAAACATCAAAGAGGGAAACAAAAAAAAGAAACTGTCTTAGCATCACGTATGGCGGGATTTAAAAACCCTATTTATGAACTTTTGGCCTTTGATATTCAAAGTTTTGATTTCTATCAAAATAGGTTTACTGTTTTAGGCAACAGTTACAAAAGTCCTATTAGTAATAATGCCTTGAGCTTTTATAAATATAAAATTTTAGACACCATAGCAAACAACACGTATCTCATTTATTTTAAACCTAAAAAAAATAAAGAAACAGTAGGTATAGAAGGTGTGTTATATATTAACAATAATGGGTTTGTGATAGAAAAAGCTGTTGCAGAATTAAAAGGTGTTATTGCTGTAAAAGCTACTCAGAATTTTACTTTTAAACCAAATTTTAAGATTTGGTTTCCTATATCAACTAGCATAAGTATTAGAAGGGGAAATAACAACAAACAAATTAATTTATTTGGCAATAAAATAGGCTTTAGTGTTAATAATAAAACCCAAAAAGATTCTATAAAAAAGAAAACTAAGTCTCGGAATAATCCAGAAAATCAGATTTACTTAGCCTCAAATACTCAAATTTTCGACATTGATATAAATGCACCAATAAAAGTAAAAAATCCTACTCAAACAGTAGAAATTGATATTAACGCCGCCAATAGAAAACAAGAATTCTGGAATAAATACCGTACAGATAGCCTTTCTAAAAGAGGTGTGCAAGCCTATAAATATATGGATAGTATTGGCAAAAAAGAGAAATTTGAACACTATCTTAACTTATCGAGAAAAATATTTAAAGGTTATTATCCAGTTAAAAATTTCGACTTTAATTTGAGTCAGCTTATAAATTTTAACAAGCATGAAGGTTTGCGTATTGGTGGTGGTATGACGACCAATACCGATTTTTCTAAAACATTTAAATTTAAAGCTTACAGCGCCTATGGCTTAAAAGACAATACAGTAAAATACCATCTTTCGGCTTATGCAAGACCCAATAAAAATACAAACACTTGGATTGGTATTGGCTATACAGATAATTTAAGTGAAGCCGCAAAACTCGATTTTCTTTTTGAGGACACGTCGTTTTCTTTATTAAATCTTAGAAATTTAAATGTTGGTCAGTTTTATAATTACAAGACCACTCAGGTATATTTAGATTTTGATATTAAATCTAATTTAGAAAGTCGCATCCAATTGAGTAGTGGTACTTATGAAACCAAATTTAGATATCAGTTTGTTTCGCCCACTATTTTTGTGTCCGATTACAATTTAAGTTTCGCCACTATTGCACTTCAGTGGACACCATTTTCTAAATATATGAATGCCCCAATTGGCAAAATAACGGCTAAAGATGGTGACCTAAAAATCATTACCCAACTCACAAAAAGTTTTGATAATGTGCTAGATGGCGATTTTAATTTTACCCAATTTAATTTTAAAATCTCACACAAAATTAAAGCCCTTAGCAAAAGCACCACCAGTTTTTTATTACAAGGTGGTCTCATTTTTGGCGATGCGCCTATTTCGCATTTATACAATGCCTTTCCAAATTCTACCAATAATAATCAGTGGCAAAAACGCATCAATTTATCAGGTATTAATGCTTTTGAAACAATGGTGTTTAATGAGTTTATATCAGATAAATATGTGTCTTTTCAAGTAAGGCAATCTTTTAATCGTTTAAAAATAACAAAGAAATTTAGGCCACAAATTAATATGGTGTCTCGCTTTGCCATTGGCACTATTGACAATCCACAATTCCAGCGTGGTTTCGATTTTAAAAAGATGGAGAAAGGTTATTTTGAGTCTGGCTTAGAAGTGAATAATTTTTTACTTAAAGGATTTGGTTTGAGCTTTTTTTACAGATATGGCGCTTATCACAATCAAAAATTTGAAGATAACATAGCTATAAAACTCAATTATCACTTTGGCTTAAATTTTTAATAAACTTATAAAGAACAGCAATAACAAAATAGGATTTATTAACTTTGCGCAACTAAATTTTAACCTATATGGGGTTTTGGGGCATTGTATCGCGAATAATCTTAAAAAACAGAATCCTCATTCTGTTATTAATTGCAGGGGCAACAGCAGCCCTTCTTACCCAAACAAAGTACATACAAATATCGAATACTGAGGCCAATATGTTGCCTTCAGACCATCCGGCTTCTTTAAAATACGATAAGTTTTTAAAAATATTTGGCGAAGAAGGCAATTTAATTATTCTTGCTGTCAAAGATTCGTCGTTTTTTACACCTACAAAGTTTAACAATTGGAATACTCTTTCAAAAAAATTAGATTCCTTTAAAGCAGTCGATTTTACATTCTCTCTTGGTGATATTAAAAAACTTAAAAAAGACGTCGCTCACAAACGTTTTGTAGTTGAGCCTTTATACGATAAAGACCCCAAAACCAATGAAGATGTCCATAAAATAACGGATGTTCTTTTTCAAGATTTGCCTTTTTTTGATAATTTTTTATATAATAAAAAAGGTAAAACCATCCGCACGCTTATCTATCTTAAAAAAGATATTGTCAATACGTCAGCGCGAAAAGACTTTGTTTTAAACCAACTCAATCCTATTATTGCGTCTTTCGAAAAAGACAATAACTTAAAAGTTTATGTGTCTGGAATGCCTTATATCAGGACGATGAATGCCAAAAGTATTGTTGACGAAATTGGTACTTTTGTAGTCCTTGCTTTTGGTGTTACAGCCTTAATCTTTTTCTTTTTCTTTAGATCGTTTCGCGCCACATTTATAGCCATGACAGTTGTGAGTATTGGTGTTATGTGGGCCTTTGGTATCATTGGTGCCTTTCAATATGAAGTTACTGTTTTAACAGCTTTAATACCGCCTTTAATAATTGTTATTGGCGTTCCAAATGCCATATTTCTGATAAATAAATATCAGCAAGAGATAAAAAATCATGGCAATAAAGCCAAATCATTAAAACGTGTTATCTCAAAAATTGGCAATGCCACTTTAATGACAAATGTAACAACGGCCTCTGGTTTTGCTACTTTTATTTTTACTAAAAGTCAGATTTTAAAAGAGTTTGGTATTATTGCATCCATAAATATAATGGCCATTTTTGTATTGTCATTGTTACTCATTCCCATTATTTACAGTTTTATGCCCATCCCTAAAGACAAGCATTTAAAACATCTTGAAAAACGTTGGATAGAAAAAATTGTGCTTGCTTTAGAAAATGCCGTACGCTTTCATAGATTTGCTGTTTATGCCGCAACACTTGTCATCGTTATTGTGAGTATGATAGGTATTTATTTGATTCAGGTTTCGGGTAGTTTGATAGACGATATGCCTAAAGGCGAACCCTTTTATAAAGACATTGTGTTTTTTGAAGAAGAATTTGGTGGTATTATGCCTTTAGAAATAATGATTGACACCAAAAAAAGTAAAGGTGTAACCCAACTTTCTACGCTTAAGCGGATAGAAAAACTTGATGAAACTATTGATGAAATTCCGTCATTATCAAAATCAATTTCCATTTTAAATTTAGTAAAATATTCTAAACAAGCTTTTTATAACGGAAATCCTAAATATTACAGCCTCCCAACATCGCAAGAAAAGAATTTTATTTTAGCCTATACTAAGAACTCTAATACCAATTCAGACTTGCTTAAAAACTTTGTCGATTCAACAGGACGTTATGCCAGACTAACAACCTTTATGAAAGATATTGGCACAGAAAAAATGAGCCGTATCGAAGAGCGGTTAGAAGAACGTATAGACAAAGTTTTTCCGAAAGACAAATACGAAATTACGTATACAGGCAAGGCTTTATTGTTTTTAAAAGGCACTAAATATTTAACCAAAAACTTGATTATTTCTTTAAGCTTGGCCATATTATTAATCGCCTTATTTATGGCGTGGATGTTCCGTTCTTTTAGAATGATTTTAATTTCTATTATTCCCAATATGCTTCCACTTCTAATGACGGCGGGTATTATGGGTTATATTGGTGTCCCTATAAAGCCATCAACCATTTTGGTTTTTAGTATTGCCTTTGGTATTTCTGTAGATGATACCATTCACTTTCTGGCAAAATACAGGCAAGAATTACAAGCCAATAATTGGAAGATTAAAAAATCGGTTTATTTGGCTTTAAGAGAAACTGGGGTGAGTATGTTTTACACGTCAATAGTTTTATTCTTTGGCTTTTTAGTATTTACAGCCTCTAGTTTTGGTGGCACCATCGCTTTAGGCGGATTGGTATCTATCACTTTATTATTCGCCATGGTATCAAATCTTGTTTTATTACCCTCATTATTATTATCTTTAGATCAAAATATTGCGAATAAAAAGGTGCTTAAAGAACCATCAATCGAAATTATAAATCAAGAAGACGACAATTAATATGAAAGGAATCATACTTGCCGGCGGTAGTGGCACCAGATTACACCCAATAACGCTAGGAATTAGCAAACAATTAATGCCTATTTATGATAAGCCCATGGTTTATTATCCATTGTCAATTTTGCTTTTGGCGGGTATAAAAGAAATATTAATTATTTCTACACCTCACGATTTACCGCTTTTTGAACGCCTTTTGGGCGATGGCAGCCGTATTGGATGCCAATTTAGTTACAAAGCACAGGAAGTGCCAAACGGTTTGGCGCAGGCTTTTGTTTTAGGTGCAGATTTTATAAAAGATGATAAAGTTGCTTTGGTTTTAGGCGATAATATTTTTTACGGAACTGGTTTGGAAGAAATTTTACGCAGTGCTACAAATCCCGATGGCGGTATTGTTTTTGCCTATCACGTAAGCGACCCCGAACGTTATGGTGTGGTAGAATTTGACAAAACCAATAAGGTGATTTCTATAGAAGAAAAACCTGAAAAACCCAAATCTAATTACGCCGTTCCGGGTATTTATTTTTACGACAATTCTGTTGTTAATATTGCTAAAAATTTAGAGCCTAGCACCCGTGGCGAATACGAAATTACTGATATCAACAAACATTACCTCCGTCAAGGAGATTTAAAAGTGCGCACATTAACACGCGGTACAGCTTGGTTAGATACGGGTACTTTTAACTCGCTAAATCAGGCCTCTCAATTTGTTCAAGTTATTGAAGAACGTCAAGGTTTAAAAATTGGTTGTATAGAAGAAATTGCCTATAAAAATGGGTTTATAGATTCAGAACAATTAAAAACCATTGCAGAGCCGCTTCTTAAAAGTGGTTATGGGCAATATTTAATGGGGTTAATAAAATAAAACATTTCCGTTTTTAATTCTTAATCATCTGCAAGAACAAAATACACCAATATATGTAAATAGAGACAATGAAAAAAATTATAATATCACTCATATTTTTATCAATAACTCAAATAACTACTAGTCAGGATAACTCCTTATATTTATTAATTGAAAAACCTTTTTTTATCAAAACTCACAACAATATTTCTGTTGGTTTTTCTATTAAAAGTAAGGATAAACGATTTATTTTAGATTATTTCCAATTTAGAATATCGAATTATATGGGTTTGGATGAAAATGGTAATGATATTTTTCTTGATTTAAAACAATTAAGAAAAAAAGTCACAACTGATTCAATTAAATATAAAACAATATTAAGCTTATCTGAAAATAAAAAGTGGTGGGAAATACATAATGAGTTAAGCTTAAAGAAGAAAATTTTTCTACTTGAAAAAGTGAAAATTAAAGATGATTCTGGTACATATTCTTTAGAGGGTTATAAAGAAATCACTAAATATTATATTATCCCAATGATTTATGAATGTACAAGAAAAAATACAGTACCAACAAATTTGTCTTCTAAGTAATAGATGAATAGTAATATTCCTAATAGGAAGTTGATTTTTAAAACAAAAAAATTTTGGACGAAATAGTTTTATCTTTAAATTTGACTTGGGAAGTGATTTAAACAACGATATCAATTTTTTATGCTTTTTTTCTTTTATTAAAGATTAACTTATTTTTATAAGGTTTGGTATCTTTGCGACTTATAAAATTATGAAGATGACAAAATACGATGTTGCTACCTTATTAAAAGGGACAGATTTATTACAAACTATTAACGTAAACGGATGGGTGAGAACTTTTAGAAGCAATAGGTTTATTGCTTTAAACGATGGTTCTACCCTCAATAATATACAATGTGTTTTAGATTTTGATAATCTTGACGAATCGACTTTAAAACGCATTACAACTGGTGCTGCCATCAATGTAAAAGGCACATTGATTGAAAGTTTAGGGAAAGGCCAAAAATTTGAAATTCAGGTATCCGAATTAACCATTTTAGGCGATTGTAATCCTGAAGTATATCCGATACAACCAAAAAAACACAGCTTAGAATTTTTAAGAGAAAATGCACATTTGCGTATTCGCACCAATACATTCAGCGCTATTATGCGTGTCCGTTCTGCCTTGTCTTTTGCGGTTCATCAATACTTTACTCAAAACGGATTTTACTATTTTAATGCCCCAATAATTACTGGATCTGACGCCGAAGGCGCAGGCGAAATGTTTAAAGTAACCAATCTGGATAGTAAAAACCCACCTCTTACGGAAGATGGTAAGATTGATTATACAAAAGATTTTTTTGGAAAAGAGACCAACTTAACGGTATCTGGTCAGCTTGAAGCTGAAACCTACGCCATGGGCTTGGGCAAAGTCTATACTTTTGGCCCCACTTTTAGAGCAGAAAATTCTAACACCACACGCCATTTGGCTGAGTTTTGGATGATAGAACCCGAGGTTGCTTTTAACGATTTAGAAGACAATATGGATTTGGCTCAAGATTTTATTCAATACACCATAAAATATGTACTAGAAAATTGTAAAGACGATTTGGCCTTTTTAGAACAACGTTTAGCTGATGAAGAAAAAAATAAACCAGCCAATGAACGTAGCGAAATGTCGTTGCTTGATAAATTGCGTTTTGTAGTAGATAATAATTTTAAACGCGTTAGCTATACCGAAGCTATTGATATTTTAAGAAACTCCAAACCCAATAAAAAGAAAAAATTTAAATTCCCGATTAACGAATGGGGTGCCGATTTACAAAGCGAACACGAACGTTTTTTGGTAGAAAAACACTTTAAATGTCCTGTTATTTTATTTGATTACCCTGCCAACATCAAAGCTTTTTACATGCGTCAAAATGATGATGGTAAAACAGTTCGCGCTATGGATGTCTTGTTTCCAGGTATCGGCGAAATTGTAGGTGGTTCGCAACGTGAAGAACGTTTAGATGTTTTGCTCGAAAAAATAAAAGTTTTAGGCATAGACGAAAAAGAATTGTGGTGGTATTTAGACCTTCGTAAATTTGGCTCTTGTGTTCACAGTGGCTTTGGACTTGGGTTTGAACGTCTTGTTCAATTTACAACAGGTATGGGAAATATAAGAGATGTTATTCCTTATCCACGATTTCCTCAAAACGCCGAATTTTAAGCGCCTTTTATCTGATATTCTTTCTGTATTTAATATAAATAATCCGCGATGCAGCGCAGCGCTGTTTCTGCTTTTACCTGTCGAAACTGCTTTTTTGCAGTTTTGGGTGAGGTAAAATATAAAATTTCGGGTATTGGATCAAAATCCAAAATGAAATTTGCAAAATACCCCCATAACTTTCCTCCGGATTTTCGATTTAATGAAATTTTTATTTAAACTAAAGTTGTATTTTTACCACTATTAAGCACCTATTATCTATGCTCAAACAGAGTTTACAACAACGGTTATTACAAAAATTATCACCTCAGCAAATTCAGTTGATGAAAATGATTCAATTGCCTACGCAGGCTTTTGAACAAAAATTAAAGCAAGAAATTGAAGAAAATCCGGCCCTAGAAACTGGTAAAGAAAATGAGGTAAATGAAGATGATAATTATGATGACGAATTCGACTCTGGCAATGAAACCATAGATACAGATATAAATGTTGATGAGTATTTAAGCGATGACGAAATTCCGAGTTACAGATTAAATGCCAATAATTACAGCAGTGATGACGAAGAAAAAAGCATTCCTTATGCCGCTGGGAAATCGTTTAACCAGCATTTAATAGAGCAGCTTAACACCTACAGTTTTACTGATAAAGAATACCTAATAGCCGAATTTTTAGTAGGCAGTATTGACGAAAGCGGTTATATAAGACGTCCTATCGAAGATATTATTGACGATCTTGCCTTTTCGCAAAATATTTTTACCGAAAGTAAAGAAGTCTTTGATATTTTAAATATCATCCATCAATTAGATCCTGCTGGCGTTGGCGCCCGCGATTTAAAAGAGTGTTTGATATTACAATTAAAACGCAAAAAAGAAACAAAAGAAAGGTTGTTGGCAATAAAATTATTAGAAGTGTCTTTTGAACAGTTTGTAAAAAAACATTACAACAAGCTTATTTTAAAACACGAAGTTTCTGAAGATGAACTGAGAGATGCCATCAAAGAAATAGAAAAATTAAACCCCAAACCAGGTGGTAATTATGTGGGAAGTTCAAAAACTGTTGAACAAATCATCCCAGATTTTACCTTAAATATTGAAGAAGGTGTTTTAAACTTATTTCTAAATGCCCGCAATGCTCCAGAATTGCATGTCTCACGCGAGTATAACAACCTACTTAAAGGTTATCAAGAGTCAACCAATAAAAGTAAATCTCAAAAAGAAGCTGTCTTTTTTGTCAAACAAAAATTAGATGCCGCTAAATGGTTTATTGATGCTGTAAAACAACGTCAGCAAACTTTACTGCTTACTATGACTGCTATTATGCACTATCAAGAAGCTTATTTTTTATCTGGCGATGAACGCAAATTAAAACCGATGATTCTTAAAGATATTGCCGAAAAGGTACATATGGATATTTCTACTATTTCTAGAGTTGCCAACAGCAAATATGTTGATACACCTTATGGTACTAAATTGATAAAAGAATTCTTTTCGGAGTCTATGAAAAATGATCAAGGCGATGATGTTTCCACCAAAGAAATTAAAAATATATTGCAAACTTTTATCGAAAAAGAAATAAAATCAAAACCTTATACTGACGATAAATTAGCCGCGTTGCTCAAAGAAAAAGGCTATCCCATTGCGCGTCGAACCATTGCAAAATACCGAGAACAATTAGGGCTGCCTGTAGCGCGTTTAAGAAAACAATTTTAGCCTTGCATAATTTATCTAAATACATATCTGTTGCATTACATCCGGTTTTGATACCCACTTTAGCAACATTGCTATTTTTTATTGTCACACCCACCTATTTTCCTTCAAATCAGATTTATATAATCTTACTTTTTATTTTTTTTGGATCATATATATTGCCTCTTTTACTTTTGGTCTTCTTCAAAAAAATACATTTAATATCTAGTTTTGAAATTAAAGAAACGCGTGAACGTAGGATTCCTGTATTGTGTTTTTTATCAATAAGTTTGGTATTGGGTAAAGGGCTTTACCGCTTAGCAGATTTTCAACTTCTAAGTTTTATATTTATAGGTGGTTTTGTAGCCTTAAGCATCACTTATTTATTACTCTTCTTAAATTTTAAAACAAGTTTACATGTGCTTGGCGCTAGTGGTTTCACTACTTTTATAATACTTATTAGCTATTATTACAGCCTCAATTTAATTGGATTAATAGCGCTTTTATTTTTTTTAACAGGTCTTTTAGGCACAGCCAGACTCATTTTAAAAGCACACAAACCTATAGAATTAATAGCAGGGTTTATTATTGGCACCTCAAGTATGCTTTTAAGTTTTATCTTATTAATTTAATTGTAGCCGCTGTTGCAATAGTAAAAAACAGGTATCTATCAGCTTAATAATTTTAATATTTCACCTGCAATAGAAACGCTATCAAGACCTATTTGTTGATACAATTCTGACACACTTCCGTGATGGACAAACACATCGGAAACACCCAAACAAGTGACTTTAGTTGCCTCCTTTTTATGTGTGTTTGCAAATTCTAAAACGGCAGAGCCAAAACCGCCTTTTATCACACCATCTTCAACAGTAATTATAGCCGTGTGTTTTTTAAAAATAAGATCCAAAAGTTCGGTATCTAAAGGTTTTACAAAACGCATATCGTAATGTGCTACTTTTGGATTTAAATGTGTTGGTATCGTATCTATAGCTTGAGATACATGAGCGCCAACAGTACCAATACTCAAAACTGCAAGCGCATTTCCTTCTTTAAGACAAACTCCTTTTCCCATATCGATTGTCTCAAAATCAGTTTGCCAGTTAAGCGTGTTACAATTCCCACGAGGATAACGAATGGCCAAAGGGTTTTTTAAATCTCCCAATTGTGCCGTATAAAGTATATTTCGTAAATCTTTGGCATTTAATGGGGCGAAAATTACGAGATTCGGAATAAGTCTTAAATAAGCCAAATCAAAAACGCCATGATGTGTGGCGCCATCTTCGCCAACAATACCCGCACGATCTATACAAAAAATGACAGGTAAATTTTGCAATGCCACATCATGAATAATCTGATCGTAAGCGCGCTGTAAAAAACTAGAATAAATAGCACAAAACACATTAAAACCTTGAGTGGTCATTCCGGCCGCCAAAGTTACGGCATGTTGCTCTGCAATACCTACATCAAAAGCCCTTTCGGGGATTTCTTTAAGCATATATTTCAACGATGTACCTGTTGGCATGGCTGCGGTTATACCAATAATAGATGTGTTCTTTTTAGCCAATTCAACCAAGGTGAGTCCAAAAACATCTTGGTATTTTGGTGGCTGATTAACATTGATAGCAGGCAACCGTTCGCCTGTTATATTATTGAATTTACCCGGCGCATGATAGGTTATTTGATCTTTCTCGGCATTTAGTAAGCCTTTACCCTTTGTGGTAATCACATGTAAAAATTTAGGTCCCTTAACCGATTTTAAGCGTTCTAATTCTGCAATGACAGCATTCAAATCATGCCCATCAATAGGCCCTGAATAGTCAAAATTTAAAGCTTCAATAATGTTGTGCTTTCGCACCCTTTTATCTGTTTTAATATTGGTTAAATAATTTTTTAACGCCCCCACACTTGGGTCAATTCCCATGGTGTTATCGTTTAAAATAATCAACAGATTGGCATCAGTAACACCTGCGTGATTTAAACCTTCAAAAGCCATACCTCCGGCTATACTGGCATCTCCAATAACGGCTATATGCTGTTTATTAAAATCGCCTTTAAGTTGCGATGCTATTGCCATTCCTAAAGTCGCCGAAATAGACGTTGACGCATGACCTACCCCAAATGTATCGTAAATACTTTCGCTTCTATTAGGAAATCCGCTTAAGCCATTTAATTGTCTGTTCGTGTGAAAAATATCTCTGCGCCCTGTCAGAATTTTGTGTCCGTAAGCTTGATGTCCCACATCCCAAACCAATAAATCTTCGGGTGTGTTAAAAACATAATGCAAAGCAATTGTCAATTCTACAACACCCAAACTCGCCCCTAAATGTCCTTCTTTAACAGCAACTATATCAATAATAAACTGACGCAATTCTTTAGCTAATTGAGGTAGTTTATCTTGAGGTAAAAGACGTAAATCTTTTGGTAGGTATACGCTATTTAGCAAAGCTGTTTCCATAAAGACAAAAGTACAATAAATATAAATTGGTTAATTGCGATTTATTGAGATACACCTATCTTTGTAATATGATACAACCGTTTGACGACACTTATTTTATGCAACAAGCGCTTAAAGAAGCGCAACTGGCATTCAATAAAAACGAAGTTCCAGTTGGGGCAGTTATTGTTTTAGATAACAAAATTATTGCCCGAGCTCATAATTTAACAGAACTGCTTACCGATGTTACGGCGCATGCCGAAATGCAAGTTTTTACGGCCGCCGCTTCTTATTTGGGAAGTAAGTACCTACAAAAATGTACACTTTATGTTACTTTAGAACCTTGTTGTATGTGTGCTGGTGCTGCTTTTTGGACACAAATAAGTAAGGTAGTTTATGGTGCTTCTGATGAAAAAAGAGGATTTAAAGAACATAAAATTCCTTTACATCCTAAAACAAAAGTTGCTTCTGGTATTCTAAAAGATGACTGTAGCGCTTTGTTATTAAAGTTTTTTGAGAATCAGAGAAAGCTTAAATAAACGTTTCACCTTTTGTGGAAGATAATATTTGTCTCATCGAGCGCAGTCGAGATGTTTGATTTGTAAATATGATATAATTCTCTCCCGAAACTTTGGGAGCGCTCGAATAGACGGTTGTTATTTTTTTTTAGGGCCCTCTTTTGGAAACATATATTCCGATAATTTTTTATCCTTATAACGGGTGTATAAAAAGAAAGGCATCAGTACAAAAGCCAACATTACCACAGCACTTCCAATGATAACATCCCCTTTTTGGATGTCGGTTTGTTTGGTGTAAAATCCCCAAATTAGCAAAGCCATTTCGGCCAACAACAAAAGTTTTAAGAGTGTTTTCATTTGCGGCTAAATTACAAAATGTTATATCTTTATAGCATAAAAAACTTTCTGATTCTATCTATGTTTCATTTTTTAACATCAAAGCACATTGACAAACGCTTAAAGATAATAAAAATCAGCACGTCCGTTTTTATGATTTTAGGACTTTTAATGTCTTTTAATGTATGGATACTTAATCATGAATTCCCGATTATAAAAGTCTCTAGCTGGATGCCAGAATTTTCTCAAAACGCAACATCCATACTGCTCTTCACAATCTTTCTGTTATTAATTGTTTCAATATTTAAACAAAAAAAAATATTTTATTTAGGTATTCTTATCTTAACGATGCTCCTGTTGACTCAAGATTATATGCGTTGGCAACCATGGGAATATATGTATGGTTTGATGTTTATCGCCTTTTTATTTGATACTAAAAAGAACACACATAAAACATTTTTTATTTTGAAAGTGGTTTTATCTGGCGCTTACTTTTGGGCAGGTGTTCATAAATTAAATCCATACTTTATCAATACATTCCCTTTAGATTTAGCCAATCAAATTATCCATATATTCTCGGTAGAAAACACTGGCTTTGTCTATAAATTACGTTATTTAGGTTATTTAGTTCCTATAATCGAGATTGGGATTGGGATTGGATTATGGATGACAAAATATAGAAAACTGTCCGTTTTTGTAGCCATCATCACACATATCACTATTTTAATATTTCAGGCCCCCGGAGGTGTGCATTATTTTGGTGTTGTTTATCCTTGGAATATTGCCATGATTATTTTTGTGTGGTTTTTATTTTATCAAGCATCAGAAAACCTATCAGTTCAAAACATTAAAAAGAGTGGTTTAAGTCTTGTTATTATTTTATTTGTTTGGCTATTGCCTGCACTAAATATATTTGGTCTTTGGCATAATTATGCTTCATTTAAATTGTATACTGGCAATGATACATATTTATTTGCGGTTGTAAATCAAGCCGACTTAAATACGACTTTATCTCATTTAAAAAATCACACTTTTAAACCTTATCCAGAAATAGTAGCCCAATTTGATATAAAATCAGATCAAAGTATGGTTAGTTTTTACGATTGGACAATAAATGATTTGAGTTTGCCCTTAAACTTAAATAACACAAGCATAACACAACTCTTACAGTATATGCATACTTTTGATGCAAAACTAAAAGAGCCCGTCTCATTTTTAATTTACAAAAATGGGCGCTACCAAGTGTTAAAAGAAAGCGATTATCCTAATTAAAACCCACATAGATGAACAATTTTAAAATACTATTATTAACTTTGGTTGTAGTAGGCTGTCAAAATCCTCAAACAAAAAAAACAATGACTACAAAAAAAATAGTGATTGCGCATCGTGGCGCTTCGGGCTATTTGCCAGAGCATACTTTAGAGGCTAAAGCCATGGCTTATGCCATGCATCCAGATTATTTAGAGCAAGATATCGTTTTGAGTAAAGACGATGTGCCTATTGTTGTTCATGACATTACTTTAGATGATGTAACCGATGTGGCACAAGTTTTTCCGTCGCGTAAACGCGCGGATGGCAAATATTATGTGATTGATTTTACTTACAAAGAACTGCTGCAATTAAATGTCTCTGAACGTTTTGATACCAAAACGGGCAAAGCTGTTTTTAAAAATAGGTTTCCTCTGTGGAAATCGCATTTTAAATTACACAGCTTACAAGATGAAATTGAAATGATACAAGGCTTAAACAAAAGTACAGGTGAAAATATTGGGATTTATCCAGAAATTAAAGAACCCGCTTTTCATCTTGAAAACGGCAAAGACATTTCTGTCATTGTTTTAAAAGTACTGTCAGATTATGGTTATAATACTAAAAAAGACAATTGTATTTTACAATGTTTTGATGCGACTGAATTAAAACGCATCCGTCAAGAACTTAAAAGCAATTTGTTTTTGGTACAATTAACCGAGTTTGCAGAAGATAATTCTAAACTACCAGAATTCGCCACTTACGCCGATGGTGTTGGGCCTTACTTTAAACAACTCATCAAAAAATTTGATCCAAAAACGGGTAAAATTGCGTTTAATGATTATGTAAAAAACGCACACGAATTAGGTATGGTGGTACATGCTTATACTTTTAGAGCCGATCAGTTAGAAGACTTACCTAGTTTTGATTATCTGTTAGATTTGGCTTTTAACAAAGCAAATCTAGATGGTGTTTTTACCGATTTTTCTGATAAAGCATTTCTGTTTATAAATAAAAACTAAGATGCTGATGTTACATCAATTAATTTTCGGCGATAGGCTGTAAGCAAACGCGATTTTGAAATAAATCCAAAATATTTACCTTTTTTAAGTACCACTAAATTCCAAGCACCAGACATTTTAAACTTATTTAATATCTTTTCTGCAGAATCATTTTCGTAATAAATTATATCAGAAGCGCTGTGCATTAAGCTACTAACTTTTACGGTTTCGTATAAACCTTTATCAAACATAATGCTTCTAATATCATTTAAAGTAAGTATCCCTAAAAATTCTTTATCTTGATTTACAACAGGGAAATGATTGCGAGACGACTTTACCACAGCATTATTTACAACGTCTCCCAAACACATTTCAGGATAAAGAAGAATAAAATTTGTTTCAATAATCTTATCAAGATCTAACATCATTAACACATTTTTATCTTTATCATGGGTAATGAGTTCGCCTCTTTTTGCCAATTCTGATGCATAGATATTATGTGGTATGTATTTTTTAGTGATGATAAACGAAATAGAAGCTACAATCATTAAGGGAACAAATAATTCATATCCGCCCGTTATTTCGGCAATTAAAAATATAGCTGTTAGAGGTGCTTGTAAAATACCTGCCATTAACCCCGCCATACCAACCATTGCAAAATTGGTTAATGATAATTGATGGCTAAAGAAATTACTATAATTTACAATCATTGCAAACACATAACCTGTAAGGCTTCCTGTAAAAAGTGTTGGTGCAAAAACACCTCCAACTCCTCCAGCACCAAAAGTTATGGACATTGCAATTACTTTAAAAAGAATCAAGCCTATAAGAAGCGCTACAATAATCCAAATACTACTTAACTCTACATGAAAAATATTGTTAGAAATAATATCGGTCAAGTTTCCTTTTAAAATACTGTTAATGGTCTCATAGCCTTCACCAAAAAGTGGGGGCATAACAAAAGCAATAAGTCCAATTAATGTACCTCCAATTATTAAGCGTTTATAAGGACTGGCAAATCGTTTAAAAAAATCGCTAATTCCAAAATAAACCTTGCTAAAATAAATAGAAGCTGCCGCAGATGTAACCCCTAAAAGGATATAAAATAAAACATCTTTTAATGCAAACTTATCTTGTATATTAAAGTGAAGTAATACATCATCTCCCAAAAAGAAGTAAGAGGTTAAGATAGCTGTAATTGATGCCAATAATAAAGGAATCATTGACGCTAATGTCAACTCTAGGCTAAAAATCTCTACAGCAAATATAATAGCTGCAATAGGTGCTTTAAAAATAGACGACATGGCTCCAGCTGCTGCCGCACCAATAAGTAAAGTCCGTGTCGTTTGATTTAAATGAAAAAACCGCGCAAAATTCGAACCTAATGCAGCACCCGTTGCAACGGTTGGTCCCTCAAGTCCAACAGAACCACCAAAACCAACAGTTAAAGGAGCTGTTAGCAAAGAAGCCCACATCTGATGTCTTGGCATAATTCCTTTTTGTTTTGAAATAGCATATAAAGTAGAAGGGATTCCGTGGCCTACTTTTTTCTTTACAAAATATTTTATAACAAGCAGCACTACCAATAAGCCTATAATTGGGAAAATAAAATAAAAGGCACTATGAATTTCTTTAATAAATTCTCCTTCAAGTAACTGCTGAATAAAATGTGTTAAGTTTTTTAAAGTAACAGCTCCTAAGCCTGCTAATAAGCCAATAATAGCACTTGCAATATTGGTAAATTGTTTGTTAGAGATATGTTTATATCTCCACTTTAAAAATTTAGTAAATAAAATTTTTGAATGCATCTTACATTAAATAATTAATCTAACTCCCCCTAATTCCTCAATTTTATATGGAAATTTATCACTTGGTGACCCAATAAACATAAAGTTAATTGGAATGTCCCACTTTTTTGAAAGGGTTTTAATAAGGCCAGGGTTGAATTTACCTTCAATAATTAAAAACTCTATTTTTATTTCGGGGTATTCTCTATCTAAAAAATCGATTTCTTGAGATAAATTTTCGGGTGCTTTTTGTCCTTTTTCTAAAGCAAGAACAATTTTTATTTTTTTGGTATGTTCGTTTTTTATAATGTAAAGCATCACTTTATTAAGCGAAGCTATATTATCTCCTTTTGTAAAAAAAACAAATTCTTGAGCATTTATTTTATCTATCGTTAAAAGTATTTTCTTATCCGTTTTTAAAACGATACTACGTATTGGGTCAAAAACAGAGTGAATTATATTTAATAGAAGTTTTAACAATACCGTTCTATTTAGCATAATAGAAATGAAAATAATTGACGGAATAAAATAGTCAAGAAATATAGCTAAGTTGCTAGGTAAACCATCTTTTGGCACCATAATTATATTTCCTATAAGTGCAATAATTACGGCACTAATTGCAATTAGAACAGATAACCAAGAGGCTTTTTCTGGTCTCGGCAACTTGTTTCTTTTAACTTTAAGTAAAATATTACCCACGCCAAATAAAACCATAACCGATAAAAAAGAAATAGTATAAACACCTGCCAAAAGTTTTACATTACCATTGGTAATTAACAATACCGAAATAGATAACAATAAAAACATGATGATAATTCTGTAAGAACTTCCTTTTTTGTTTTTCTTTAAGAAAAATTGTGGTAAAATTCTATCCAATGTCATACGTTCCAATAAACCAGAAACACCAACAAAGCTTGTTAATACAGCGCCACTCAATACTAAAAAGGCGTCAATTGATATTAAAGTTGCCACCCAATTACCGCCAACATGAGAAGCCATTTCTACCAACAATGTGTTTTGATAAGCATCGCTTTGTAAAGCTGAAATTGTAAACAGAGACAATGCAAATATTGCCATTAATGGATTTATAACACTCACAACAATCCACATATTCTTAAGCGTTTTCGGAAAAACACCTCTTTCTTGTTCTTCTACAAAATTGGCCGAACTTTCAAATCCCGAAACGCCTAACATAGACGCCGCAAAACCAAAAAATATAGCCGCCATAATACTCCCTTCTTTTGATGGAAGTTGCCAGTTTTCAAAAAACAAACCAACGCCATTCTGACTAAAAAAATAAATAATAAAAATACTTAATATAGCTAACGATGCTAAATGAAAAATGAAAATTCCAATCGCCACTTTAGCCGACTCTGTTATCCCACCAATGGTAAGAACCGCAAATATTCCTAAAAGAATAATGGTTGCAATTATTACGGGCATCGAAGGAATTAAATGATGTAAATAATGTATCGCTTCATTGGCAGAAATTACCGCTGTTGCCATATAAGAAAGCAAAGTTAGCGTTGCCGCAAATGATGCCATTCCTTTACTCGTTGTATTCAATAAAGCATTATAGGCACCTCCATTTAAAGGCAATGCACCTACAACTTCGCCGTAAATTTTTCTAAATAAAAATAATACAAGAGAAACAATAAGCAAAGTTATCCATGCGTATTGTCCCGCAAAGGCAATAGCTAAAGCCGATACATATAAAACAGAAGAACTTATGTCATTCCCGCAAATAGCTGTAGCAGCTAATTCGTTTAATTTTTTATGAACCTTTAGTGCCATAATTATAAGATTACAAATCTAATTTTAATCTTAATTCTTTTAATTGAGCGTCATCAATTTTTGATGGGGCATCAATCATCACATCGCGTCCTGAATTGTTTTTTGGGAAAGCAATAAAATCTCTGATAGATTCTTGTCCTCCTAAAATAGCGACCAATCTATCAAGACCAAAAGCCAAACCACCATGAGGTGGTGCGCCATATTCAAAGGCGTTCATTAAGAATCCAAACTGATCTTCAGCTTGTTCTGGCGTAAAACCAAGATAGTCAAACATCATTTTTTGTGTGGCTTTATCATGAATTCTAATAGAACCGCCACCTATTTCGTTGCCGTTTAAAACCATATCGTACGCATTAGCTCTTACAGCTTTTGGATTGGTTTTTAACAATTCAATATCTTCTGGCTTTGGCGATGTAAACGGATGGTGCATCGCGTGAAAACGATTGCTATCTTCATCCCATTCTAACAACGGAAAATCTACCACCCAAAGTGGTGCAAACACATCTGGATTTCGCAACCCAAGTGTTTCGGCCATGTGCATACGCAAAGCGCTTAATTGGCCACGTGTTTTATCGGCTTCGCCAGCCATAACCAATATTAAATCTCCTTTATTGGCGTTTAATCTTTCCGCCCAAGCCTGTAAATCTTCTTGGGTATAAAACTTATCTACAGACGATTTAAAACTGCCATCTGCGTTATATTTTGCAAAAATCAAACCTTTAGCGCCTATTTGTGAGCGTTTAACAAAATCTATTAAAGCGTCGGTTTGTTTACGACTATAATCTGAACATCCAGGTGCAGCCATACCAACAACTAATTCTTGCCCATCAAAAACAGGAAAATCTTTACCTTGCGCCAAATCGGTTAATTCGCCGAATTTCATCCCAAATCTAATATCTGGTTTGTCGTTTCCATAGGTTTTCATAGCTTCAGCATAAGTCATCCTAGGAAAATCTGTGACGTCAACATTTTTAATCACTTTTAGCAAGTGTTTTGTCAATCCTTCAAAAGTATTTAAAATATCTTCTTGATCAATAAAGGTCATTTCGCAATCAATTTGCGTAAACTCTGGCTGACGGTCGGCACGTAAATCTTCGTCTCTAAAGCATTTTACCAACTGAAAATATTTATCCATTCCGGCCACCATCAACAATTGTTTAAAAGTTTGGGGCGATTGTGGTAAAGCGTAAAATTGTCCTTCATTCATCCGAGAAGGAACCACAAAATCGCGCGCACCTTCTGGTGTCGATTTTATTAAATAAGGTGTTTCAATTTCTATAAATCCTTCGTCAGAAAGGTAAGAGCGCACAGCTTGTGCTACTTTATGTCTAAAAATAAGATTGTCTCTAACAGGTTTTCTACGAATATCTAAATAGCGGTATTTCATACGCAGCTCTTCGCCGCCATCCGTCTTATTTTCTATGGTAAAAGGGGGTGTTTTAGAACTGTTTAAAATAGTCAATTTTTTTACCAAAACCTCTACAGCACCTGTCCTTATATTGTCATTTTTAGCTTCACGTTCAATAACTTCGCCTTCAATCTGAATCACAAATTCACGTCCCAAAGCTTTGGCTTGTTCCAGTATTTTAACATCGGTACGTTCGGCATCAAAAATAAGTTGCGTAATGCCGTAACGGTCGCGTAAATCTACCCAAACCATAAAACCTTTATCGCGTACTTTTTGTACCCATCCCGCCAAGGTAACCACCTGACTTTTATTTGCTAGTGATAATTCGCCACACGTATGCGTTCTATACATAATCTTTAGAAATTTGAAAGTGCAAATTTAGTGATTTGTAAGCAACAGTGTCTTTTTTATTTTATTTTTTTGGGCGCCCCCTCACTTTGTTTCGGTCGGGCTGTACGCCCTCGCTTTTTTGTACACAAAAAGAGCTCAAACACAGGCTGCAATCCCTAACGCTGGATTAATTCTGAATTATGAATTTAAAATTATGAATTAATAGTAACTTTGTGCATCAATAAAAAAATGTCAGAAACAAAACTATTTATCGTTCCCACACCTATTGGCAATCTTGACGATATGACATTGCGCGCCATTAAAGTGCTTAATACTGTTGATGTTATTTTAGCCGAAGATACCCGCACGTCTGGAAAACTGCTTAAACATTTCGAAATTCCGACACCCATGCAAAGCCACCACATGCACAACGAGCATAAAGTGGTAAGTAATTTGGTTAAAAGACTTTTAGGCGGAGAAATTATGGCGCTTATCACCGATGCGGGAACACCTGCTATTTCTGATCCCGGATTTTTATTAACACGCGCTTGTGTTGAAAACAATATTAAAATTGAATGTTTGCCTGGCGCTACGGCTTTTGTACCTGCGCTTGTAAACAGCGGTTTGCCAAATGATAAATTTGTTTTTGAAGGATTTCTACCGCCAAAAAAAGGCCGCCAAACCCGCCTTAAATTTTTAGCCGAAGAAACCCGCACCATTATTTTTTACGAATCACCTCACAAATTAGTAAAAACACTCACACATTTTATAGAATACTTTGGCGAAGATCGTAAAATTTCAGCTTCACGAGAACTCACTAAATTGTATGAAGAAACACTTCGGGGTACTGTTAAAGAAATTTTAACTCATTTTGAAACCAAACCACCCAAAGGCGAGTTTGTTTTGGTTGTTGAAGGGAAAAAATAAGTTGGCAGTGTTCAGTTGTCAGTAACTCTTCAAAAATGTCATTGCGAATCACGTTTTAACGTGATGCGGTAATCTCAAACTATAACTTCAGAATAATTAGATTTCTCGACTGCGCTCGAAATGACAAAGCACCATTTAAACATGCTTTCCGCGTTCCCAACCATTTTTACCCAAATAGGTTTCGGCAGAATCTACAGCACCATCTTCAATAACCGTTCCCATAGAATCATTCCAACGATTTAAAAATCCGAAAAGAGAAATCACGCCCAACATTTCTACAATTTCGCCATCATCCCAATATTTGTGAAGCTCGGCTTGAATGTTTTCATTCACATCGTTTGGCAGTACAGAAGCCGCTAAAGCAAAATCTAGTGCGGCACGTTCGGCGTCATTAAAAGAAGGGTGTGTTTTATATTCCCACACATTATCTAACTGTTCTTGTGCAGCCCCATAACGTTCGGCAGCTCTTATGGCATGCGCTTGACAATACCTACAACCCGTTGCATTGCTAGAGACCCATGCAATAAGACGTTTTAATGCAGAAGTTACACGGCCTTCATTAGCCATTACTGCCATATTTAAACTGATAAATGAGCGTGCTATTTCTGGACGAATTTGCATGGTTAATACAGAATTTGGACAAAACCCAAGGGTTTCATTAAAAAATTCGGCTAATTTTTTGACATCTTTATTAGCATCGGCTGATAAGGGTTGAACTAAAGGCATATTTTATTTTTTATTTAACAATAATACAAAAATTAAGGGGTCTTTATTTCATGTGAAAAATGTAAAAATCACCATTCACATACAAAAATTCTTTAAATAAAAAATTAAATTATATGTTTGAGCAAAATCAAAAATAATAGATTTTACTACTAACTAAAAAAAGGTTGTTTCGGTTAATACTGAACAACCTTTTTTATTGATTAATAATAAATAATTTTCTACAAAAAAGTACTTGTTTTCTTGTAAATTTGGATAGATTTTAAAAGAAAAACAATGACACATACTATTGAAAGCAATTGGCAAGGCGACATGTTATTTAATGTAGAAGAACCTGGCGGTATTGTAAATATTGATTCAGATCCTGAATTTGGCGGACAGAATAAAGGCGTTTTGCCAAAACCTTTAATGTTAAGTGCCTTGGCGGGATGTACTGGTATGGATGTAGTTTCATTACTTAAAAAAATGCATGCCGAGGTAGCCGATTTTAAAATACACGTGAATGGGCAATTAACCGAAGAACATCCTAAATACTATAACAAAGTAGACGTTATTTATAAGTTTTGCGGAACTGATTTTAAAAAGGATAAAATTGAAAAAGCCGTATCACTATCAGTTGACCGTTATTGTGGTGTGATGGAAATGTTTCGTCAATTTTCAGAACTAACAACTACTATTCAATATTTTGAAAAGTAAAATTGCTACATTTGGGTAAGATATAAACCTATGCGTTGGACATTCAAACCCGAACCTAATAATTTAGAAGTAACTGAATTGGCTAAAACCCTATCGGTTTCTAATATCCAAGCGCAATTATTGGTACAACGTGGCATCGTCAATTTTAATCAAGCAAAAAACTTTTTCAGACCCAAATTTTCTGACTTACACAATCCGTATTTAATGAAAGATATGGGCATCGCTGTAGCGCGAATAGAATCGGCCATAGCGAATCAAGAAACCATTCTGGTTTATGGCGATTATGATGTTGATGGCACTACTGCTGTAAGTTTGGTATCGGCCTATCTTAAAACTATTTACGACCGAATTGACACTTATATTCCTGACCGTTATGATGAAGGTTATGGTATTTCGTTTAAAGGCATTGACTATGCCGACGATAACAATATTACCTTAATTATTGCCTTAGATTGTGGTATTAAAGCGATAGATAAAGTCGCTTATGCCAATCAAAAAAATATTGATTTTATTATTTGTGACCATCACAGACCTGGTGATGATTTGCCAGAAGCTGTTGCTGTTTTAGATCCAAAACGCGCTGATTGCAACTATCCGTATGATGAACTTTGCGGATGTGGTATTGGCTTTAAACTTATTCAGGCTATAGCCGAAAAAAGATCCCGATTGCTGTCGGGACAAAACACAACAGATTTAATACCGTATTTAGATTTAGTAGCTACAGCTATTGGTGCAGATATTGTACCAATTACAGGTGAAAATAGAATATTGGCATACTTTGGTTTGGAAGTTATTAATACAAATCCGAGACCCGGTTTTAAAGCACTTATTGGTCAAACCAAGAAAAAAGAGCTTAGCATTACAGATGTTGTTTTTGGTATTGCGCCAAAAATAAATGCGGCTGGACGTATGAAACATGGACGTTATGCCGTTGAATTACTCACCGAAATGAATTTTGAACAAGCCGAAGAATTCGCGAAAGAAATTGGTGTTTTTAATTCAGACAGACGTGCTAAAGACCAAGAAATAACCCTAGAAGCTTTACAACAAATTAAAGATAACGGTGAGCAAAAAAATGCAACATCTGTGGTTTATCATGAAAATTGGCACAAAGGTGTGATTGGCATTGTAGCTTCTAGATTGATTGAAACCTATTACCGCCCTACCTTAGTTTTTACAAAAAGTGGCGATAAATTGGCAGCATCGGCACGTTCTGTAAAAGGTTTTGATGTGTATAATGCCATTGAAAATTGTGCCGAACATTTAGAGCAATTTGGCGGCCATAAATATGCAGCTGGTCTTACCATGTTAGAAGAAAATTATCAGATTTTTAAAAATAAATTTGAAGAAATGGTTAAAAGCACCATTCCGGAATCTTGTTTAGTGCCAGAAATTTTAATTGACGCCCCTATAGAATTAAGCAATATTACGCCCAAATTTTACCGTGTTTTAAAACAAATGGCGCCTTTTGGTCCGGGAAATATGAGTCCCGTTTTTATGGCCTCTGGCTTACGCGATAATGGGTTTGGTAAAAAAGTGGGTCAAGAGGGTTTGCATCTAAAACTGAGTATTATTGCTGGTGCCGATTTTAAAACATACAATGCCATTGGATTTAATTTAGGTGATAAATATGATTTGGTATCAAACGGACAAGCTTTTAAAGCTGTTTTTACCCTCGAAGAAAATCATTGGAATGGCGTCACTTCTATTCAGCTAAGTTTAAAAGATATTGAAGCTGACAACTAAACTATAAAAACTACGCGTTCCTTTTGACATAAAGATTCCTCGTCGTCCCACACTATGCGGGACTCTATCAGAATGACAGTACATCTTAAATGTTTTTTAAATCGGCAATGGTTTGTGTGGGATTGTCACTTTTAAAAACAAAACTTCCGGCCACCAAAACATCAGCGCCAACGGCTAAAAGTTTAGGTGTGTTTTGAGCATTTACACCGCCATCAATTTCAATTAAAGCTTCAGAACCCGATTTTAGAATTAAATCTTTTAACTGAATAATTTTTTTATAAGTGTTTTCTATAAATGATTGTCCACCAAAACCCGGATTCACACTCATAATTAAAACCAAATCTAAATCGGTAATAATATCTTCTAAAACAGCAACAGGTGTATGCGGATTTAAAGACACGCCCGCTTTCATACCGCTTGCTTTTATAGCTTGAACTGTGCGATGTAAATGTGGACAAGCTTCGTAATGAACCGTCAACACATCGGCACCAGCCTTTTTGAAATCATCAATAAATTTATCGGGATTAACAATCATCAAATGCACGTCGAGTGTTTTTGTAGTGTGCTTTTTAATGGCTTTAATGACAGGAACACCAAAAGAGATATTGGGCACAAAAACGCCATCCATCACATCGAGGTGAAACCAATCGGCTTCGCTATTATTTACAAGATCAATATCTTTTTTAAGGTTAGAAAAATCGGCGGCAAGCATTGAAGGTGCAATAAGATGGCTCATAATTTATGATTTGTTACAAAAGTAATATAAAAAAGAAAACGCCTAGATATTTCAAGGCGTTTTTAAATTGTAGTTATGTTTAGATTTCGACTGCGCTCAATCTGACACTTAAACTAAGCTCATTTTAACCTAAATAGGTTTTTAAAATACGGCTTCGTGAGGTATGTTTTAACCTGCGAATTGCTTTTTCTTTAATTTGACGGACACGTTCGCGTGTTAAATCGAAAGTTTCACCAATTTCTTCAAGTGTCATTGGATGCTCATCACCAAGACCAAAATAAAGACGCACAACATCACCTTCTCTAGGTGTTAAAGTTTCTAAAGCACGTTCTATTTCTACACGTAAAGATTCGTGCAACAAAGCTCTATCTGGGTTTGGAGATTCTCCTGAGTTTAAGACATCATAAAGATTTGAATCTTCACCTTCAATTAAAGGCGCATCCATAGAGACGTGACGGCCTGCATTTTTTAGAGATTCTTTAACCTCTGTAATGGTCATGTCTAACTCTTTTGCAATTTCTTCGGCAGAAGGCGGACGTTCTGCCTCTTGTTCTAACCTTGCAAATGTTTTATTTATTTTATTGATAGAACCAATTTTATTTAAAGGCAAACGCACAATTCTAGATTGTTCTGCAAGTGCTTGTAAAATAGATTGACGAATCCACCAAACAGCATAAGAGATAAATTTAAAGCCACGGGTTTCATCAAAACGTCTAGCCGCTTTTATCAAACCTAAATTACCTTCGTTAATTAAATCTGGAAGTGTTAAACCCTGATTTTGGTATTGTTTGGCAACAGACACAACAAATCTTAAATTGGCTTTTGTCAATTTTTCTAAAGCCACTTGATCACCAGCTCTAATACGTTGGGCTAATTCAACCTCCATATCGGCGGTTATTAAATCAACTTTTCCTATTTCTTGTAAATACTTGTCTAATGATGCGGTTTCGCGATTGGTAACCTGTTTTGTAATTTTGAGTTGTCTCATGTAAATCTGAAGTTTTTCTGTATCTACACTTATATACGTAAGGCCACGTATAAATGTTACAAAAAAAATTAAATTAAATTAATGGCAGCTGATCGTCTATTTTAAGACGGGTCTTTAATCTGTTTATTACTTGATATAACTTATTAAAGAACAGGCTTCTTCCTTTTTCTTCTGATGAAGATAACAGATTTGAACTTTCTAATTGTTTATTGAAAAAAATTTGAAAGTTATCGCAAGTCTTTGGGTCTGTTATTATATGATAAGATAAAAGCAGGTAGGGTGATAATACCCTTTTAGTGTCAATTGAACTGATAATTACTGTATTTGACAATGCCATAATTTCATTATGGTATAGCGTGAAAGACCTTTTTTTAGGCGTATCTAATCGCATACCCGCTCTAGCATTAATTTCAATTTTCTTAATTATCTGCTCTAAATCATCACAAATAATAAGCGCGTCGTCTAATGTCAACAATCCTACTTCAAAAAAATGATAAATTTGTTTTATGGTTTTATTTAGCACATTGTCATTCCTTATTTCTTTAATATTAAATTGGGTATAGGTGCTGCCAAAATTTTGTGCAGAGGTAAGTAAATCATCACTCGGATTAAAATTGGTGAAAGATATTTTAGACATTGAAAAAGTAGTATCTAAAAGATTTAGCCATACATAAATTTTAAATTTTGACAGTTTGGTGTTATTTAAAAGGTAAAAAATGGGAATTTCTTTGGCTGCATAGCAAATATTAACACCTTCCTTTTTTAACAAAGGGACCAGTGTATTATAAGACATCTTAAAATAAAGCTCTAAATCTTCTACGTTATTAATATTTGGTGTTTGAGAAATAAAAATGCTGTTTTTTTCACCGACATCGTATAGCTTATTTAATGAAATATTAAAATGTTTGGCCAAAACTATTGTCTCATTAATAGAAAGAGACGTTTTGTTAGTTACCCTTTGTAAGCTGCATCATAATTTAGTTGGAGAATTGAGCTGATAATATCTACAAAAGAGAGTTTTTTATGGACTCTTTTTTTTAAGATTGTCATCAAGGTTTCTTGCGGGCTTTTCATAAAAATTTACTTTTGATACCGTAAATATACATATTTTGCAAAAAATGCAAAAAATTGTTTTAATAAATTGTGTTTTTTGCAATAAATAAGTGTTAAATATTTATATATTTGTGATGTCAAAAAATTTAGGGGGGTTATCTAAATTTATTGAAATAAAAAACCCTTAGACGAAAGTCTAAGGGTTTTGTTTTTTATAAGAAAATATTATTAATCTCTTCTAGGTCTCCTATCGTTAGAACGATTGTCTCTAGAGCGGTTATCTCTATTGTTATCACGTGGAGGTCTTTCTACAAAACCTTCTGGTTTTGGCAAAATAGCTTTTCTAGATACTTTTTCTTTATGAGTTCTAGGATCTTTTCCAAAATATTTAACATCAAAAACATCTCCCATATTAACAACATCAGTAACATTTTCGGTACGTTCCCATGCTAATTCTGAAATATGTAATAACACTTCGTTGCCTGGAGCCTCAATATATTCAACAACCGGTCCAAAATCAAGAATTTTAATTACCTTAACTTGGTAAGTATTTCCAAGAATAGGTTTAAATGTTATTGAAGCAATTTTAGCTAAAACAGCATCAATACCTTCTTGGTTAGTCCCTAATATTTCAACAATACCTTCTTCAGTAATTGGGTCTTCATTAATAACAATTGTACAACCTGTTACTTTTTGCATTTCTTGAATTACTTTTCCACCAGGGCCAATCAATGCGCCAATAAATTCATTGGGTATGATTTTAGAAACCATTTTTGGTGCATGAGCTTTTACATCATCATTAGGTTTTGCAATAGTGTCTGTAAGGATATTTAATATATGTAAACGGCCATCGCGTGCTTGTGCCAAAGCACTTTCTAACACTTCATAAGACAAACCTTTTACTTTGATATCCATTTGACAAGCTGTAATACCATCGGCAGTACCAGTTACTTTAAAATCCATATCACCTAAGTGATCTTCATCTCCAAGAATATCAGATAAAACTGCAAATTTTCCTGTAGCTTCATCAGAAATTAAACCCATAGCAATACCAGAAACTGGTTTTTTCATTTGAATACCAGCATCCATTAAGGCTAAAGTACCAGCACAAACAGTTGCCATAGATGAAGAACCGTTAGATTCTAAAACTTCTGAAACCACTCTAACAGTATAAGGACAATCTGCTGGAACCATGTTTTTTAAAGCACGTTGCGCTAAGTTACCATGACCAACTTCTCTACGGGAAGTACCTCTTAATGGTCTTGCTTCACCTGTACAGAATGGTGGAAAATTGTAGTGTAAATAGAAACGCTCTTCGCCTTCATCAGTTGGTGAGTCTATAATATTGGCATCTCTTGAAGTTCCTAAAGTTACAGTTGCTAAAGCTTGTGTTTCGCCACGTGTGAATACGGCAGAACCATGAGGAGAAGGTAAATAATCTACCTCACACCAAATTGGTCTGATTTCATTTGTTTTTCTTCCGTCTAAACGTAAACCTTCATTTAAAGTAAGGTCTCTAATAGCCGCTTTTTGCGCTTTATTATAATATTTTGAAATAAACTTTCCTTTTTCTTCTAATTCTTCTTCTGTAAAAGATGCTTTTAATTCTTCTTTTAGAGCAGCGAATTTCTCAGTACGTTCTTGTTTAGATGATCCTGCTTTTGCAATATCATATACTTTTTGGTAAGAAAAATCGTGTACAATTTGTGCAAAGTCTTCATCACTTTCTTCAACATCGTATGTACGCACTTCTTTTTTACCGAAAGCTTCTGCTAAACGCACTTGTGCAGCACATTGCAGTTTAATAGCTTCGTGTGCAAATTTAATGGCAGCTGCCATATCTTCTTCACTACACTCATCCATTTCTCCTTCTACCATCATAACAGAATCGGCAGAAGCTCCAACCATCATATCAATATCGGCTTGAGCTAATAATTCTTTACTAGGATTAATAATAAATTCACCATTTACACGTGCTACACGCGCTTCAGAAATAGGACACTCAAAAGGGAAATCGCTTAACTGAATAGCAGCAGATGCCGCTAATCCTGCTAAAGCTTCTGGCATAACATTTTCGTCATGAGACATTAATTGAATCATAACTTGTGTTTCTGCGTGGTAATCTTTTGGAAAAAGTGGACGTAATACACGGTCTACCAAACGCATTGTTAAGACTTCGCTATCGCTAGGTCTTGCTTCTCTTTTAAAGAATCCACCAGGATATTTTCCTGCGGCAGCAAATTTTTCGCGATAATCTACCGTTAGTGGTAAAAAATCAACAGGGCTTGCACTATAGTTAGATACTACAGTACCTAATAATACAGTTTTTCCCATACGTACGACAACCGAACCATGCGCTTGTTTAGCTAAACGGCCTGTTTCGATAGTGATGGTTCTGCCATCGCCTAAGTCAATCGTTTCCTTAAATAATTTAGGAATCATAATTTTTAAATTTTTAAACCTATTTTTTTAGGTTTGATTAAACAATAAATAAGTTGTGTGTTGTTTATTGCCAATGAAATGCTAAGTTATAGCCTTTTTATAAAAAAAGAGGCTTTAAAAGCCTCTTTGTAATTGTTTATTTTCTTAAAGCTAACTCTTTAATAATAGCACGATATCTTGTGATATCGCTATCTTTTAAGTAGTCTAACAAACTTCTGCGTTTACCTACCAATTTAACCAGCGAACGCTCTGTGTTAAAATCTTTACGATTCTTTTTTAAGTGTTCTGTTAAATGATTAATTCTGAAAGTGAATAAAGCAATTTGCCCTTCAGAAGTACCGGTATCTGATTCAGATTTTCCGTGCTTTTTAAAAATGTCTTGTTTTGTCTCTTTTGTTAAGTACATGCCAATATTATTTAAATGATTATTATGTATAATTTAATTTGGGCGCAAATATACAATTATTATTTCGAAAGGCAAGTTCTCGCAAAATGCTAATCTATTAAATTTTAAGGAGCGTGTTTTAAATAAAAAAAGGCTGCCAATTGGCAGCCTTTTTTTGGATATTTATATCATTAATTAGAAATTCATTCGGGTATCTTTACCTTTATGAGTAGCGTAATTAATTTTAAGTGCATTAATATCTCTAAGCTCTATCTTAATATCAGATATAATTCCCATACTGGCATCTTCATCAGCTTTGATAGATGTTGTCATATAAGGGATTTCTTCTTCATTTTTAGAAGCGCGTTCGGCTAATATAAAACTTTGTATATCAGATATAGAAGCAAACTTATCATTTAACTGAATTTTATCTGCACTACCATATTTAGCTCTAAATTTCATTTTAGGTTTCCCTACATAAATATAGCTTACTAAATTTTTCCGTTCTAATTTTTTAACTTCTGTAGCTGTAGGAACACGCACATCAATTAATGCATCTGTTTCTCTCATTACAGTTGTTACCATGAAAAAGAACAACAACATAAAAACAATATCGGGTAACGATGCTGTTGATATAGCTGGTAATCCTTTTTTCTTTTTAGCAAATTTAGACATAGTATAAGTTTATGATTTTGTTGGTTCTGCTTCTGAAATAATTTGAGGGTACGCTTCTTTAACAACTTTCTGATTATCGTTATTTAGATCGTCAAAATGCTTGCCAAATTTTTTCATTGCATACCTGTCTCTTAATATTGAGTAAGCCATTACCAATTCATTTTGAACTGCTATATATGTTTTGTAAGAAGTACCCCTATCATTTTGTAAAGAGATAATCGCTTTTTTAGGATTATCAGATGAATCTGGGTTTCTATCTCCTTCGCAATAAGAACAAAATTCGTCTTTGCCATTATTTTCTAGTGCGCCGCCATTATCTATAAATTTAATAGTGGCTTCTTTAAGTTCGCTTACGTGCATTTCTTTATTTTCTACCAACAGTTTATTACTTCTGTTAATATTAACTTCAAAAATGTTTCTTTCTTTAATTTTTGGTGGCGGCGGCGCATCTTTGGGTGGTTTCTCGGGTAATTTTCTACTAATACCTGATGTAACATCCATAGTTGTGGTTACCAAGAAAAAAATCAAAAGTAAGAAAGCAATATCGGCCATTGAGCCTGCATTTATTTCTGGTGTTTCTCGTCTAGCCATTTTTATTATTATTTAATAAATGATTTTGCAAAATCGAATACAAAAAAAGCTAAACCAAGACCCCCTAATAAAAGTGAGTACCAAATACCTGTACTTACCCATTTAGATACGGATGTAGAGGCTAACTCTACGCCTTTCATATTTGAAACTGCATTGTCTGGTGCCATTAAATAAGCTATTAACAAAATAACTGCCATAGCGGTTAATCCTATTAAAGATCTTTTTAAAAGTGCTGGGTGTTTAACAAGGTTTATAACCGAAAACACTACAGCTGCACCTGTAGAACCCAACAATAATAAAAAAGTTAGCCAAGTAAAAGGGTTTAAAACGCTCGCTTGTAAATCTGCATTTCCTTTAAGATCATCACTGTTCATACCAGTTCTGACCCACAAGAACATGCCTAATAGCATGACAACACCTACAACAATATTTAATATTTTAGTGTTTTTCATAATTGATATTAGTTTTTATTTCTTACTAATACATCAATTAAAGTAATTGACGCATCTTCCATACTGTTAACGATACTATCTATTTTAGAAATAATATAATTATAAAATATTTGAAGAATAATTGCTACAATAAGACCAAATACAGTTGTTAATAAAGCTACTTTAATACCATTAGCCACTAATGAAGGAGAAATATCTCCAGCAGCTTCAATAGCATCAAATGCACCAATCATACCAATTACTGTACCCATAAAACCTAACATCGGCGCTAAAGCGATAAATAAAGACAACCAAGAAATATTTTTTTCTAATAACCCCATTTGTACGCCTCCGTATCCAACAACTGCTTTTTCAACATTGTCAATACCTTCATCCATACGGTCTAAACCTTGATAGAATATCGAGGCAACAGGCCCTTTAGTGTTTCTGCATAATTCTTTTGCAGCTTCTACACCTCCAGATTTTAAAGCATCTTCTACGCCTTGAACTAATTTTTTAGTGTTTGTTGTAGACATATTAAGATAGATAATTCTTTCTATCGCAATAGCCAAACCAAAAATTAATGTTAAAAGTACGATTCCCATAAAGCCAGGACCACCTTCAATAAATTTTTGTTTTAACACTTGGTGAAATGTTTTGTCTGCTTCGGGCTTAACTTCATCAGAAGTTGTAGCGGCAGGAATCACCTCTTTTGTTTGAGTAGAATCTACTGTTGTAGAGTCTGCTACTTGATCTGTGTTTGTTCCGTCTTGTGCGAAAACCATTGGTGTTGCACTAAAAAACAATACTCCTGCAATGGCAAGGATGGTAAATACTCTTTTCATGTTTCTAATTCTTAAAATTGATTAAAATGTTAACGGGTTAAAGATATAAATATTATTTAAAAAAGCAACTCTAAGCGGAGAGAAAGGGATTCGAACCCCCGTTACAATTTCTTGTAAACATGCTTTCCAAGCATGCGCCTTAAGCCGCTCGGCCACCTCTCCTAAAATGGCTTTTTTATTGAGAGTGCCAATTAACGAAAAATATTTTATTTGAAAAAACTTTCTAGACAATTTCTCCTCTTAATGATGTTTCAAATACACTTTTAAAGTCTTTTGACGAAATTTTAGCACCTAATAAATACATACACTTGCCTACAGCAGATTCTGTTGTGATGTCTTTTCCGTCAATTATACCTATTTTTTTTAATTGCATGCTTGTATCGTATTGTCCCAAAGTAACACTTCCTCCCGAACATTGGGTTACATTAATAATAAAAATTCCTTTTTTAATGGCTTTTTTCAATAATTCTATAAACCAAATACTCGTCGGCGCATTGCCAGATCCATACGTCTCAATAATTATGCCTTTTATATTTTTGATGTTTAAAGTACTAGAAATTGTTGTTTTTGTAATGCCTGGGAATAATTTTAAAATGGCAATATTGGTATCCAAAATCTTTCTAACAATCAACACCTTCTTATTATAAGGCATAATAGCTTCCTTATTAAATTTTAAATGCACACCTGATGTCGCTAATGGCGGATAATTTAAAGAGGTAAAAGCTTCGAAATGTTCGGCATTTATTTTAGTTGTTCTGTTGGCTCTGTATAATTGATATTCGAAATACAATGCCACTTCGGGTACTGTAGGAATATCATTTATATAGGATGCAGCAATTTGTATGGCTGTTATTAAATTTTCTTTGGCATCGGTTCTTAAATCGCCTATAGGCAATTGCGATCCTGTAAAAATAACTGGCTTGCTTAAATTTTCTAACATAAAACTTATGGCAGAACTTGCATACGCCATGGTATCTGAACCAGACAAAACCACAAACCCGTCGAAATCATCATAATTTTGTTCAATAATTTCTACCAAATCAATATAATATTCGGTATTCATATCTGATGAATCTATTGGTTTGGCAAAAGATTGCGTTGAAATTTTACAATCTAACAAATTTAACTCGGGAATATTTTTTAACAGTTTATCAAAATTAAAAGCACGAAGCGCTCCTGTTTTTGGATCTTTCATCATGCCAATTGTGCCTCCTGTATAAACCAATAATATATTGCGTTGTTTTGACATTTTGACTTGTTTTATAAATTGGAATAATTTATGCTGTAAAGATATTATTAATATTGATATTTAATTCTTACAATATGTTATTACTTATTATAGTTATTGCTGGTTTAAGTTGGTTTGTGCAATACCGTCTTAAACAAAAATTTAAAAAATATTCTAAAATTCAGTTGCAAAACGGTTTAAGCGGAAAAGAAATTGCAGAACAAATGTTGGCAGATAATAATATATATGATGTCAAAGTGACTTCTACTGAAGGTCAATTAACCGATCATTACGACCCCAGAAACAAAACTGTTAATTTAAGTGATGCCGTTTATAGTGGCAGAAGCATATCGTCTGCCGCAGTAGCAGCTCACGAATGTGGTCATGCCGTGCAACACGCAAAAAGTTATGCTTGGCTAAATTTGCGAACGCAATTAGTTCCTACCATAAATATAGCTTCAAAATATGGGTCATTTTTACTTATAGGTGGCATCCTTTTCTTTAATACTTTTCCATACTTATTATTAATCGGTATTGTGCTTTTTGCCGCCAATGTGGTTTTTAGTTTTATCACTTTACCCGTAGAATACGATGCCAGTAATAGGGCTTTGGCATGGTTAAATACTAAAAACTTTTTAACAACTCAAGAACACGAAGGGGCGCAAGATGCTTTAAAATGGGCAGCGCGCACATATGTAGCGGCAGCCATTGGTGCTTTGGCTACTTTGTTATACTATTTAAGCATTTTTAACAGGCGCTAAGATTTTCTAAATTTTAATTTGCCGATTTATTTGTTGGTCTAACGAGATGAAGGTTTCGGTACGTGCCACACCTTTTATAGACTGAATTTCTTTGTTTAATAAATGCATTAGATGGGCATTATCTTTACAAAGTATCTTTACAAATATGGCATAATTACCAGTGGTATAATGACTCTCAATCACTTCAGGAATTTCTGTAAGGCTTTTTAAGGCAGTTGTTATCTTACTTGCTGCATCTAAAAATATGCCCACAAACGCCAATGTTTTATAACCCAATAGCTCGGTGTTTATAATAATTTTTGAGCCCACTATCAAACCCGAGGCTTCTAATTTTTTTAATCTTTGGTGGATGGCCGCACCAGAAACACCCACTTCTCTGGCAATACTTAAAATAGGTTTTCTAGCATCTAACATTAAATGATGTAAGATGATTTTATCTATACCATCAATTTTTAAGCTTTTCTGCTCCATGGGTTTAAATTTGTAATCAAAACTACAAAAAAAAGAGGATTATCAAATGATAATCCTCTTTTTTATAAATTTATAATAGTCTAAACTATCGGTTCCAATTTAAAATCTTCCATGAATTTTGTGGTATAATTTCCAGAAATATACACTTCATTATCCATAAGTTGTCTGTGAAAAGGAATGGTTGTTTTAACGCCTTCAATAACAAATTCGCCTAAAGCACGTTTCATTTTACTTATAGCCTCTTCTCTAGATTGTGCTGTGGTAATGAGTTTTGCAATCATAGAATCGTAATTAGGAGGTATTCTATAGCCAGCATATACGTGCGAATCTACACGAACACCATGACCACCTGGAATATGTAAATTTGTAATGACACCTGGACATGGTCTAAAATTATTAAAAGGATCTTCTGCGTTTATGCGACATTCTATTGAAAATAATCTCGGGAAATAATTTTTTCCTGAAATAGGGACACCAGCAGCTACTAATATTTGCTCACGAATAAGATCAAATTCAACAACCTGTTCTGTGATTGGATGTTCAACTTGAATACGCGTATTCATTTCCATAAAATAAAAATTACGGTGTTTATCTACCAAAAATTCAATGGTTCCTGCGCCTTCATATTTAATAGATTCTGATGCTTTAACAGCAGCTTCTCCCATTTTTTTGCGCAAAGATTTTGTCATAAATGGCGATGGCGTTTCTTCTGTCAGTTTTTGATGACGGCGTTGAATTGAGCAATCGCGTTCTGAAAGGTGACAAGCTTTACCAAAAGAATCTCCAATAATTTGAATTTCTATATGTCTTGGATTTTCAATAAGTTTTTCCATATACATGCCATCATTATCAAAACAAGCTTTCGCTTCTTGACGGGCATCATCCCATCCTTTCTTTAAATCTTCTGGTTTCCAAACGTCACGCATTCCTTTACCGCCACCACCTGCAGTAGCTTTTAGCATCACTGGGTAACCAATTTCTAAGGCTAGTTTTTCGGCAACTGGAAACGAAGAAATAATCCCTTCGGAACCAGGAATGGTAGGCACGCCATTAGCTTTCATTGTTGCTTTGGCAGAAGCCTTATCTCCCATTTTATTAATCATATCCGCGGAAGCGCCTATAAACTTAATACCATGTTCATCACAAAGTTTAGAGAACTTAGCATTTTCTGATAAAAATCCATAACCAGGATGGATGGCGTCTGCATCGGTTATTTCGGCAGCAGCCAAAATATTAGACATTTTTAAATACGATAAATTACTTGGTGGAGGGCCAATACACACAGCTTCATCGGCAAATTTAACATGTAAACTTTCGGCATCTGCGGTAGAATAAACCGCCACAGATTTTATGCCCATTTCTTTACAGGTTCTAATAATGCGTAAAGCTATTTCTCCTCTATTGGCAATTAATATTTTTTTAAACATAATTTTTTCAAATTACAATACACAAAAAACAAAATCCAATGTTTTACTAAAGGTATTTAATTTTTGTAATTGGCTGTTATATTATGATGGGTCTACTAAAAATAAAGGTTGGTCGAATTCTACAGGAGATGCATCATCAACAAGAATTTTTATGATTTTACCCGAAATTTCTGATTCGATTTCGTTAAATAACTTCATAGCTTCAATAATACAAACTGTATCGCCAACGCTTACGGTATCGCCAACATTGGCAAATAAAGGTTTATCTGGTGATGGTCTTCTATAAAATGTACCGATTATTGGAGACTTTATTGTAATGTAATTTGCAGTCTCATCTGTCACTTCTGCAACAACTTGGGCAACAGGCGTAGAACTCTCTAACTGAGGTGCCATAACTTGAGGCGCTTGCATTGGCATTTGTTGAACCATGGTTTCTGGCATATGTCTTAAATCGCCAGTTCTAATGGTAATTTTCACATCTTCCATTTCTAATTTAACTTCGCTAGCGCCAGATTTGGCAACGAATTTTATTAGGTTTTGAATTTCTTTTAAATCCATAATATATTAGGTTTGATAGTTTCGTTTTTAATAAGCCCACTTATATAACATAGAACCCCATGTAAATCCACCGCCAAAAGTTGCAAAAACAATGGTATCGCCTTTTTTAAGTTGATCTTCGTAATCGTTTAACAATAATGGCAATGTTGCCGATGTTGTATTGCCATATTTATGAATGTTCATCATAACTTTGGCAGGATCTAATTTTAATCGGTTTGCTGTGGCATCAATAATGCGTTTGTTGGCCTGATGTGGTGCTAGCCATTGAATATCTTCTTTAGTTAAGTTGTTACTTTCTAAAATCCTCTCACAAGCATCGGCCATATTAAACACAGCAAATTTAAAGACAGTTTTACCATCTTGATGTACATAATGTTGTTTGTTGGCAATAGTTTCTGCTGTTGCTGGTAATAAAGACCCACCTGCTTCTACTTTTAAAAAATCTCTGCCATTGCCATCACTTCTTAAATATTCGTCTTGAATACCAAGCCCCTCATTGTTTGGTTCAAACAATACGGCGCCAGCGCCATCGCCAAAAATTATACAGGTAGCACGATCTGTATAATCTATCATAGACGAACATTTATCGGCACCAATTAATAGTACTTTTTTATACTTTCCAGATTCTATATATCCTGCAGCTGTCGACATTGCAAACAAAAAGCTTGAACAGGCAGCAATGAGATCAAATGAAAAAGCTTCTGTGGCTCCTATTTTGGTAGCTACAAAAGCTGAGGTTGAGGCGGCTTGCATATCTGGTGTAGCTGTAGCTACAATAACAAGCTCTATTTCTTTAGGGTCAATCTGCTTCTTACGCAATAAATCTTGAGCGGCCTTAATGGCCATATAAGATGTTCCTTTGTTTTCTCCCTTTAAAATACGTCGTTCTTTAATTCCAGTTCTAGATGTAATCCACTCATCATTTGTATCTACCATTGTCTCTAATAAAGCATTAGATAATACAAAGTCTGGAACATATTTACCTACGGCTGATATGGCTGCGGTTATTTTAGTCATAATTTATGCTTTTAGACAAAACTTAAGGTCTCTTTTATAAAAAAACGGAACGTCAAAGTAATGCAATTTATTTCAAAATTTTGGCAAAAATCGTCATTTTTTGGGTAAAATGAGTCAAAAACAACAAAAAAACCCTCAAAAATGAGGGTTTTTTTAATATTTCTATTACAAAAAATTATGCTGTAGCGGCTTCGGTTTCCATAACTATTTGACCACGGTAATATAATTTACCTTCATGCCAATGAGCTCTATGATACAAATGCGCTTCGCCAGTTGTAGGATCTTTAGCAATTTGTTGCATGCTTGCTTTATAATGTGTTCTTCTTTTATCTCTTCTTGTTTTCGAGATTTTTCTCTTTGGATGTGCCATTTTATTCTTTTTTTTCTGTTCTTAATGTTTTTAATTTAGACCATCTGGGGTCTATCATATCTTCTTCTAAACTTAAATTTTGTTTAGGTTGTAATTCTTTTAGCTTTTCAAATATATCAGATTTTAAAGTTCCTGCAGCTATTCCAGGATGCATCCTTTTTGCCGGCATCGCTAAAACCAACATTTCAAAAATGTATTGTTTTATATCAATTTCGCAAGCATTATGAGGCATAATTAAAACAGTCTCATTGTCATTATTAAATTCTTCGCCAAACTTAACAACCAAATTAAGGCTTGAATCTACTGGCAAATCAAAAGGTTCGTTTGTAACATCGCAAGCCACGTTAAATGCACCTTTTGCTTTGAAAGACAAATCAAACATATTGCCGTTTTTTTCAAAGTCTAATGTAATTTTTACATCAGCATTTAAAAAATCGTTATAATTATATGCTTCAAAGAACTTATTATCAATTTGATATTCAAATTGATGTTTTCCTAATTTTAATCCTGTAAAAGGAATTACATACTCCTTCTTCAAACGTTTCATAAACACCAAATTCGAGCGTGCAAAGATATAAAATTATAAGTATAATTATATACCTTAGTAAAAAAATAATTTTTTGCTAGATTCAACTATTAAGTGCACCATCGTGGTTAAAATTAGATAAAAAT
>JABMNH010000009.1 GCA_013205245.1 Flavobacteriales bacterium | reverse complement strand
TGCTAAATCTTTTCAAGGATTTAAAACAAGAATACTATCCAAATTAACTTCGTTAACGGTTATTCAATACATCAATAAGTTTATCTTTGATAGAAATATAAATAATTTAAAAATTAGCATTATTTAAATGCACAACGGGTAGTAATTAATGATTTAGAGTCAATAAATAAGTGAAATAGAGTTATTAAAATTATTCATAATATTTCAAAAATCTGATTTATATCATTTTTTGTATGGCAGTTTACCCGCAACTTTATATAATCATAAACTGCACCATTATGAATACTAAAGTTAAAGAACCTGTCTCAAAAATTATGACTACAAATGTCATAACGCTTGATGTTAATAATGATTTGTCTGATGCTTGCAGGTTATTTTTAAACCATAAAATTAGACACTTACCTATTGTTAAAAATCATAAAATGGTAGGTATTTTAAGCTATAACGATGTTTTGCGTATTAGCTTTGGCGAAGCTTACGACGATAAATCTGCTATTGACAATACAATTTATAAATTGATTTCAATTAAGCAGTTAATGGTTGAAGACCCAATTAGAGTTTGCCCCGATGATAGCATTAGAAAGGTTATTAAAGTACTTATTAATAATAAATTTCATGCCGTTCCAGTTGTCGAAAATCGAAAATTAGTAGGTATGGTAAGCACAACAGATCTGTTAAAATATTTAATGGCTTAAGTATAACTGCACTTTATCTACTATTGTTTTGGCTAGTTTGTAATTAGATTGATGTGTCCAGCCTGCTATATGTGGACTTAAAATCACCTTGTTGGATGTGATTAAATATTTAAGAGCTTTTGGTATATCTGCACTAAATAGACTTTCGAATGATGATTTTTCGTATTCAAGCACATCTAAACAAGCACCTAATATTTTTTTATTTTCTAGCGCCTCTACTAAATCGGACGTATTTACTGATTGCCCACGAGCGGTATTTATTAAATAAAAAGGGTTTTTAAATTTTGAAATAAAGGCAGTGTCAACCATATTTAGTGTCAAATTTGTAAGCGGTGTATGCAGACTTAAGATATCAGTTTGGTCAAAAAATTGCTCTTGTGTAACTTGAGTAGCATAAACGTCGCCAACATTTGGTAAAATATCATGGCAAATAACTTTAACATCAAAGCCACTTAATTTTTTGGCAAAAGATTTTCCCATATTTCCGTAACCTATTAATCCTATAGTTTTGCCTTCAAGCTCAACGCCTCTATTTTCGGCACGTAACCAAATCCCATGGCGCACTTCGGAATCTACTTTGTTTAAATTATTTAACAAACTCAACAACATGCCAAGGGCGTGTTCGCCAACAGCATTTCTGTTTCCTTCGGGTGCCGATATTAATTTGACACCTTTTTTATCCGCATAAGTGATATCAATATTTTCCAATCCGGCCCCAACGCGTCCGATAAATTTTAGGTTTGTAGCAGCATCTAAAAATTGTTTGTCAATATTAAAACGGCTTCTAATAACAAGACCTTGGTATAGATGTATCTTTTTTTCTATATCGGATTTTGATGACATAAAATCCTCCTCACATTGGTGACCGAGTTGTTCTAATCCGCTTTTAAGGATGTCGTGATTGGTATCGAGTAATAAAATTTTCATACGCAGTGATTATGTTGTAAAAGTAAAAAACCTCAAGGAGAAATACCTAGAGGTTTTGTTTATTTTATTTGGGGTCTCTCCCGAAATATCGGGACGCTCGACCTGACAAGTTTCTAATTGTTCAATGCTTAAGCGCCTTTTTAAACATTTGACCTTACGGCCTAATTGTTAAAGGTCTTTGCACCTTTTTAAACATTTGACCTTCGGTCTAATTGTTTAAAGCCTCCGCGCTATTTTAAACATTTGACCTTACGGTCTAATTGTTTAACGCTTCAGCGCCACCAACAATTTCTAAAATCTCGTTAGTAATGGCCGCTTGACGGGCTTTGTTATAAGTTAACAATAAATCGTCACGCAATTCGGTAGCGTTGTCTGTAGCTTTATGCATAGCCGTCATACGTGCACCGTGTTCTGATGCATACGAATCTCTTACAGATTTGTACAATTGCATTTTTAACGATTTAGGCATTAATACGGTAACAATATCAGTTTGATTAGGTTCGAAAACGTAATTTACAGAAGAACTTGTTTTAGAAATTGTAGCAACAAGTGGTAAAAATTGCTCTACTTGAACCAATTGCGTTGCAGCATTTTTAAATTGGTTATAAATTATTTCAATTTTATCGTAAGTGCCACCAACAAATAATTGCATCAATTCTTCGGCAACCAAACTTGCATTTTCGAATGTCAAAGTATCAAATAAGGCGTTTTGATTTCCGATAACTGTGAATTTCTTAGATAATAAATCATTTCCTTTTTTACCAATGGTATATAAAGACACGTTTTTATCGGCATAATTTGTTTGGGCAATACGCACAGTTTCTTTGATGACGTTTGAATTAAATCCACCACAGAGACCTCTGTTTGAAGTAATAGCAACTAACAACACATTTTTAACATCGCGTTGCTCACTGTAAGGGCTTTCAATATCTTCTGCATTGGCACTCAAATTTTGCAATAATTCTGTAAGCTTATTGGCATAAGGGCGCATTTGAACAATAGCGTCTTGTGCTTTTTTTAGCTTAGCTGCCGATACCATTTTCATGGCACTGGTTATCTGCATTGTTGAACCAATGGAAGCTATTCTGTTACGTATTTCTTTTAAGTTTGCCATTCTTTTTAATTATGAATTTAGAATCTGTAATTCTTAATTCCGAATTAGTATTTAGACGATAATTCAGCAGCTACTTTTTCTACTGTTTTAATTGCTTCATCAGTTAATTTACCAGCTTTAAACGATTCTAAAACATCTGGGTGTTTTGTGTTTAAATAGACTAAGAAATTGCTTTCGAATTCTTTAACTTTATCTACAGGTACTTTTCTTAATAAATCTTTTGAGCCAGCATAAATAATAGCCACTTGATTTTCTACAGTATAAGGGTCGTTTTGAGATTGTTTTAAAATCTCAACATTGCGTTTTCCTTTTTCAATAACATTCATTGTAGCCGCATCAAGATCAGAACCAAATTTTGCAAAAGCTTCTAATTCTCTGTATTGTGCTTGGTCTAATTTTAAAGTACCAGCCACTTTTTTCATCGATTTAATCTGAGCATTACCACCCACACGAGATACAGAAATACCTACGTTAATGGCTGGACGCACACCTGAGTTAAACAAATCTGATTCTAAGAATATTTGACCATCAGTAATAGAAATTACATTGGTAGGAATATAGGCAGAAACATCGCCTGCTTGTGTCTCGATAATTGGTAAAGCGGTTAAAGATCCACCGCCTTTTATAAAAGGTCTGATAGACTCTGGCACATCATTCATTTGTTTTGCAATAACATCGTCACCAATAATTTTTGCAGCACGTTCTAATAAACGCGAGTGTAAATAAAATACATCACCAGGGTAAGCTTCACGTCCTGGAGGACGTTTTAACAATAGCGACACTTCACGATATGCTACCGCTTGTTTAGATAAATCGTCATATATAATTAAAGCTGGACGTCCAGAATCTCTAAAATATTCACCAATAGCGGCACCTGCAAATGGTGCGTAAACTTGCATTGGTGCAGGTTCTGATGCACTTGCAGCAACAATAGTTGTATAAGCTAGTGCGCCACGTTCGTCTAACATTTTTGCAATGGTAGCCACTGTAGATGCTTTTTGCCCTATGGCAACATAGATACAATAAACAGGTTTTCCAGCATCGTAAAATTCTTTTTGATTTAAAATTGTGTCAATCGCAACGGTAGATTTACCAGTCTGGCGGTCACCAATAATCAACTCACGTTGACCACGGCCAATAGGAATCATGGCATCAATAGCTTTAATACCTGTTTGTAATGGTTCGGTTACTGGCTGACGGAAAATTACACCTGGGGCTTTACGCTCTAGTGGCATTTCGAAAGTTTCGCCTACAACAGGCCCTTTACCATCAATTGGAATACCAAGGGTGTCAACAACACGGCCAATAATGCCTTCGCCAACGCGTAGAGAAGCAATTCTTTTTGTGCGTTTAACAATTGATCCTTCTTTTATACCTTTTGAAGCACCTAAAAGTACAACACCAACGTTGTCTACCTCTAAGTTAAGAACAATCGCTTCAAGACCACTTTCAAATTCTACTAATTCACCATACTGTACGTTTGATAAACCATAAACGCGCGCAATACCATCGCCTACTTGAAGAACGGTTCCTACTTCGTCTAATGAAGCTTGTGTTTCAAAACCTAATAATTCCTCTTTTAAAATTGCTGAAACTTCAGCTGGTTTAACTTCTGCCATAACTAATATTTTTATCTATTTCTTTTTAAAATTTTGATACGTAATAATTGTCTTCAAATTCTCTTTTTAAGAGATTTAATTGTCCAGTAATACTGGCATCGTATTGTTTATCGCCAATGCGTAAAATAAAGCCACCAATAATGTTTGAATCTACAATGTTTTTAATGGTCACTTCATTATCTGTAAGCGTTTTTATTTTTTCTAATATTTTACTTTCTAAATCTTTTGTAAGTGGCGTAGCAGTAGTAACATTTGCTATTTCCATACCCATATCAAAATCGAATATTATTGCATATTCTTTTGCTATAGGTAAAAGTAAATTTAAGCGTTTATTTTCAATTAAAAGATGTAATAAACCTTGTGTGATACCATTTATTTTACCTTCAAAAATCTTTGTTAAAATTGATTGTTTAACACCAGATTTTATAACAGGATTAAGTAAAGTATCTCGTAAATTTTTATTTGATTCTAAAGTTGACGCAATTAATAATAAGTCTGCATTAACAGCTTCGGCTAAATTTTTATCTTTAGCTAAGCTTAAAACAGCTTTTGCGTATCTTAATGCGGCTCTAGTTCCTTTCATAAGCTTATTTTAAACTGATGTCTTTTAACATGTTTTCTATTAAAGCCACTTGTTTTTCTTCTGATGAAAGCTCGCTTTGCATTACTTTTTTAGCAATACCAATAGACAATTCGGCTACCTGATTTCTTAATTCTGTAATGGCAGCTTGTTTTTCATTATGAATACTTTCTCTAGCTTGCGTTATCATTTTATTGGCTTGCTCTTGCGCATCTTCTTTAGCATCGGCAATCATTTTATTTTTGATATCTCTGGCATCTTTTAAAAGTAATTCGCGTTCTGCACGTGCTTCTTTTAAAATTTGTTCGTTAGCCGATTTTAAATTAAGCATTTCTCCGCGTGCTTTTTCGGCTTCGCCTAAAGCATCTTTAATGCCTTCTTCTCGCTCACTAACGGCATCAAGAATAGGTTTCCAAGCAAACTTTTTTAAGATTAATAGTAAGAATAAAAAAGTTATTGCTGTCCAGAATATAAGTCCAAAACCAGGTGTTACTAAATCCATTTCTATATTGTTATTTTATTAATTTTCTAATCAAAAACAAAAAGTAAAAGTGCAACCAACCGTTGCACTTTTATCTCTTTTTACTTAAGGAATGATACAACAACTGCAAATAATGCAACTGCCTCAACGAAAGCAGCTAAAATTAAAGCAGAAGATTGAATCTTTCCGTGCATTTCTGGTTGACGCGCCATGGCTTCCATAGCTGATCCACCAATTCTACCAATACCTAAACCAGCTCCTATTGCTGCTAAACCAGCTCCTATTGCTGCGATTGATCCTAAATCCATAGTTAAATATATTAAATTAATTAATGATGTTCTTCTTCTGTAGCCATGCCAAAATAAAGGGCAGACAATACGGTAAATATATAAGCCTGAATAGCTGTAACAATAATTTCAATTACTGCAATAAATAATGAAAAGGCTATTGATACTGGTGCTACGGCAACACTTTTAAATACAAATATTAAAGACATTAATGCCAAAACAATAATGTGTCCGGCTGTTATGTTTGCAAACAAACGTATCATTAAAGATATTGGTTTTACAAACATGCCTATAAGCTCAATGGGTGCTAAAAATATTTTCATTGGTACAGGCACGCCTGGCATCCAAAAAATATGTTTCCAGTAATTTTTATTACCACTTAATGTTGTAATAATAAAAGTAAATACTGCAAGAGTCATAGTAAATGCAATATTTCCACTTAAGTTAGCGCCGTTTAAAATTGGAATTAATCCAAAAATATTGTTAATCCATATAAAGAAAAATATGGTTAAAAGGTAAGGCATGTACTTTTTGTATTTCTTAGCGCCAATCATTGGAATGCCAATATCGTCCCTAACAAAAATTACAAGAGGCTCTATAAAACTAGCAATACCTTTTGGGATATTGTTCTCTGATTTACGGTAACTCCTTGCCGAAATAATAAATATTAGTAATAATACAATTACAGAAACCCACATCATAAAAACATTTCTAGTAACAGAAATATCTAAAGGTTTTACTGCATTTGTAGGATGGTGTTCTTTATCAAAAGCTATAACAATAGCGTCTGTATTTAATTGATAAATTTTCTCGTGAAGTTTAACAAATTTCCCACCATTAGCTTCTACAATTACTTTACCAGAATCATCATGATGAAATTTAGAAGACATAAAGGTTGTTAATCCATTATTTGTCCATAATATTATAGGGAGTGGAATAGAAACAGATTTTTCGTGCCATTCCCAAAGATGGAAACTATGCGCATCTTTAACGTGATGCAAAATCATTTCTTGAGGATTAAATTCAGTCTCCTGATCGTTTTTACCCTTCTCGTTTGAAGCAAATCCAACAAAAGAAATAGTTAGAAAAAGAATAGAAAGTAAGGCTGTTTTTAAGATGTTTAATTTCATTCAAAATCAATTAAAATACCTCGTTTTAAGGTCGGTGCAAATGTACACAGATTATATTAAAAGACAAATAATATTTTTAGGATTATTTGAGCTTTATTTGAGCTCATTTTTCTTGTAAGAGGATGCTTATTTTTTATTTAAAAGTTTGGTTAAACTGTAAACTTCAAAAGCTAAAAATAAAAAGTACGGAATGAAAAAATTGAAGACATCGGGTTCTTTATTATCTGTCTTAGCTAATAAAAGTGGTAATAAGAAGACAATTGCTAAAACCATTTTAAAAAGGGTACCCGCCATGAATGTGTTAAAAATCTGACTATTGCCTTTTGAATGTTTATAATTAACAAAAGTATATAAAAGTGCTGTTACCAAAAAGTGAAATAAGTAAATTTGCCATAAAGGAAAAAACAGAGAAATTTTTACTAATAAATAATGTGCTAAATAACTGTGAGCACTAAATAGCAATACCGTAATAATTGTTAGCTGAATTAAAAAAAAGAGTTGTCTGTTTATAAAAGTAGTATTCATTTTCAATTTTCTTTGGAGGATGAAATTACGCGTTTAATAACAAATAGTATTGCTAATATAACCGAGAGTAAAGATAGTGATATTGTAAATAAATTATGTTTATTTGGGAAGTGCTCATCTAGTTTCACGCCTATATAGGAGCCAACACCAATTATGACAAACATTTGTATTGCAACACCAGAAAATTGGGCGTAGTTATTAAGCTGTTTTTTTGGTTTGTTTAGATTGCCCATTTTTATTGAGTTCTTTAACAGTGCCTTTCATAGTGCAAGTTGTGTTTACAAAAGTAGCGCCTGGCTCAACGGCTAAAGTACCTATAATAGTTTCGCCAGTAATGGTTGAAGTTGCTTTTAATGTCAATAATTGATTGACAATTATTTTGCCAATAAAATCGCCTTCAATGTCTGCAAAATTACACTCAACAGTGCCACTTACTTTGCCTTCTTTGCCAATAACAACACGCCCAGAAGTTTTTATGGTGCCTTCTACAGTACCGTCAATTCTAAAGTCGCCTTCAGAAACTAAATCGCCAGTAATAGATGTGCCTTTTCCTATTATATTTCTATCTGTAATTTGAGAGGGAATGATTGCTGGTTTTTTTTTATCAGAAAACATAAGCTGTGATTTTTGGTTATTTTAAGGTTTGTAAGTACGTATTCAGATTTTTATGCTGTTGTACCTTGTTATAATTAGGTTGCGAAATTACAAAAAATTCTTTAGGCAGGACATTTTTGTACTTTTTATGCAAATAGTTTATAAAATCATCTGAGCTGTAATCTCCTGAAAATCCTTTTATTAAAAATAACTTTGTCGTTCTGTCATAGGATTTTTGTGCCATTGATAGTTGCGTAAATTCCTCTTCGTAAATAATGGTTCTCAGCTTTTCTTCAAGCTTACTCATATCGGCAGTTTTTGGTATTTGTAAGGCCAAATACCAAGTTTTGTCTTTTGGAGTTGTAAAGTTATCAGCTTCAGCTAAATTCTTTTTTATAATTTCTCTGGCCGATTTAGCCTTTTTACCTTCAACTGTGTTTGGATATTCTAAGGCAATCTCTTTTGCTATGGAATCAAACTTTTTAAGGCCGTCTAATTTTACAATGGTGTACGCTTGTAAAAGTTTTAATTTAGGAATAATAGGCAGATCTTGATAGGTTTTTAAAGCTATTGTAATAAGACTATCAGCTGTTATTAAACTATCAGATTTGTACAGATTATATAATTGTTTGTACTTGGTTTCGGGTGCATTTTCATCCTTAAAAGAAAGGGCACTATCTGGGTTATTTATTATTTGTGTAAAACGCGATTCGGGATAATTTTCTGTAAGAAATGCTTTTTCGCCAGCTGCTTTAACACTGTCTGTTTGGCTATAAGTTTTGTACAAGTGATAATGTACAGGCACTATAAGATTATCATTGGGATCAAAAGTTAAAAGGGTTTCTAGCTTTTCTGAGGCAAGCGCATAATCTCTAAATTGCTCTTTATAAATAAGCCCTAATTGAAAATAGGCATCATTGCGCTGTTTGGTAATGCTGTCTATTTGTTTTTTAGATTTTGGCAACCTATCTAGATAATACTCAATATTATATTTAAGATTTTTTGTAGCGATAGCAACTGTGTCTTTTTTCTCCGTTTTCACGGATACAATACTAATGTCAGATTGGTCAGAATAGCGCCAATTGTCAGATAATTTTTTGTTGCCCCAAGTTTTAAAAAATTCTTGCTTACCAAAGCCTACCAATTGTTCGTTATAAAAATAGAATGAGCCTCCAGAGCTTATGGTACTTTTAATGGCATTTTGTTGGTCGAGTGCTAGTTGGTCTAATTTTAGTTTTTCTTGTGTGATAGAATCTTTTTCGCGTTGTTTTAAATAATCAATATGCGAGTTAAAAAGAGCTGTTTGAGCAGTGCTGTCTAGTGCCGAGACTCTTAAAATACTGTCATTGACATTTGCAATAGCATCATAATAAATAACGTCGTCTAGTTTTTTGCGCTTGCGTATAATTTGTCGTATTTTTCTTGCTGTTTTGTTTTCGGCAATATTTATAACACTGTCGTAATAAATGCCAGAGGTTACATATTTTTTATTGATAAGATTTATAGATCCCAATTGTTCGTAATCTAATAATTTCTGATAAGCATTTGTGTTTTTTGCTTTGAGCGATAAATTGAAGAAATCTGTGGCTTTGTCTAGATTATTATCTTTTGTTTCAACAACACCCATCTGATAATAGATAGCGCCCAAGTAAGGTATGTTGTCGTAATTATCAACTAATTTTTGAAGTGTCGCCATTAAAATATCAGCATTAGCGGTATCAGAAGCTTGGTGGTTTTTGGCAATCTCAATTTGCGCTTGGATTTTAAATTTATAAGGCGCTTTTTTAAAATTCATTAATGTGTTAAATGTCGTATTAGAAGAATCTAAGTGGTTTTGTTCTCTGTAAATTTGGCCCAATACAAATAAATTTCGTGCGTTTTGAACAGGGTTTTTGGCAATTTCAGTTGCCAGTTTTAAATGTTTGATAACCTGCTCTGTACTGTCTATTTGATTAAATGCCATCGCAATAGCGGTATGCGCTTCTTCAACAATAGCTTCGGGTAAATCGTTAAAACGCACCATTTTATTTAAGCCATCAATAGCAAAAATCTCGTTTTGCAAACGCACCTGTGTTTTGCCTTGCCAAATGCGCGTTTCGAAAATTAAATTGGCTTTGCTATTTTCTTTAATGGTGTGATTAAAAGCATCTAGTGCAGGTATAAAACGTTGTGTGTAATAGCGCGTTTTACCTAAAAGAAGATAGGCGTCGTCTATTTGCGTATTGTGTTCTACACCTCTTATATTTATACTGTGTTTTTGGACGGCTTTCACCGCTTTTTCTTCGGCAGTTTCGAAATATTTATATTTTTTGGGTGCATTTAAATTAAAACTAGGACGTAAAGTTTCTTCTTTAATAAGTAAGGGTTCTATGGGAATGCGTTCGTAAAAATTATCGTTATAGTTTTCTTCAATGTCTTTGAGTCCTTTTTCAAAAGCCAAATTACCATTGTAAAGCACATTGAATTTGGTACCTAAGGCATTCATATTTCTGCTTACAAAAGTATTTTTTGTAGGACTACACGAAAAAATAAAACCAAAAGCTATGACTATTGAAACGCAGTAAATAAAATATTTTTTCAAAAATGACGAGATTTAGCTTTATGAATAACTATTTACTTGCGTAAATATTGTTTTTGTTTGTTAAAAAGACAAATATAATAAAAGTATTATGCTTTTAAAGAAAGTTTGTAGTCTGGGAATTCAGCCGACATTATTTCGCTCATTTTTTTAGGGATAAGGCTAAAGCCGATGTAAAAGAAGAAACCAACGATAACAAAAAACAATGAAAATAATAAAATGGAATAGCTATTTAACAAGATGTGATTATTTGTAATTTGATAAATATGAAATAATATTTGAAGCATAAAAAAAGCACCACCAAAAGAATTTACAATATTTTCAAATAACCATTTTTTACCCGTAATTTTTTGTCTTTTTTTAGATTGGTTTGTTTTGATTATCAATAAAATAAATGGAATCAAAATACAAATAAGAAGTAGTGATGAGATGACTATATTTAAATTAGGTACTGCTATTAAAAATTTATAAACCAAACCTATCAAACCAAAAGTCACAATAATTTTAGGCAGTTTAAAATAATCTTTAAAAAAATGCCAAACCAGTTTCCAATATTTATTATGTAAAGCTTTTTGTTTTTCTGCAACAACGTCACTGAATCCAAAAATGCCAAATTTAGCAAACGATTTATTTTTAGCTTCATTGAAAGTCAAAAGCGGATTTTCCTCTAAAATACTTTCAATGTCATTCGCCAAATGATCAACCAACTCGGTTTGTAAATCGTACCACTCTACAAAATGCTGACGTGTAAAGGTGTAAAGCTGGGTTATTTGTTCTTTAGTTAGCTGCATTATTCCAAACTAAATTTAGGGTTTATAAAAGTTTACATGGTATTTAAAAAAGCCTCTAATTCGGCTAATTTATTAAGGCTTTCTTTTGTGCCGTGTTCGGTAAGTTTGTAGTATTTGCGCAAGCGGTTGCCAATATTTACAACTTCAACATCTAGCAAACCTTCGGCTTCAAGTTTATGCAACGCAGGGTAGAGGGCACCTTCGGTAATGTTGAGTTCGCCTTTGGTAAGTTCTTTTACTTTTTGAGTTATTTCGTAACCATACATTTTATCTTGCGTTTCGAGCAGTTTTAAAATGATGGTTTGTAAAGAGCCTTTGTACAGTTTTTGATTTCCCATACAACAAATATACATAATACCCGTTGTGCATTTAAATAATGCTAATTTTTAAATTATTTATATTTCTATCAAAGAT